>JBGSTF010000332.1:0-53680 GCA_041736645.1 Oligoflexus sp. | reverse complement strand
TACGATCGGAAAGCTTGCGAACCTCTTCAGCAACGACCGAGAAACCGCGGCCATGTTCCCCAGCTCGGGCTGCTTCGATGGCAGCATTCAGGGCCAAAAGGTTGGTTTGATCGGAAATGTACTGAATATCTTCGGTAATCTTGTTAATGGTCGCGGTATTCTCCAAGATCGCCTGAATAGATTGCGAAAAATGAAGATTGAGTTTGCCGTTTTCATCCAGCATATCAGTCATTTCTTGCAATAATTTCAGGGCAACAGAAATCACACCTGAGAGCGAAAGCTTCTCTTCATCGTCGTTTTTACCAAGGCTTCCAGAGAATTGCTTATTGATTTCGTTGGACTCTGCTAGGTGCTCCTGAGCTTTTTCATAAATCGATCGCACTTTGTCACCGATCTCGATTGCCGAAGTCTCGGTATGGTCGATGACTGCCGCCATTTGCTTTTGAATTGTGGGCACCAACCCAAGGATGTGTCTTAGCAGTTTTTCCTGAGCAGCCAAATGCTCGTCTCGCTCACTCAGGTGGGACTGAAGTTGACGAATTCGTTCCGATTGTCTTGCACCCTCGTCGTTATTTCCAGCTTTGCCGAGACGCTCTCTATGACCTTCGAGTTCGACTTTGATATCGTTGAGCTGCACTCTCATATTGGCAAGATCAGAATTTCGCTCTCCCATTTGAACGCGAAGGCGATTGTTCTCGATTTCAAGCTCTTTCAGGGCTGTTTCCAATGCACTTTTATCGATCGAGAAATTTTTGTCCAAATTGTTCTTAAGAAGAACCAGCTTCTTTTCAGCAATTCGATCGACACGATCTGTCGCCGACTGGACTTCGAGCTGCATTCGCTGCATCTCTTCAGCATCACCATCGTCCTTATCGCCTTCGGCTGAACGCGAAACGAAGGCTTGAACGACAGTAAAGCCCCAGAGCAAGACCGCTAGGAGCGGAACAACTATGGGCTTGAATTCAATGACGGAAGAAAACCCAATTGCCGCGGCAGGCAGTGTTGCCAGGGCAGCTACAATCAGGGGGTCTTTTATAAGCCTCGACATGACTTCATCCTTCCCTCGTATCGAAACAGGGTCGAGTACAGAGAGTGGTTCGGACACTGAATCAAAATCTTGAGCTTTATCGAAGGGTTGCTCGTCCCACTCATGACCAAAGACATTGAAACAATAGGCTTTGATCGTACATTTTATCTAAAAATCAGTTCTGCCAAAGATTTTCTAATTCGGTCGGCTGAACGTTTAATCGACTTTTTGCATAGCGCACTTCAGGGATATCAGGAGTGCCCTTGCTCGTCAGCATCTTCCAAAGAGTGGCTGCTGAGTCCTTATCGCCTTGAGAATTCGCTTCTTCCGCCACAGACCAGATAATCGCCGCCGTAATCGGATTGAAGGGAATATAGTCGCGCGCTACATAGCGTTTGGCGAGCACAGATATGGTCGATTTATGGAGATCAAGTTCAAATTCCATCAGTGAATATGCGCAATTGGTTTCAAATCGCAAGAGATCCTTGAGACTTGCATCTATGAAATAGGGCGCCGACTGATCCAGGGGTATTTTGGCTTTAAGCTTTTCATCAGCTTGAATCTTTTGCAGCATGGGATAGACCACGTCGCAGCCAATAGAAACATCCGATTCAACCCATTTTAAGCCCAAAGATAGAATCCAAGGAAAATGCTCCGAACCTGCACTTCTATTGAGGATACGGTGTAGGTACAGTCGAATCCGGTTTTCCAGTGGAACTTGCATGTTGAGTTCTTCCAGTTGCCGCGCCAAGTCCCGATTGGTGCGAAGATAAAGTTCTTTTTCACGTCCTTCCGATAAATCGACCAACTCCACCACTGTCGCCACCAACTGCAACCATCCAATTTCATTCATCTTTGACTTTTGAAAGATCGGTAAAAACTCTTTCGCTTTATCGGCGCGATTGATCTCCGCATAGGCAGAAAAAAGGTTTGTAGCCAGTTTTTCACTCACAACAGGAAAGAGAAAGCTACGGGTGCTTTCGAAGAATTGAAGGGCTCCATTGGTATCCCCAGCAGCAAAGTATTCATCGATTTTTCTAGCTTGAACCTCACGCACGGGATTAACCAGGGTCTGCAGAAAGGCGGATTCCGGATATTTGTCGGCGAAGGATCGCACACGTTCAACCATTTCAGGGGTGCGTTCGTGCTGGGCATAGGACGCGGTCTCACAGGTCCAAGCCATTTCCTGGGCCGCGGGAGGGATGACATCCGCTTGGTCTTTCAGTTCAGCCAGGAGTTGCCTAGCATGGAGAATGTTGTTGCCCTCATATTCTGGGAGCTCCAAACAAGCCAAACGGATTTTGGCAAAATTTGCGGTGAGATGGCCACGATATTCCTGACCATGCTGGAAGTAGGCGAGCTTCGCCTTTTCGAAATTGCCAAGTGCCAGCCACGTGTCGGCAATTCGCAGGCTCGCCAGTGCTTGCATATTCGTGTCAAGCTCTTCAACAGACTGCGGTAGCGCAGCTGCTTGAAGGGCATACTGCATCGTAAGGCGAGATTCCTCAAATCGCCCCAACCAGAACAGGGACTCACCTCGCAAAATATACTGAGACGGCTTAATTTGTCGCAATTCGCGATCAATTTTATTGGCCGCTGCATACACTTCTTCGGCCAATTCAAAATTATTGAGATCAAAATAGATATCACCGACTCGTGCGAAGATAGTTGCGGAACTATGGGTATCTTCATCCTGACGAAGAGTTAGGTCCAACTCCTGCACCGCATCCAGGTATGCGCGATTGCGGATATGCACTTCAGCCATCATCCGGCGCAGATCGCGTCGATATTCTTTGCGACCTGTGCGTCTCAGGAAATCCAAGCCATTTGAAACCGATCCCGAGACTCCAGCCCATCGCTCATAATTGAAATAGACCACCGATTGATTATAGAAAGCTCGAGGGGAAATCCGCTCGAGTAAGGGATCGTAAAGATCCTTTTTTCGATCGAAGGCCCAAGCCAAAAAAGTGGTCGCGTTAACGAAGCTCTGCCGGACTTCGGGAACATCATATTTTTTGCCCGAAGCTTTCCATTTGAGCCAGCCTTGGTAAAGGAAGGATTCGGCAATATAATAGTCCGCCCTTCGATGCGCTTCATAGGTTTTTCCATAGCGCGCCCGACCACTGAGCCAAGTCTTCCGGGCCTCATCCAGATTGCCTTCCAAAAATAACACGCGGCCTCGATTCATATGCTGGTAGGCACGACCTTCACCTTCCGTTGCCGGAAAGTCCTGGTGCATCTCCTGGCTATCAAAATCAGGATTCAAATCGAGTTCAAAATTAACCTTGGGCAAAGTGAATGGGTAACGCCAGAAGATCTCTTTGCCATTGCTGCGAGTCTCTTCTTTCTGTTCAAAATCGCCAACAAACATGAAATTTTTGATAATGCTGTCAGCCGATCGCTCATAGATCTCAGATTTTGGATCCTCTTTGGGGGCTTCTTCTTGCTTGGCTGGCTTGGTCTGCTTGCTTTGGTTTTTTGCCAAAGCAAAGCCACCTACCAGACTCAGGGCAGATAGCGCAGAGAGACCTATTTTGGTTATTGGGCCCAAGTTCCAATCTCCCATATCAAGCAACCCAAAGAGTGGTCGGCAGATTATGCCTTGAACTCAAGAGTTGCCGGGAGTCTGGCCTAGAAAGTTGAGGAGGCCCCTGCGCCTTCAAGTTTGGACTTTTTGAAAACTTCGGCCTGGTAGTTCAAGACTGCCTGTGAAATCGCTTCCATGGACTCGAACACCATCACTGAGTCACCGTTGGTAAAAAAGATAATCGTATCGGGAACGGATTCGACATATTTGACGGTCTCCAAATTGATAAGGATCTTTTGTTGATCGAGTTTAGTCAGGAGTATCATAGGGATCCTTTCCCGGCTTGCTGCCTGTGGCGGACAATCTGGAACTATGGTAGTTTCGTCGGTCTTCGGCCGTCAAGCTCCACGCGTTTGTGAGCCAGGACGCATCCGTCCTCGATAACAGGAGTATTCGATTATGCAACTCGACGTCATTCATTCCCGCGCCAAAGAAGCTACTGTTAAGTACGATCGCGTGTGGAGGTTTCTTTGACGTCCCTAGCAAAGAGGCTCAGCTGGAGGACATAAGCGCCGAAATCGAGGCTCGCCCCGACTTCTGGTCCAACCCCACACTTTCCGCACCTATTCTCAAGAAAAAACGGGCGCTTGAATTGGCCGTCAATCGAGCTAAGACTCTCACATCAACACGTGACGATTTGAAGGCTGCCCTGGAACTTGCCGATGAAGGTGGCGATGAGTACGTCGAAGAATCAATCCGCCTGCTTGAACAGCTCGAAACAGAACTGCAGGCCCTCGAAGTTCAAAGCCTTCTAGGCGGAGAAGTCGACGGCAATGACGCGATTTTGACGATCAACTCCGGAGCCGGCGGCACCGAGTCCTGTGACTGGGCCTCGATGCTGTTCCGCATGTACCTCCGTTATGCCGAACGCAAGGGCTGGGAAACTGAAGTTCACGATATTCAGGATGGCGATGAAGCCGGCATCAAAAGCGCCACCATCGAAGTCCGCGGTACTTTCGCCTTTGGCTTACTCAAGGCCGAATCAGGCGTGCATCGACTGGTTCGAATCAGCCCATACGACTCGAATGCAAGGCGTCATACCTCCTTTGCTTCGGTCTACGTCTCGCCGATTGTCGATGATGATATCGACATCCAAATCATCGATTCCGACTTGAGGATCGATACCTACCGAGCTTCTGGTGCTGGTGGCCAGCATGTTAACAGGACCGACTCTGCCGTGCGCATCACGCACATGCCTTCCGGAATCGTCGTAGCCTGCCAAACACAAAGGTCGCAGCATCAAAACCGTGACCAAGCGATGAAGATTTTGAAGTCCCGATTGTACGAACGCGAGTTGGAAGCGCGCAAAGCAGCGCAGGCGGTCGTCGAGGGTGGCAAGAGTGATGTATCCTTCGGTAGTCAAATTCGATCTTATGTCCTTCATCCTTACAAGCTGGTGAAGGACCATCGAACCGACCACGAATCCTTCAGTCCCGATGAAGTTTTGGATGGCGCAATCGACTCATTCATCAATGAGTATCTTGGCCAACAGTTCCAATCGTCTGACTCTGCCAAATCATAAGTCATCACTCTGATCTACACGTGAACGGCATCCCCTTAGGATGCTGTTTTGCATTCTATTTCTTAGTTTTTTTGCAAAAATTCCAATTTTTTAATTTCCGACCTCACTGGATCAAGCTTTGCCTTTCGATGCGCCTGTGTTCGCACCGAACAAGGGCAATCTTTTCCTCCCGACATGTATGCAAGATAGCATTCTTCCAAAACATTTTTTGACTTACCCTATTTTCCCCGATATTCTATAGAGTAGAAGACGAGACACCCAATCAAATAGCAGCACACATGAGATAGATAGCGGCCTTAACCGCTTGGCATTGCAACGGCGAGTTGGAACTTAAAAAGAGTTCTTCTAAAAGTTGCCAGATGCTTCGGTTTATGATTCCGTTAGCTATCAGGACCTATGATTAGGGCAGCGACATCGTTCACTACCAGCGAGGGGCTAGCATGGATGCCAGCAAGATCATCAGCGCCATCACAGAACATGAATTTCATGATCAGTACAAGCAAATGCACTGGACGGGAAGCCTCAAAGAGTACCTGAACATGGTGATCGAGCACCCGGCCATAGCTCGGACCGCATTCCAGCGCGTCTACGACATGATTTCGGATTATGGGTTTGAAACCTATACCGAATACAAAAAAGAACTCTATCACTGGAAATTTTTCGATGACCCATTCGAAAACGGTCGTGATGCGGTTTTCGGTTTGGACATTCATCTGAACAAACTAGTGAATGTTTTCAAGGCGGGCGCTCAGAAATACGGACCAGAGAAGCGCGTGATACTGCTTCACGGTCCGGTCGGTTCCGCTAAATCAACCATTGCACGCCTTTTGAAAAAAGGTCTGCAACAGTACTCCCGAACAGACGCTGGTTCGCTCTATACCTACGAGTGGGTTGGCCTGGGTGATACTCTCGGCATGGAAGACACCATGCCCTGCCCTATGCATGAAGAACCGCTGCATTTGATTCCCGTCGAGAGACGTCGTGCTGTTCTCGACATCTTGAATAAGAATAGGGACCGTTCCGAGTCGGTCTATATTGAGGGCGAGCTCTGCCCAGCCTGTCGCTATGTATACAATAAGCTGATGGAGCAGTATCGTGGCGACTGGGAAAAATTGACCAACAAGCATATCCAGGTCAAGCGCATGATTCTGTCCGAACAGGACCGGATCGGTATAGGTACGTTTCAGCCCAAAGATGAGAAAAACCAGGACTCCACTGAATTGACCGGTGATATTAACTACCGAAAGATTGCTCAATACGGTTCTGACTCAGACCCACGAGCCTTCAACTTCGACGGTGAATTCAATGTGGCCAACCGTGGAATCATCGAATTTGTCGAAGTACTCAAACTCGACGTGGCCTTCCTCTACGATCTTCTGACAGCCAGTCAGGAACACAAGATCAAACCGAAGAAGTTCGCCCAGTGTGACATCGATGAAGTGATCATCGGTCACACCAACGAGCCTGAATATCGGAAGCTGCAAAGCAATGAGTTCATGGAAGCGCTGCGTGACCGTACCGTGAAGATCGACGTCCCCTATATCACACGTCTGAATCGGGAAGTTGAAATCTATAAGAAGGATTTCAATGCCAAGACAGTGCCGCACATCCACATCGCCCCTCATACTCTTGAGATGGCTTCTATGTGGTCGATTCTCACTCGTCTTGAAGAGCCTAAAAAAGCCAACTTGACCATCATGCAGAAGCTCAAGCTTTACAATGGCAAGTCGATTCCTGGCTTTACCGAAGACAATGTCAAGGAACTGCGCAAGGAAACTACCCGCGAAGGCATGGACGGCATCAGCCCTCGTTACATCCAGGACAAGATTTCCAATGCCCTGGTTGTGGACAAAGGCAATGGCTGCTTGAATCCTTTCATTATCCTCAATGAGATGGAATCAGGTCTTAAGACTCATTCCCTCATCAAGGACGAAGAAACTCGCAAACGCTACCGCGAACTTCTTGCTCTTGTGAAGATGGAATATGAAGACATCGTCAAGCACGAGGTTCAAAGAGCAATTTCAGCTGATGAAAGTGCGATCGATAAGCTGTGCGGCAACTATATCGACAACGTCAAGGCCTTTACTCAAAAAGAAAAGGTCAAAAATCCATATACCGGTGAAGCCGAAGAGCCCGATGAGCGCCTGATGCGTTCCATCGAAGAAAAGATCGATATTCCCGATTCGCGCAAAGATGACTTCCGTCGCGAAATCATGAACTACATCGGTGCTTTGGCATTGGAAGGTCGAGCCTTTGACTTCCGCACCAATGAGCGTTTGCATAAAGCTCTGGAATTAAAGCTGTTTGAAGATCAGAAAGATACGATCAAACTGACCAGTTTGGTATCCAACGTTGTCGACAAAGAAGCTCAGGCTAAGATCGATGTCGTGAAGAATCGATTGATCAAAAACTATGGCTACTGTGAAATCTGTGCAACCGATGCCTTGGGCTTCGTTGCCAGTGTGTTCGCCCGCGGTGATGTTGTGAAAAAGGACAAGAAATAGTCCAGCTGCTGCTGCATGAAACCCAGGCGTTGGGATGGGGGTGACTTTTGACCATGAAAATGGAATCGGATCTCAACCGATTCAGAAAAATCGTTCGCGGCAAAATTAAAAAAGAGCTGCGTCGTTTCATTTCGAGCGGCGACCTCGTAGGTCGTCAGGGTAACAAGCGTATCACCATCCCTCTGCCTCGCATTGACATTCCCCATTTTAGTTTCGGTAATCGCGAAAAAGGTGGAGTCGGTCAGGGCGAAGGGGAGGTCGGCGATACTGTTGGTCAAGGTCAACCCCAACCTGGTCAAGGCCAAGCGGGTGAAGGTGAAGGCCAACACAGTCTCGAGGTCGATGTCACTCTCGAAGAGCTCGCGCAAATCCTTGGTGAGGAATTGGCTTTGCCAAATATCCAAAGCAAGGGCAAAGAGAATATAGAAGATAAGAAATACAAGTATTCGGGCATCCTGAAGAAGGGTCCCGAATCCTTGCGACATTTCAAACGAACCTTCAAGGAAGCGCTGCGCCGGAGTATCTCCAGCGGCGACTATGATCCTGACAATCCCGTGATCATTCCCGTCAAAGAAGACAAACGCTTCCGTTCCTATCGCATCACTCATGAAAAGGTGGCTAATGCAGTCATCGTTTACATGATGGACGTGTCGGGCTCCATGGGTGACGAGCAAAAAGAGATCGTCCGTCTAACAGCCTTTTGGCTCGATACCTGGCTGAGTACACAGTACAACGGGCTGGAGCGTCGTTTCATTATACACGACGCCACCGCCCGCGAAGTCGATTCGGATACCTTCTATAAGACCAAAGAATCGGGTGGCACCCTGATCAGCTCAGCTTACAAGCTAGCTCTCAAACTGATCGAAGATAATTTCAACCCATCCGAATGGAATATTTATTTGTTTCACTTCTCGGATGGCGACAATTGGTCGGGCAACGATACTGCCGATTGTATGAAAATTCTGGAAACCAGCCTTCTCCCTATCTCGAATATGTTTTGTTATGGGCAGGTGGAATCTCGTTATGGTTCCGGCCAATTTTTGCGAGATCTTCATAAGCACTTTGGTGAGGTCAATGAAGGCATTACCACCTGTCAGATCAAGGATCGTGACGCGATCATGGACGCATTGAAGGTCTTTCTCGGCAAAGGCAGGTGAGCATGACTTACAATACCCAACTGACTCCCGAACTGCGCGATCTTGCCAACTCGATCGGCGCAGCGGCGCGACGGGCTGGTTTGGATTTTTTTGAAACCATTTTTGAATTGGTCGACTATAAGCAATTAAATGAGATCGCTGCTTACGGAGGGTTTCCCACCCGCTATCCGCATTGGCGATTTGGTATGGACTACGAGCGTCTCTCGAAAAGCTATACCTACGGTTTATCGGTGATCTATGAAATGGTCATCAACAACGACCCCTGCTATGCCTATCTCTTGCGCGCCAACAACATGGTGTCGCAAAAGACTGTTATTGCCCATGTCTATGGTCACTGCGACTTCTTCAAGAACAACTACTGGTTCACTAAAACCAATAGGAAGATGCTCGACCAAATGGCCAACCACTCCTCCATCGTCAGGCGCTACATCGAAGATGTTGGTCATGACGAAGTGGAAGACTTCGTTGACTGTGCTCTCTCTCTGGAAAACTTGATTGATATCTATTCTCCTTTCAATCAGGTTCCCAGAAAACACGACAATGTCTATGATGGCGACGAACACTATCGAGCTGATCCTGTTCACAAGCTTCAAGCCAAGAAGTATATGGACAGTTACATCAATCCGAATGAATTTCTCGAAGGCCAAAAGCAAAAGCAGGAAGAGAAGCAGCAGCGCAAGAAGAATTTTCCCGAGAATCCAGAGCGCGACGTTCTGAAATTTTTGATCGACTACGGCCCCTTGAATACCTGGCAAAAGCGCGTTCTTGGTATTATTCGTGATGAATCCTACTACTTTGCGCCACAGGGCCAGACCAAAATCCTCAATGAGGGATGGGCTACCTACTGGCACAGTCGGATGATGACGGAGCTGCATCCTCTACAAGACTCTGAAATTATTGATTATTGTGACCAACATTCGGGAGTGGTGGCCGCTGCGCCTGGCCAGTTGAATCCTTATAAACTCGGCCTGGAACTCTTGCGTCATATCAAAAAGCGTTGGGATCGCGGGCAGTTCGGTATCGACTACGTGAACTGTGAGGATCCTAAGACGCGCTCGGAATGGGATAAAAAGCTCGGTCTGGGTGATAAGAAACTGATGGAAGTTCGTCGAATTCACAACGATATCACCTTCATAGATGCCTTTTTAGACGAGGATTTCTGCCACGAGCACAAACTCTTCCTCTATGACTACGACCGTCGCAACAATCGTTACGTGATTACCAATCGTAAATTCGGCGAGATCAAGCATTCGCTGCTGGGGCAGTTGACCAACTTTGGCCAGCCGATTATCCTGGTAAAAGATGGCAACTTCAAGAATCGCAATGAACTGCTGCTGGAGCATATGCACGAAGGCACCGATCTGAAGCACGAATTCACGACCGAATGCTTGCGCAATCTCTTCAAAGTCTGGCGGCGGCCCGTTCACATCGAGACCATCATCGAAGACGTCAAACGGCGGGTTTCTTATGACGGTTCTAGCCACAACGTGGAAAAGATTTAGGTTGAGATCACACAGGCTGATGCTGAGTTTGCTCTCGGCATCAGCTTGTTTTTTTCTGGCGGTCCCGCTTCTCGCGGTTGATACCGGTGGGAATAAATTGCCCAATATCCGCCAGGTGGCGATCACTCCGGTCTATTGGCAAGGCAGCTTTCCCGATTCCTCTCACTTCCTGCAAAGCAAAAAACACATCGAAACCAGCTTTTCGGCGATAGTTCGCAATTCCAAGCGCTTTGTGTTTGGCAATAATGTCCTCACCGCTGATCTCTGGAGCACTCCGGAAGGACGTCGACAGCTGACCGAAGAGTACGAGATTGATGCCCTGATCAACCTCACTGTCAGTGGCCAAGGCGATACGATGCGCTGGACCGTTCGCTTGCTTCACCCCAGTATGCGCAATTATCTGACCGAAACGGAAAGCATGCCCTTTGCGTGGCTCATGGCTGCAACCGATGCTGAACTCGATTTGAGGCTGCAGAATCTGCTCTTCCGCATGCTCAATCGCTTTCCTGTGGATGTCTTCGTTACCTCAATCCAGGGACGCTACCTAACCCTCTCCAGCGGCACAGAGCAGAACATCTTTGAGGGTGATGATCTTAACTTCTACCAGACCAGTATTCGCACTCAGCATCCCGCTGATGGCTCCTGGTTGGGCTTCGATCAGAAGCTGTTAGGCCAAGCCAAAATCATCGAGAGCAAAAATCACAGTTCGATCGCTCAAATCACCGCACTTTCCTATAGCGATGCCATCCGAGTGGGTGATGGTGCGCGAGTCCCCGCCATTGCCACCCGAAGATCGTTCCAGCAAAAACCAGCAGAAGACCAATACTATGTGCCCGTGACGCCTGATAGCCCTTTGGTCGAAGCTAAACCACTGCCTGGTTCCAATCGAGTGAAGCCAAAAAGAGAAGAGCCAGCTGATCAGGCTGAAGCTGAATTTCCTAAAGTCGCTCAGGCTGCTCCTGAATCGATACCGACAGCCAAGGCTCCTGCTCGGGCGCAGGTCCCTCTGGAAGAGTATGACCCAACTCCGGCACCAAATCCGCCGATGGCCGGTGAAAACTCGAGTGATCTCCTTCCTGTGTCCTTCAAAGAGGTGGAAATCCAAGGGCAAAATGAAAACTTTTCGGTCTCCGGTTCCGCCAAGGCAGCTAACAGCTTTCCGATGTGGCTGCTCAATCGAGTGGATTTCGCGGCTCATCAGGACGTCACACCTGAAGTCCTTGGGATTATGCGGGCTCATGTTCGATTTGGATCGACTAAAAACGGCAGCTATTTCGGCTTCGGTCTTGGCTTCGAGCCACTCTATCAGTTGGCATTAAAAAATCCGATGTTCCCAAGCGTTGAAAGGCTTTTAGTTGGAGGACTGGTTGGCTTTGAGAGTGTCGCTGTCTCGGGCGAAAAACTCGGCGGCTGGGATAATTTATCTTTTAGTCCATCCGTGCATGTGCAGGGCGCCTATCATGTTGTCGATATGGCCCAGACTTTTGACTTCGATCTCCTCGCTCGCCTGACTCCCTTTGATATGGGAGAGGTCGGAGTGTCCGGTAAGAAACGCAAAATCGCTGATAGCATGAGCTTCGAATTCGAAGGGAACGTCATTCGTCGTCAAAAAGCCCAGGATTGGGAATGGGGCGGGATGTTCGGCTATCAAACAGGTTCTTGGGACCTGAGCAAAGGCTCAATCGATTTTAGTAATCTCCGCTTGGGCCTTTCCGGTCGGATGCGGCTTTAGATCATAGACCTTAAAAAGCACTCTTCAATGACTCAGAGCAGTTATTTTTGGAAGATTGGCTAGATAGGGAATTCTAAAACTCGAGTGAATCACTCTATCAGCCTGATCTTGGGATAGCCTTTGACGAGGATACGAAGAAAATCCCATGATTCCGCAACCGGAGTCGGCCCAATTGCACAGAGTATTGGGATGATTAAATCCTGCAACATGCAAAAGTTCGTGAAACAGCAGTATCCTAAGTTCCTGCGGTTCACTTTTGAGTTCGTCTGAGAGCAGAATTTCTGTATTTTGATTGCTTACATCCAGGAACGTCACGGCCATCACATCACCTTTGCTCTTGATCCGCTTCAGCATGTCTTCGTGTGGCAATATCTGGATGCGAGAGATTTTACGTGCCATTGGTAGTTGGATTCCAGATGTCCGACTCACATTGATAAATTGTTCGAGCAACGGTCGCAATTCTGGATCAACAAGGGTTCCAGGCCAAGCTTGATCAAACGCAATTTCAGGCAAAGAGTCGGTTGTATGAGTGTAAGAGCACAGGAAAAATAATAAAATTACCGAAAGAATCGACTTAACTGGAGCGGAGATCGTTGTCATTTTTTCCTCGCCAATACCAACAGAATGCTTGCTGGTAAAGGCTTAGACGTGACATGCACTCGAATATTGCAGGCTGCTGTTTGGTTATGGAGGGCGAAGGCGAGTTTCTTCATGCTGCAATATAGCCCATTGGCCTAGAGAATGAGCGATCCTTCAAGGATGAAGTTCTAAGTTTTCAACTTAGGATTTCGTTCCGGTTCATAATCCAAATTCTGATGATGTCCCCTCGCCGGGATTATTGCGGGCCGCCTCAGCTCATAAGTGCAAAGACGCACGAACTTTTTGAGACTATCCCTCTTTACCTTTTGAAATTGGCGATTTAATATTAGATATTGAATTGCCAAAGTATTTGTAAACAAAGGATATTTTATGTTCCCCAGAGCCATCGAAGCTCTCATTATAGAAAATGCCAAGCGCTATAAAGCAATTACGCTGATTGGACCACGTCAGTCGGGAAAGACCTACCTTTCACGATACCGCGTCTTTCCGGACTTCAAGTACCTGTCTTTAGAAAACCCAGATACGCGTCAGCGTGCAATCGTTGACCCACGCGGCTTCCTTTCTTCCCTAACTGGGGGAACCATCCTTGATGAAATTCAAAGAACTCCCGACCTGCTCTCGTATTTGCAAGAGATTCTCGATGATCCAAATGACAGCAGAAAATTTATACTTACGGGATCGAATTCTCTGCTTATGTCTAGCAAAATTGCTCAATCCCTAGCTGGTCGCACACGGATTCTGAAGATTCTACCTCTTTCATTTACAGAAATTCCTACAGGCATAAGCACAGTCTCAATTGATGAACTTATGTTTCGTGGTTCCTACCCACGCCTCTATAATGAGCCGCTCGAACCAAATGAATGGTACAGCGACTACTTCCAAACTTATGTCGAAAAAGATATACGAGATCTCCTCCAGATCGAAAACGTGAGTTTATTTGATCGATTTGTGCGAGTGACTGCATCACGAGTTGGGCAACTGGTGAATTTTAGCGCGATGGCCGGGGAAGTGGGGCTGAGTCAACCAACAATGACTCGTTGGATGAGTGTACTCGAGGCATCATTTATAGTCTTCACTCTAGCCCCCCACTTCAAGAATTTCTCAAAGAGGCTGATCAAATCGCCAAAGATCTATTTTTACGACACAGGACTATTGTGTTGGCTGCTCGGGATTCGCAATCCTCAGCAGCTACAGACCCATCCTATGAGAGGCCATATTTTCGAAAATCTTATGATAGCAGAAGCCATCAAAAGATTTAGTCATGCTGGACGGGAAGCTCCACTCTATTTTTGGCGGGATCAACATGGTCACGAGATTGATCTCGTCGTCGATCGTTCCACTTTCCTTGAATGCATAGAAATAAAATCGTCACAGACGTTTCATCCTAGCTTTATCGATCAACTCAAATGGCTGAATGAGCTCCAAGGTCAAACCGGTGGAACCGTAGTCTATTCTGGTAGCGAAAATTTCGTTTTCAGTGGCATAAACATTGAAAAATGGAATGAATGGAACCTGCAGATTGAATAATACCGTGCGGCAGGCATGGAATGGGCCCCATGCCTTTACCACAGAAATCTATACTTTCTGATTGGGTAACGGCTGGCATCAATTGGAGATCGCGCAGCGCTCTGTCGATCGTGCCAAGGGCAGCAGATCAAAGACTGTGACCAGCAGTGGACGCTCGGCAAAGGGATGGAGAATATCAAAGGTGGGTCTCTCGACCATGCCGCGGAAAGCTGCCTGTTCATAGATGATTTCATGCCGTAATTTTTCGATTGTCCACTCAGTTGGCAATTCATAGACAGGATTGATGCGAACGTCACGCTCACCCCGACCGCGTTGAGTGCGGCCGCTATCATTCACGGTAGAGAAGGTAAACATTGCATTCGCAGAGCAATTGGTAGCTGTGGCTTGGAAATACTGCAGACGATCAACGGGCAATTCGAGGGGATTGGCCGGAGCTGCAATCACAGCGAAGACTTGATTAACCTTGGCCGAGGACGTAGCCCCAGACTCGACGCGCATCAGCTCTGTTCCACCAGCAGTGCCGAGATCAGTCACCGCGGACTGGGTCGCAGCATCGGCAGCAGTCGCAGCTTGCGCAGGGGACAAGCAGACTGGACTTGTTTCAGCCGTGTTGACTTTGGATGCTAAAACACCTTCACTGCTTTCACCGCAACGGCCGAGAGCAACATACCATCCGTCCTTCGGCGACAATTTCGGTCCACTTAGCCCGGCGGCAAAAGTGGCGCTGGCACCCATGCTAGCAAGCAATGCCAAAGAAAGCCCAAGATCATGTTTTGAAAAGAATAATTTACTCGATGCCATTGAGTCACCCAAAGTTTTGTTAAATGATGAGCACGACACTTCACGGAACTGCCGGGACTTTACACTATCGAATGTGATTATTGAAGATGGAAGTCATCTCTAGATTGTAGGGAGTGAGAACATAACCAGGAAAAGGGCCACCCCATGAAAAATGGCCATCAATTTCGGATGAAAATCTTGTCTCTCTGAATCATTGCTACAAAGATTTTGCTGATATCAGCGAATAGTAGCCAAACTGAGCAACCACTCGCGGCGGACTGAAGCGAGCTTTTTTGAACAATCTTTTAAAATCTGACATCGTGTACTGAGCTCCGCCAAATCCCATTTGCATCTGCATATGAAAAATCGTCGCCATAAGCGGTCCGTTTCTATTTTCATGGCGGAGGACTTCAAGGATAAAGATACGTCCTGGCTTGTTTTTCTGATGAAGAACATTGTGTCTAGCCTGCATAAGAAGATTCAATACTTCTTTTTCAGGCCAATCATGCAAAACATTACTCAAGAAAATAGCGTCGCAACCTTTCTTCCATTCATCTTTGAAAAAATCGGCGGGATGGAAATCTACGTTCACTGCTTGGCGCGATTGAATCCAAATCTTGGCCTGAGCACACATGGCTGGCAAGTCCAGAATGGTCACTCGAGTTTTAGGTTGATGTTCGGTCAGTATCGCCGCAAATGCACCCGAGCCGCCACCCACATCAAGCAGATGCTCAATGCCTTTAAATGCTCCTGATCTCACTCCAGCTAGGGACGGTGCTTTGATGATGGAATCCATACCAGAAGCCGCTTCTTTCACAGCTTGGTTTTCTTCATCATTCTCCCTCCAGGTATCGCCAAAGGTTCGCAGGATAGGTTCCTGTTCCCGCAATTTCCGGACGATGAATTTATGCTCCCAAGTTGTAAAATGCTTGGCCAGCTCAGCCATGCGAGCCAAAGGACTCGAAGGAACCAAATAAGCCTTGGCATCCTCCGTGAGTCGAAAGAGATTTTTGCTTGGTCGTGCAAATCCCATCGCCACTAAAACTCTAAGCGCGCTTTCCACCGATTCAGGATGGAGCTTAAGGATCTTCGCAACGCCTGCCGCTGACTTGGGCGACTGGCTTAGCTCTTCTGTCATTCCTGTCTCGATTGCTGCGGTCACAGCAGCCCAACCAAAGGGCGCAATCCATAGATCAGCAATCTTGCGATCATCCGGAACTTTCACCGACGAGAAATGCCCCTTTCGAATCACGTTCCGCTCCTTTGCCGATTGTATTGTGAAAAGTCCCTAGCTCAGAAACCTTTATCAGCCATTTTAACACAGACCTACGAAACGAGAGCTTCCTTTCTCATGCAGCCGTTCGCCAACCGACCCAACTGTATCCAAGGCGAGACGCGTCATCCCATACAAAAAGTGTCGGAGAGGAGAAAAAAGTTCAAGAATTCCCGATTCTTTTGCTTTGCACACTCTTTGCAAAACGCATAGCAGAAGGAGGTTCCCGTGCATTTCCAAAGAACTATTTCCAAAATCGTCAGCCTTATAGCTTTGACCAGCTATTCCGCATCTTGTGTCACCACCCACGTGGGTGACCCCGTGCTCATTACCCAATTGAATTCGTCCGTCAGCTGCGCCTACGGCACTGATATTCAAACCCAATCCATCTCGGGTATCGTGTGCAGTCTGGAAAACCAAAGCCGCGTCTGGCAAGAACTCAAAGTCAAATCCATCACATTCCCGAATCAAAAAGACGTTACCGTGGTCAGTGCGGAAGACATGCGCATCTTAGCCGATGCCTATGCAATCAAGAAAACTCGTGAAGATAATAACGTTGGCCTAGCGCTTGCTGGCCTCGTTCTCGTTGGTGCATTAGCAGCTGCAGGCGCACACGATACCGCGACCCAAAACGTCGGACAGGCGGCTATGCTCGGTGGTGCAAGCACTTCCGTTGGTCGGGATATTCACCAAGGCTATGCAGCGGCTCAATACGGTCCCGCCGTTTATAGTCAAGATCACATACTCAACGGCAAGATCAGGATTCCACCGGAAATGGATCTTCGCAAACAGATCGTGATCAATCACCCCAGCGACAAGCCTAATACTATGGAAATCTGCTGGCAGGCACCCATTGAGTCGTGCAGCATGGTTTCGCTCCGTTAAACTCATGCAACCATGAATCACAGGTTTTGACAAACATATTCAGGCCCTTAGAGACTCCCATCCGGATTTCTAAGAGCCTTGTTTCGTCACACTGCTCTGCCACCCCAAAGCTAACAGAACACTTTGTTCCCTTTACCTTGG
Organism: Oligoflexus sp.; assembly: GCA_041736645.1. Lineage (GTDB taxonomy): Bacteria > Bdellovibrionota_B > Oligoflexia > Oligoflexales > Oligoflexaceae > Oligoflexus. Next base: position 36,443 of record JBGSTF010000332.1, on the reverse strand, counting down.
CAGTTCTCAGAGTCTCCACTAAATTGACTTCAGAACCAGATCAAAACTTCGGAGATTGCTGCCATGAAAAATTTTAATATGCTTGCCCGTTTGAGTTTACTTGCAACATGTATCAGCTTCAGTTCTGCAGAGGCCCAGATCGTGCTCGACCTATCGCCGCCGGCGCCTGTCAACTCCCGCGGCTACAGTGTAAAGTCAGTCACCTTCAATGGAACTGGTTGCCCAGTCGGTAAAAATACCGCCTTTCTTCTGCAGGGAAATATCCTGTGGCTCAAACTTGGCAACCTCAAGGTGGAAACAGGTCCCGGCCTCTCGCTGAGTGCGAGTCGTCGCAATTGTGCGGCGACTGTTCAGTTCGTCCAAAATAAAACATCTGTTGCCGTCGACTCGATTGCCTACTTCCTCGACACGGATCTCCCGGCGCAGACGACCGCTAACCTCAGCGTATCCTGGTTCTTTCAAGGAGAAGGCCAAACAGGAAGCTACACCGATAGCTTGCAAGGCGACTACGCTGGCACCTGGTTGAGCAACTTTGATGCTGTCCCTAGCAATGATGTTTGGGAGCCATGTGGTGTCGATCGCGCATTGACGGTGAACAGCGCCGTGCGCCTCTCGGGTCAGCGCGAGCAAAAAGCTCAGGCTCAATGGCAGATCATCGGACTTCGCTTGAAGTCGCGAGCCTGCTAAGAAAAAAGGCTTGGACTGCAGCAGTTCCAAGCCTTGGCTTCGTTCTTTATGATTCTAGGGCAGTGTCATCTCTTATTTGGGCAAAAGTTTTCGGACCACAGGTTCCGCAAGGCTCCAGGTTTCATCGAAGAAATATCGATAGAACTTGCCATCGCGAAAACCGAGCACGTTGGGTCTATCCCAGCTGTCGACACTGAAAACCCCACCCTCTTTGCCATCCCGTCGGGGCTCCGCATAGGGCACATGGAAGTGGCCAAAGATCCCGTAATCTCCAACACCCGTTTCCAACCACTGATCCACTGCCTCTAGAATTTTATCGTGCTCAATGGCCCTAAATTGGTCATGAGCACGCGATACCTCGGACCCCTTGGTCGCAAGTCGATCCATCCAAGAGCCCGGCAGATACCGCGCAATCTGAGTCACAAACGGTGATTTCACAAAACGTCGAAAAGCTCGGTAGCGATTGTGCGAATAGATCAAATCGCCATGCGCCATTTGAATAGTATGGCCACTCTTGAGACGGATGCTATGGGTCCCCTCGTCGATAACCTGCACACCGGACCAAGGCAGCGATGCGAGCTTAAACTCGTGATTGCCTTCGAGATAAATGACCTTGGTGCCAGATTGAACGACCTTTTCCAAAGCGGCCCCGATACGAGCAAATTTGCGCTGAAAAAAGGGATGCGAGCCTAAACAAAAATCAAAAATATCGCCCATCAGAACCAGATACTCGACCTCACTTTGTGCCACTCCGTCCAAAAGAGACAAGAGCTTAAGCCCTCGCACATCGTCAGGGTGATTGAGGTGTATATCCGATACAACTAAGAGCGAAGCCGTCCACAGTGACAAAGAAAATCCTCCAACCGAACACGCCTGGGAAAAAGCCTTTGGGGTCAGCGCGATTGGCACAAGATAGCGGGAAACTCTTTGCCTCTCAAGAGCGCCTTGTCAGGCTCCCCCATGGCGGGTTTCGCGTTTGAGGTCAAGGGCAACTATTCCCTTGCATTCCCCTAGCGTTTCTGGTTCCTTAGATGAACATAAGGCAAGTATATGCCAAATTGGAGGATAGCCCATGTCGCTCGACATCGAAAGTCAATTGAAAAAAATCGTAGTGAATCAACTCGGCGTTGAAGAAGCTGCTGTCATTAGCAAGGCGAAATTCATCGAAGATCTGGGCGCAGATTCGCTGGATATCGTCGAGCTCGTCATGGCGATGGAAGAAGCTTTCGGCATCGACATCCCCGATGAAGAAGCCGAGAGCATTCGCACTGTCGAAGACGCTGTTGGCTACATCAAGAAAGCCAAAGAAGTCTGAGTTCGTCCTCCTTTCCCATCGTACTTCGCAGAAAATGCATCGGAAGGCGTAGACTATGAGCCAACGCATCGGCATTGCCTCCGACCACGGAGGTCGGGTACTCAAGGAAAAGGTGAGCCAGTTTCTTCGCTCCCTTGGCCTCGAAGTCGTTGACTTCGGAGTCCCGGTAGACGCAGCGCAGTCCGTCGACTATCCAGATTATGCCGTTCCCCTCGCGCAAGAGGTTAGCCAGGGCCATCTTCCCCGTGGCATCCTCATCTGCGGGACGGGCATCGGCATGTCCATCGCTGCCAATAAAATCCCCAACATCCGTGCCGCTTTGGTTTGGGATGAATTCACCGCCCGCATGTGTAAACAGCACAACAATGCCAATATCATCTGCCTCGGCGAGCGAGTTCTAAACCACGATCGAGCGATCGAGTTTGTCCGTCTTTGGCTGCATACCGAATTTGAAGGCAGTCGTCATCAGACGCGCCTGGATAAGATAAGCGCTCTCGAACGTTGAGCGGCGCGATCGGCTATTTGCTCACACAAGGATGCCTCTTATGAAACCCTGGTCTTCACTGCAAAGCCATGATCCAGAAATTTACCGCCTGATTGAAGATGAACTAAAACGTCAGGAAGAAGGCCTGGAGCTCATCGCCTCAGAAAACTTTGCTTCGGCTGAAGTCATCGCTTGCATGGGCAGCATCCTGACCAACAAATATGCGGAAGGTCTTCCCGGTAAACGCTACTATGGCGGCTGCGAAGTAGTGGACGCGATCGAAACTCTGGCCATCGAACGGGCTAAAAAACTGTTCGGGTCAAATTTCGCTAACGTCCAACCGCACTCCGGAGCCCAAGCTAACGCGGCTGTTTTTCTCGCTCTGCTGCAGCCAGGCGATAGAATTCTAGGATTGGACCTTTCGCACGGGGGTCACTTGACTCACGGATCGAAGGTCAACTTTTCTGGAATCAACTATGAGTCACATTTTTATGGTGTGGATCCGGAAACCGAAAGATTGAACTACGATTTGATTGCGGCCAAAGCCAAAGAGATCAAACCAAAAATCATTATAGCTGGCGCCAGTGCCTATGCGCGCGTCATTGACTTTGCTTTGTTCCGTGAAATTGCTGATTCGGTCGGAGCCTATCTGTTTGTGGATATGGCCCACATTGCTGGTCTCGTGGCTGCCGGAGAACACCCCAGCCCAGTTCCGCATGCCCATGTCGTGACGACGACGACTCACAAAACATTGCGTGGGCCACGCGGTGGATTGATTCTTTGGAATGATGAAAAACTGCCCATCAATAAGGCTGTCTTTCCTGGTATCCAGGGCGGTCCCTTGGAGCATGTGATCGCCGCCAAGGCGGTCAGTTTCCTCGAAGCTCTGCAACCAAGTTTCAAAGAGTATCAAAAGTCGATTAAACTCAACGCCAAGACTTTGGCCAGCGGCCTCGTCGACAAAGGGTTCAAACTTGTATCGGGTGGAACTGACAATCACCTGATGTTGGTCGACTTATCCAAAACTGAAGTCAGCGGTAAAAATATGGAAGACGCTCTAGGCAAGGTCCATATTACTGTGAACAAGAATACCGTGCCGAATGAAAATCGTAGTCCTTTTGTCACCAGCGGTGTTCGACTCGGAACCCCAGCTCTGAGTTCACGCGGTATGGGCCCGGAAGAGATGCTGAAGATTTCACATTGGATTCGTGACACCTTCGATCATTTTAAAGACGATGCAGCCCTGCAAGGGATCGCGGCGGAAGTTATAAAATTGAGTAAGAAGTTCCCGCTGTATCCCCAATGGAAGGGATAAACTCTTGAAATGCCCCAAGTGCGACTACCTGGATACCAAGGTGCTGGAAAGCCGAGTCAGTGTTGACGGCCGAAGCATCCGGCGACGTCGCGCCTGCCTCAAGTGCCATCATCGCTTCACGACCTATGAAAAAGAGGAGGAGCTCATCCTCCAGGTCAAAAAGAAAGACGGCAGTTTTGATGAATTCAGTCGTGAGAAAATCATCCGAGCTATCACCATGGCCTGTCGCAAGAGACAAATCTCCATGGATCAGATCGAAGCCATGGTCACGGCTATCGAGGCCCAGCTGCGTTCTGAAGGCGATCGAGTGATTTCGAGCAGCAGGATCGGCGATCTGGTCATGAAAAAACTCCGGCAGACCGATCATGTCGCCTACGTGCGCTTTGCATCGATTTATAAAGACTTCAAAGATCCAGAAGAATTCGTACGCGAGCTTCGCGGATTAAAAACCAGTCGGGAAGCCCTTCCGCCGAGCAATACGCCCTCTTAATTCATTATTGATTGTTGTATAAGCAATGAGACAAGGCGGGAGGGAGGCGAGCAGCGAAGTTGGCAATAGAGCTAATGAGCAGCGCAGCCGACCGACGAACGCAGTCTCATTGCTTTTACATCGATCAATAAAAGGAACAGCTATGTTTACCGGTCTCGTGGAACAAGTCGGACGCATCCAGAGTATCGAAGAACGAGCTGGGTATAAAGTTCTAAGCTTGGCCCTAGCCGCAGCGGATTCTTATGCTGAAAATTTGGGTGATAGCGTCGCTGTCAATGGCTGCTGCCTAACGGTCACCCGACGCGATTCGTCGTCACTGGTGTTTGATGTAAGCCATGAAACTCTGGCCAAGACTAGCCTTGGACAACTTCGCCAGAACTCGCTGGTGAATCTAGAACGAGCCCTTAGGGTCGGTGATCGATTGGGAGGACATATGGTTGCGGGCCATGTCGATGCCGTTGCGACCATTCGATCGGTTGAAAAACTCCCTGGTGGCTGGAATATATGGGTTGCGATTCCTCTGGAATTGGCTCGCTATATCATTCCCAAAGGCTCGGTGGCGCTGGATGGAATAAGTCTGACCATCAATGAAGTGAAAGACGAGTCTCAGGCTTGTCTGATTCGTTTGACGCTAATTCCCGCGACGATTGAAAATACCAATGTCCAGGACTGGGAAGCCCAAGGCACGCTCAACGTTGAAGTCGATATGGTCGGCAAATACCTCGAAAGAATGGCACTGCCACACCTCTCAAAATAATTTCGCGCCCAAAATGAAGAAGGCCTGCCCTAAGGCAGGCCATCCTGGAAACCAGAACTGTTGTCAGCTCCGGAGCGCAGCACGATCCGCAGACCTTACTGCATCCACAGAAACCCTAAAAATTAGGGAGCTTTTGGAGCTTCAGCTGCTGGAGCTGGAGCTTCAGCTGCTGGTGCAGTCTCAGCTTTTGCATCAGCTTTTTTCTTAGCTTTGACTTTTTTGGTCGCATGTGGAGCCGCATGCGCGTCTTTAGCTTTGGCTTCTTCGGTATGGGCTTTGCCAGCTTCTTCAGTTTGCGCCATCACAGGAGCAGCCAGACCAAGGACAACGGCGAACATAGCGACTTTCTTCAACATACTTGCCTCTCTCATTCTCAAAAAGCTTAGTTTTCACTTTTCGGATCGGGACCTATCCCGTATCCGACAGTTATAATCGCGCTTCGGAAGCAAGAAGGCCACGATAGAAATCAACATAAATATATTTTTATTCCGTCTTTGGCGGAGTTACGCGCACTCACGCACATCAAGAGACAAGTCGATCCAAATTTTATAAACATTTCAAAAAATCAACTTGCGAACTTTGTGAACAAACTCAGCTGATTTTAAGTTTTGTCGCAAAAAAAATTGTGAGGATGACAAGTCTCTCAGACATTTCTCATCTTTCTTGATGGAGTGTCAGAATTTCAGCAATCCTTCGCTTTTCACCATTCACCAATGAGCGACCATAAAAAAAAACTAATAGGCCAGACTGCCTAGAGTATCCGCAAAGAGACTTAATATCTTCGGACCTAAGGTCGAACGAAATTATTGGACGAAATCCAGAGAATCCGCCAGCCAGGTACTATTAAAGTACGGTAGATGCCCTGTGCCGTTGATTTTCCACAGCCCAACTTTGGTCGATCCCTTGCAATTTTTCCAAATGAAACTATCGGTCTCTTTCAGGCCTGTCGTGGATCCCGACGATCGCACCAAATCAATTGCTCCCAAGGTCGAGACTGCTGCTTCGCAGGAACCATTGTTAGCCCAAAAGCCGACAGAAGCCTGGGCCGAAGGCGTTCCGTTACCTCCTTCGAAGGGAATAGTGGTATCAGCCGTACCGTGGATCTGCAGGACGTTCAATACCCCTGGTTTTTTGCATAGGAGGGAATCGGCAAAGAAGGCCCCTGAAATCGAAACGATGCCGCGAATAAGTTCGGGATAGTCACAAGCCATGCGATAGCTCATGAAACCACCATTAGAATGTCCAATCACATAGACCCGAGACACATCAATGGGGGCGAGCTTCTGGGCTTCGACAATCAAACCTGCTAGGTAGCCGGCATCATCCACTCCTGTATTTTCGAAATCGCAGCATTCGGGAGTGGCATTCCAAAAGCGATAGCCTTGAGAATTTTTCGTCCCATCTGCCAGAATGAGTGCGAAGCCGAGAGCATCCCTTTGCTTAGAGATTCCAAAGATACTATCCATCTGCTGCGCATTGGTCGTGTATCCATGAAGGAACAGAATCAGCGGAATTTTGCTGCCACTGCCGACACTGGCGGGCGTCAGCAGAGTCGCGGGTCGCTCGCCCCCTATGGTGACGGTTTTAGCGCGCAGCGCTGGACTTAATAGCAAAAGCAGACTGGAAACGCAGAAAATTCGACGAAGCATGGGCTCCTCCTGAATACCTGTGTAATTAAATTTCACGAATGATCTTTGAAAGTTTTACTCCTCATCGAGCAAAGTTGCCAGATAAACAAAGCACAGGAGCCATTGAGTGATTGTCGAAAGAGCTGTTGCACACCGGGCTTAAATTGAAATAGCTGACGCTTGTGAGCATAAAAAAAGGACCCGCTGGTGCGGATCCTTAGCTCTTTTAACTCACAGAGGTATGGGCTGATTGGAATCACACTGGGGATTGGTAAATTTGAAAGGCAGACTGACTTGAGCAGCCGACAAATCGGTTAGACCAAAAGCCTTCAAACCAAAGGGAGATAGGGTGATCAGACGATTGTCGACGCGATACAGCCGATTGATGTCGAGGGAAGAGGTTCCGTTCTGCCACCACTGACGATAGGCCATTTGCTGTTTGCACGCAGCGGGAATCCATTCGCTATGGGAAACTCGTCCTCTTTCGCCAAGCACATTTCCTTCAAATCCCAGAATTTGAGCGCCACTGAACTGCAGGTACGATTGACTATACATATCCTTGGCAATGATTTCGACTAATGGTAACCCTATCAAACCACTGCTTGCATCGTAAAAGAAAGCATGAGGATCGAAGGTAACTTCGGAACTGGACCCACGGCTACCGTAGATTTTATTGTCCAATCGACTCATCTCCAAAGGATTTGAGGTATCAAAGAGTGACACCTGAATTCCTTGATACCAAGCAAAATCGCCCATATCCAAAGCATCAAACCCAACCCCAAGGACCCGGCCATCAGCCAAAGGATGCATATAGGTCGAGAATCCTGGAACTTTAAGCCCACTCAAAAGTTTGGGAGCCTTGGGATTGGCAATGTCAAAAGCAAACAACGGATCGGTTTTCTTGAAAGTCACCACATAGGCAATGCTTCCAACATATCGGACGGACCTGATATCCTCGTGGGTCCCAAAATTCTCCACGCTACCAACTACATTCAATTGCTGGGCTGCTTCATTGAGCTCCAAGCTGTAGAGATGATTCTGTGCAACACTGGGTCCATCGCTCGCCCACAAAATCCCCGTGCTGGTTGCAACGATAAGATTCTGTCCTTCATTCATCGCATGTAAAGACCATCGATCTTTGATACGACCTCGAACTTCACCTTCAGCCAAAGGAGTGAGGGAACCTGTGGTCCCGTCAAAACCAATCTGCTGGATAAGCAGAGTTTCATCCGAAGATCCATACCAATCAACTGCGCCCCACATGGTATCAAACCAATGCCTTTGTGATTTCAAAAGATAGAGCGAATTGGTAGTCATGTAAATTTGATCGCCTTGCCCAATCACACCCAAACTCTTAACTGGACTTTCAATATTCTGAATATCCATGCTGAATATCTTGGAAAAGCCAAAATCCCAGTCGCTCACTTTGCGACTCACAATTTGATTGCAAGGGATTCCATTCAGACTCTCTTCCACAGCTTTGATTTCATTCACGCGCTGATAGTATTGGGCATAGCTTTGGAAGTATTGTTTGGCTCTAGGGTCTTTGTACCAATCTTCGTCAGAAAAGTCTTCGAAAACGACAGGAACCGTCTCGCCTTGCAGTTGATCCTGCAAGACCAGTACGATTTGATTCTTGATCAAGCGAATATCGACATACGATCCTTTAATCTTCTGCTGCTTGAGCAAGACAGGCATTTGACCAGCAGCCGTACGATAGATTGCTATCTGTACATCACTTGTATAACCATAGCCGCCTGGCGAAGGCATAGTGGAGACAGATGGTGCGCTTGCGGGAGAGGTCAATTTTGTAGCTTGAGCGATCGGATTTGGATCGGTAGATGGTGCAGATCCAACCACGATCAACCGATCATCTCTTGTTAACATTTGAGGGTTGTAATAGGAACTGACATCCAAAGTCCCTTGAAGCTGCAGACTGGCCCGATCGATCACTTGCAACTTGCCAAATCCAACCGAGTAGATTTGATCGCGACCGACACGATAGCGATCAGCTTCATCGACACCAGCTTCCTGAACATTGGTCATTGTATCGGCACTTGCCGTACTCGCTTCGCTTGGGGCAGCCGAATCAGACGAGGTATTGGCGCTGGAAGAGATGCCATCCGCCTTAGCATCGGACCGCACATCGTTTTCACGGTTCAACATATAAGCCATGGAATCGCTGATGCTAGCCTTCTGTTGAATCCATTGCTGACGAAGTGATTCATTCAAATCAGCAGTGACAGCATCACAGGATTCTGCGAGCTTCATCCCCTTGTGAATAGTAGGCCTTGTGGCCGCTAGCTTGAGCGCCTCTATTCGAGCGTTGCTTACATAGGATGAACCCCTGCCGGTCGATGTTTTGGATTGGAACCAAGCACCACAGCCAGTGACCAAGTAAAGTCCTACGAGCCCAAGTACTGATGTCTTCAATCTTCCCCGTATGTTCATCCGCTGATCTCCTTTGATGACGGATTATTTCCTCTTCCCAGCTACCAAAAGCTTTACGGCATATTGGGAAAAACGGAGAGCGTTTTGGCGAGATTTTCGTATTCTGGCGTATTCTGAGGTGACTCGGATCTGGAATACAAATCTTCTTTGATTCTCCTGATTTCATTCAATAAATTAACTCTAGCTCGACAAAGATCACCTTTTCGAGAATACGGGCATACTATTTTATTTAATATTTACATGATGTTAAGGATCAGAATACGGAACCTTCTGTAGCTGGTTGATTCCATTGCCTTCATTTATTGCTCAAGAACTCGAGCAAATATTCCGAGAATACAGAGAACGAGGGAGGGATTCTATTCCCATGATCCAAGCTCCAAGCATATATGGCTACACTAACTACCGGCTGTTCCTTGCGGACTTCTATCAGTTCCGCAAGCAGAGCAAGCGGGGCTATAGCTTTCGGCAATTTTCCCAGGCGGCTGGATTTAGCGCGCCTAATGTCCTCAAGCTAGTCATCGACGGCCAAAGGAATATAAGCGGACCATCACTCGAAAAATTCATCCAAGCACTAAGTCTGAGCGCTGGTCCAGCTGAATATTTTCGCTGTCTTGTGCAGATGAACCAGGCCGATTCCGATGAAGAGCGTTCCGCTTTTTATGAAAAATTACGCCGCCTCACGCCAAGTTCCAGACGTTATGAACTAGAAAGCGATGCCGTTGAATATCTGAGCCATTGGATTTATCCGATCCTGCGTGAAATGGCTCTTTTAGACGGCTTTCGTGATGATCCCTATTGGATCCAAAGACGTCTTACTGGACGTATTGAACTAAAAGAAATCGTCTCGGCTTTGAACTTTTTAAAGAAAAAAGGTTTCATTTATAAGCGCGAAGACGGTCAGTTTGAAGTGAAAGACGACATTATCATCTCTAGTGATGAAGTGAAGAGTCTGGCCGTAAGAACCTTTCATCGACGCGTCTTAGAACGGGCTATTGAAGCCTTGGAAGATCTGCCGATCGATCAACGAGAATACGGTGCTTTAATTTTCCAATTGCCGGAACATGCAATGCCCGAGCTCAAATCAAAGCTTAAGAATTTCCGTAAAGAACTGCATCAATGGGCCTTGGAACAGGGACATCCCGACAAGGACAAGGCTGTGGTTCAGCTCAATCTTCAGATGTTTCCTCAGACCAAGGGGTCGGACTCATGAAATGGCAATTTCCATCATCGATGCTCCTCAGTGTTTGCCTGTGCCACTGCACTTTGGGAACCGAAGTCGGCAATGGAGTAAGGCCCACGCCCAAGCCTGATGAGACCAAGGCGGAAAGTTCTCCAACTTCGGCAGGTAATACAGCGCCTGATAGCGTTCAATCTGATTCCAAGGCTCCCATGCCAAGCAATATATCGCCTTATCTCATCGTCGCTTGTGCCTCGCCCCTCGCAGAGAATATTGATGGTCGTTTCGTAGATGATGCGGGTCAGATTGAATTTAAAGTTGAACCAGGAACCGGCAATACTCGACTCCTGACTTGGACTATGAATATGCAGATCTACACCATCCAACCCGCAGCGCTTTCGGGAGCACCCTATGCCATCGAAGCTTTGTCTTCGTCACCAACTTTGAGCTGCGGCCCTGTGACGAGCCAAACATTGACGGACGGTAATACCAAACGATCGGTCACCTTCAGCAATTTCATAACGCTCAACTGGGTTCTTGAGGCTGGCACCGTGATCGAAATCAGTGTGACCGACCAAGGCAAAAGCCTAGCCAATTGGAAAAAATCCGAGCCGTAAACGAGTTGCAGAGGATTCATTATATGTCGAGTTCGCAGGGAGGCGATCCACATGCAAAACACCCGCTCCAAAATGCCCGCAACTGCGGTTCCATGGGCTTTAAGCCTGCGGCTCGACGATCGCTTTTTCTGGACAGAAAAAGGCTGATCGGCTAGGATGCGACGATCGGATAGGCAATGCTATTTTGTCGCATTTGATCTTTGACAACCACGTCTTGCTTCGCTCAGCCTCGGATAAAGGATATCGCCATGCAGATAGACCAGGATAAGCTGATCGCCAGAGTGCGGAATGCCATCAACGTCATTAAACAAGGCGGGATGGTAATTATGGTCGATGATGAAGACCGAGAAAACGAAGGAGACCTGGTTCTCGCAGCCGAATGCGTAACACCCCAAAATATAAATTTCATGGCCAAGGAAGCCCGAGGCCTGATCTGTTTGACCCTCGAACCTCAAATTGTCGATCATCTCAAACTGCCGATGATGGCTGACGGCGGTAAACGACTGCCGGATCAAGGCACCGCTTTTACTGTAAGCATCGAAGCTCGTGAAGGCGTCTCCACTGGAATTTCTGCGGCTGATCGCGCGCACACCGTAAAAGTTGCGATCAATAGCCAGAGCGAACCCAATGACATTGTGGTTCCAGGGCATATCTTTCCACTCCGCGCTCGTCCGGGTGGAGTCTTAGAACGCGCTGGTCACACCGAAGGATCGGTTGATCTGTCAAAGCTTTCTGGATTGAAAGGTGCCGGGGTCATCTGTGAAATCATGAATGACGATGGAACCATGGCTCGCATGCCAGATCTTGAAGTCTTCGCTGAAAAACACAATATGCCCATCGTTGCGATCGCCGATCTGATTCAATATCGTCTGATGCACGAATCGATGGTGGAAGAAATCGGTCGCCAGACGATCCCATCCAAAAGCGGATCTGTCGAAGCCATCATCTATCGCAATATCGTCGATGGACTGGAGCATTTAGCTTTAGTTAAAGGCCATGACTTCGAAAACAATATCGTCGATGTCCGGGTGCATACCCAACAGCCTCTGATCGATGTATTTGCTGATCGCAAAGCTGGATCGGGCTTCCGCCTGCAGCGCGGCCTGGATCTGATCGCCAATCAGGAGCGAGCGGCTTTGATCTATCTGAGCCATCCCCAATCGTCCTGGTTGGAAGAACTCAAACAACTGTCTGTTGATCATAGCCAAAGCAGCGAAGAATTTGGCGCAAGCAAGAAGATGGATCTTCGGCTGCACGGCACCGGAGCTCAAATCATTCGTGCTCTGGGCGTTAAACGTATGCGAGCCCATACCAGTTCGCCCATGGTTTTGAAGGGCTTGTCTGGATTTGGTCTGGAAATCGTTGAAAACTCGATTATTCAAAAGTCGTTTTAAGGAAGGAACGCTTATGAGTTTGCGCTATCTGATCGTCGCAGCCCGATTCAACGAACTGATCACCAAATCTTTGGTGGAATCAGCCCAAGGTGCCTTTGCCGATCAAGGCCTGAGTGATTTGGTCGACTTGGTTTGGGTGCCAGGTGCCTACGAGATTCCTGTTACAGCAGCTAAAGCCGCACGCAGTAAACGCTATGCAGCAGTGGTAACGCTCGGAGCTGTCATTCGTGGTGAGACAGCTCATTTTGAATATGTCGCTGGACCCTGCGCATCGGCTCTCATGAGCCTTGGTGTCGAGACAGGGATTCCTGTGATATTTGGAGTGCTGACCACCAATACGGTCGAGCAAGCTCTGAATCGCGCCGGCTTGAAACTTGGCAACAAGGGTGCTGAAGCCGCGCATACCGCGATCACTATGGTCAAAACCCTGAAACAATTTGATTGATACGGAGTCTTCCAGGTGCAACGTGAACACCACCCTAATGCGCAGTCGAGGGAATGGGCACTCCAGTTCCTCTACCAGTGCGAAATCGAAAAGCTTTTCTTCTTTTCAGCTAGCCACTGTGATCGCTTCATCAGTGACTTTGGAGTGGATCGTGAGAATCTGCTGTTCTTTCGCGGCCTCGTCGAAGGCGTATTCGACAAGCTGAGTTTACTCAATGAAAAGATCGAATCAGTCTCCGAACACTGGACGCTGGGACGCATGCCGGTGATCGATCGCTGTGTACTGCGCTTGGCTGCATTCGAGATCCTTTATTCCGAGATGCCAAAAAAGATTATTATCAATGAAGCCATCGAGCTTGCTAAGAAATACAGCACCGAACACTCGGGCTCTTTTGTGAACGGTATTCTGGATAAACTTGCTGCTACAGCTCGGCATTGACCAAGTTAAGCCCTGGGATTCACGCGGCGATCGTACATAAATTCTCTGCGCGGGTCCCCCTACCCTAGGCTCTTAATCTCAAAGAATGTTTCAACAGAAAATTGTTACAGTGATTTTTGGCTGGAATTCTCTATGATGGATTCCAAGGAGCAACAATCATGGAAGAACCCGTACAAGTTCAGTGTCCCTGGTGTGGTGAAGTCTTCACGACGTTTTTTGATCTCTCCACTGGCGAAAGCAACTATATCGAAGACTGCCAGGTCTGTTGCCGGCCTATTATGCTACGCTACAAAATCTCGCGCATGGGCCGAATCCGAGTCGAAGCGCTGCGGAGTTAAGCGGCAGCGCACCCCATGCTTATTTGGCTAACGCATTTTCTGAGAGCTTGCCTTTGGATGCATAGGCCTCCACTGCTGCAGCTATTGGATCTGCGCTGATACCTAAGGCTTCGTAGACTTTCGTTCCCGCCACATAGCTGGTGCTCTGGCAGTCGGTCTGAGCTTTCTGAAACAGAATCTCAACCGGAACAGTTTTTTGGGTCAACGCTCGCCCGAGCTCAAAGAGATCGGGCTGGCAGAACTTGCCCTTCATCCCCCAATAGATGGGAAATTGTCTTAACTTTTCTTTGGCTTTAGGATTATCCGTCAAGAGATCAGTGCGAATATTATCACTGAATTCAAATGTCAGGTGATTCTGAACAACCATGGCCAAATGCTCGAACTGATTGCCGTAACCGTAGATATCGATCACAGGACCATCTTCGAATGACTTGCCAATGTCTGCTGGACTAAAGTTCTTGAGCAGAGCTTTAGAATTAGCATCAGCAAAATAAAGCCACTTTGCTAAGTGATAGACTGCATTTTCTGGGGCCTTGGGCAACTCATCCGATAGAAATTTTCCGGTGAGAGCTTCGGCTTTAAAGTCACAGGCATGAGCAAGCTCATGAGCCAAAAGCCTTTCCAAATCCGAGCGCCGGCTTTCTGCCAAGGTTTCTTTGCGGATGGAATCGACAGTAAAAAACAAAAGATTCAGTTGATCAAAGTTTTGCTCCCTTGAATCCGGCGCTTTACTCACCGTATCATTCTCTTCTTTGGATTCAACAAAATAGCCAGCGTCGAGATAAATAGCTCCGCTAGGTGGATAGTAAAACGAGGGCCTTATATCACCAGATATAGCCACTCCCTTCACACAGGAAAACATCGAAAGTATTTCGGGTCTCGCTGATTGAAGGAATTTTTTGAATCGATCGCTTTGCCAAGGATGGCTAATCAAAGTGTTGCTGAGTATCGCATCAACTTGAGTTGTACCTGCGACATTGTCAAAATCTAGATAAGGCAACTGGCACTTGGAAAGTACTTCTGAATCGGCACTGCCAGAAATACAGCGATTAAAGTTAGCTTCATCTCTTTGATCTGGATTGCTGCCTGCCAAACTCAAAGGACTGTTGACCAGCAACTCGTCTGGTGCATGAAGGATTTCCTTGCTACTTTTCTTCTTTCGGCCGCATCCAGACATGGGGAGACAAACAACGAGGGCGCTGATGCAAAGAAGTCTCAGGTTCATCCAAGTTCTCCTATCGATGTGCTTTGGTAACTATCTGAATTAAAAAATAAAATGACCCACAAATCACATACAAGCAAGTCAACTCGATGAATGACTGGGTATCAGGCAATTCTGGATGGGTTTTAGCATGATTCAACTAGGATCACAGCCGCTTTTTTGAATGAAATCTGTGAAAACCGAAGGGCCCAAAATACTCGCGATTTATAAGCTTGGGAAAGCAACTCAAAGCAGAAAAGGAGTTGCTCCCCTGTATTATGGGCAGGACCCTCAACGCACCTGATCCAAAGCCCTGGTAATCGCCGCCGGATCAGCATCAATCTCTGTACAATCCAAGTTCTGGCTCTTCAAGATTGCATCTGGATCTTTGAGCATATGTCCCGTCAGAATCAGAACAACATCCTCATCCGCAGCAATAACTCCTTGCCGAACCAGCTTCTTGACTCCGGCCAGGGTTGCTGCACTGGCTGGTTCACAGCCAATACCAGCTCGATCGATCACAGCCTTGGCTGCCATAATTTCGCCATCATTGACATCCGCTACGATTCCCTGAGTATGACGAATAGCGCGAACAGCTCTCGGGAAATTCACCGGGTATCCAATGCGAATAGCGGTGGCAACCGTCTCGGCCTGAATAGCCTCCAGACTCGCAAAATCCTTGCTGTAACTTCGATAGAAGGGATTCGCGCCTTCGGCCTGAATGGTCGCAAGTCGCGGTTTCTTTTTGATCCAACCCCAGTCGAATGCTTCGTCTATCGCCTTACCGAAGGCGCTCGTATTGCCAAGGTTGCCACCGGGAACGACGATCCAATCAGGGACCTCCCAATTGCGATCCTGGAATAATTCCCACATAATCGACTTCTGGCCTTCTATGCGGTAAGGATTCAAAGAATTGACCATATACACGCGACCGGCGGTCGCCAAATCACGAACAATCTGCATGGCATCATCAAAGTCACCTCGAATAGCCAAGCCTTTCGCACCGTAGCCAAGTGTTTGAGCCATTTTTCCCTGACTCACTTTTCCAGCCGGCAGGAATACGATAGCTTTCAATCCAGCTCGTGCAGCATAGGCGGCCAAGGAGGAACTCGTATTGCCCGTCGAAGCACAAGCAACTATGGGCATACCCAAGCGCTTCGCCATAGAAACAGCCGCTGTCATGCCACGATCCTTGAAAGATCCTGTGGGATTTTCGCCCTCGTGCTTCAGCGTTAAACGGCTGTGTCCAGCCCAATGATTGAGGGCAGCGCTTTCATAAATGGGCGTCTGGCCTTCCGGCTGCGTGACAATGAGGGATTCAGGCAAGGGTAGAATGGCTTCTCTAAAACGCCAAACCCCGCTACGATCGAAGGGTTTGCGAGACAGAAGTCTTTGCTCTGCGAGAGCCGGTAGCTTCTGCAGAGCTGGATCATTATGCCTTAACTCCAAGAGACCGCCACAATCACAGGAGTAACGAACGTCCAGCCAATCGTAAGCTTTCGAGCAATCAATGCAAGTTAATCGGGCTTGGCTCATACAATGCTGGCTCCTTCTCTACTGGGTTCGGCGATATGCACAAGAGTATGGGGACCAAAGATTTCCAACACCGCGTCAGCAATCTTACGGGCTGTGGGCTCATCAGCACTCAAAGCAAAGCAGGTGGGCCCACTGCCACTGATGGAAAACCCAAAAGCACCGGAAGCCATGGCTATGGCTTTGGCTTGGAAAAATCCAGGAATAAGATTTCCACGCGCAGGTTCGGCAAATGGATCTTTCAAACCAAAGCCAATCTGCTCATAGTCACCCAAAGCCAGAGCCAAGGCCAAGGTCGTACAATGGGCCATCTGCCTCGTCCAGCGAGCGGTTTCCAACTGAGGAGACAGTACCTTGCGAGCTTCCTTGGTTTGTATATGTAAAGGCGGCGTCAACAGCGTAATCCAAAATTTAGCTTGCATGGGAACAGGATAGACACAGAGTGCTTCCACATCCTGAACCAAGGTCAGTCCCCCATAGAGACAGGGAGCGATATTATCCAGATGAGGTCCGGCAACAAAGGCTTCAGCAGCTAAAGCAGCTCTTAAAATAAGATCATTGCGACCTTCGACATGAGCTAATTTAGCTGCAGCCAAGGCTCCTGCCACACTGGATGCTGCCGATGATCCCAATCCACCAGCCAAGGGCAAAGCACGTTCTAAAGTCACATGAAAGCGATGGGGAGGAATTCCCAAATGTGCATAGAGGGCTTCGGCTGCTAAGGTCACAGTATTTTTTTCCGGTTCCAGAGGAACCAAACGCGCATCACGACCCTGGACCGCGATACTATAATGATCCGATTCCTCAAATACAAAGGTATCACCGAGACCACTCACAGCCAGACCTAGCACATCAAAACCTGAGGCGACGTTGCCAATCGTCGCTGGTGCAAAGATTCGAAATTCGCTCATGATCGACTCCCTCTCTCCTGGCTCGTGGCTATTGTAATAATATCGTTTAAAACACCAGCCGCTGTGACTTCCGCACCGGCTCCAGGCCCCGTTACAATCAGGGGATTGCCAGAATAACGGTGGGTTTTCAGAGTGACCTGATTATCGGTACCGCGCAATCTTCCGAAGGGACTGCTTCTGTCCAGCTCTTCGATGCCAACACTGACTCGCTCGCGACTGATCCGAGCCACGAAACGCAGAACCGAGGATCGACTGGCTGCCGATCGAATTCTTTCACTGTATCCCTCGTCCATTGCGGCCAGATTTTTAATAAATGTTTCAGGATTATCATGACTCAAACTTTCTGGGAAAAATCCTTCAAGCTTGATGTCTTCCAGATTGAGCGTGAGGCCAATCGTTCTGGCTAAAATCAGCGCTTTGCGAGCAACATCCAAACCAGAAAGATCGTCGCGTGGATCCGGTTCAGTATAACCAAGGTCGAAGGCTGTCCTAACGGCCTTCGAAAAAGGCACACCATCTTCCATCTGAGTCATGAGGTAGCCTAGAGTTCCAGACAGACAGCCCAAAATTTCAAAGACTTCATCGCCTGCAACCACCAGTTTATCGATCGTATCTAAAACCGGAAGCCCCGCCCCGACAGTGGCTTCATAGCGAAGAAAAAGATCCTTCTCGGTAGCCAGATCGCGTAGCTCTTGAAATTCCCGATAAGGGACCGCCAACGGTTTTTTATTGGCTAGCACCACATGAAAACCGGCCTGTAAAGCTTTTTTGAGTAGCGGGGCTGACTCCGTTGCCGTCAGGTCTATGAAAATCTTGCGATCCCATGGCCCGTGCCAGAGCTGTTGCTCCAGCAGCGTTTCAATCGGAGGAGTCTTGGCTTCACCGCACAGTTTTTTCTTATAGGTTTTTAAATCGAGAAAGCTCTGCAACTCTTTCTCGCTGAAACCTTTTTCGGCAGCTAGTAAACCGGATCGATCAGCGACACTGACTATAGGGAAGCGAAGTTTGAGCTTCTGGTCCAAATACTCTTTTTGGTCCTGCAATTGCCGCGTTAAGACCTGACCTATCTGACCCAGACCGAAAATCGCCAAATTGATCTCACTCGGATCTCGGATCAAAACGGGTCGGATTTTTTCCAGTCCATATTCTTTGTGCAAGGCTCTCAGCGCCCTTGCCGCTTCATGCTGCTCAATTACAAGCGAAATATTTAATTCGGAAGATCCCTGAGCGATGGCAATGATGTTGATACTTTGTTTCGCGATGCATGAGAAGGCTCGCGCTGCAATACCCGGCGTTCCACTCATTCCAAGTCCCACCACAGCAAGCACAGCGATATCCCCAGTCAGCTTGATTTCATCGACCAGCTGACGATCGATCTCATAGCGGAAGTGACTTTCCAAAAGTTTGCGGGCCAATTCACCCTGCTCGCCTGGAACCACAAAGCAAATACTGGCTTCGCTGGATGCCTGAGTGATCAAACAGATCGAAATATTTTCTTGAGCCAGAATGGAAAACACTCGGGAGGCCATTCCTGGCACACCCATCATACCCTTGCCTTCGACCGAAATGAGGGCCTGCTTGTCTATATAACTCAGAGCTTTGACGGGATAGGAACCAGAAGCAACATCCATTGCAATGCGAGTGCCAGGCTTATCAGGAAAGAATGTATTCTTTAGAATCAACGGAATTTTGTGTGCGACGAGTGGAATGATAGCCCGCGGATGCAAAACTTTGGCCCCGTAGTAGGCGAGCTCGGTCGCTTCCCGATAGTGAAGCTCAGGCAAAACTCTTGCTTCAAAGACATGGCGAGGATCAGCCGTCATCAGACCATCGACTTCTTTATAGAGATAAACCGCGTCCGCCCGCAGG
This sequence comes from Oligoflexus sp., assembly GCA_041736645.1. Lineage (GTDB taxonomy): Bacteria > Bdellovibrionota_B > Oligoflexia > Oligoflexales > Oligoflexaceae > Oligoflexus. The sequence continues at coordinate 17,393 of JBGSTF010000332.1, read as the reverse complement.
TAGGATCCAATTAAGGTCGCGGAATAGTCGGACCCACCCCGACCCAAAATCATCACTTCGCCATCCGGACCTTCACCAAAAAATCCAGGCACAATGACGATAGCACCACTCTGCAGGGCTGGTTTAAGTCGGCTGTCGACAGCCTTTTGCGACGCAATATCATCGGGGGTATATTCGCTTCTTTCTCGCATCAGTTTGATCAATTCGGTCGAGTCGATGCGCTCCACTTTGAGACCGCGAGCCTGCAAAGCTTCACTGATAACGAGAGCCATCAATCGTTCGCCGTAGGCAACAGTCTTGGACAGCGTTTTAGCTGTTTGTTCGCGCAAAATAGCGAGGCTTTCGCAGATCCGTGCAATCTCATCGAGCAGCGTTTTCACGGCCGCCCAGACTCGGTCTTGCTCGGGACCAGCGGGCACCAATCCTTGAACCAAAAGACGATGACGTTCGGCGATCTGGTCGAGCAAGGTGATCTCTTCATCGCGCCTATTTTGCACGGCACCGTAGTAGAGCTTGTAGAGATTATCGGTCACACCACTGCTGGCTGAAACCACCGTACAGAGTCCATCCCGATGCCGTTCCATGATGCCAAGCACCTTCTGCAGAGATTCCGAACTTGCGAGCGAAGTTCCACCAAACTTGAAAACCTGAAACGCCATAGCCGTCTTTCCTTGCGCTGGACACCATCGATTCGACCTGGATACTCATGTCTTGTGATACGGCCTTTAGGGAGGGACTGCAAGACTGGACCGATTGGAGGAGGACCTCGCCCGAAAAAAATGTAGCCCGGACAAGGAGTCCAGGCACAAAGCAGAAGTCTATTTTCTTCAAACCGTGATTTTATGCAGAGTTAGGCGAGAAATATACGGCTATCCTTAGGCAGACGCCGCACCCAAGGTGGGTCTTTCTTTTCGAAGAATGCCGCCAGCCCTTGCTGTCCCATGGCGCTCGCCCGTGTCTTGGCTATGGCGTCCATAGTCTCCGAACTTTGAGCCCACGATCTTGAGGCAATACGCTGGTAGAGGCCTTTGCAAGTGGCCTGGGCTTCAGGACTCCCAGACAGAAGAAGATTAACCTCCTCCTGGAGCATTGCCTCGATTGCATCGGCTGTTGCGACGCCTTGAATAAGCCCAATGGATAGCGCTTCTTCCGCTTGAAACACCCGAGCCGTCAGCATCAATCGACGCAACGATCCTGGTTCTATCTTACGACCCAGGTAAGGGAGAATGACCGCAGGGAGAAGACCAATCTTCACCTCACTCAGACAGAAGCGAGCGCTGTCGACTGCCAAGGCATAGTCACAAGCAGCAACCAAACCAACAGCGCCACCGAAAGCAGCACCCTTTACCACAGCCAGAGTGGGAACTTTAACATTCGCTAAAGCTTCAAACATGGCAGTCAATTTTTCGGCTTCGCTGAGATTCCCTGAGTAGTCCAACTGAGCTGCCTGCTTCATCCAATTGAGATCAGCTCCGGCAGAAAAATGCTTTCCACTTCCTTGCAAAAGAACCACTCGCACGGTTGGATCAATATCCACTTCATCCAAGAGATTTCTCAGTTGCACCAATAACTCACCGCTAAAAGAGTTGGCCGTCTCATGTCGATTGATGACAAGTGTCGCCACACGATCTTCCGTGAGTTCACCTTGGCTATTTTCCAATGGTGTATAGTGAAGATAGGCCGCCAATTCCTGAACCATCCCTCTTCTCCCCTCAATCAAGTGTCATATATCGAACTTAATTCCCTGCGCCAGAGGCATAGTTTTACCATAGTTGATGGTATTTGTCTGACGGCGCATATAGGCTTTCCATGCATCAGAACCTGATTCCCGGCCACCGCCGGTTTCTTTTTCACCGCCGAAGGCTCCACCGATTTCGGCTCCGGAGGTCCCAATATTGACATTGGCTATGCCGCAATCCGAACCCCAAGCCGCTAGAAAAGTCTCTGCTTCGCGCAAATTGAGAGTGAAGATCGATGAGCTCAAACCTTGTTTCACCTGATTCTGCAGAGTGATTGCCTGCTCCACATCCCCTTGGTATTTGATGAGATAGAGAATGGGTGCAAATGTTTCTTCTTGAACCATATGCATGTCGGCACTCGCTTCCACAATCGCAGGCTTCACGTAACAGCCCGAACTGTATTCGCCGCCTGCCAAGACTTCACCGCCGTAGATCACAGTCGCGCCTTCCTTCTTCACATGCGCCAGCGCAGTCTGCATAGACTCAACAGCTCCTTTGTCTATCAGCGGACCGACATGATTCTTCTCGTCCAAAGGTGAACCGATGCGAAGACCACTATAGGCCTTGAGCAGTATGGACTTCACTTGATCATAAATCGACTCATGTACAAGCAATCGACGGGTGGTCGTGCAACGCTGTCCACAGGTTCCAACAGCACCGAAAACCACAGCTGGAGCAGCCAATTTCAAATCAGCATCAGGCGTAAGAATGATCGCATTGTTGCCGCCGAGTTCCAAAATACTGCGACCCAAGCGAGCCCCTACGACAGCTCCCACACGCTTACCCATGCGAGTCGAACCTGTAGCCGAAATCAAAGGCACGCGAGTGTCAGCAATCATGGGTTCACCAACATCGGCGACATCACCAACGATCAGACTCATAACGCCTTCAGGGACTTTGTTCGCAAGCAGAACGTCGCGAATAATATGAAAGCAGGCGATCGCCGAGAGTGGTGTTTTTTCTGATGGCTTCCAAACCGAAACATCGCCACACACGGCAGCAATCATCGAATTCCAAGACCACACCGCCACAGGGAAATTGAAGGCGGAAATGATGCCAACGACACCCAGGGGATGCCATTGCTCATACATACGGTGGTTGGGGCGCTCGGAATGCATCGTCAAGCCATGAAGCTGGCGAGACAGGCCGACGGCAAAATCGCAGATATCGATCATTTCTTGAACTTCGCCAAGACCTTCTTGCAAAGACTTGCCCATTTCATAGGCCACCAGTTGACCCAAGGGAGACTTGAAGTGACGAAGCTTTTCGCCCATCTGTCTGACGATCTCACCGCGCTGGGGAGCTGGTACCCGTTGCCATGAGACAGCTGCCTCTTGCGCTGTCTTGATAAGTTTTTCATAATCCTGGCGATCGGCCTTATAAACACTACCGATCAATTGACCATCGACGGGCGAATAGGAAGCAATGCTACCTTTTTGCTTGGAGCCAAACCATTGGGTACCCGTTGAAGCAGCTGCGTTTTCTGCGCTCAGACCAAGTTCTTTTAAAAATTGCAGGTCAAGACTCATAATGATCCTCTTTTATCTTCGCATTCCCTCGATTGTGGGAAATTGGTTTAGACTCGACTGAAAGTATAGATACGCCGTTCCCAGCCATCGGGTTCGATCTTTAAGATATGGGTTGCCAGTAAAACTTCACTCGCTCCACCTTGCTCCGGCCATTCGACAAATAGCCCACGGTAAGGCCTCGCGTCATGGACACCTAACTCGTTGAGAGAGAAATTTTCATCCGCACGATAGAGATCAAGGTGGGCATACCAGTCCCCATCGATCTGGTATTCATTCATTATGGTGTAGGTGGGTGACACGACCGGAGTGTCCGGAGTCAAACCTAGTAGCTGAAGGTAGCCGCGGACAAAACTGGTCTTGCCAGCCCCCATTTCACCCTGCAGCCAAAGCACAAAGTTCGGCGCGCTTGCCAGCTCCTGGCGAACAGCGACCATGAGAGATGGCTCCCCTTCTGCAAAACTAAGCCGAAAGATGGGCTCTGACATATCTTTGCCTTCACACTTCTTTAAACGATGGACTTGGATGGTGCTGGACATCATTGAGAAGGGATTTCATCTCTCGAACGGCTTGGGACAAGCCGACAAACACCGACCTTGCAATGATTGCATGGCCTATATTGGCTTCTTCACAATGGGGAATGGCTTGCATCCAGTAGGCATTGCTGTAGTTCAAACCATGCCCTACGTGCACCTGCAAACCGTGCTCATAAGCGCTGCGCGCGGCTATTTTCAGAGGTTTCAAGAGAGCTATTTGATCGCTTGTAGTCTTGGCTTCCTGCATTTTGCGGCAGAAGTGACCTGTATGAATTTCGATCGCCTGAGCACCCAATTGCTTGGCCATTTCCATGGATTTGGGTTCTGGTTCCACAAAAAGTGAAACCACGATCCCTTGATCGCGCAAGATTTGAATCTGGTCGGCGAGTTTTTTGCCCGATTGGCTCAGATCCAATCCGCCTTCTGTGGTCAGCTCCTGGCGCTTTTCAGGCACCAGGGTCACGGCTTGCGGTTTGATTTGACTGGCTATCCGAATCATTTCCTCAGTGGCCGCGATTTCAAAGTTGAGGGGCACTTGAATCGTTCTGCGAAGCAACTCGACATCGTCATCACGGATGTGGCGACGATCCTCTCGAAGATGGCAGGTGATATTGTCTGCTCCACCCAATTCCGCAAACACTGCAGCTTGCGTTGGACTTGGATAGCTTTCTCCGCGAGCGTTGCGCAGAGTGGCGATATGATCAATGTTAACGCCCAATCGAATCATGTCATAAAACCTTTATTTCTGTGCCATTTCCAGTGCTCTGGCGATTTCGGCAGCCATAGTTTCCAAACGACCTTGGTCTTCCCCTTCGAGCATGACTCGGGCTAGGTTTTCTGTTCCCGAGTAACGAACCAGGACGCGACCTCTTTGACCTAATTTTTCTTCAGCTGCCAGGATCAATCGATTCACCTCTGGCAACTGTTCAAATGGAGTTTTACTCTGCACCCTGACATTGCGCAAAACCTGCGGCAGCACTTCCATGCAGCGTTTCAGCTCTGACAAGGGTTTACGATTTTCCAGCATCACTTCCAAGACGTTGAGAGCGGCGAGGATGCCATCTCCAGTCGTATTCAAATCGGCGAACACAAGATGACCCGACTGCTCGCCTCCGAGGTTATAACCGCCTCGGCGCATCTCGTCGACGACATAACGATCGCCAACTTTTGTTCTCAAAAGCTTCACGCCCATTTTTTGAAGGGCTATTTCCAGACCCATATTGCTCATAACAGTCGAAACCACGGTCGACTTTTTGAGTTTTCCGGCTTTCACCATATGGCCTGCGCAGATAGCGAGAACGTGATCGCCATCCACCATTTCACCGGTATTATCGACCACGATCAGGCGATCCGCATCACCATCCAAAGCAATGCCTATATCGGCCTTATAGAGTTTTACTTTTTCTATAAGTGTCGAAGGATGCAAAGCTCCGCAGAGATCATTGATATTCTTGCCATCCGGGGCATTGCCCGTAACAAATATTTCTGCGCCCAACTCCTCAAAGACTTTCGGAGCGACCTTGTAAGCGGCGCCGTTGGCACAATCAATGACGATGCGCAAGCCTTCCAAAGTCAGATGCTTGGGAAACTGCTCTTTGAGGAAAACAGCATATTGTCCGACCGCATCATCAATTCGCTTCGCCCGACCAATGTTCATGCCGACAGGGAAGATTTCAATTTTGGGGTGGTCCACCATCTCTTCGAGTTTGTTTTCAATTTCATCAGGTAATTTGTAGCCATTGTCGCTAAAGATTTTGATGCCATTATCGTCGTAGGGATTATGCGAAGCCGAGATTACAATCCCTGCACAGGCCCGCATACCACGAGTCAAATAGGCAATCCCTGGCGTGGGCAGAGGTCCGAGGAATTGGACATCGACGCCAACGCTGCAAATACCCGAGGACAAGGCTTGTTCGAGCATATAGCCACTGCGTCTGGTGTCTTTACCAATGAGGATTTTAGGATGCGGATAGGCATTACGAAAGTGGATACCTATCGCCTGCCCCAGGCGGAGAACGAAATCCGGTGACATTGGAGTTACGTTGGCTTTTCCACGAATACCATCTGTGCCAAAATATTTGCCCACATTCACATCCTTCAGTCTAGAGACCCTGAAACCAAACGAACATCTGGGTCCCAGACTAGCCGATTTTGCAGGCTCAAAAAAGGATTTTCATGCCGTTGGGCTTGACGGAAAGGCAGGTCTTTTCAATCCTTACCGATGGCAACGATGCCTTTTTCCGGAAAGGTTTCTATCAGGGCTGTATCGGCGGGAATTTTCACCCGGATATCCTGTTCGTAGCGACCGGGAGCAAGTCCTCTGACTTCGACAAAAGCTCTAAAATCGCTCCGTTTAATAAAATTCAAAACGCCAGGGACACCTTGCACCAGGATCGAGACAAACTGCGGCTTCACGCTCGCGGCCTGATCCGCCCCGACGATCTCCACAGGTATATTGCCGAAACGCTTGTTGATTTTGCTATCGCCCACCTGCATCGCGACACGCACCATGTCAGTCGAAAGTGCATCAGCACCCAAACCCGGAGATACCAATCTGACATCAAGCACGCGGCTATCTTGGAAACCGCTCACGTCAATAGGCTCTGTGTAGACATAGCGAAGCTTCAATAGGTCGTTGCGAATCCCTTTTACACTGACGTTTTTGGGGTCAATGTTCACTTTTTCGATGATATAGCCTTCAGCTGGCGTGCCGTGGATGGCTTCTTTGACCGGAATGGTCCGCTCCATGACTCGATCTACAAACAAATCGAGGTAAGGTTCGTGAATGATGACTTCCAACCTCTCATTAAGATTTTTGACATCATCTTTGCTCAAACGAATGCGGTATCGCCCCACTTTCCCGCTGGGAATATAGATATCTGCTGTCAGTTTCTTGGGAACTTCCATCAACCAAGCCTGAGGCCCACGAACAGTCGCCGCTTTGATCCTCACGAGCTCGCCACGAATGCCAAATTCTGGGGCCACATGAATAGCCACCATCACCTCACGGCTCACTTCCTGGACCTGCTCACCCTGGATGATCGCCCAAACGATTACGGCCAAAAATAGTGAAAGAACTTTGTAGCCAAAGTTATGAAAAAGCATGTGAACGACTTTTTGAAAAAGCGTGCGTATCATGCATCTCCTCCTCGGTTGAGGAAGCTACGAAGTTTGTCCAACCAGGGAGTCCTGGCGGTTTGAGCTCTCTCACCTGACTCTTCAGGTTCGGTATTTAAAGACTCTTTCAATAATCGTCGCAGCTCTTTACCATCCAAATTGCGGGATATTTTGCCATCCACCATAAGAGAAATAGATGAAGTTTCTTCAGAAACAGCCAAGGCTAACGCATCGGTTTCCTGACTGATGCCGATAGCTGCCCGATGTCTTGTTCCAAAATTTGGATCGACATCTTCATCCCGGGTCAGGGGCAGAAAACACCCTGCGGCTGCCACTCGACCTTGCTGAATGATCACCGCACCATCATGGACGGGGGAGGTTGGGTGAAAGATGGAGACCAACAATTCTTTGCTGATTCGACCATCGATGAGAATTCCGATATCGACGTATCGACTGAGAATAATGTTGCGCTCGATGATGATCAAAGCGCCAATCTTTTTGCCCGCCAAGCCCGTGGCTGCACGAGCAATTTCGTCGAGCACCTGACGGGATGAGGCCTGTTCATGACTCGGAAAAACTGTCTTCTTTCCCATACGACTCAAGACGCGCCGAATGTCTTCCTGAAAGAGAATCACGATGATAATGATGATGGAAGAATAGAACTTATCCATCAGCCATTTCAGTGTCGTCAGGGGATAAACCTGCGAAATAAAGAAGGCAAACCCAATCGTCATCAGAATCCCAAGCACCATCTGCATGGCTCGCGTACCGCGAATGAGAAGCAAAAGGCGATAGATGATCATCGCGATGATCACGATGTCGATCAATGCCCAATGTCCCAACTTGTTGTAGAGTTCTGACATAAACTACCCCAGGGCCAATGCTGTGTTGCGGTGAATCGCCACAATAAGCAAAGATGAGGCCCTTGTCCATCTTCAGAGTATCAGCTCAAACGCCTGCCAGGAGATCCCGAAGGGCTCGCAGTCGAGCAACGTCATGGGTACGGATCCCACGCACGCCAGCAAAGAGAAAACTCAACTCCAGCATCTTACTCGGCGCATCTCGATCTCTGGGATTCTCAATATTCAGCAAACGCCCTAAGAAGGACTTTCGCGAAACACCTAGAACGATGGGCCAACGCGGAGCAAGCTGCAAAGCTTGCTCTAAAAGGAGCAGATTGGCCCGATCGGTCTTGCCAAAACCAATCCCAGGGTCCAGCCAGATCCGATCCTCGCTAAAGCCGGCTTCGCTGAGCCGAGATTGAGTGTTTTGATAGAAGCTGCTCAACTCATCCAGAGCTTTTTGACCATCCAAAGGCGCAGCTTGCATGCTCGTTGGGTCACGGTGCATATGCATGGCGAGGTAAATGAGGCCACGCTGCGCTAACAGTTCCAAGGTCGCGCGATCAGCGCCGCCTTTGATATCATTGATAATCTGTACGGGATAATCCAGAGCTCGCCGCATGATCACCGGTTTATAGCTATCCAAACTGATGAGGGCCTTGGGTCGATTGTCACTGAGCGCAGCGAGTAGGGGCTCCAGCCTGCGCCATTCTTCATCTGCATCCACAGCTTGGGATCCGGGACGGGATGATTCAGCGCCAATGTCGATGATATCAGCACCATCAGCAGCGAGCTCCCAAACGTGGGCCAGCGCTCGCTTTGGATCCAGAAAAGATCCGCCATCAGAAAAGGAATCGGGGGTTACATTGAGCACCCCCATGATCAAACTGCGTGCGCCTGGAGTCAAGGCGCCCTCCTTACTCGAACTCAGGTCCCCAGCGGCAGTGGCTCGATGGGAGTGGCGGAATCCGTTTCATTTTTATCGGCTGATTCGCCTCTTTTTTGGCCTTTGTTAGAAATTTTACCGCTCAAGAGCTGCTTTTCACGGAGGACACGATCCTTGTATTTCTCGCGCTCATCTTCGGAGATGATGCTCTGGCCGTTCATGATATTTTCAATGTCCTGTGATTCCAGAGTTTCGCGAATCAACAAAGCATCAGCCATAGTATCCAGGGCCTGACGGCGATCCTTAAGGATTTTCACAGCCAAGACGTAGCCATCGGTCACGATACGTTTCACTTCGCCATCGATGTCTTCCATGACTTTCTGCGAAAAGCCCTCACGAGCGCCCCAATCGCGTCCCATGAAGACTTCATGGTCAGGTGCGCCCCAAGCAATGGGTCCCATCTTTTCGCTCATTCCCCATTGGCACACCATCTTGCGCGCCATGTCCGTTGCCTGTTGAATATCGCTACCGGCGCCAGTTGATGTCACGTTGAAGACGATTTCTTCGGCTGCACGTCCGCCCATGGCTGTCGCAATACGCGCTTCCGCATATTCCCGAGAGACGGAGAGCTTATCTTCGGCTGGCAGATAGACGGTCATTCCCAAGGCATAACCACGAGGAATAATGGTGATCTTATGCACGGGGTCTGTCCCTGGGAGAACCTTCGAAACGATACAATGCCCTGCCTCATGGAAGGCTGTATTGCGCTTTTCTTCTTCGCTGATGATCATGCTCTTGCGCTCAGGACCCATCATGACTTTGTCCTTGGCGGATTCAAAATGCATCATGGAAACTGTTTTCGCGTCCTGACGGGCAGCGAGAAGCGCCGCTTCATTGACCAAGTTGGCGAGATCAGCACCAGAAAAACCAGAGGTTCCCTGGGCTAGGATATCGAGGTCGACATCAGAGGACATCGGGGTTTTACGAGTATGGACTTTCAAAATGCCACGACGTCCGCGGACATCGGGTTTGGGGACGTGGACCCGGCGATCGAAGCGGCCTGGACGCAGCAATGCAGGATCCAAGACATCCGCTCGGTTGGTAGCGGCTATCAGGATGACGCCTTCATTGGTCTCGAATCCATCCATTTCGACCAGAAGCTGATTCAGAGTTTGTTCACGCTCGTCATGACCACCACCCAATCCAGCACCGCGCTGACGGCCTACAGCATCAATTTCATCGATAAAGATAATACAGGGTGCCTGCTTCTTAGCCTGTTCGAACAGGTCTCGAACACGGCTCGCACCCACACCGACGAACATTTCTACGAAGTCTGAGCCCGAAATGGAAAAGAAGGGTACACCCGCTTCTCCGGCAATGGCCTTGGCCAGAATCGTTTTACCCGTACCAGGAGGTCCGACGAGGAGCACGCCTTTTGGAATGCGCCCCCCCAGCCTTGTGAATTTCTTCGGGTCTTTCAGAAAGTCGACGATTTCTTCAAGTTCGTTCTTGGCCTCTTCGATGCCAGCCACGTCTTCAAAGGTGAGTTTCGTCTGGTTTTCATTCAAAAGCTTGGCTCGGCTTTTTCCGAACGACATGGCTTTGCCTCCACCCACCTGCAGCTGACGCATCAGGATGATCAGGAAAACCAGAATAATCACGATGGGAACCAACTGAAATAACAGAGATGTTTTCCAGATGCTTTGGCCATCACCTTCCGACTGTTCGTAATTGACTCGAACCTTTTTTTCCCGCAATTCGTCGCGCAGGCTGGGATCGGTGGATGCGACCACTCGATAATTGGTGCCGTCTTTTTTGACCGCAACAATCTCGTTGTTACCCCGAAAGGTCACGTCGCTGATCTGTCCTTGTTCGACAGCTTCCATGAAATCAGCAAATTTCATGTTCTGATCTTCTTCGCGGTGCGGGGACATCATGTTAAACATGATGAAGAGTAGAACCAAACCAACGAGCATGAATGTGAACTTCATCTGCTGGTTCGGTTTTTTGGCTTTAGACATGGATCTCGCTCTCCTCATCTGGGGCTATCAGGCAACACTTCAGCTTTACGAAACTGGCGAGCCGGCATGCTACCTGTTTTTACATGCGGCTGTTTAAATTGGAACTAAAACTTACATCGCGACACTGCGTTGCGACGCTTACCCACGTCATTATTTTCAGAATGGGGCTAGGAATGGACGACTCACAACGATGACCGGGTTTGGGGTCGAGTCTTCACGTCTTACTGTTATTATTCAGCATCCTTCCCGATCCTTCAAGCGACAAGACCAGACAAGCTTACGCTTCCTCGGAACCCTGTATACCCAGCTCGAAAGACGGCCAAGGCCAAAGGCCGCTCGAATGGCTTTCTTTCGCCCATTCTCCGACCTCATAGTTACAGTCTAGCAGGCATTGCCCAGGGATGCGGCGGCAATTTTTACCCGCGTGACTTCCTGTGCCCCGGACTGCAGACAGACATCCGAAGCTCGATCAGCTTTTCTCTCCCGGTTCGACAGCCCCCTCTGGCCACTGTTCAGGACTGACATCCAGCAAACTCGTTCGATACTGGAGCCAACGGGCATTCGGGGTGGCCGCCGTCGATGCCACAGTGAGAACCCCATTATGACAGATAAGGCGCTGCTCAGGATTCAGGATTCTTTCCCATGCCACTCCGGATTCCAGAGCGCCGAGGATTTCCTGCAGCATATCACGCCTTGGTTTGAAAGACTCAGCGTGCTTCTGTAGAAAGCTACTGATCTCTTGACGGGCTAAAAAAGGCGGCATACCAAGCAATTGGCTCCTTCCCAATCGGTCACTGTCTGGCAATGCCGGAAATTGGGTGCGGAGAGCGTTCAAGCAGTCCTGAATATCTTGACTATGGGTCCATAGATTGTCAGCCACTCCAGGAAAGAGCTGCGCCAATTCAGGAAGGATTTGTTTCCGCAAACGATTGCGGGTGTAATCCAAGCTATCGTTGGAACTGTCTTCACACCAACTCAGCTTTTGATCTTCAGCAAAGGATAGCAGCTCTCGCCTTTGCCTATGGAGCAGGGGGCGCCAAGTTTTTTTGTGCATCACCTGCATTCCCGATAGAGCCATCAGACTGTGACCACGGCAAAGCCGAGCGAAAATTGTTTCAACCCAATCATCCCGATGATGAGCCACCGCCAACCAATCCTCGGGTCCGAGCTTTTCTGCAAACCATTGATAGCGAAGATCCCGGGCCCACTGTTGAATGCCGGCTGCGGGATGGTCCTTGGGATTCACCGACAGCACCTGACACTCCCGGCCTAAGTTCTCGGCCTGCTGTCTTACCATCGCCTCATCCCGATTTGATTCTTCTCCACGTAAAGCGAAGTTCACATGTAAGACAGCAAATTCAAAACTCTGCACGCTCCTCTGCAAATGGTCCAAGAGAACAAGCAGAACCGATGAATCAAGCCCTCCCGAGCTGGCGACCCAGATCTTTCGAGGAGGGCTCATCTGGACGATCTGTTCTTTCCATCCCGTCAGAATCGCAGCAAAGAGCTCGCCTCCAGAATTTTGATGATTCACAAAATTATCCTATTTTCTTCAGTAATTTCTTACTTCTACGAAATTTTTAGCCGAAGATTCCCGCTTCACCCAGAGCATAACCACCCGTAATCAATCAACTTTTTAAAATCCACCCACCGCGGTCTGCAAGCCCCCGAGCTTTAAGACGTCCCGGCAGCTTTTAAGGAAATTCCCAAAACCCCGATGGGATTTTTGCAAGTTGCAGCACCTTTCCCAGCCCAGGCACGGGCATATCTTTTCAAGGAGGAAAGTATGGGTCTGCGCATCAGTACCAATGTCTCGTCTCTCATAGCGCAAAGGCACACGCAAAACAATTCCAACGAAATGGAACGCAGTCTGGAACGGCTGTCGTCGGGCTATCGCATCAATCGATCGTCAGATGATGCCGCTGGCCTTGCTGTCTCAGAAAGCTTACGAGCCAAAGTTCGCGGCCTCAACACCGCCAAACGCAACGCTAATGACGCTGTATCCATGGTGCAAATCGCTGAAGGATCGCTCAGTGAAGTGGGCAATATCCTAATTCGCATGCGCGAACTCACCGTGCAATCGTCCTCAGACACCCTCGGCGATGTGGAGCGCGGCTATCTCAACCGAGAGTATACCCAGCTCGTCGATGAAATCGATCGAATTTCCGCTACCACAGAATTCAACTCTCTCAAACTTTTCGATCCTAACCAGAAAGATCGCCTCGTTATTCAAGTCGGCGCCAACAGAAGCGAACCCGAAGACAACACCGACACCATCTCTATCAGACTCGAAGGTCTCAAAACCTTCAACTCAGAAATGCTTGGTCTCGGCAAGGGCGCTGAAATTGGTCCTGTTGAAGTTGATGGCAGCGACGCGATCTCTCGCGATGAAATCACCAGCAAACTGACCACCATCGATGATGCCATGAATCGTTTGAACGGTGAGAGAGCCACACTTGGCTCCATTCAAAGCCGCCTCGATACGGCTGTGACTCACCTCAGCGTAGAAACGGAAAATCTCACCACTGCCAACAGTCGCATCCGCGACGTCGATTTCGCTGAAGAAACATCCAACCTAGCCCAGCGAAAAGTATTGCAAGCGTCTTCAATCTCGGTCCTTACGCAGGCGAATGCCAAACCAGAGATGGTTTTGCAGCTCTTGCGTTGATTTTTAATGGTTTTCAACAAGGAGGTTTCTCATGGGTATTCGTGTAAAAACGAACGTCGAGTCGCTGATCGCACAGAAAAAGCTTTCGGATAGCCGACGCGAAGTCGCGTCTTCTATCGAGCGCTTGGCATCTGGTCAGCGAATCAACAAATCAGCGGATGATGCTGCTGGTCTGGCTGTTTCTGAACGTATCCGTTCTCGAATCGCCAGCATGGATGTTGCTAAACGCAACGCCAACGATGGAATTAGTTACATTCAAGTCGCGGAAGGTGGTCTCAACGAAATGACTAACGTTATGCTCAGGATGCGACAGCTCGGCTCTCAAGCTGCGTCCGACACTTTGGGCAATCGTGAACGAGAATTTCTTGATCGCGAGTTCCAACAGCTACGCGATGAAGTTGGCCGAATCATGAAAACGACTGAATTCAACGGTCGAAAGGTTCTTGAAGCTGATAACAATAGCGCGATGCGGATTTTCGTGGGCTCTTCCAACCGAGCCAGTGTCAACGGGGACGCTCCCAGCATTGATCCTGAGACTGATCCCGATATTATTACGATCGATCTGCAAGAATTGACCACACTCAACGAGTCACTGGATAAAGTCGTCAACGGTGGACTCATGGTCGTGCCGAATGATGCTGACGGAGGAGCCGCTGACTTAGGTCCCGATGGCACTGACGCCCTGTTCAACGTCATCGATTCAGCCATCAACGATGTTGCTGGATATAGGGCGTCTTTGGGCTCGGTCCAATCGCGCCTCAATACCGCGATTTCCAACTTGGAAGTGACCAATGAGAACTTGAATGCTGCGAACAGCCGCATCCGAGACGTTGACTACGCGGCTGAAACAGCTCGCTTCACCCAGAACAAAATTCTGGAAGCCGCCGGTGCATCGGTCTTGTCCCATGCGAACTCGGAACCTGAAATCGTCCTCCAACTTTTGGGCCGCTAAGAAAAGTGGGGGATGGCTATCATCCCCCTTCCTCTCCGGTTACCATAGAACAAGGGAATTGAACAGACGGTGTCACCCAAACAGACAGTCTGAACAAGTTCTTACTCAATTATTCTTCATACATTTTGAATAGTTACCTATTTTTGAGGCGACTTTATCCGTCGGCACAGGGCTTGCTTTATAGGGATGAGAAGTCGAGTTGAGTTGGATAGCCTGTTGATCTGCTTCCGGAGATGATTATGAGAAGTTTCAGCACCCTGATGATGCTACTGAGTCTATTTATGGGTTCCCAGTTCGCCCTGGCCAATCCCTTTGAATACAATGTGCTTGGCGTCATTGCCAGCAGCCAAAATCAAAAGGGCGTTGCCCTCATCAAACAAAAAACCAGTGGCAAAGTCAACGCCTTCCGCGAAGGTCAGGAAGTTGTTCCTAATTGCAAAATACTTAAAATTTATCGCAAAACAGTGACTTTTTCTTACAATAGTAAGTTCTACGAACTCAGCGTGGGCGATGAGACTCCAACTGAAGTCAAAGGATCGCCGACCGGCGCAGGGATCAGTACCGTTGCCGACAATCTGTACCAAGCCGATGGCATCGAACGGGCTGGAAACACTCTGAAAGTGACTCGTAGCCTGAAGGAAAATCTGGTCGGTGAGAATCTCAACAAAGTCCTCATGCAAGCCGCAGCTGTGCCCCATGTTGAGAACGGTCGATTGATGGGTTTCCAACTCCTCGAGATCGATCAAGGCAGTATCTTCGATGTAGCGGGGCTCAAGAATGGCGACATTATCACTCATATCAACGAGCAGCCTATCAATGATGCAGCTCTCGCTATCAAGGCTCTGAGTGGATTAAAAACGGCCACGAGCGCTACCTTTGGCTATATTCGGAATAGCAAACCGATGGAACTTGTCATCCAAATCAATTGAATAGTGACTATGCTCCACTGAACATCAAGTTCGGTGGAAACACCACAATTATCCAAATCCAAGCCTTTCTTACCTCAGGGAATCATCGCCACGGAAATCACCAAGTCCTTCCGATTCCCGCAACCTATGGTCATAAATGACCACAGGTTGCGCCCGAAAGAATTATTTCAAGCTCTTGTTATATCTAATTTATTCTAAAGCATTGCGGTAATTCTAAAGACTTCTCGACATCGCTCCGAGCTATCCCTTTGAAGTGATCTGATTGTATGAGGGGAAGGCTATATGCGGCGAACACTGATATCGAATCCGCCGAGCTTACTGGGCGCAGTCTTACTGTCCAGTGTTGTCTTTTGCGCATCTTGTAGCAAAACAGAAAGCTTCAAGGCTCTGGAAGAGACCAAGGCACTCCTCAGTGGCAACGAAGGGCCGTTGCTCACACGTCCTGTTCAGCCTATGCAAGCCTTGACCGACGATTCTATCACACTTGATTTTAACAACGAACGTAACGGCAATGACAAAGGAATGACCTACAGCTGCTCGTTCGATCAGTCGATCGATGGCTCAGTCAAATCAGGAAGTTCTTGCGACGCATTACCTTTTGCGCCCACAGTGAAATTCGATGCGGCTACGGGTATTTTCACCTGGGGCCCTCTTGAAGCTGCCGGATCCTTTGAGTTCCTGATTACGGGATCTGATGCAACAGGAACTGATTCTGAAATAATCGCCATCGAAGTGGTACAGAATCGCAGACCTAAGTTGGACCGAATCATAGACCAATCGCTGGCCGCTCTTAAAACTCTGAATGTCTCCGCGACCAACAAACGGGACGTGGGTTCTGCAACTGTTACCTACAGCTGTCGTTACGACAGCAAGATAGACGGACAAATTCTCGACTACAAAGAATGTCGTACCTTGCCGGGTGCCCCGGCAATAAAATTTGACTCCGAGTCAGGAACATTGAGTTGGATTCCACCGGAAACGGCTATAGGCAATTACGAGTTCGAAATCACAGCTACCAACGTCAATGGATCGGATTCCAAAATTTTCGCTGTCACGGTCGGTGCTAGCGAGATCAAAAAGATTGTTCTTAGCTACGTTCGCGACCAGAGTCTAGTCGTTGGCGAAACACTTTCGGTCGATGTGAGTAACACCCTCACAAATAGCGACGATGGAATTACTTACTCTTGCTTTTACGACTCATTGGCCGATGGCACCGTGAATGAATTGTTAAGCTGCGATCTCCTCCCCGGACTCCCAGCACAAAAATTCAACCCCATCACTGGCGCTTTGAACTGGACCCCAACCGTTGCCCAAAATAATGATCTAGAACTTAAAATCAAAGGCATTAAACAAGGTGAAATAGATTCACAAGTTTTTGTCGTATCTTTGGCAACACAGCGCTTTGGTGACGTAGGAAACTCTGCTTTGGTTTTCGATCCGACCAGTTGGGACTTTGGCAGTATCGCACTCACTTCAACATCGACAGCCAAATCTTTTACCATTACAAATTCAGCTTCAGCTGATGTGTATCTTGGTACTTTCACAACGACTGCACCCGACTTTGTGGTCAATTGGAATTCTTGTCCCATCCCTCCACAAAAATTAGCATCCCATGCAACCTGCGTAGTCAATGCCAGCTTCACTCCAAATACCGCCACTACACTCGGAGCTTCGCTGGTCGTTCGATTTGGAAAAACAGCCACTGCCACTTCCGATTATAGCTCTGTTTTGGGGCTCTCGGGTCGAGGCGTGGGTACTTTAACTTTTGCAGGGCTTACCAGTATCACTGTGAACAGCCATAAGACACTCACACTCACTTGGCCTTCGACGGCTGCTGCCGCATCCTTCCTTATCTTTGAAGTGTCCGGTGGAAATCTCATTTATCTCGAGACTTTGCTCAACACTGGCGGAACAGTCACAACCAAAACGATAACAAATCTACAGCCAGCGTCGACTCACACCTATCGAGTGAGAGCGACTGACTATGTGGGTGTTGTGGAAACCAATACGACAGACAGGACGGCCACGACGCTCGCTAACCATGCTCCCATTATTTCGGCAACTGGCACCGCGGGTCTAACGGTCTATACAGGTCGGGTGATTTCAGCTATCGACTTCAACGACACAACTGTTGGAAACGACACAGACAGCGACGGTGATATATTAACTTATAGATC
>JBGSTF010000302.1:0-6511 GCA_041736645.1 Oligoflexus sp. | reverse complement strand
CGATGCTGCCATAAATCGGGCTTAAATCCCGACGGCAAGAATCACACCATCATCCGCAGATGCAGGACGAGTGCCTACGATTTAAAACTGCTTTGTCCTTGTTGGAACACTCCTCTCTATAGAAGCGACGGGGGGTGCTGTCACTCCTGTCACTCCGTCACTCCAGGGCTCAAAGCTATGGTGGGTAAGGTTTTTAGGAGTGACAGAGAAAAGAGAGAGTGTTTGTCACTCCTCAAATTTTGTCACTCCTTGTGATTGGCGAGCTAGAATGGGGTCAATGAAGTCAATTTTGGCAGGGAAAGGTTAGCTTATGTCGTAATCTCTTTCTTCAAGTCCAAAGCGAAGTCGTGTTCGCGCCTTTGGGGTGATCCCAAATATCACGCGCTGCTTGTCATTTTTGGAAACTGACACTCGGTCACAGGGAAAGCGGAGCACATTTATGCAATAGTCGCGGACTTCACCGTAGCTAATCCTTTCTTTGATGCAAACGCTCCTAAGCTCCGAGTTAGTAACATGCTGGACTTTTCTTTTTAGCCCTCCCCCTGATAGCCTCGCTTTGATCTTGGTTTCATCAAAGAACTCAAAGTGCTCCGCAAGAAAGTCCTGGGCTTCCGAGTAAACCTCTTTCAGGTTTTCATCAATGACACTTTTGTCGACGGGCACTAGGTTTCGATTACCTTTGTGGGCTTGCCAGAGGCGCCAGCATACCGAGAAGAATTGGTCGCCGTAGAGGAGGAGCTGCGCTTCATAGTTAGCAATGGAATCGCTGTGGCTCTTGATTTCACAGAGGACAAGTCGCCTAGTGTCGTGCGATTCTGCCTTGATTCTGGGGCGGTGGTTTGATGCTGCGACGACCAGGATGCGATTGTCAATGAGGTAAGGCGCCTGCCCCTTATGCTCAATTAGAATGCTCTTACTACCCGTTACTGTCTTAAATAGACCCGAGCGTACGATACGGTCGTGCTCCTGGTCATCGAGCAGCATGAGGCGTTTGCCTTCCATGCGGGAAGTGAAGAAGTTATTGGGATTATCCGGCCAATCAGTCGTAAGAGCGGCGCTTCCAAACAGTGACTGAAGAACAGAGAGGACTGTGCTCTTGCCATCGTTTCCGGCTCCATAGAGCCATAGGTACTGCTGGGGATTGGCGCTGGGATCGATAATAGCGCCCATGAAGGCCATAAATCCAAGCCTGTTATTCATTCTTGAGAGCTGTTCAAACCATGGCGGGGCGATCTTCTCAAGTACGGCCAGAGCACTTTCTTCACTGCAGTCAAAGGTTACTTCAGTGCTGTCGATGCACTCGCCGGAGATCGTAAAGTTGAGATTGTTCCAGGCCAGCCCCGGCGCCTTGCTCCACTTAAAAAGACTGACGTTATTAGGAAGAGGCGACAGTCTTTGGGCCAATCTTTTGGCAAGAGTCACGATAAGGATTTCGGGCATATTCACCCCGCCGTATCGCAGAGACCCCTCGTGATCGTACCAAAATACGAACGAATCTATAAAGACCATCTCGTCGACAATCGATACCAGCCCATTCTCGGATATCTTGGCTACAAAATAAGGGGTGCGGCGCCCGGCGGCAGTGTCGCTCTTTGGCCTATAACAATGAAGGTTAATGGCAAAAGGAAAATCCTCGGCGAGTGAGCCCGCCTTGATCGCATTCTCAAACTCCAGTCTGATATCGGCGGCGATATCGTTGGCCTTCCAAACTTGACCATTTGGCGAAATTTTTACGATGTTTAAGGCTTCTATAGACTCTCCTCCTTCAATATCATTCAATAAACGAACCTTTTCGTTTAACTGCTCCAGCACCCTTTCTTTGGTCCAACCCGAATCCTCGGCATCGGCCAGATCCCATCCGTCAGGCACCCCCTCGGGTGGCTCGACAATCTTGGCCATGACCCCAAGCTTTTGAAGGTTTCTCGCTATCACCAGGGCCGCCTTCATCCCCGGCTGCTCAGATGCCTGGAGGATTTCGCCCGTCAGGGGTGATTTTTTCAAGTCTGCATCTGGCCAGATCGTGACGTCCCTATGCTTCAGCGCCGTCCAATCAACTTTTCCCGCCTTGCCCGTGCCGCCAAGCCAAGAGATGACGACGAAGTCATTCAATAATTTTGCCGCAGCATCCCTCGGCTTTTCTCCTTCAACAATCAGCACTTTTTGGGAGGGATTTGCTGTAAGGTGCTCAGCTCCATAGATGGGCGTGACCTCGCCCCATCCTTCGCCGCTCCAGCCCCAGCACTTTTTTTCAAAACTATAGGTGTAGGGGAGGACTTTCTTTCTCCCATCCCCGCTTTCAAAACGGCAGGTATAGCCAAGGAGCTCGCCCCTTATATTTTTATAGATATATATGAACTTGGGTTTACCGTGATTGGGATGGCGGAGATTTTCGATCTCAAATGACGGACGCGAGCCGGTTTTATCCTTCGGCAGTGATCTGATAGGAAGCACCTTTGCAGCGTGTGAACTACTATTGAGCCCAAGCCTTGCTCCATGATGACGAATGGCTTCAGCGAGGCTTAGGCCGTTGACTGCTGCCCATAGATCGATCGTATCGAGCGCTTCTCCAGAGGCAAAGTCGTAGGCCCTGCCGTCTGGATAAATATGCATGCTTTCGGGGTTTTTGTCGCCGCGAATGGGATTACAGGCCTTATAGCCACCGCCGACGGTCCGCTCTGCGCTAGGCAGCCAAGTCTCGATAGACATCATAAGGTGGGCTCGAATTCTATCCAATACACCGTCAGAAAACTCGGGCTTATTCATTCGATGCTCCGGTCAGCTATGGCAACTGCAATTTTTTGTCAGCTTCTAGACTTTGAAAGATGATTTCGATCTTCATGAGGCTTTTGAAAGTAATCATCGATAGGCCGCCCCGCGACCATCTTTGAACGGTCCGCTCGGAAAGTCCCGTTTCCTTTTGTCGGCAAAGGCTTAGGAAATTTCGGTAGCCTAGTTTTTTGGATCTCGTGTCCCAGAGTCTAAGGATTGCCCTTGAATCATTCGCCTCTTGGTCGCACATCTATAGTCCGCCCTCCTAAAATGGCTCCTTCATTCATGAGAAAACCTTCACGAAAACGAGGTGTTTTCCTTCAAATCTGGGAAAATATTTCGGTTGATTTTGGAGAAGGGAGGAGGGCATAAAGAAACTACGAGTCTATCGTAATGTTCTGGTCCGTCCCCTGGGCGGAGGTCTTGGGGCTGTTAGAGCAGCCCTAAGATTCCGCGTTACCTTCGAATATCATCTATCTTTTTCACTCCTGATACCTGTTAGAATTCGAGCTCCTCAAAGCACTTTCTATCTTGATCAAGTAGACTTTTGTTCTGCGAAACTCTCCCTAGTTCTGTGAGTTCTGATTTCATTCGCATTGACAAAACTTTCTCATACGAGCTTTTCGAAATCTTATGAATCCTAAGCTGAACATTGTCTTCGAGCACATAATAAACAAACTCACTTCCGCCTGTGAAGCAAAAATCTTCCTCACAGAACGGTTTCTTGCAAATATTTTCGTGATTCGGTCCAAGACTTGCAACTGTTGCCACGAGAACTCGTTTTTGGGCGGTCCCTCTTCTCATAAAGGAACGGAAAGTGGAGCTCTATGGCAATTTTTAGTGAGGCGCCCGGCGAAAAAATGAGAGGCAGGCAAAGCGAAGTTTATCGGCGCTGCTTAGACGTATAGCCAGGGACAGGTCGCGTAAAGTAATCCCGTGGATCTTTCATTCCTGATTTCTAAGAAGATAAAACTCGTTTGAGAGTGTGGCCAAGGCAAGTTTACAGCTTAGCGCATTGAAAGCCGCCACCATTGACGGCGAGCTCATCCGCGACACAGATCTGGGATCTCGGCCCGTCTATCTGCAGCCTGACCTAGACAGTTTGAAGCCAAGAAGCCTTTCGGCAACTGCTCTGGGTACGGGAAGAGTAACGACATTCTTCGCTTAGTCCGATGCTGAGAAGCTGCGGACCCATGTGGCGCTCAGTTTGGCTAGATCGATGAAGGCTTCGATGCTGGTACTGCCATAGGGCGCCAGTGCAAGGCCGGGCATCAGCCCAGCCAGATTTTCCAACTAGCAATTGGAGTCAAATCTATCTGCAAAAAAGATGGCCTTTATAGGCTTTAAGCTACCACAAGAACACAGAAATTTCGGAAAGTATATTTTCGTTCTTAAAAATATGCCTTCTTTTAAGCTAATCGCTGTTGACACACTTTTGCGCAGCCGGTCATTGAAGTGCATTTTTTTTTGACTCTCGTGCAATAAATTGCGGATGGCAGACTCTTGTAATCGAGAAGGCTAGAGTTGGCAGCAAAATCTACTAGTCATTGGTCACCGTCAAAATTTCAAAGACGGCATGACAAAAAAATCCATTGGGAGAAAAATTAGCGAATTATGCTCGCATTCGGCTCACACTTTTCAATGCTACTTCTCTAGTTTCCGCTGTCTGAAAAGCAGAAGACTTTTTTCATCATTATCATTCAAATTTTCCTGACTAGAACAACTTGGAGTCATCTAGATGATCAATTATTTATTTCTACTCTCGTCTTTAACTGTACTATTCGCAGGACTTGCAATCGACACAGAGGCGAAGCGGAATAAATCAGCTATTTTGGGACAGTGTTAAAGAAAGTTTAAGAAACTTTTCTATCCAAGCACGAACATGGACTGTCTAGTGACTGGGATATTTATCCCAACCTTCTCTTGTGGGATCAGAAGCTTAGGTCCGCGCTTTGAGAAGCGCTCTGGATGCCTTTCAAAAGCCTCTTTCAATGCCTGTGAGCGAGTAGCGATCACTTCATCAATCTTTCCCTCGTGCACCATTTGAGGTGTCATAAGCCCGAGGTTTATGTGCCGATGCTCCCGGTTGTACCACTCAAAGAACTCTCCGAGTGTTGTCATTGCATCTTCTACACTTTCGTACCACGGTTTGAAGTATCGATGGTACTTCAAGGTTTTGAACTGCGACTCGGAGAAAGGATTATCATCGCTTACTCGAGGTCTTGCAAAACTTTGAGAGAGGCCTAGTGCTGCAAGAAGTTCAACCGTGTTGGTTGCAGTCATAGGGCTACCACGATCGGAATGTATCGTCAACTGATTCGTCTCTTCAATTCCCTGTTGGCGAACGGCTTCGCGGATAAAGTGCTGAGCTCGATCAGAATTTTCTTCGTGTGTAATCATCCAGCCAACAATGAAGCGACTAAAAACATCGATCATCACGTAGAGAAAATAGTACTTCCCCTTTATCTCGCCGGGTAGGCGGGTAATATCCCAGCTCCAAAGTTGATTTGGGGCTGTCGCCGAAATTACGGGCTTGTGATATTTTGGGTGCCGACGTTGGTCACGGCGGTCCTTTAACTCCTTGGCTTCGGACAGCACCCTGTACATGGAACTCACTGAACAAAGCCATTTTCCGCGGTCCAGGAGCTTACTGACGACTTGATAAGGCGTGTCTTCGACAAACTCCTCCGAATGCAGCAGATCGAGAATTTGCCGCCTCTCCGTTGAACTCATTGCGTTGTGTGCGTAGCGCCTAGGTTTCAAGTGAGGCCCCTGAACATGCCAGCGATTCATGCTTGAGCGGGATACTCCAACCATAGCCGAAAGCCATGTTTGACTGACTCCACGCTGCAGCATTTCCATAACTCCTCGCTTCACTCCTTCTCGCTCTTCCAATCGAAGTCCGGCTGCTTTACTCCCAAGATCTCGGATATTTTGTTTTGAACTTCGATGACTACTTCTGCTTGACGCAACCTTTCGTTCACTCGTCCCAATTCTTTTTCAAGTTGCGCAATTCTTTTTTCTGCTTTAGCTTCCAAGTTCGGTTTGGGTCCACGCTTCTTTTGAAGTGCTCCAGACAAGGCCACTTCAGTCTCTTCTCGCCACTTGGCAACTTGGGCTGCATAGAGCCCTTCTTTGCGAAGAAGCTCGCCAACCGCTCCGCGCTTGCCTCGGCATTCTTCCAGTCTTTCCAGAATCTCAAGTTTATATTGAGGTTCGAATACTCTTCGCTTTGGCTTGTCATCGACATGACTCTGCTTTATGCCTTCAGGTAATGATTCTGAAGTAGGCATACTCACAAGCTTTTTGTCTTTCGATATCTGGGACATGGTAAATCCTCATTTCCGCCACTTCTATTATACTAATTATCGGCAGAAACTGTCCCATACTTGGCTGATTCATAGGGACGGCACCGCTGGCTGTCGATTTGAGGACCTCAAATCCGAGACCCCGAAGATTGGTTTTGACGGCATCCCGCAGTCCTGGGTTGGATCCAAGAATCAGGGCGTTGCGTGAATTATTCGCCATAGCTTATCATCCGCCCTTACCTCGTTAAGAGATTGGGTTGCAACAGGTATCTGACTCCGGGAGGCAATCTTTTATCATTATTCCAGATTCCTGGCATCAGGTCACCAAGAGCCAGATAGGCCCTATCCTATGAGTATTTGCGAAGTGATTTGCAAAAAGGGGAGATTGGGCTGGAATTTAGGGGGCAAGCTTGTTTTTGCCTGGGAAGAGCTAT
>JBGSTF010000298.1:0-39510 GCA_041736645.1 Oligoflexus sp. | reverse complement strand
TTAAAGTCAAATCTCGGCGTACAATCTCTGCGTCTTTTTTCATGTCGTTTTGTCTAAACTCAGCTCCTTCAAGCCTTCCAAGCAAAAACTCTGCGTACAATATCTTACGTTACTTTTTCGCAGCTGGGCGGCTGCTACCCGGAAAAAGGATAATTAAGCTATCCTTACGCCCGCGATCAGCGCAGCCAAAATGGCCGCGCTTTTCTGCTTTATTTGGCTGGAGTCACGACAAGCTGCGCTGATTCCGATAAATCGACGATTCCACCGTTCAGGCTTTTTACCGAGATCTCTGCGCCTTCCGGGGTTTTAATAGTGGTTTGATCCAGTGCTGAAAGTCTTAGTCGCGTCCTTCTGTAGATGTCGGGGGTAACAGAAACGCGATCCAGACCAAGATCGGGAATCTCGATGCGGGTTGAAAGACCAGCATCGTCCACGAGCGATAGTGCGAGATCTTCAGCAATGCCAAGCCCACCGCCACCCATCGAGCCGCCAGCGAATGCAACGGCGGGAAATATTGAAAGTGCTGCCAGTATTATTTTTTTCATTGGTTTTCCCCCTCACCACCGAGCATGTTTGCGAGCAATGACAACATCAAAACAGTTTCTCCCCCTGGAAAATCTCGTTCGACTTGGTTGATGTCTGCAAGAAATTTTCTAGCGATGTCGCGCCCTTTTTTATGTCCCTCTGCAGAGCAATTGAGAGTTACATGATAGCAGAAGCCCCCTTTATCCAGATCGTCCTTTTTGAACGACTCCGCTTGAAGTCGAGCTTTGCGGATACTGTCGGGGATCGTGTATTCAACATAGTCGCCGGGTTGTCTTATGCGGCCATTAACTTCCCGCAAAATTCCTGCATTGAGCATAGTATCGAGGCGCTCAAGTCCTCGTTCACCATAAGCCTGTTTTATGTGAGCCCTGCCGACTCCGAAAGAACTGGACGCTCGTGCTGCGATCTCATGATCAGGATATTCCCATTCATGGACACCACCTGCAACAGCTATCGCCTCCTTGGCCGCATAAATCTCTTGCACCTCGGTCCAGATCTCTTCATCACCATGGCGGCGTAGTAACTCGACAACGTCTGATGCAGCCATGAAAGTCCGCAAAAGCGATGTAATATTATCTTGCGATGTCTTTTTAACTTCGCCTTGTATGATAGAACGAGCCGTTGATGCTGGAAGTCCTGCCGAGCGAGCCATTCCAGCGATCGACAGATGAGTATTTTTTTGTAGATATACTTTGATCAGCTCTCTAGCTTCATCTATTAACGCCATTAAAAGCTAACCCCCATCAAGTAGTGAACAACAATTGTTGGGAGCCTATCAAGAAATGCTGTTTTTATCAACAGCGTGAGCTGCAAATCATTGCTGCAATTTATCGAGCACGTTAGATCTCGATTATTCCAAATTCACTTCCTCGAAAGGAAAGATCGGATGAAGTTAACGAACGGAATGGCTGCACTCAGCCTGCTCGCTGCGCTATCGTCGAAAGCTTTAGCAGTGCCCAATTATCAAAGCACAAGCCTTGTGCCTGAAGACTGGATGCACCAGGATGAAAGTCTAAAAGAAACACTCGCGTTTCTTCCAAAGCTGACCGTCTATCAAGACTCAAAAGACCCGCTTCAATATTATTATTTGCCGCCTTTTCGCGCCGTGTCCGGTGTAGCGGGAACAGCGACAGTCAATGATAAGCAGATCGAGAGGTCGGACGAGGTCGAGTCTGCAGTCAAATTCCTTTACGGTGATCTTGCCAAAAAAGAATTTGTCACGCTGCAAGCTCAGTACCTAGCAGTCATGGGAAAAATTTCGCAGACCACCGATCCAAAGCTGCTTGAAGTGCTCCAAAAGGTAGCGGCCACGATCAAAGCGTCATATGATCTGGCGAAAGCCAATGCAGAAAGTTACTCGAAAATTATTCCTGAAGGACTGAAGAAAAGTCAGCTTGAATATATCAGCATGGTCCTATCTCAAGCCGGTTTTGCCGTTACAGCGACCGATAATCTCGGCGAGATCAACACCAAGACGAGTCAGCTAAACAAGAGCAATGGCGGTATGTTTACTGTCAATGTTTTTGGTGGATTCCGTGGCGGGGAAGCGGAACTTATTCAAAAGTTTCACGCTGCGCGTGCATCAAAGGGCCTTCCTAAGCTCAAAATTTCCATTATTCCTGCAGAAAACTTTGTTTGGAAGCCACTGGCTGAGACTGTTATAAATCCTGAAGGCACCCAGGGCGAAGGTATTCCGATCTTCCGAAACATTAAAGGTGGCGGAAACTTCGTTGGTGCTACCGTGAACGCGGACTTCTCACTTGATGGAGCCAGAAAGTTTAAAACGCCTCTTGAACCGATAAACCTTCCCATCTATGCGGAAGCCACCCTTCTGCAAAAATATCCCACCTTTACTGCTACTCTGGATTGCAATTTCAAGACAGGCTGGAGCGTCAAAGGTCGCACAGATGTTAAAGATGGTTTGATCGTCTATAACAACGACATCACCACCAACATGCTGGCCGAAGATATTTCGAGCAATGGCGATAAGCCGTGTACTCTGGCTTTTGAAGGCGGCGGCGGCAATGCTACTCGTGAGGATGCTTACAGGAAATCCTTGGAAGTCCTCCAGTCGAAGATCGCAGATCTTTTTGTAACGCGCTCGAATATGGCTCATGATGAAAAGGTCGCCTACTTCAATGCAGTCATGGCTGATATCCAAGCAAACCGGCACAACGGTGCTAACGATGGATGGAGCAATGTTGCGACGAGCTATCTCACTGGCGGATGGGGTGGCGTTTTTGTTGGAATCGCATCACAAGCGTCACGCTTTTACTGGCACACAAACAAGCAAAACGTAACATCGACCAGCGCCTTTAGCTGGAGTCAAAAGATCGTCGAGGATGGCAACTCTAAGGTCAATCTCCCATTGGCACCGAGGATCTGCGTCGGCTACAGTCCGGCAGCGAAAGGCTATGTCGCGTGCTCGGAAGCCGAAGAAGCGACCGCGACAAACGTCACGGACGCATCGAACAAAGCAGTCAATTCGCCCGAGTGTGCAGGTACCTCGACCACAGCAGAATGCGGCCAAGCTATCGAAGATGGTCGTCCGGTAAATCCAGGCTCTGGTATCGTCCTGCCTCCTGAGCTATAAGCTTTAAGTGCCCAGCCTGGGGCTCATTACCCCAGGCTTTATAGGAGTCAATATGACCGCATTCAAGTGGTTCCCTTTGCTCGCCAGTCTTGTCGCGTCGGCCAATGCCTTCGCGGTTAGCAAATATACTGTATCGCTCAAGCCTTCTATGTCGGGCGAAAAGCTCCTGGTTGCTCCAGCACTTTCCGATGGGACTCCGCTCGAAGAGGATGCGAACCGCGCAGTCCTGAAACTTTTGGCTGACAAAAAGTTTCTTCCCGTAACGAAGGAAGGAATCACTGCGTCGAATGCTGATGATTCCATATCGTTCGGCTATCCTTTCTCCTTTGCTAAAAAAGCATCGGAGCGATTCCGGGGCTGCGTTGTCTCGTGGTTTGAAAGTCTGGATTCTATCGAAGCGATAAACTTCGGGGCATACGTCTATGCAACGATGGATTCTCAGCCTGAGTCTGAATGGAAAGCCTACGGGACAAAGATGGCGGAAGATTTTTTGCGGTCCACAGCCAATGGGTCGGCGGATTGCGTGCAAAAAGCTCCATCGCGAGACGATACGCAGGGGATCTTAATCCAGGTGGATTCTTATTTGTCGATGTCGGCTGCTCAGCCTAAAGACATCAAAGCGCGACTGACTTGGTTTGGTGATCGCGTTGTCTCGACCATGACAGCCGATATCACTCAAAAGCGCAGTGCAGATCTTCTGGCTTACGTTCGCCAGTGGATCGAAAGCATCCGATCGGTTTCGATGGAGCCGACCAGAACACTCGACTTTCAAGAGTTATGGTCGGGTAAAAAGCTCTCACGAGCTGAATTGGCTGGTCGTTCTCTCTTTAGGCTTGTACCAAAGGATAAAATAGACGCTGCAGCGGGCAGTAAGGACGTTAGCCAGATTTATGGTGCGCTTTTGTCGGTTGATAGCCTTCTTAGTGCTTGCTCCTATTCCGATGGAACGACGTCACCCAGTCTTTGCATCGACACGGGAAAAGTTTTCTGGCTCGACTTGAAGACGTCAAACGGTAACGCTCTTTTTATTCTGTCGAAGTAAGGGGATTAGTATGAGGACCACACTCTTTATCGTTCTTTCCGCTCTGGTAGTTTCCTGTGGCGGCAAATCCAGTGGCAGCGGTGGCGAGAATCCGCCGACGCCTGTGGTCCCACCTGTCCCAACCGATGACGTCGAGACTTGCGTTAAAGCAAGAGCAAACTTGACGTCAGATCTCAGTTTGCTTGAAGCACAATTGTCAAATTTAACGAACGCAAAGGATCTTGCCCATGGCCTACTTCGAGCGTCATGTTCAAAAAACTAGAAAATTTAATGTAAAATATCTTTTTCTGCTGATTCCTGTGGTCTTTGCACTTCTCTTCTGGATGTCGAGTAGCCAAAAAAGTGTCGGAGTCGTAGCAGTAGAGAAGACTAAGATCACAAAAAAAATCGGCCTAGTGGCTGACGATAGTAACAAAAGCGCCCCAGTTTCATCGGTATCATTGGAACAAAAGAGCAGAATTGATCAACTTGCCGACTCAAAAGAGCTGCGCGATTCCGTGAAGGTCGAAAAAGTTTGGAATGATGGGACACTCAGCTTCAAAGTCGGCGAAGACATCGTGACCGTTACCTCTGACGGCGCGGTGCTCTACCTACCCAAAGAACTTTAACAGCAGCCGAAGGGTTAGATATGATTAAAGCCGCATTTTTCGCGGCTCTGGCCGCGCTTTGTCTGGATTCTGCCAAGGCTGAGACTAGATACCTACTGCCGGATAGCTACGAGCTGGACGCGCAGGGTATCGGTCGCGGCGTCACGATTAAAAAAACACCGACTGGCTACACTGCGACCGTCAGCTTTGCGCCGAGCTACCGTCTTGCGCAGAATTACATAATCTCGGAAAGCGGGGAAGACGATCTGCCCGATGTTGTTGAGCTTCCGTTAGAGGTCAATGGGTTTGACTATCTCCTTAAGGATTCCTTTGGTCCAACAGCGATCAGAAGCATCGCATATCAGTATTTTGGCCAAAAGTTTCGCATGATATTAGATCTCACGGATGATTTTAGTCAGGATCAGATCAGTAAAATCCTCACTTTCTCGACATTCTACGGATCGACATCGGCTCGGGTGATCTGCTCGCCTGGGACCGTGCATGATCTATGTGATCGAAAGCTTCCATCGCTGCCGACGTTCAACCAGTTCAAGATCGAATCAGATCCCGTGGAGCAACAAAAATTCCAGGATTTCACTTCGATGTTTGAGTATCGCTATCAAATAGCAGCGAAGAATAATGCGGTCGAGCTGTCGCCAGCCGAACTTGACAGGCTCTTTCGAGCCGACATGCTCGAAGGAATCGCCTGCCGTTCATCTCTAGCGACAGTCAGGCTTGGAATATGCTCGGCAGTGCAGCGCCTCTCGCCTGTGAGTCTATCGCTCTATGATTCCATGAAAAGGCTTGGAGGGGAGCTGTATAAGAAGGAAGTCGGAGAAGAGGAGTTGAGCAAGATTGCTCCCATTCTCACCATAAACGAAGGGCACAAGGGGGAGGTCGTCACATTTGAGATGCGGGACCACAATTTTGCTTGGCCAGGAACCGTTTGGTCCCAGATTATGCCCACAGAATACCCCAACTTTTGGTCGATGGACTGGGTGGATGACTCGACACCTTCGACAGATATCGTCTTTTCAAATGACTTTTATCTATCAAAGTTTGATGGTGGGTTTTACTTTAGCGATCGTATAAATGAATATGGCTTTGCAACTGGGGGCTTTTCAGCTTGGACAAGTCCCATAAGCGGTGAGGCGTTCAGAATCAGTGGAATATCTCGCGGCTCGCTTATCTCTGGCCGAATTTTCACCCGCTTTTCGATGCGAGACGAGAAGAATATTCCCAAAGCCTACCTGGAGATCATGCAGCGTCTCCCAGGTGAATCTGCCTGGACGTCGGTGAAGATATTCCGGCAGCCGACGACGATGGTAAATAAGGTTTTAGACGCGGGAGTTTTTTACACGATTGAAAACATCTTTGTCCCGGAAGGTAGAGAAGTGATGATGCGGTATATCGTGCCGCCTGACGTAGCCTGGGACCAGCGCGGCCAGTTTCTTACGCTCTATCTTGCAGAGATGCGGGGCGTGAAATGTTCAGCGGAGATCTGGAAAAAAGTAAAACAGTTTTGCAAATAATCCCCACCGTAATCCCCCCACTACCACACAAAAGCCAGCCATGAGATCCCTCCCGGAGCCCAATTGTTTGGGACTCCGAGATCTTCCCCTTAGCCGATAGTGTTTGCCGTTGCTTTTAGATATGACAAATCGCGCTTAAGTCCAATGGGAAATGCAAGTGATCGGTTGCAGTAGCTGCAGGTTAATTCCAACGTATTGCAATCGTCCAAAAACCTTACAATCCATCCATCATGCTCTTGGCATTCGTCGTTTGTGCAATCGAGTGTGCTGCTAAATGTCGTCATAATATTCCCCTGCAAGAGTTCAGTGTCTATTTTACACCAAACTCCCAGGGTAGTTATTAGCGGCGATGTGGAAAGATTTTGCCTATTGATCATTCCAGTGGGAATCGAAAAAATCTGCAACTGGCTTTGATATTGGCGAAAATTCGGGCGCATCTCGTTTGATTACTATTTTTGCATATCTTGCGGGCTCGTTATTGCCCCAATGCGCATAAGATCGGCGATCATAGCGTTCGCTCAGATGAACTTCGGTGTGAGCTGGAAAGCGTGACATCACAGCTTCAGCCACCTCCAGGGCGCTATTGGTGATGGACATGCCCGGATTGTCTCGGCGCTCTGTGACGATTGCAATGACTTCCTCGCCCGTTCCGCTAGTGCTGGGCTTTATACGGTAGCAAAGATCGGCAAGACATCGCGTATTGTTTCGGTCAATCCATGTTATCTGGGTTTGTTTTAGTTCGCTGTATTGATCAAGAACCGATTGCATATCAACTCCATTTGATTGCGTAGAATATTAGCAGCGATAGGCAAACATTTTGCCTAGTGTCTCCAGGATTCGCTTCTGGTGAACTTCCGAAACGCGGTGGCAGATATCATCGAGCCGTGGCAACTGCCTGCTTTCGCTCTGGGCGATGGCAAGGCAGGTTTCATATATAGAGCCTATCCGAAAACCCCGGAGAGGCAAGGCGACGAGGAGCGAGCAGCGGAGTTTGCGCCCGCAAATGAGCAGCACAGCAACGAAGTCAACGAAGCATATCTGGGGTTTTCGGATAGGCTCATAATGTATTCGCCGCTCGAAAGACCAGTTTGCTTGATTACGTTGCCTTCATCGTCAAACAGAGAGCCCTTGAACATGGGCTTCCAGAGATCTTCAGCCAATGCTTTATACTTTTGGTCGTAAGATAGCATTTAACGCCCTTTCATTTTGGATAGGACCGAGCTGATTGCCTGCGCGACTTCGCGGCCAGCCAGTCCGATAAGCGAGATCAGAACCATGGCATAACCCAGTGGGACCGTGGCAACCACGGGCTGGGTGAATGCGTCCGAGAACGCATCGAGGACTACCAGCAAAACGCCCAGAAGCAAAGTGACAAATAGCATCCACTGCTGTCTGCTCGTGCCCCGATCTTTGATCAGCTCCTGGCTGGTCTTTTCGGGGTGCTCGTTACTTTCCGTGTAAACTTTTTTGACCGTGACGTTGACGCGCTCCACCTTCATTGCGGAGCGGTCACGCTCGGGTGCCTTTGGTTTTTTTGCCATTCGTTATGAGCCTGTTTTTGCGCGATCCGCTTCGATTTTCAACTTTTTCGCCTTGGTAAGAATCTGCAGAAAACTTGGAATCGCAATTTCCTTGAGCACGCCGC
Source organism: Oligoflexus sp. (assembly GCA_041736645.1). Classification (GTDB taxonomy): domain Bacteria; phylum Bdellovibrionota_B; class Oligoflexia; order Oligoflexales; family Oligoflexaceae; genus Oligoflexus. The sequence continues at coordinate 31,565 of JBGSTF010000298.1, read as the reverse complement.
TCGGGTGCTCCTGCTGGGGAAGTCCGCCGCCTTCCTCGATGATCTGGAGCTGATGTGAATAAAGGGCAAGCGCCTCGTTGATAAGGTCGATCTGGGTCTTGTGCCCAGATCGTCTGAGTAGATCGTCGATCAGATCACGTTCCTCGGCTTTGATGTTGGTTAGGTGCATCAAGCGTCTCCTTACATTTGTTATGCGAAGCCAGGGAAGAGCCCCGAAGCCCCCGTTTTACTTGTCGGCAGGCTATCAAATTCCAATTAGCCAAACAATCATAAAACGATCACATAACTATCATAAAACGATCACTGAGCGATCGGATTATAATCGTTTTGTGATAGTAAAATGCTTAACATATTGAAAACACAAGGAAAAAACCAGAAAAACGGCTGGAACCCAGGCCGCGCAGTGCCCTGCGCCCCCGGCGCGTAGGCCGGAAAGGACCCGCGCAAGGCTGGCAGGGGTGCGAAAAGCCCGCAAACCCTTGTGGGGACTGGGTTTGAGCGGAAATGGATGGGAAAGCGGTGGGTTAGGGGTGGGGAGCGGGGTGGGGATTCGATGATAGGGGCGTAGTCCTCCCCCCCTCCGGGCATGGCCGCCGATCCATGCCCGGCTGCTAGCCTTGCACCCTAAGTCCCCATAGGCCCGTCGAAAGATCGAAGCCAGAGTTTTTCGCCTAAAGCCATGAAATAAAAGACTTAAATTTTTCCTTACCCCGAGGAAATGGGTAAAAATACTCACTTTCTTACGCTCTGTAAGGCTTCGCCTGGCCAAGGGCCTGGCGCGGGGCGCTGGAATAGGGCAGGCGCGGCCATGGGTTAGGACAGATCAAAGCGAATTGGGCCTAAAACCCGCTAGCATCGAGCCGATAGAGAATCCTGATAGCCTTGGAGGAAAGCTGTGCATCTAATCTTTCACGTCTCAGCCGAATGGCAGCGCACGGACAAGGAAGCGGGCATGATGAGCCTATGGCTTCAGGAGGAGTCGCGAAAGAAAAACGGCGCGAAGATCACGCCGCCTTCGATCGAATCGCGCACCCTGTTCTATGAAGGTCAAAGGTCGGTCGTCGAATCCATCCGCACCGCTCCCCCGAGTACCACGATTATCTGCAGCTCCTGGGATATCTGCAAGGTCCACACGAAAAGCCTTAAGTCTGCCTTGGAGGAAAGAAGGCACGCGCAGGTGGTCCTGGTCTGCCTTCGGCCATACCTTAGATTAGATCCGAGGACTGAAGAGACCACGGTTGCCCTATACCTGCTTGAGCAATCCTTGGAAGCCAGCAAAGCCCAGCGCCAGGAAGAGATCAAAAAAGCCTGGGAGCGAGACATAGAAGAGGGGCTTCATGAGCGGGTGGTCAAAGCCTACTGTCGCCTCAAGACGATCCCGGAGATCGCCGGGGCATGTGAGATCCCCGAGACCAGGGTTCGGCGCATTATCCAAAAAGAGCTGAAGCCAAAGCAGCGGGAGCGGGTCGAGGCGAGGCGAAAAGACAAAGAAGCCCAGGAGTCGCGAAAGTATCAAAAGGGAGCGATACCAACTCAATCGCGCTTTGACTATGAGATGCTGGCTCAGATCGGTATCGAGAAGAACACGCGACTTTTTCGCCTCATAGAAGAGCACATTAAGACCCGCCTTAGCGATCGCACGCGCCAAGTGATTGTGCTCACCTGGAAGGATTTTTTCAACTTCATGGAGCGCGAGCACCCTAAGCGAAAGTTTCAAGATCCAAACGATATCAGAGAAGAAGATCTTCGCCTTTGGGCAGATCACCTCTATGGCCGCGTGAAAAAAAACACCGCCGCGACCAAGTTCTATCATCTAAAGGGATTCTATACGTTCATCATGGAGTCGGGCGAGTCTGCTAGAACTCCCTTCGCTGCGTTCAAGGTTCCAAGGCACCAAAGGCAGTCGGTCAAGGCTGAGCCACTGAAAAAAGAAGAGATCTCGGCACTTTTAAAAGTGCTCGAAGGCAAGGTGCTAGGTGCAAAGGCAAAGCCCCACTATTGGCGGGCACTCAGGCTTCAAACTATTGTCAGGCTCTTTCTATGGACTGGGGCAAGGGCGTCGTCTCTTTTATCCATGCGGCTCAGCGATGTCGATATTCAAGGCGATTTTGTTCGGCTCACTATGCTGATAAAAGGCGGCACGACCCACGAAGTCAACCTTCCCAAAAGAGTCAAAGAGGATCTGGAGCAGTATATAAAGGAGGCGCATCAAAAGTCCTCGCCCGACTCGTTTTTATTCTATGCCGACCAGGAGAGGCGTCACCACCCACTGCGCTATGATTCGCTATGGCTTGAGCTGACCGATGCCGGGATGGAGGCAAAGATAAAGGGACTATCATCCCATAGGTTTCGGACCACGTTTGCAACGGAGGCGGTCGCCGATGGGCATGATCTTCATGATGTTCAGATTATGATGGGGCTCAAGTCACACGATCAGATGCTTTTCTACGTTAAGAAAAAGAAAAAAATTCTCATGCCAAGCTACATGACGGAGGATGCCTCGTGAATTTGAGCGTACACATGATTGCCTTGAGCTCAAGTCAAAGCCTTATCCATCAAGGTGTTGGTGTTATTGATTTTCGGCGAACACGGACCAGAAAAGAGGACTCCCATGGGTGAAGGGCAGCCGAAGGCGAGAAGTAAAAAGTCAGATGAAAAAATTGAACTCGAACTTCGCTATGAAAGGGCTCGCACGGAAAAAGCCGAGATGGCTTTAAAGCAGGCCCAAGGCGAGCTGATTGAGATCGAAAAGGTAAAGCAGCTCCTTTTTTCCATCGCTGCCGCGACCAAGGAAAAGCTTGAACGATTGCCACAAAACTGCGCCCGAAAGGTGGCTTCGCTTCGTGATCCCAGGGAAATTGAAATGCTACTGAGAAAAGAAGTCACAAGCGCCATGCTGGAGCTTTCCCGCTCCGGTCAAAGGGGCTATATGCTCGCTCAGATCGAAGAGCGCGAGATGGAGGACGGCGGCGAGACCATGGAAGAGGAAGAACCCGCGCCAAGGGAGCTGGAAACCGAGGAAGCATCTCACGAGAAAGCTGAGGCAATGCCAGAGCGCCAGCCAGCAAAGAAGAAAGCAAAGAAAGAAACTAGGGCACCCGAAAGGAAGGCCGAGCCAGTCAAAGAAAAGCTTAGATATGATCCATATCTGGAGGATGACGATTGATGAAAACTGTTGATGATATCAAGAGCGACGTCAAGCTAATCGCCAGGGAAGTCGTCCAGATCCTGGATAATGCCGAGATAAAACCGGACGAGAGGGGCTTAAAGCTCACGCGAATGATGCTCTCGATGGGAAAGCTTCGCTATCACCTGGAATCCAAAAGGGCGTCGATCGTATCGCGGGAAAAAAAGGTTTTTTCAAGAATCCTTGAAGACTCCGACGCTCGCTCGCGTGAAGAGCGGATGGCCAAAGCCAAGGGCTCTGATGATGTGATGTCGATCTCGCTTGAGATCTCAGAGATCGACGCGATCTATACCGAGGTGAAGCTAATCATCGCCGCGATCAAACACGCAATCATGATCAGTCGCGGTCAAATGGGTATGAAGGAGTAGGGCCTTGTCTTATCGCCTGACAGAAGCTGACAAGCTCAGAAACTTTTATTGGCAGACTTTTGCGCCGTCCGAGCTTTTGTCGGTCGAAGAATGCGCGAGCCGCTACCGCGTTCTCACCTCGGACGCATCGGATAAAACTGGGCCTTGGGATACGAGTGTCGTTCCTTACACTTTGTTCCCGATGCAGGTCCTATCCATGCAGGAAGTCAAAGAAGTAATCCTTATGTGGGCAAGTCAGTGTGCGAAGACCGAAGTCCTCCTGAATTTCATTCAATGGACTGTGATCTGTGCGCCCGGTCCCACGACGGTTTGTTATTCGGAAAAGGGAGCCGCCGAAGAGGATCTGGTTGCTGCGCGAATTGAGCCCATGATCGCGGCGAGCCCAGTGATGGGTAAACTATTTTTTTCTGGCGGCGACAGCAAAAGCAAGGGCAAGCGAAAAAGATACTCGACCACCTTTAAGAGTTATGTCGGTGGATATCTGAAGTTTGTTCACCCATCGCCCACCTCGCTCGCAGGTCGCCCGACAAAGTATTTTATTTTCGATGAGCTATCGCGCGGCGTGAAGTCCTATAACAAAGAGGGGGACGTCTACGCCCAGGCGAAAGTCAGGACGACAAACTTTCCCTTTTCATCGAAGATCCTGGCCGTATCATCGCCCGGCGACGAGGGGTCGTGCCCGACCGCGATGCTCTATGATTCCGCTCGCCAGTTTATTCTGCGCGTTCCATGCCCGAGCTGCGAGGGGATGATTGAACTGCAGTGGGAGCAGGTAAGGTATGAAGAGAATAATCCCGACGACGCCTTTTATGAATGCCAGCTTTGCAAGGCTCCCATTCAATCGGAAGATAAGCCCTGGATGCTGGAACGTCACGAGTGGCATTGCCTGACTCCAGAGCGATCCATGATCATGGTCGGCTTTCAGATGTCGGCACTTAACTCGCCGTGGCTGGACTTCAAAAGTTTGGTGCGTGAGTTTTTGATCGCGCAAAAAGACCCGACCGGGCAAAAAATGAAGACCTTTGTCAATACGCGGCTCGGTCGCCTTTACCGAAACGAAAAGCTGATTGCAGACTCTGCCAAGCTTGTGGCAAGGCGCGAGAACTATGGCTTTGATTGTCCGCGTGGCGTTTTGGTCATTACATGCGCGGTGGACGTCAACGATTTTGGTTTGGCGTATGAGGTGGTAGGCTGGGGGCACGGCGAAGAAAGTTGGTCGCTTGAGTATAAGGTCATATATGGATCGCCAGCAAAGCCGGAGGTCTGGGAAGAGCTTTCACACCTGCTCTCGCGCCGTTTCAAAAGCGAGATGGGTATAAACCTTTACATTTCACGGATGGCGGTTGACGTCAACTATCTCTCGACGATTGCGATCCAATTTGTGCAGCGGTATGAAGGTCGGTGCTTTGGCATTAAGGGGGAAGGCCGGGACGGCACGCCGATAGTAGGCAAAATTCTCCGGGCTCGCACGGGTCTTGCTGAAAGGCACTATAATATATTTGAGATCGGCGTCAACGAAGCCAAGGAACTGATATATGACCGGCTGACAATCGAAGAGCCCGGTCCTGGGTATAGTCATTTCCCCGAAGCAACCGGCTACACCCAGCAATATTTTCAGGAACTCACGAGCGAATACAAGTCGATAGAAAAAGACAAAAGCAATATGTCGGTCATTCGATGGAAAAAGCGGGACCACCTTCGGAACGAACCGCTCGACGTGAGAGTCTATAATCTTTGGTGCATAAGGTCTTTCCAGCCACACTTTGAATCCATGGAAGAAAGGCTTTTAGAGAGAAAGGCCAAGGTCGAAGAGCGGATGAAGCAGGGCGATGTGCTCGATACCTACGAAGCAGATCTTCACCTTTTCAGAGATGATGAAGACGAAGGCCCATCATACAAGGACCCTGAGCGCACGATCGAGGATTATGTTGTCACTTCCCGGTCAGCTTATAAATCCCATAGGCGGAGGCGCTACGATTGGTAGACACGAGCGAGCTTGAAGAGCGAAAGAAGGTGATCAAAGAGAAGATCAAACGCACCGAGGATATGATCACTTTGATTGATAGTAAGATCAGAGAGAAGATCGAAGCGGATGTGTTCCGATCGAAGATAGCTTCTGACGCTCACGAGCGGGAGCTTGAATCGAATAATCTTCGCGAGCTAAAAGATCTTAAAGAATCCTACCGAAAAGAGCTGGCCGAATATAAGTCGGAGCTGGCCGATCTTGATTCAGAAGAAGACCGCCTATCGGGACGCTTCATAAAGTCCACCTACTCGCCAAGGTAGCCAAGCATGGGTATTATCCAAAGAATACGGGCAGCGATCAGACCGAAAAGATCCGATCAATTGGCTTTGCCTTCTGATTTTAGGGAAGGCCAAGGCTATGAGATAAGGTTTTCTGAGTCCACGCTTGCAAGATCCTTTGAAGCTGCCATGCCTTCACAGATCGCTGCCGACTATTCGCGGTATGATCCCGAATTTGATAACGAGATCGCTGCCGACATCGAGATGCTGAGGGCTCAGGCGCGAGATCTAAAGAAGAATAACGATTTTGCCAGGAAAGCTGCCTGGAAGCTCAAAGAAGGAATCGTTTACGAAGGTATCTGGCCGAAGTTTCGATTCAAAAAACCATCGGGCGAGATCAATAAAGATTTAAACGAAGAGATGAAAAGATCATTCAAGCGGTGGGCTCGCCTTGGAACATGCGAGGTCACGGGCACCATGTCGTGGGTCGATGTGCTGAACTCGGCGATCGACTCGCTTATCTTTGATGGTGATTTTTTTGCGGTCAAGATCTATGAGAAGACCACAAGAAACCCTTGGGGCTTTTCGCTTCAGGTTCTGGAAGCATCGGACATCGACGAGACCCTGGCGGGAGATCTTCCCAATGGTCGGCGGGTTGTGATGGGAGTGGAAAAGGATCAGTATGGTCGCCCGATCGCCTACTATCGGAAGGCAAACACAGCAGATCCGGGCATGACGCAGATCAGGGGCAAGGCATACATAAGGATACCAGCCGAGCGCATGATTCATGTTTTTTTGCGCGAGTCCTCGCGGCAAACAAGGGGAGTCCCCTGGATACGCTCACCCCACCTTAGAAACCTCGGCATGTATGTCGGCGCAACACTTGGGACCGCAATCCACGCGGCGGCGTCCATGCTCTTTTACGTCCGTCAGCCACAGGCACCGAATCCCCTTCAGCAGGGCGCGACGGATGCAACTGGAAAGCAAAAAGGCGACCCGACGCAAGGGATGAAAAAGGGGCCTGACGGCAAGTTTTTGCGCTCACTCTCGCCAGGATCTGCTGAGATCGTCCCCCAAGGCTGGGATGTTAAGTCTGTGAAATTTGATCAGCCTTCGGAACAGTTTGATCCATTTGTAAAAAGCCAGCTTCGGGGCTTTGCCGGGGGTGTTGGCGTCAACTATAACTCGATTGCCCAGGACATGGAGGGGGTAAGTTATTCCTCCCTGCGCCATGCTACGCTTGAGGAAAGAGATCACTTTAAGGTGGTCCAGCGCCTTTTGATCGACCACCTCTGCCAGGAGGTCTATCGGGATTGGCTCAAAGTTTCGAGTCTGCAAAAGGCCATTCCAATCCCGATCGCCACCGTTGATCAGTATGATGAAATTGACTGGGTGACTCGTTCTTTTCCCTGGGTCGATCCATTGAAGGATGCGGAAGCATTTGAAAAATGGATGAAGATGGGCACCGAAACGAAGTCGCGGATACTCGGTGAGCGAGGCATAGGATACGAAGAATTTTTGGAAGAGGTCGCATACGAGAGATCTCTTGAAGATAAATATGGAATCAAGTTTTCAGATCGACTCGATGAAATGAAAGCCGAAGGACAAGCGAAGGTCAAAAAAAATGACGTCAAAGCCCCCACCTCTAATGATGATGAGATCAGCTAGCCTGGATAAGCCCAAGGACGCTGCCCGGTCGGCGTCACTGCCTACGCAATCCTCCCAGGTCGATCGCGACTCCCGAATGATCAAAGGTCTTAAGGTTGCCTCGGGTGCAGTGATCGACCGTGGCGACTATAACGAAGTCCTCATAATATCGCGCGAAGCAATCAATACGAAGCATCTTGCCAACAAAGCCCCCCTTCTCGAAGATCATGTGAAAGAAAAGCGTCGGGGCGCAATCTTTGGCTATGATATCGCCGACAATTTTCTTTTAGTTGATGCCAAGGTATCAAGAACCGCCGAAGGCGATTTGATACTAAACGATGTCGAGGATGGAATCATTCAAAACGTATCGGTCAGATACTGGGTGGATGACTTCGAGGTGCTGAGGACAGGGTCAAAGCCGACGCTGGTTGTAAAAAGGTGGACGCCCATCGAAGTGTCGGTGATCGTCGATCCTGTGGGACCAGCCGACTTTTCAGTCGGCTTTGGGCGTTCGGCGGTCGATCCGCCGCTAGAAGATCCACCGATCATGGACGTCTCTAAGCTCATTGAGGAAAGCAGCGAAACAAAATTAGCGATAGAAGGTGAGGGCGAGGAAATGGGTCAAAGAATGGCAGGATCGGCAGCAAATACTTCACAGGGCGCGGGCTCGACAGGCGCACCGGATCACTCGCAGCAGATCGAGGCAGCTCGTCAGGCTGAGCGGTCCAGGCAAAAAGATATCATGGACATCGCGCGGCAGTTTAACCTTAGCGAGATGGGCTTTGAAGCGAGTCAAGAAGGCTCCAGCGTCGAAGAATTTAGGGCTCGCGTCATGAATAAGATTGCAGCCAATGGCTCGGCTGTGCCTGCATCTCGGTCGGATCTCGGCATGAGCGAGAAAGAGCAAAAGCAGTTTTCGCTTCTTAGGATCTGCAGAAACGTGCTTGACGCTCGGGAAATTGATGGGCTTGAGAAGGAAGTCTGTCAGGCGGCAAGGTCGAAGTATAAAGACATGAAAAATCGCGGAGGTCTTCTGATTCCGTGGGAAGTGTTGAACGTCGATCTCTCTGCGCTTCGTATGGGTGGTGGTCAGCGGGCAGGCGGCGGCACAGTCCCCGAGATCCCATCGACTGTGAACACGACGACCCTTGCGACCACGATTGCCCGTCAGATCAGAACGCAGGATTTTGTGGAATTTTTGTACGATCAAATGTTTTCTCGTGAGCTTGGCGTCGGTGTTTTGCCGGGCCTATCGGGCGAAGTCCGCATTCCCACCGAACTGAATGCGATTCAGGCCGATTGGATTGACGAAGACGACAATCCACCGATTCAATCGTTCGGGACCGGCGGCGTTGACATGAAGGCGAAGACGATCGGTGCTCGGGTTCCCCTTGGCCGATCCATCCTGATTCAATCGAGCCTAGCAGTTGAGTCCTGGGTCAGGGCACGCATGGCCATGGGCCTTGCCACCGTCATTGATCGCACGATCATTAGTGGAACTGGTCGCAAGGATCGAAAAGACGAGAAGCTTGTTGAACCCAAAGGAATCCTTCAGCTCGCAAAAGAAGGCGCGATTCAAAAGGTCGAACGCGCATCGGCGGGCAGCTATATCACCTACCATGATCTCGTGGCGATGGAAAAAGCCATAGCAAAGGAGAACGTCGCTCGGGGGCGCTTTGCTTATCTCACCTCCATCGACGTTGCGGCGGCGGCCAAGGTCACACTTAAGAGCAAGTCCAAGGTATCGCCATTCCTCTGGGAAGGCCCCATTTTAGGCGGAATGGGCACGCTGAACGACTATCGTGCTATGGCCACAAACCTTGTCCCTTCGGATATTGACGGCAAAAATTCTGCAGTAATATTCGGGAATTGGTCTGATTTACTCATAGGTGAATGGGGACCAGGAATCGAAGTGCTTGTGAATCCCTACACCGAGAACGGATCGGTCAGGCTCCGCATTTTGCTCGACTGCGACATCAAAATTGCTCGTGAGGACTCGTTCTCTGTCTTGACTGACGTCTCGCCCGATATGCCTCAAGATGCCTCATAACGTGGATGATCTCAGGCGGATTCTCTCTATCCGGGGGCAGGGGAACGACATTCTCCTAAAGCCCCAGGGTGATCAGCCTTTTTTCATTCGCTGCATGTTCGATATCAAATTCTATGACCGTGATCTCGGCGGTCATAAGCTCAAAACTTCCGAGCCCTATTTCGTAGCACTCAAAGATGACATCAGACGTCTAGGGACGTCTGATGCCGTTGTCTATGGTGATCAGATCTATTACGTTTCTTCGATAAATGACGATGGGCATGGTGTGGTCAAGGTGGAGCTTCGCGAAGAGTATGAGCCCACGCGCGAGGACAAGGACGAAGTCGCAGACGCCGAGGAATACATTGCTAGCATTAAGCGAAAAAACCCAGGGACTGATCGAAGCTGAGCTTCGGATCGGTCGCAAGCTCAAAGAGATCGAGGCGATCATTGATCGGGTGATCCGAAAGGCTTCCCGCCGATACCGCTTCAAGATCGCCGACGAAGCCGCGAACGATATTGAAGTGCCAAAAGAGGCAGTCAGGAAAAGATCGCGGATCATTCCGACCCGGTTTAAGGGAAAGACCAAGGTCGGCGGGCTTTCCTACTTCGCTGTGTTTCTGCCGGTGGCCGTGCTCGGAGCTTACCAGGACAATAAGGGGGTGAATGCACTCAGGGGCATTAGTCTTCCGCATCACTTTATCACCGATGCCCAGAAGTTTGGCGGCGGCGGTCGCCGCCGATTTGTGTTTATTCGCCAGGGAAAGAAAAGGAATCCCCTTCGGGAAGCAAGGATTCAGCTTTTTCAGACGCTTGCAATCGCCGTTGATAAATTCGAGCCCGACGTCTTCAAATTCATAAACGAGGAGATAACTCGTGAACTCCAGCGCCTCGCCGAAAAAAAATGACAAGCCAGCAATCTTTTCGATCTATGAGGGTATTGCTGAAGATATCAGATCGCTCTATGACGGGCTTGATGTCCTCTCGGAGCACCCAAGGGATAAGGAAGGATATAAGGCAAAGTCGGCGATCATTGAGTGTGTGGATCTTGAAGCGACCGGGCAGCCTGGAACGGGCGAGCTGCAGCTTGAAACGCGCTGGGAGGTGAGGCTTATCCTTAACGCCTACACTCAGAAGGGGGAGCCCCTTGGTATTGCGGCTCGGGTGATGTGCATGGAGCTTGGGCAAAAGATCCATAACCGGGTCTATAGTCGGCAATCTTTTCCTATTCAGTATGAAAGGTCTTATGACGAGAACTTTGACGAGAAGGCTTCAAATTTAGAGGTCTGGGTGAGTGAGTTTTCTGCCGTGATTAGATTCGGCAAAGACGAGTGGTCGGGGGTGGGGATTTATCCCGAGACTCAGTATCACAGCGCCTGGGTTAAGGAAAAGGTTTTCGGCGATGTATCTGCAGTTAGCGGAGGAAATGGGAGAGATCCGGCGACAGGTGGCTAACCTTTTGCAGGTCGGTACAATTGTCTCTGAATCCGAAGACTCGCGATATTACAAGGTGGCCATAGGCTCAATCGAAGAAGATATTCCCCGTGCCTCCCCTCAGCCAAAGTCAAAAGTACCTCTATCAATAGGCGACATCGTCGTCATGCTTTGTCCGCATGGCGATCTGAAGCGTGCAATCATTGTCGGAGCCATTTCAAAGCCTACTGATGTCGAGAAGACGTCGGACTATTTTTATAAACTCCCGAACGATGGTGAGCTTCGTTATACCAGTGCGGGTGACGTTACCCTTAACCTTGGCAAGGGATCAAAGCTTACGATCACGACCGACGCCGAGATCACCATAAAAGGTGCAACCATTAAACTTGATGGTGATCTGAAGGTGACTGGAAAAGTCACGGCAGATGGAGAAGTGACAGGGAGCGACATCAAGACCGCATCGGGGATCTCGCTTGAAACGCATACGCACAAGGAAAGTAACAGCCAACAAGGCACCGCGCCTCCAACAAAGGTGGGCGTATGAGTGGAATGGACTGGAGAACCGGAAAGCTTATATCTGCTAAAGAGCAGCTTATTCAGTCGATCACTGTGATTCTGACGACTCCAAAATTTACTAGGATCGTCCGCCGATCGTTTGGCTCGGACGTCTTTTATCTGGTCGATCGACCAGAAACAGAGTCGGTGGATTTTTCCAAGGCCACAGCCGAAGCTCTTTCGGATCTTGAAGACTTTTTGCTCATTCGGACAATTCTAAAGCGCCCAGCCAGGGGCGTCGTTGAGCTTCGGATAGACGGAGTTTATCAGCCAACAAAAGAGCCCCTGAGTGTTGGGGTAAAGATATGACGCTAAAGGATTTCAAACAAGGCAGTCAGATCACGGGAGTTATAGACCTTTCTAAGCTTCCGCCGCCAGTGTTTTATAAAAAGCGAAGCTTTGAGGAAATATTCGAGGGGCTCAAGACCAATTTTCTTAAGATCATGGTCGAGCGTGGCGTAAAAGATTTTAATTGGACAAGCTCAGATCCATCCTATGTGATGGCTGAGGCTGCATCGTATGAGATCCTTCGCGTAATCAGCGATGGAAACTATAACGCCTCACAGTGCCTGGCCGCGTTCGCCGAAGGCGGAAATCTCGACCAGATTCTTTTGCTACTCGGAGCCGAGAGGCAGCCCCTTTCGGAGATAGACCCCGTCACGCAAAAGCAAAAGAAAGAGTCTGACAGTAACTTTCTAAGGCGGGCGCTTTTATTTCAGGATCGCTTCTCGACGGCAGGAGCCGTCAGCGCCTACCAGTACCACGTTTATAAATATTGCACCGAAGAGCTTAAGACCGAGCTGGTCGATGTTAGACCCACCTCGCCCGATCCGGGTGAAGTGCTGGTTCCCCTGCTTCTGAGTAAAGAGCGGATGGATCTGGCTGCAAAAGAGCCCGAGGACGCCGCAAAGTTTGTCAAATTAGTTGCGGACTATCTCAATAGACCTGAAGTAAAGCCACTGACCGATACGATTACAGTGCAGCTTGCAAAGGTGGTCGAGAAAAGCCTAGGAAAAGTCGTCTTGAGAACGCCGCGAGGCGTCTCGCCCGATTCCATTCTTAAAGCAGCGGTGGACTCCCTAAAATCCTATCGTGAGAAGAGGTATGCAATCGGTGAGCCGATCACGATATCAGGTATCCATGCGGCACTGACGGTCTCGACCGATGTGATCGACGTCAAGCTTACTCTGAAAGACAATCTGAAGCCTGAGCCTGACGAAGCCTATTATCTGCTCTTTAATGATAAAGAGATCGTGGTCACAGATTCCGAGATCCTGGAGGACGCTGCATGAAAAGCATAATGCCTCCTAACGCATCGCCTCTAATCATTTCGTTCGAGCAAGCCTTTGATAAGGCGATCGACTTTGATCGGAAGTATCAAACACTTTGGAACCTTGGCGAGGTATCGGATGAATTTTTGCCATATCTTGCGTGGACTCTTGGTGTTGAGCTTTGGCCGCGAGATGAACTTGTGTCGGTCGAAGAAAAGCGGGCTCTCGTCTCCCAGTGGATCAAGATCAGAAAGCTGAGGGGAACCCGAAGATCGCTGGAGCTTGCCTATGAAGCGATCGGCGTTCGCGGCGATATAATTGAGAACCCCGAGGGGAAAAAATTCACTCTTAAAATCAAGTTTTCGAGTGAAGAGAAGGTGATCACGCCCGAGCTGCAGTCGGCTGTGATCCGGCTGACGAACCTTCTCAAGCCTGTTCGCGTCAAGTATGACGTCGAGGTCGAGTTTCAGTTTTTGGCGGAACTCTCCGCATTCGGAGCCATTGCGGTCACGCAGGTCGTGAACTTTTTAGGGGAGGCGTGAGCGTGGCCATTCCTTTTGTGATCACCGAACAGGGACTCGCGCTGATATCAAAACAGATAGCAGGTGGTCAGGTCATTCGCTTCAAAGAGGCAGCTCTATCCGATCAATTTTCGCAAATAGCACCAAGCAGGACTTCGGTAACGTCGGAGAAGGAAAGATTCCCCGTTGCTATTTCAAGACCCACGCAGAAAAGGGTGGCGGTCGAGGCGCGAGTAGATTCTAAAAAATCCTACCCGATCCGAGAGATCGGTATCTATATCGTGAGCGATGATCCTTTAAAGCCGGTCTTGCTCGGAATATCGGGAACGCCAGAGCCCTTTGCATTTGCCTCGCCCGAAAGTGTTTTTATCATAAATGGGTTTATCGAGCTGGCTGCTCTGTCCTCACCGAATATCCAGATCACGGGGCCTGGGGAAAGACTTGATTTAACTCTCGGCGAAGAATTTGTGAAGCAGGCTGTGGCGATGTCGAAACTTCAGACAATTATATTCGATCTTGAAGAAAGACTATCCAGGTTGGAGCGAAGATGACACTGGAATCTGAAATAGTCGAGCTTACCACGACGGTCAATAGCCTTATTCTGCAGGTGCGCGAGTCGCTTGCAGGATATAATAGGGAAGTGGCCGAGATACGGCGAGCGGTGGGCGTTGAGTTTTATGTATCGCGGTCAATTACCCCATCAAGTAGATCCGACACGTCGATCACGGCAATCCAGGCGAAGATCGAAGCCTATCGCCGCGAAACATCGAGCACCGCGCCTGTATCGGTTCTAGTCGAATCATTCACCGATCAGTATCCAGTCAGAATCACTTCCTCGCGCCTGGAGTTTAGGTTTCAGCTTTCCTCAAAGCTGACGCCGCCGAATGGTACCGAAGCGATCGCGATCGACGGCAATGAGGTCGTGTTTCGGAATATCACGATCGAATATCAAACTCGGGAAGATCGCAATACGGCGATCATTTTTTATCGCCCAAGTGGCGGCGGCGAGAACCAATGGATTGAAGTCAGATCGGCAACAGTCGTTAACGTCGGGACCACAACACCGAACGCAGATCGAATATATTTTTCAGATCTTATTGAAAGATAAGGGGTAAGCTATGGTTACGTTTGCACAGTATTTTCATGGTGTCCAGCTTCGCGAGGACTCCGAGCTTTCAAGCCTGCCAATTGAAAGTCAGACGTCGATCATAGGTTTGATCGGAGTATCGAAGATCGGGCCTTCTGGAACCCTGGTGCTCATAGATTCACCGAAAAAGGCGCTTGAGACATTTGGCAGCAATGCCGACGTTGACGCCCTTATTAAGGGGATTAGTGATAGAAAAGTCGCTGTGATCGCTCGGATCGACTCCATTGATAAAAGGGTCTCAGTGATTGACACCGATACGCTTGCGATCGACACACGCATCACAAGCCTTACGACCGATTTGAATGCAGCCGACGATGCCGCAAAGCCACCCATTCAAAAGCAGATCGACGATCTCACCAAAAAGAAGACAGATGCAGCAGCCGAGAAAGCGTCGCTTACGACCGAGAAGACATCTCTTGTGCTTGAACGCGATGGCAAGAAGGGCGCGAATCCTGTCAAAAGTCTTGATACAAAAATTCAAGAGCTTGAAGATCAAAAGAAGGTTTCGACTCTTCCCGACGCTTTCACGGCAATCTATTCCCAATCGACGCCATTGATTGTTGCCCTGAATATCTATGATGCTTCAAAGACCACAATTGATGATTATAAAACGGTGGCTGCAAGCAGCGAAGGCGCAGGCGGCGGAATCTTCAAATTTTTGGAGGCGTCGGACGTCTTTGGCTTCGCTCCGAAAATTCTGGTCGCGCCATTTCTGTCAGATGATTCGAGTGTTAGAACCTCGCTCCAGACGGTGGCAGAAAAGCTCAGAGCCGTGGCGTTCATCGACATCGCATCGACCAAGACGGTTGACGAAGCTATCGCGGAGGTGCGCGATCTTACTTCGTCCAGGCTTCAGCCTTGCTTTCCCCTTGTAACATCCACGCTCACACTCTCGGCGCTTCCTATGTCCCTATTCGCTGCCGGTCATACGGCAGCCATTGACCGCGATCAGGGATATTGGGTGAGTCCATCGAATAAGGTCATGAAAAGCATCACAGGTATTAGCAAGACCGTGCGCTTTTCTTTGGATGATGAAAAATCAGAGGTAAACAGGCTGAACGAGGCAGGGATATCGACGATCGTTCGCGTCCGTGGGTTTCGCTACTTTGGAGCGAGGACGGTCGGCAAGACCAATAAGGTGGACGAAGCAAACCGCTTTTTGAACGTGCGGCGGACCAGCGATGTTTTGAACGAGACACTTGTCACGCTCGCTTTTGAAGCTGTGGATCAGAACATAGGAAAAAACTTTTTGTCAGCAGTGGTCGAAGACATGAACAAATACCTATCTGAGAAAAAACGGCAGGGCGCGATCGTTGGGGGAAGCTGCTCGGCACCCATCGAAGATAACCCGATTGCCAATCTATCGCGGGGGATTGTGGTCTTTCGCGTGGATTACACTCCAAGCTTTCCTGCTGAGCAGATCCGTATTATCTCGACGATCACTGATAAATATCTGGCTGGAATATTTGCCAACTAAAAAGGAGTTACGAGCATGGCTGAGATCCCAAGGAAGTTAACGAACTTCAATCTCTTTGTAGAAAAAAAAGGATATGCAGGGCTTGTCGAGGAAGTCACGCTTCCAAAGATAACCCATAAGATGGCAGACCACCGTGGCGGCGGCATGATCGGGACCATTCGCTATCAGATGGGGATTGAGCCCATGGAGGCGAATTTTAAACTAGCATCCTATGAGCCGGAGCCGTTCAAGCTGATGGGCTTTCGCAAAAATGGTCCCCTCTCGCTCCAGGTCGTCGGAACGCAACAATACTATGGCGATATCCTGGCGATGGAAGCGACCATGCGGGGGATGATCTCCGAAGTCGATATGGGGACGATCAAAATCGGCGATAACACGACGCTCAGCTTTAAGATGGACGTCGAATATTTCAAGCTTTCCTTTCAAGACAAGGTCACTCGCGTCGTCACTGACGTTGTTGAAATAGATATAAAAAACAACATCGAAAAGTACGGCGAAGATGATCTTCAGGCAACTGTTCGCAGGATTCTTTTAATTTAGGAGACGCACTATCATGGAAAAGAAACAAGACTACAAACTTTTGGAGAACCTAGACTTTCCACTGGCTCGCCCGATCTCGGTCAGAGGTCAGACGGTCGATCGCCTCACGCTTCGCCGTGCTACCTGGAAAGATCTTAAGATTGCGTCGGCGGCAGCCAAGGGTGGCGATCAGTCGGAGATGGCAAAGCATCTTCTCTGTAATTTAGCTGGCATGTCGCCAGACGAATTTGATGAATTGGATCTTTTTGATGCCTGCTCTCTGATGGAGCTTTCTTCGGGTTTTTTGTATGGCGGGCGAAGCTTTCCGACGATCACGAAAAATATCTGAGAGTGATCGCCGACTTGAACTGGCTTTTCGGATTTACGCCCGATTACGTCGATGGATTGACCATGGACGAGATCGAGTTTTATCTAAATCGTGGACAGGAGCTGATGCAAATTTATGGCAGCAGGCGCTTCTAGGGTATCCCTTTTTATCGAAGGGATTGACCAGTTCTCAGATCCCTTGCGCAAAGCAAGGGAAGAGCTGAGAGCTTTTACGAAGTATTATGACCAAGCCGGTACCAAGTTAAAAGAAGTCAACAGGAACATGGGCCGCATCGAGAAGATCGGCACCTTGAATAAGTCTTTGAATGAGTCCAAGACTGCTCTGCAGGAAGTTACAGAAAAGTACAAGCTTATGGAGCTTGCTGCCCGGAAGGGTACCATCTCCCAGCAAAAGTCAGTGGATGTCCTGCGTGATCTTCAGGCTCAGCGTGACAAGCTCAATAGCACAATAGAAAGATCAGAAAAAGTCATAGACAAAGAGACCAGTGCTCTCAAAGAGCAGGGCTTTCAGCTTGATAAGCTGGAGGAACACTATGAAGAGCTAAAGAAGTCAAAAGAAGAACTGTCAAGAATCAAAACGACCGAGTCAAATAAGGTTGGCCACCTTCGTGAGAAGGAGGAAGCTGCACGGTTTCAAAAGTCTTTGGAAAAGGATAAGCAGGAGCAAAAGGACAAACGCAAAAGCCAAGGTCTGGAATATTTTGCAACGGCAGGAGCCCTTGGGCTCGCATCGAAGCAAGCTTTTAGTCTTGCTCGTGAGCCGGTTGCTCAGGCGATGGACTTAGAGACCGGAATCACCGACGTGCTCTCGAAGGGTCTTTTTGAGGAACGTCGTAAGAGAACGCCCGAAGAGCTGGCGGCAGGCAAAAAGGATATGACGCCCGAAGATCTGGACAAGATCCGTGGCGATCTTCGCTCGCAGGCTATGAGACTAGGATCTGAACTGCCCGGCTATGGTGCTATGGATGTCGTGAAGCTTCAGCAAAAGGCGATCACCCAGGGCATGGACATCTCGGAGGTGTCGGACGATTTTTTAAAGAAGATTCTAAAATTTGCTCTTATAGACAAGCTAGATACGGGTGAGGCGTTCGATATCGTCAACTCGCTTCGCAAGTCTTATAAGATGCCTTTGTCAGATACGGGCAGGATCTCCGATCTTATTGCCTATACGTCGATCAAAAGCTCAGCTTCGACCGATGAAATTGGGAAATCCTTTAAAGAAGTGCAGGGCCTGTCGGCTGCTGTTAACGTGGCGCCAGAAAATATGGCGTCCTTCGCAGCCATTCTCGCCGACAAAGGGAATTTAAAGGGCGAGAGAGCAGGCACGCAGCTCAAAAACATCATGACAGCTCTGATTGTGCAGGATAACGAAACTGCAAAGCAGCTCACGGAGATGGGCCTAAAGTTCACCGACGACAAAGGAAACCTTCAAGATCCGGTTGAGATCATTGGCAAGATCGCGAACAAGACAGAGGGGTGGGGGGATGCGAATCTTTCAAAACTTCTGGTCGGGCTCGGCAACGAGGAAGCAATCACTGCCTTTTCAACTTTGATCCGAACCTATCGAGATCCGAAAGAGCGAGGGCAACTGACTCAGATTCAGGATGCCGCGAAGAGCGGGAAGATAACGGGAACGGTCGATGATGTGGTAGCAGGTCTTACCCAGGGCCTGAGTCCTGCAATCGAAGAACTGACCGGAAACCTTGAGAACTTAAAAACAGCAATCGGCACGCCGATGCTTGAGCCCATTTCTGAGGCCATAAGAAAACTCAATTCGGGGCTTGAAACTCTCACAAGCTGGTTTGCCGCGAATCCGCTTGCCGGGAAAATTGCGTTTTGGGGACTGCTTGGCATTGGTATAACCCTGGCTGCTGGTGCAATTGGGTTCTTTATCGCAGCTCTTAGTGCCATTGCTCCGGTGGCTCTTGGTGTTGCTGGGACCGTGATGGCGGTGACAGCAGAGGTGCTGGCCGTGATTGGGGTGATCTTTACTGTCTTTAAGGTCTTTGGCTGGATTCTTGGGAAAGCCTGGGACCTTGCCAAGGGATTCTTTAACTTTCTCAAGCCAATAGTCAAGGCAGCTTTAGGCGGATACGAAGTTAATAAGAATCTCGGTGTCGATGCGAACGGCAGAACTTTCACCAAGCCCCTCCCATCGCTTACCGATCAGCAGGTCATGCAAAGATTTAAGGACAGTGAGAAGGAAAAAAAGAAGGATCTCTTCGGTGCGGGTGAGGTGAACTATAACGCCGACATCACGGTCAACGTGAACTCGGATGCCAAAGATCCGAAGGCAATTGGTCAAGCGGTGAGAGGGGAAACTCTTGGCGGATTTGATCAGATGCAGTCCGACAGCAATCGGAGGCTTTTTGACTAATGGCTGACAACGTACTCATGGCGTTTGGTGATTTCAAATTTTTGATCGGGCGATCTTCCTATAACAGTTTGAGTCAGAAGATCAGCTTTAAATGGACGTCTCTTGCGAGACTTCGGGGACGCCCAGCACTTCACTTCGATAGTATCGGCGATGAGACGATCAGCATATCGGGGGAGGTCTTTAGGAGCGACGATGTACCGGAGCCCCGAGATCTTTATAGACAGCTCCGGGAGCTTGGAAGTCAGGGGCGAGCGCAGGTACTTGTGGATCAGGAAGGCATTTTTTACGGGAAATGGGTGCTCGAAGATCTCGATATGAAACAAGAGGAAATTGCGCCCGACAGTAGGCCAAGGCGCATCGACTTTTCAATGACGTTGAAGCGATATGGCGAAGCTTGAGCATGTGACAATTGAAGGCGAGACGGTGTCAGATATCGCTGAGCTGTATTATGGCGACGTCTCTCCTTATTTGACTGTGATTTATGATCTTAATCCCAAGCTTGCAATATATGGAAAGATACTGCCAGCCGGATTGAAAGTGTTCGTCGATCTTTCCGTAGTGGAAGATCGAGTGATTGACCGAAGGCGCGAGCTTTGGGAGGTGGACGAGTCATGAGTATTCCTGATTATGTTATCGAGATCGACGGAAAAAAGTTGTCCCGTGAGAACGCGGGTCTGATTACGTCCATTTCAGTGAAGGACGAAGTCGGAACAAAGTCCGATAGTGTGACAATCGAGATATCGAATAGAGATAGGCAGATAAGAAAGCCAAAGCGGGGCGTCCGTTTAGAAGTATCGCTTGGCTATGTTGGGGAAAAGCTCAAGCTAATGGGGCGATACACGGTCGATGGATGCCGGATAGGTGCCGGGAAACTGACAGTCAATGCAATCGGCTTTGATGCTCTCGGCAAGATTAAAAGCACAGGCGAGGGCGTCTATAATTCTGTAACGCTCGGGGATATCGTCAGAAAGGTCGCAGAAAAAAACGGGCTCAAGGCAAAGGTATCGCCTGAATTTGACAAGGATAGGCGGCAGATTATTCAGCAGAATGAATCGGATCTCAGTTTTTTGAATCGGCTGGCTCGCGAGAATAACGCGACAATCAAGACCCAGGGCGAGGAAATTCTTTTTGTGCCGAAGGGCAGTGGAACGAAGGCTTCGGGTGCTTCGCTCCCATTGATCCCTGTCAGAGTCGAAGATATTGATCCCGATTGGTCCTATGACGACGGTAAGCGGGAGACTTTTGGGGAAGTGTCGGCGAAGTATTTTGATCTTAAGTCGGGTGATCGAGAGACAGTTAAGGAAGGCAGCGGAGAGCCCAAAAAGACCCTTCAAAAAGAGTACGGGAGTAAAGCGGAAGCTTTGGCCGCGATTAAAGCTTACAAGGGAAAGTCAGAGCAAAGTGCAGAGTCGCTTAGCTTTAGCATCGTGGGTCGCCCCGAATATCGCTCGGAAGCAAGGATAAAAGTAAAAGGCTTAGACCCCGATGTTGATGGCGAATGGATCATTGAAACAGCCAGTCACGACGTCGGCAGCGGATACAAAGTGCAGCTTAACTGCAAAAAGCAGCTCAAGGAGGATGAAGCATGAATAAGTGGCTTTTGGGTAGTCTTCTGGCCGCATGGCCGCCTGGATTCTTCTTCGCTGCCAGAACGATGTCGAATCCCTCCGACGTCTTTGCTTCTGGCGATGTGCCTCGAAGCGTGCAGCTAGTCTGCACAGATGGGAAGCTTCCGAACGGAATGCCATGCCCTACTGCCAAGGCTGCGAATAATCGTGACGCTCGGACGATCTCAAACTTCGCCGATGGCACGCCGCTCACGATATACGCAGATAAAGATGGAAAAACGCCAGCTATTATCATCGGCGCGGATGGTGTTGTTCACTTCCCTATCGGTGCCAATGCTGACGCATTCTCGTCGGGTGGGAGCGAAGTCATTAGCGGGGGCGTTTGGCGGGGATCGCCTGATAATATCAAGGGCACCGACGCCGAGCCCTGCAAGACCACGGCGACTGCAACTGGCGTTTCGATTGACTGCGGCGCTGGTGGAAAGTCGGAGATCTTGAACGGGACTAATGCCGTATCACCTGCACCATGCACAGCAGTTAAAAACGGAAGAACGACCACGATCACCTGTCCATCGGGAACGCCTGTGAATGTGCAGGACGGAAGCGATGGGACAGGATGTGCAGGCGATTCAAATTGTCTTGACTCTGTAACGACTCAGGTCAAGACCAGGGCAAGGCTTACGGATATCAGAACAGAGCGAAGCAAGGTGTCGCAATATATTGGCTTTGCTAATGCCAAAGATCAGTCGTCTTGCGGCGGCACCGACATCACTGAATTTTTGAAAAAATGGTATGAGATCTCGGGCGACAAGATTACTTATTTTTCGAGCTGCTATGACTGCATCACGCAAAAGATTGTGGACAGAATCTGCAAGGTACCTGTTCCCATATGATGGAGCTTTTTTATGAATAAATGGGCTTTGGGGCTTTTATATGCTCTCTATGGAGGCGGCAGCTACTTTGCAGCTTTCCCCGAGAGTCTTGTTCGAGCGGTGTGCCCTGATTTTTCCGGGCTTGGAATCCCATGCCCGACGCCAAAGTCAAACAATGGAAACATCGCGGCGCGAACCATAACCGAACTTGATTCAACTGCTAGGCTCACGGTCTATAGTGATAACGCTGGGACGATTCCCTCTATAATCATAGGCCCCGATGGTGTTGTTCACTTCCCTTATGGCGTCAACAGTAAGAGCATGTTTTCGGCTTCCCTCGGGGCTCCTCTTATTGGATCTGATGGCAAGTGGCAAGGCCCACAGGCGGGCTCGGCGGGTGCTGGCTGCACAGTTACGCCTGGCACAAACGGAGCCGTCCAAAGCTGCAAGGGCGCGACACCGCTTGTCATTAGCAATGGTGCGCCTGGCCAACAAGTGCGGCAATGCGGCGTGGCCGCGGTGGGTGCTGGCTTTAGAATTGACTGCCCAGACGCGGCGGTTCCGAGCGTATCGGTCGCGGGTGCGACGAGTGGAGTGTCATGCCGCGACTCCAGCGATTGCGTTAAAGCCTTGGCCGACAAGATTCTTTTTCCTTCTCCGGGCACGGCAACTCCTGGACAGGGTGAGAACCTGGAGGTCTATCCCTTTTTGAATAAAATGGTCGCCCCATGGGCCACGAACCTTTGCGAAGGCAGGCGATACGTCAGGACCAGCTACTTTTCGCAAGATCCGAAGGGTATCCCCATTCCGATCGAAAACGGATGTTACGATTGTCAAACGAGAGCGGGAAGCAATCCGTCTAACTGTGGGTGATTGAATGGCAAAGAAAACAGTGAAGAAGCCGACAAGCGATCTGAAGCTGACGAAAAACTTCTCGCAAAATGAGTTCACTTTCTCCCGCCAAGCAGAATCGAACGGGATTGCAAACAATCCATCAAGTGAGCAGGTTGAGGTGATTCGCTGGGTGGCCGAGAATGTTGCTCAGCCGATCAGAGATCTCGTCGGCGCTCCCGTGCGAATTACGTCAGGATTCAGATCAAAGAGAGTCAATGATGCAGTCGGCGGAGTCGCTGATTCTTATCATTCCTATGATGACGGCAAATGGGCTTTTGACTTTGTTGTTCCAACAATGACTCTTTTTGATGTGATGAATACCCTTAAAAAATCAAAGATTCCTTTCACCAAGGTCATTCTTGAGTTGGATCAAGGGGTGATCCATGTGCAAGGCTTGGTGGTCGAGTTTTTGGTTCGCGAAGTCGTGTCGGGTAGAAAAGTCTACACTTTCCTTGACCAGTACGAGGTAAAGCGGAATGCTTAAGATCCTTGTGGTCAATCGTTCAAAGTCGATCTCGACCGAAAGAGCCGAGAAAGTAGTCAAGGCGGTTGACCGGCAGCTTCGCGAAGATCTCTATCCTGCATGGAATATAAGAGCCAGCATAAAGCTGTGCAAAAGAAAAATCGACGTCGAAAAAAAGACTGACGGCGCTGTGATATTCTTGGACGATAAACCAGATCCACAATATTCTGGATACCATGAATTTATGGAATCGACAGCTCTGCCTGTGGGCTTTGTGTTCCGTGATATATCCGAAAAAGTAGAAGACTGGTCAGTCACGCTGAGCCATGAGGCGATAGAGTTAATAGGCAACAGGCATTGCGGTCTATACTGCAAAGGCCCGCATCCTACGCAAAAAAATGTGATCGTCGATCACTGGTTTGAATTTTGTGATGCTGTGCAGGATCAGGTGTATTCCATTGATCGTGTGAGTGTATCTGATTTTTTATATCCCTGTTACTGGACTACAAGAAACGAAGAGTCAGGGATAAATAATCACCTGCGTTCAAAAGAACTTTCATCGTTTGGTCTGACTGCTGGTGGTTATATTGGTTATGTAACCAGGAGTGGTCAGGAAAAAACTTACTTTGCAGATAAGCGTGCAATGAAAAGATTTGACGTCAAAGAGAAGACGGGCGATCTTCGTCGCCATTCTCGAAACAAAGTCGCATAGCGGGAGGAAGTATGCCCTATAAAGTCGCAAGATCAGTGACGCTCGAAGATCTCGAAAAACAGGTTAATGAACTGATGAAGGCAGGATGGACGCCGCTAGGCGGCATTCGTGAGGAAACTTATGCCAATACTCCTGAAAGATTCCTGCAGGCTTGCGTGAAGCCGGAAGCGCCTGCAGCGGGGGCGACTCCAGCGCCTTTGCAAGTGCAGATTGTGAATCAGGAGGCAGCGCCAGTCTTCGTAAAATCGGCGGCAGCACCAGACCAGCCAGTTGTCGAGCCGCAATCATTGCCATTGAGTGAAGAGATCGTGGTCAAAAAGAAGAAGACAACCAAGGCTAAGAAAAAGACCACTAGAGCGTGATGGTTGATGCTCCCCTTTCGGGGAGCAAGTGGGCTTTGATCAGGCTTTTTTTTCAAGAACAAATGTTGAGGCATTCGCGTAGAGTGAGGAAGGTTTGGGGTCAGATCTTGTCGCGCCTTTTTTCGTCGGCGTGGGTTTTTCCTCTGATTCGACTTCAGTGGGTACTGCTTGGCTAGTCTTCGCTCTTTCCAAAGGAAAGTCGTTGTCGTATTTTTTCGCGATGCTCAAAAGCGCGAATCTTACGAGATCTTTTCCCTTCAGTTTTGCAAAGCCGTCGTCAGATATCGGACATCCGTTGCGAAGGATATTCGCAAGGTACCTGTCTTCGGCGTCTGTCGAGTCCAGCCTTGCCGATAGTGCAATTTTTACAGAGTTTTCGTCGTGCTTTTTCTTTGCCATGGCGTCCCCTTTTAGTCAGCTACCGCAACCAGCGTATTGTTTCCGATATCAATTCCGACTCGGCGAGCCGTCTTCGGCAGATCCTTGTAAAGATGATCAGCTAGACTCTTATAGCCTAGAGCAGCCGACGATAAAAGCAGCTCACGCGGGGGAGTTTCTAGGACTTCGTACTTCTGGGATTCAAGGTATCCTGTCAGTGTTTCTTTGACTATAGGATGCAGGACGCCGCCGCCTGTAAGCACGACCGGGTGTCTTTGGTGATAACGCTGCTCAAAATACGAACTTAATTCGTATATTAGGCGCTCGGTATAGGAGCGTAGCAACTGGTCTGCGAGTGATCTCAGATCATGATAGGTCAGAGGCGTTTGACCGCGTCGGCGAATCACGAGGTCTTCAGAGCCGTCCACGATCTGCTTAAGGATCTCGTCCCAGTGGTGTATCTGCTTTTCGGTGATATCACTGCGCTCGTGGCCAAGTTGAAAAAGTTCTGACTGGAGCTGACTGCTGACAAGATGTAAACCGCATTCCAGGGAGTGCAGACTATCCTGTATCACTCCCCCCGAGTCGGCGGCACCGACTTCGACCGTACCGTAACCGACACTGATGACAATCACGCTTTCGTAGCTGGCCAAAAATTCCTTATACGCCAGGGCGTGACCTGCGCATTCGGGGACGACCGAGATCTTGCTTATCAGCTTTTTTTCGACCGAGCCGTTCGGCAGCTCGATTGAGATCTCACCGATGGGGAGTCGATCGGCAAAGACCGTCCGCAATTTGTGCGGGCACCCTAGAACAATCCCGAACTCTCTCCCAGGGATCTGGAGCAAGGCCGAGTACAGCAGAGCCTGCCATTCGGCTTCGTCCGGCTTTGCATTGAGGGGGCGTACCCAGTCCCTCTGCTTCATGGCCAGTCCCCCGACACAATAGGTCTTGTCACCTACTCGGAACTCAATCCCCTTGTTGTTTGTGAAGTCTGACTTTGTGGCTACTACGGAAGGATAAAAGAAAGTGCTCACGAATACCTCCATGTATTAAAATGCACTTACAATGTCTTGATAGGTATTCTAATGGATTTGAAATGAATCAGGAAAGCATAAAAGTGCTTTTGGATAAAAAAAAATGCACCGCTAATTAACTAGCGGTGCAAGAAAAGACATTGTAATGGATTTTAATCCACTACGAATTTACTTTTATGGTTTCGACTTTTACGGTCGAATGCGTGTTTGAGCGAGCTGCAACTATCGCCGGGCCTTTGGCAATCGAGACGACTTGCATTTGTGAGATCTGAAGCTCAAAGCCCTTCGCAGTCTCACTTACAATGGTTCCCCGAAGCTCAGCTTCAAATTTGGCGGCGTTCCGTGTCTTCTTTAGGAATGCCTCGAACTCGGGCTTTGGTATGTGCGCCTCGCATTCAAAGTCGAAGAGCAAAACAATGATCCTATAGTAGTCTTTCATCTCTTGATGGGGTGGCGTTTCACTTATCTTGAGTCTTATCAGATGTTCTGTATTGATTGGCTTTAAAGGCATTGGCTTAATGTTCAGCCATGGATCAGATCGCAAACGCTCTCCAGGCGGGAGTTTTGCGTTTTTAGACTTTAATTTAGATCCTTCTTTCCTATTGTTTAAAGTAGATTCACAGGTTTTGCGAATATAGTTTTCAAGCCAACCAGCCTTTGTCAGCGTGTTTTGTTTGATCGCGACGTCTATGATCGCCTCGATAGTCTTTGTGGAAAGGATCTCTGTGGATTCTTCGGGAAACGCTTCCCGCTCAATGGCGCGTATGCGCTTGAATTGCTCCAATCGCTCTTGGATCGAGATCATCTAAAAGCTCCGGTATGCAGGGGGATTCCCCCTGCTTTATCTATTCGCCTGCATTGTGAAAGAATTTGATTGGAACTGGTAGGAAAAAACTGTTCAGCGGATAGACTTTTCGATAACATCGAGGGTGACAACAAACCGTCCCGGACCAGATGACCATTTAAAACATCTCTGAGCCGCGACACCGAAAAACTCCAGCACTTGTGAGTGCTGACGAGGGGCCTTCTACATTCAAAAGAGCAAAACGCCTCTCGCTTTCTATACTCATATAGATCGCGAGTGTCGTCAACCTTTTTTGCATGTGTTGCCTTTCAAAATGCTTAAGGATTGAGCATTGATGGGGACAGCAGCAAAGACGATTGACGTCAGTGAATTTGTGGGAAATGGCAGGAAACGCAAGCAGAGACTGAATCATAAAAGGCAGTGGTCCCATAAGAGGCGTGCAATATGGCTTTTAAAGGATGATGGTCAGAGAATACCTATAGAGCTTGACTTTAGTGAGTGGTCTCGCAAGCGGGCCGCCTTCTATCTTAGGGGGGTAAGGACAGGCGAGATCAAGGCCGATCCTTGGCTGCATGATGTGCGGAAGGCCGAAGCTGGCTCCCCTGACGACACTCCGCTCATATCGACCACCTATAGCAATCCATCGACAGGCACCCTTACCTGCTACGGGTTGGCGTTCGATCTGGACTTTGACAAAGCAGCCGATCAGTTCAAAACGGGCGACAAAGTTGACTGGCTCAAGGTGTCTTCGTTTCTGGACGAGCATGAGCCCGCGATCGTTCAGCGCATTGGTGCAGTCGCATCCTCGACGAGCGGTCGGGGGCTTGGGATACTTATCCCAATATCACCCATCGAACTCAACAGTCCTGGGTCGATAGGTGTCGAAGATCTGGCAAGAAAGCTCCAAAAGAGGATTATAAAGATCTTTAACTTTCACGGACTCGGTGCAGATCCTGATGCTCTGGGTCTTGAAAGGTGGATGCCAAATTTCTGCAATCCTAAGAAGATTGTCGATATTGATTTTGTCGCCAAACAGAAGACTGAAAGGCGAAGAGATCGGGTAATCAAAGAGCTATTGACCGCAACTGATGACCACCCTGCACTAGCCTATGTTCCTAAAAAGTCGCACAAAGACGACTTTATCTATCACTACGCTCCAGTAGAATCCAAGCTAGCCAAGCTCTACCTTCACCTGCTCGATGACGTTGGGCTCGACGATCATATGCAGATCACAATTGCCAAACTTTCGGCGTGGCTTAAGATATCCGGCAAAACTCTTCGCAAGATCTTACGCGAAGGGCTCTGCTGGCTTGGTGTTCAGCATATTGGTGGGCGCGAAGGGTATCGTCTCTTACTGCAGCCGACTCTTGGTCTAACAGATCGTGCTCGCGCTCTTGTTGAAGGAAAAGCAGTAAAAACGGCTCAAGACTTCCAGCCGATGCGCAAGCTTTTGATACCGCCTGACCAAGTGCAGGATGGTGATCGCTATGACTGGCGTGGCAACGTCCTGCTCTCGCTGAAGCTTCGCGGTGCTGACCAACCAACAGCTATCAGATGCCTTGAATTATTGCGTGAGCAAGTGCCCGATGGTATCGCAAGCCGCTCGCTGACGAGCAATCTCAAAGCTGGGGTCAAGTCCTTTTGGACTAAGCGCCTATTCAATGAGGATGGGAGCGAAGTCATAGGGTCAAGGCCCGGCCTACCAATACCTACATGGCTAAAATCGGCTCTAACACTTGCGGAAAAACAGCTTCACGAAGAGGGGAAACATTTTTACAGGAAGGCCCCCTTAGGGGGCCGGGATATCGACGCCGCTGAAACCCACCGAGAAGCTTTCTCGAAGACTAGCGGTTTTTCTTCGGTGGAATCATCCGCAGCCCCGTCTTTTGGCAAGGTTCTCCCCTTCCCTGAAAGGTGTCAGACCGGGGTGGGGGGGCAGGGTGGAGGTGCGGGTTAGGCCCGCCCCCCTTCTCCTGGTTGATCGAGCCGGGAAGTTGTGTCATAGATCCTGGTGAATCGAAGCAGGAGTTTTGCCAATGTCAGCCGTCAACGTCGTATCTGTTCAGCGTCCACCCGCTCTCGCGCCACTGCAGTTTATCAAAGCCTGCTGGTTTGATGGTGCCATTGGTCTGGTGATTCTTCCGTTCATCCTGATTTGGGTTGTTCTTTTTCCACCGCTTGGAATATTTGGGGTCGCCATGTGGGGAGCCTATTTCGTGCGGAAGTTTAAAAAGATGCAGTCTGTGGATGTGGGGTGTCCTCTTTGTGACCGGAGTCTTTTGGTGTATCGACGGGCTGAAAACATGAAGTGCCCGCGCTGCTCCAATCGCATTGGAATCAGATGGAACTAACGGAGAATGAAGGCGGCGATGGCGGTCCCTGCAACGAAGATCGAGACTGCGACCAGAAGTTTTCTTGCTAACCTGCGCGGGCTTCTGCCTGCACGCAGGGCCTGGATGAGATCGAGCGAATGAATCTCGTTCAATGTAGTCCCCCTTTTTTAACCGGGTCGTGTTCCTTGGGCTCCATCTTTAACCAGACAATGTTTGAGTCGTGACTCAGTTTTATCAGCTCCTCGTTCATCTTCTTTTCGTAGTGCTCCCGCAATTCGCCTACTGATTTTTCCCATGATTTATTGAGGTCGAGCATATCGTTGTGTGATTTCTCCATCATTTTTCTGTGCGACCGTTCCCGGACGACGAGTGTCACGAAGAGAATAACAGTCATTTGGAAAAACCCATTCGCCCATTGAGGGGGACGGTAAGGATTCGTGCGTTAAAGTACCAGAAGTGGTCAAAAGACTTGCTCTGCAAGGTGTCTGCGGATAGTGCCAGCAATGATTTTATTTGACCCCACTATCAACCAATCCCCTGTGGCCGAAAATATTAGTTTTCGGCCAGTCGACTTTTCGAATATTATGGCCTTGCTGCGAGAGGCTTTCAGCCTGCTCGATGAAGCCGGGTTTTCGGCCACCCCAAAGAAATTATGCATGTGGTACTTTAACGCACGAATCCTTACCGTCCCCCATTGATCCTGAAATAACATGCCAATCATAGAAGCTCCCGCGATCCGAGTCGCAGGATCTCACTTGAGAGATCCCTTGACCGTCGATCGTATAGCATCGTGGTAGAAATGTCAGCGTGACCAGCAAGCTCCCGCGCTATATCAAGACCTGCACCAGCTTCCAGAATGTGAGTGATCGCGGAGGCGCGGAGCCCATGCGGACTGATGCCCGCAAAGCCGATGGCGGCGGCTCGCCTTTTTACAACGGCATGGGCGTCTGATTGCAGAAGTTGGCGATCCGTGCGGAGCAATCCCGCTCGACCGCGAGCTGATGGAAAAATAGGATCTTCGGCGCGGAGCCCCGAGCGATCCAGATAGTCGGCCAGGATCTGCAGCAGCTCAGGGTGAACGGGAATGTCGCGCGTCAGTCCACCTTTTTCGCCGAGCCTGAGCAGCCAGCGCGGTCCCACCTGATAAAGATCACTGACCTGCAGAGCCAGGACCGCCGAGATCCTGGCCGCCGAATAGTAGCATGTGGCGATCAGCGCCCGATCGCGGCGACTGACGATCGAATCGGTCGGCACCGATCCGATGAGCTGCAGGATCTCCGATCGAGTCAGCACGGGGGTGAGTCCTTCACGGTATTGGATTCGCGGCGGTCGAACGCCAGGAGCTGGATTGATACGCAGCAGGCCCCGAGCGGCGAGGTGGGTGCAAATTGATCTTATGGCCGCCAGATTGGTCTTCCTGGTCGCATTGCTCGCGGGGTATTGCTCGACATAGGCGGCCAGCTCCAAGGAGGTCAGCGACTCGATTTTGATACCCCGCTCGTGCATCCAGCTCCCCAGCCTTCCGGCTGCTTTCATGTATGAAGCGCGGGTGAGTGGGTTGCGTATGGTTCCCGCAAAAAACCCGGCAAGTGCCTCGGCGATATCGCTTCGATCGGTCAGGCGGTGGATGGCGGCGGGTGCTGGGTGATGATCGTGGTCGATGGCCTGGTCGTTGACCTGGTCGAGCATGTGGGAGCCCCCCTTTTTGACTATTTCGGCGCATCCGAGGATCTTATCACTGATTATATGTGTTTTCAGTGGTAAAGTTTTCTTAAGTGAACACAAAACGAGCACAATAGCTGTGGGGAAAAATCAGGATTTTAAAAATCAAAATAAATCCATAGAATCAGTCATGTGTATCTAAGATGCAGGCTGCATCAAGATGAGGATTCAAAAGCGATGGCCAAAGGTATGAAGACGGGAGGACGACTGAAGGGCTTGGCTATCTCGCCCGGCTTGTGCTCTGGGATTCTGCCGCGACCGGCGAACGCCGAGCAGTGGCTTGGCAATGCACGGACTGTCTCCCAACTCATGCGCGATGGTTTTACAGCAAAGGCGATCGGCTCGGCGATCGGAATCTCACAGTCGATGGTCTGCGCTTGGGGCAAAGCGGGTCGCCGATGGTCTGATGCTGTCAAAGGCACGATTATGCTCCATCCCGAAAAATTCCCCCCAAACATTCTAACGCGACTTGCTCAGCGACTATGGACGGACGTCGATCCGAGGACACGAGCAGCGATGCAGGACGGTCGCCGGAATGGTCTGCCTACGCAATCACTGGCGTCGGCTGTGGAGGTGATTGCATGTGGGGAGGAACCTCGCCGGGAACGCAGGTCGATCGCTGAAAAAGCTGCGCGACTAGAAAAGCTTGCCCAAAGTGAACGAGCAAGATCATTCTCGCTCCGCGAAGAACTCAAAAGAGTTGAATCAGAAAAGCGGGAACTTGAGCGGCAGGCTTCCCTGGATTCAATTGCTGATGCGCAGCGAACGATTGCCAGTCTTCGGCACCAGCTTGCTCTTGCTCGTGCTGGCAAGCCTTCCGCCAAAGCTAAACCACAAAGCCCCGACGAACTTTATCTTGAGGATCGAATCAGAAGTAAACTGCGCTGCGCGGTCTATCTCGCCGAGGGGGCGCTTGTCATTAGGTATGGAAGCAATAAGGACATTCTCGACGGAATACTGGAGGAATTAAAACTTTGAAGAGACAGGATCTGAATTTTTCTGACAAAGCAATTTTTGACAACTGCATTCATAAGGTGGTCGCTGGTTTTCAAAAAAATCCCCATCTTTCCTGCTACAGCTTCGCCGTCCTCGGATCTGTGGCACTCAATAAGATAACAGGGACGCTAGACTTTTTCCCCCAATCAGGTGGGCGAGTTCGGGTAGCAGCCGCCCAGCTGCGAAAAAGTAACGTAAGATATTGTACGCAGAGTTTTTGCTTGGAAGGCTTGAAGGAGCTGAGTTTAGACAAAACGACATGAAAAAAGACGCAGAGATTGTACGCCGAGATTTGACTT
>JBGSTF010000232.1:0-7748 GCA_041736645.1 Oligoflexus sp. | reverse complement strand
AAACATGACCTCGATCGTTACCTGGGTGAAGGCCTTTAACATTCACCTAAGAGATTGATATTTATGCTAGTACGACTCACTTCTGTCCGTCTGGTCTTAGGTCTGCTTCTACTTGCGCCTTTGCCTGCTCTTGCCGGCCCTTTTGGAGCGGTTCATTGTCACGATCCCGCGACACTAGGTGCCACACTCAGTGCCTTTGATATTGCTTTGACTCCCAGGCCTCTTCGAATCCATATGTTCAAGGCCAATTTCCCACAAGGTGCTCAGCAATTCCAGATGGAGACTTCAAACATTCAGGGATCTCTCTTAAGCCTAACGGAAAAGCTTGCCAGTGTCCGCTATAGCCGTCCTGACGGTACATCTGCCCGAGCCATACTTGAAGAATCCCAAGGCTCGCGCGAGGCGGAAATTAAACAAGTGAACTTTTACAATGAGGGCGTCGATGCTTTCGGCAATCCCATAGGTCAGGTGGTAGTCCAGTTCTTGGAGGGTCCCACAACCGAATTGACGTTTAAAGCTTGCCGATATGAAGGCGCACTGGTCACCGATTGGCAGCAACTTTGGAACGCTGGTTGAACCACGCTCCCCAGGGCGTGGTCTATATCTAGATTTTGCTGAAAAAGACTAAATGTGACACGAAGAGGCCTGTAGGAGCCGCTGAATGAACTGTTTACTGACAATTCATCTGTCCTCCGAACCGCCTAGCAACCAAGGACGACTGGATACTACCGCTCTGGATTCAAAATCATACAAAATACCTCTTCACCTTTGATATTGAATTGTCTGACAATCATAGCCTGATTAGCAGCATTCACTTCTATTTCACCAAAAAATTGATAGCCGTCGGCTGGTGAGCGATTCGCCTTCAAGTCATCTGGAATTCCCTTCCACTTCACCTCTGGCCCAAAAGTATTGTCTAGAGTATTCGGGCCAAAGGTTCCCGCGTGTAAGGGACCGGAAACAAATTCCCAAAACGGTTTGAAGTTCTTGAATTGAGCACGATTTGGATCATAGTAGTGGGCAGCAGCGTAGTGAACATCTGCTGTGATCCACACCACATTCTTAATATCTTTTTCCATAATAAACTGCAAAAGATCGGCAATTTCCAACTCCCGACCGAGAGCTGGACCATCACCGTTCGCACAGTTTTCGAAATCGGTAGCACCGTCGTTAACTATAAGCCCGAGAGGCATATCGCTACTGATCACCTTCCAGGTTGCTTGAGACTCCAGCAAGGACTGCTTGATCCACTCCAACTGTTTGGGCCCCATAAAGTCAGTCGCCTCGGAGCGTTGTTCCTGGCGATTTGGACTATTCGGTCCGCGGTAGCTTCGCAGATCCAACATGAAAATGTCCAATAGGCTCCCGTAGCAAAACGATCGATAGATTCTTTGTTCTGCAGCAAAGACTGGATTGATAGGAGTGTATTCGAGAAAGGCCTGCTTGGCTCGAGCCGACAGAAGCGCCAAGCTTTTTTCCGTATAGCGGCTGTCATCTAAAATTTCCTGGGGATACCAATTGTTCAAAGTTTCATGATCATCCCACTGAACCAATTGGGGAATACTTGCATTGAATTGACGAACATTTGTATCTAGCAAATTGTATTGATAGTTTCCTCTGAACTCGGACAAGGATTCTGCGACTTTTGATTTTGATTCCGTGACAATGTTTTTCCACAGCGCACCATCATCCAAAGTGACTTCGCTCTGGATAGGTCCATCTGCATAAATATAGTCGCCACAGTGCACAAAGAAGTCAGGCTGCCGTTGCAGCATCGCTTGGTAGATTTTCATACCACCAAATTCGGTGTTGATGCCCCAGCCTTGACCCGCTGTATCTCCAGAAAAGCAGAATCGAATGCGAGTTGGCTCAGCTGGCATCGGACGAAATGATCCCACTAGCGGCTCACTCAAAAGCCCTCTTGCGTTCAAATCGCGAAAACGTACGCGATAGTGAATCTGCTCCCAGCGAGGTAATTTTCTGAGATTCAGGCGAGCAGTAAAATCCTGGCTTTCCAACGCATACGATCCTGCTAGACAAACTGGGGAGCGAAAAGACGCCTCCTCTGCCAGTTCCAAGTGCAGTTCACTTGGTCGATCCGTGGCACACCAAAGCGTAAGTCCTTGGGGCGTAAAATCCCCTAACTGCACGCCCCAAGGCAATTGTGGACGGCTTGATTCGGAACGAATACGAGCGGGAGCTGAGTAAATATGATCAGTACCCGCCCTAAGAAATGAAGACCCAGTCAAAGCTCCCCCACCTGCAATCAGAGTGCTCTTGAGCAGGCTTCTCCTGCTCACTTGATTATGCCGTGATTCCATATTGTGACTCCTGTTTGGATTACAAACAGTCGAAGCTTAGTGGCATATTTTGAAGGGAGTCTAAAGAAAGCGAGAAAAAGCAAAGGCGAGGAATTATCAGCAGTCTAGATTGATGAAAGCTTTGAGCGCACCAAGTGGCGGGCCCCTTGCGTCGCGACCACCGATCCAATGGTCGAGCCTTTGCAGAGATGGACATCAGGCATGACGGCAATGCGTTTAAAGACAAACGGGAGTGTACCAGGTGCCTGAAGCTGTTAGATGGCTCCCTGCTCAATGTCGTTGCCATACTTTGGCTGGCGCTCGCCTTTTGATGATTGGGCTAGGATTCTTTGAACAGGCATACGGTATTCCTTATGAGTTGAGACGCGATCAAATGCGAGAATGCTGCCAAGTCTTAAGTCATTAATATACTTGAAATTGATAAGAAAATGCTAGTCCCTGCCGTAGAGCCTGTTCTATTTATAGATTCTGTCCTAGAGAAAACATCCTTAATTAAACATTGCAGAAGCAAGCGGACGAACGGGCTCCCTCGATAATGCAGGCATTTTGCGATTGCCCGTGGAAGTGCCTTAGAATGCGAAGCTATTATAGATGCCTACTTCGCTCTTCAACTCCTTGTTGATAAGACTTTTACAGAATCAAAACATATAATCGTTGCTATCGTTTCGATGCTTTCAAAGCTTTGTATGAGGCGATAAGCAGGATGGCAAAGGGCGCTGGCGACGATCACGATCAGGCCAAAGGCTAAGCCAAAGGCTGCACTTTTTTGGCCAAAACTTCTGAGAAAATCCAAGCGCGTAAAGGGAAAGATTCTCTTTGGTGATGAGGCTTCAATTGCAATGTGGGGAAGCCTATCATATACCTGGGCGCCGCGGGGTAAGCAGCCACTCATAAAAACCAAGGGACTAAGAAAGTCAGGCAAAGTATTCGGCCTTATTGAATATGGATCTGGACGTACTTACTACGAAGTCATTGATGAGAAGCTCAACTCTCAATCTTATATCGAATTTCTGAAGGCGGTAGTGACAGCGACACGATCACATTTTGGAAGAAAGTCAAAACCAAAGGGACACACTTAGTCTACTTCGATTCATTCGAGGAACTGGTGGATACAGTCGCAGCAACACTGGAGTGGTTTGCTTCAAGACCTAAGGTTCTTTGTTCGGAAAATATGAAGCCGCATAGCCGCGCCTGTTTGAAATCCAATTTAATTTTTCGGATGT
This sequence comes from Oligoflexus sp., assembly GCA_041736645.1. Taxonomy (GTDB): domain Bacteria; phylum Bdellovibrionota_B; class Oligoflexia; order Oligoflexales; family Oligoflexaceae; genus Oligoflexus. The sequence continues at coordinate 4,204 of JBGSTF010000232.1, read as the reverse complement.
CTATAGTAGTAAGCTAATTTGATCCAAAATGAATTGAAGGTGGCCTAAACCGCCAGTTTAGATATACTCACTCTATCCGCATTAGATCAGATGCAGTGCTTTTCAGAATAAGTCATGACGGTATTTGGACAATGGTCGTAATAAAAATTGGTGCAGGTCTACTATGCTCAATTTCAATCATTTCTACTATTTTTATGTTGCAGCCAGCAGCAAATCGGTTACAGCTGCTGCGAGTATGCTTCGCATCAGCCAACCGACATTGAGCATTCAAATAAAGACGCTTGAACGCAATATCGGTCGAGTGCTCATGAATAAACAGGGTCGGGAACTCGTCCTCACCGAAGAAGGAAAGCGCATTTATGAACAATGCCGCCGAATGTTTGAGATTGGCGAAGAGATAGAAACCTCATTGAGTGGGGCTGTTCAACCTCGACCTAGTCGCATGCATGTCGGAGTCTCGCGAGAAATTGACCGCTTATTCGTCACTCGACTGATTGAACCGATCCTGGCTAACCGCATCAAGTCTGATACGTCTCAGGTCCGCATTTCAACCGCCGACCATGAAGTCATCTTAGAGAGACTTGAGCAACGGATGCTAGACTGCGTGCTTACAACCCAAGAAACACATGTGACTCGCTTTGAGACCATTGGATTTCGATCTTTTCCTGTGGTCTTAGGTTTTAAGAAGAGCCTGATCGGCAAAGGTGAAGCGAGCCCCAAAGATTTAAAAGAGACTGTCCGACGCTTCGAAAACTTCTGGGTTTTACCTTCTCATGACTTGCGCTTGCGAACAGAAACCGACCGTTTCTTCGAACGCTCGCGCATTGCGCCTGCCATTCGTTTTGAAAGTGACATTCTCGCAACTTTGGGCCACGCAGCTGCAGCCGGCTTGGGTATGGCCCTGCTACCTGAACCATACTTTCGAGACTTTCATGCCACAGGTGATATCGCCTTTGTCCGACCAGCTTCGGGTGGATTTTGGCAATCTCGTATCTACCTCATCGCCCGCTCCAAGCGTCAGCAATCAGCATTGGTCGCTGAACTTGGCAGACTTTTTTCGGAAACAATTTTTGTCTGATGAGAAGCTTTAAGATTCTCGGCAAACAATCTATAGATAATTTCAATGTAAAGTTTGAAATTATCTATTTTATCTTGGTATCGCTATCACCGAAGATAAAAGAGTTGACGCTGTCATACTGACAAAAATGCAAACGTCGTCTGTTTTATCTTTGACACGAGGTGATACCATGAAGCTATGCGGAATCCATGAAGGCTTGGCATTCAAGCCTGCGAATGTCGGACCGAAAGTGTCGATTTTCTTGTCAACCCAAACACTCCAGAGCCAGCCGGAGGCGCTTAATAGTCTAAAGAATGTGGCGGTTGCCAAGGCCTGCAACTTGGTCAATAAAAACTACTCTTCAGCGTTTGTCCGGTACCTAGAGCGAAGTCTAAAGCAGGGCCTTAATGATGCCGTGAATGCTGATGGCCGCGGCGTTCAAAGCCTCGCCCTGCTATGGAGTGTGGGAGAAACTAAGGCGGTCAAGCTCCCGGTTGCAGTAACCAATCACGTTGTGGCTTCGGAAAACTTTCACGTGAAACCCTTGTTTGAGGCACGTGAGAAAAAAGGCGACTTCATTTCAATCGCGATTTTTGGCTCCCGACTTGAGGTATTTCTCGTTCGCCCGACTCGATTGGAGCAAATCGGCTCGATGCCCTTTCAAGAGTCGAGCGAAGAACTGATCACCTTCAATCAATACGCCTCCCATCAACTTTTAGAGGCCGTTCAGAGAGCTCGCACTAACCGCAACACGCCCATTCTGATCGTTGGCTCAAAAATGCTTGTAAACTACGCTATGACTGTACTTCAACACATGAACTGCTTTAAGCAAGCAGTTTCGATTAATGATTTTAGGGGGAGAGGAGCCGATTTTTTCAGTTCGACCCGAGCTGTGATGGAGCCTTATTTTAGGCAAATACAGCTTCGCAGTATTTTTCGGCTGAATGTCGCCTACTTGATCGGCGGTGGTGTTCGCGGACTTGAAAGTGTAGGGACAGCTCTGGCTGAGGACCAAGTTAAAGAAATTTTCGTCGCTCAAGATCACTGCATCTGGGGCCATTACGACCCCGACCGAGGCGTCATCCATCGCCATCCGCAGCAGCTCGACTCGAATGACGAAGATGTACTCAATAGGATGATACTAGCCGCAGACAGCAAAAATATCCTAGTTCATATCGTCCCATCGCGCCTGCTGCCAGATCGAGCTATGACTGCTGCCATATTGAAAAGCTATCCAAGGCAGGCGATGGTCGCCGGCTTTACACCGTCACTGCTCGGCTATCAAACGACGCAGGACGTAGCTGGCGCCATCGCGAGCTGAAGTTTGCATGACTGACGAGCCTCATTTAAAGAAAGGACTAGCCCATGCTTCACTACTTGAACTCAACACAACAATTGGAGGCGGAGTGGCCTTTACGCCTGCGCCGCCATTATTTAGCAACGCTGCCTTGGACTTTCGGACCTTGGCGGCGATCTCATTTTCCAAGAGCAAGCCCTAGAAACCTTCAGCCCAAAGAAAGGAGACTTCTTGCCCGAAAGATAAAAGCCAAGCTCAATAAAGCTTGGCAAAAAGCCAGCGCACTTTGTTATTCGTCGTAGAACCCACCTCCATCTTTTGTCTGGGCGCTTCATGCGCCCATTTTTTCGGCTCTTCCGCTAAACGTTTGGGTGAGGGAATCTTTGTCTATGGCGGATTTAGCGATTTTAGCCTTCGCCCTTGCTGTCGATCGTTTGCAGTAAGTAATGGTTTCATAGAGCACATCTTGTAAGACCAAGTCACCAGTAGCAATACATTTTTTCGCAAACCTGATTGGTTTCACTACAATGATCCACAATTTGGTGTCATCGCCCAAACCAATCGATCCTGAGTAAGGTAGAAGAGTTATGGAAAGGTATAAGTTATTGCCTGACCGTATGGTCCGTAGTCTATTCATGTTCCTTATGGCTATCAAAGTCTCTTGTTATTCGCACCTCCAGTTTTTCGATTGCTTTGAGCAATCACAAGGTTGATCTGAGGTTTGTCTGTGCGAGCTTCTATCCATGCGAGTATTTTTTCGCGGGTGGCAACGGGGAGATTTTTCTTGGTTTCTAATATGATGGTCAATTTTGAGTCGGATGATTGATGATTTGAAGGGTCAGAAGTATCGGTCTGCTGATCATACATGATTCCCTGACCGACAAAAGCTTTGTCCGCTTCCGGAAAAAGGATTTTGATTTCATTCAGAATTTGAGCATGCAGTTGCGATTGTTTTGAATAGTGCGATAATTCAGTTTCAAGTGTGCGCATCTTTTGCTCATTAGCGCTAAATTTTTCTTCATAGAGAGTATAGAAGCTCTCAAACGTTTCGCTCTTGTCTTCCTTTTCGACGTTTCCGGGTTGCGGCTCGCGAAATTGAGATATCACTCGGAAACCTTGTATGCCGCCGTTTTCTAGAAATTTTTGCACATCACTATCACCAATTGCGGGGCTTCGAGGAGATTCACCATAGATCCGAATGACCTTCTTTTTCCAGTCTATTTGTCTTTTTAATATCACAAGATCTTGAGTTAACTCCAAGCCATCAAAAAAGCGAGCTAACTTCTTTTCTGTACCGATGCGTTCGACTGTTTGATAGGCGATAAAAATACTTGGCATCGTCATGAAGATCATAAAAGCATAAAGCAGCCACTGCGTGCGGGGACGCAATTGCTGTTTGGTGACTATGTGGGGCAGGGTGACCAGTTTTCGCCAAAATAGAGCATTCGAAGCCGTAATAAAGAACACGTTGATGGCAAAGAGATAAAGTGCCCCGAAAGCCATTTCGGGTGATTTGTGAGCTATCCCGAATCCCACAGTGCAGAGCGGTGGCATCAAGGCCGTCGCAATTGCTACACCCGGGATCACACTGCTTTTTGTTTGGCGCGTCGATCCAATGACCCCTGCCAAGCCACCAAAAATCGCCACTGCAACGTCCCAAATCATCGGTGTAGTGCGAGATAGCAATTCTGACTGTGCGTCGCCGAGTGGAGTGAGCAAGAAATAAAAAACTGAAACCATAAGACTGACGGCGACAAATACCGCTAGGGTCTTAAGCGCTTCTTTGACCATAACGAGATCAAACAAGGCCAATCCAAGTCCCATTGTTTGTAAGGGAGCCATAAGGGGAG
>JBGSTF010000217.1:0-11179 GCA_041736645.1 Oligoflexus sp. | reverse complement strand
TAATGGTGGAGTGTGACGATGGTTCGCAGGCTGTCTACAGTCGCGGCCAGGACGCGGTGTTTGTCAAGCCTGCTGGAGCTCAACTTTACGAGAAGATGGACCAGCAAACCCAAGCCATGAATGCCTTGATGAACCAAGCTGACTTATTGAGTCGCAAGGATTGGAAAACCGCCTCGTTGTCCGTGACTGTCGGCGGTGCGGAATTCGAAAAGGTTCTTGATGCCATCAAGATTGAAGCAGCAGGCGGACCGAGATTCCCAAAGCCGGAAGATCTGGCGAAAAAGTTTAGCAATTTTAAACTAGACTCTTTGAACGATGCCATGGAGCGGACCTTCCGTCAGCAGCAAGGAAGGCTTCAGAGGTTCTCAAAGGTCAACAATTCCTTTTCGATGACCAAAGGGCAAGTAGAGGCTTATTTCGAGAGATTTGTGCAAGGTCTCGCGCGGCTTGATGACTTGAGTCAGCGAAATAGCCAGGCTTTTGATAACGAGACGAATAAGCTGGTCAGCAACTTCATGAGTGACCTGGTTGTGAGCGGACAAGGGAGCCCTTTCGCTACAGAGCGCCGGGCGGCAGCCAAAGCTGTTCTTGATAGCTTCGCTCCAAACGGCATTATTCCGCGCCCACAGAACAGTGCAATAAACTCCCTTCTGGGGAATATGAATCTCAAAACGTCGCTTGACGATCCTGATCTATCCCGAAGGGAATATGCAGCTGAGCTCCGGTCATCCCTCAACAGAATATCGGCTATGGCCATTCGTGGGAGTGCGGCGCTACTGAAAAAGTCGCTCGTGGCGTTGGGCTGGGCGGGTAATGCAGATGTGGCGTTCAGCGGACTGACCGAGGGCGATGAGGTCAAAGGGATAAGATTTCTGGACAGGCTTAACGCTTTTTTCGAATACGGCCAGGGGAAGCGACCTCCGGTTCCAGGCCTATCTGCAGAAGAGAGTGTTCTTTTCCATCTTGGACAGCTTCAGAACACCTTTGAAAACTCAGAGGTTGTGAAGGCAGTGAAAGAGCTGGCGAATGAAGCGGGACTTCTTGAAGATCCATACTATAGGTTCCACGCTGTTTTAGCGGTAAATGAAGCTCTAAGATCAGCAACTGATGATCGGTTTGGCGACTTCTCCGTTCACATAGAGAATGCTTACGCCGCGCTTGATTGCTACAGAGGGTACGGGAACGGCCTTGCTCTATCGGTCTGGAGCACGGCCGAAGGTGCATATAAAATCGTAGCGCATCCCTTCAACTCGGCTTATGCGGTAGGGATGTCGATGATCAACTATGAAGATACTTGGTCGGCGTTCAAGAAAACTGTCGCTGAAAAATATGAGACCGTCAAGAATTGCGAAAGCAACAACTACGAATGCGGAAAAGTTGTTGGTCAAGTAGCTGGTGACATCGCTCAGGTCGTTGGCGGGTTGGCAGTCGTTAAAGGAACGGTATCCGGTGCTGTCATAGCTGAAGGATCAGAGATCGCCGCTCGGGTAATTGTAGACGAAGCCAGGACTGTCACTCAGCGGGCGGCTCGGGTGGGTGTGGAGAGCGCCGAAGAATTTTCCAATTTTGTACAGCGAGTGGAACAGGCAAATCCTTGTGGGCCTGGGAATTTAGGGTGTGATGGAACTGGAGGGGCGAGGAAAATAGGGGACGCGCTCGCAGGCATCGAGCGATCAGGAGATATTGGAGATGTGGTTCCGCCGCCAAGCGCGACAAAGAATCTGCCGGCCGAAACATCTTTTTGGCCAAAGGACAGAGCTGGATTTCTGCATGGCTGGAGCCAGAAGGAAATGCTTCCCAAAGGTTTTCGAACTGATAGATTCGGCGGTCCAAAAGGAATTTATTTATCACCAGAAGGCACACCGTTCACCGACCGGGCTCTACCGGCCGAATGGGCATCCAGACCCTATCGTGTCTATGAAGTCATCGAGCCTTTTGAAGTGGAAGCCGGGCTTATAAGCCCTTGGTTCGGACAAAGAGGAATGGGAATACAATACATGCTTCTCGATGATAAGACGGTAGCAGATTTACTGGGGAGATACCTCCACGACGTGACGCCGCCAAATCCTACCATTCCATAGGAGCTATGATGAACAGGTTTGAACTTGAAAAGATTCTGCTTGAAGAGGGGGACGATCCCCAATCGATTTTTATTTCAAAACCAATTCACCCACTGGATCAAGGGCTGGTCATTTTTCAAGAGAAAAATGGTTTATGGGTAGCAGAGATACAAGACCGGGGAACCAGACGGCGTGTCGAGGAAAGTTTTTCCGAATCTGATCTTTGTGAAGCCGTGTACAAGAGGTTCTCCCCGAAAATTCTTCGCGAAAGAAACAATTCAGTTTGATCGGAGGTTACTGGTGCGAAGGGTCTACTTAAACTTCTTGTGTTGCAGTCTGTACCTGTTTTCGCATGGGGATATTCTTGCAAGAAATTGTGATTTCTTTTACTACGCAGGAAATCCGCAGCAGGTAATCGAGTACCGTGTGGATTTCATCAAGAAAGAAATTCCGACGAGCTATTTCGCCGAGGTACAAAGACCCATCAACAAGGGTTCGGATTTAGCTATCGAATGGTCGAAGCAGGCGTCCGACTGCATACTGAACGGGAAGAACGGAGCGACTGCTGCTTTCAGTGAGACAAGAACATTGCCAAGGCTGCAAAAGCTTACCACCATCCGGGCAAGTCTATCGGCGCCATACGAAAACGACAGCTATAGCGAGATAAGAAGAATCAATCGGGCTTTGAATAAAAGCTTGCAGGATTTTGAAGCCCTTATAGGGGCGAGTGAGCCTCCGAAAGTTTCATATCTGAGAGGGATTCTTACACAATCTTGCGGGTCATTTGAGAAAGTTTCAACGACGATCGCGGCGATAACTGCGCTGCAGCTGCCAATTAGCCTTCGCAAAGGATATATTCGTGATTTTTGCGGAAGTGCTCAGGAGGCATCCAGGAACGAGGTGATCAACAATCTTGAAAAAATCGAATTGCAATGCCAGGAAGGTAGCCAAGAGGCATGCGACCTGAAGGATGTTTATGATTCGGTGGATTGTTCGAGGGTGGACGTTTTCTTGAATCAAGACTTTGAAGGTCTTATTTCCAGATTCAAAGAGCTGGACGCAAGAGTCACTGAAACACGAAAAACCTGTAGTGAGAATATTGCCGGTCTGGTCGATTCTTGTTTGGAACTGAACTTGGGTCAAGAAGCTTGTCTGATACCCCGATCTGAGTTGGACGCTTGCGAGCGTCTTCAGATCGATAAGAAGTATTGTGCGCCCTAAATCCGGCCCTGGCTGTCGCAGCCTCAGAAAGCCTTTGAGCTTTAAGCGTTTGCTGAGGAGCGGAAGTCGAACTCAGGACGAGCGGCCCGCATCGAGGCCGTGTGACTCGCGGCCTGGGCATGGAGCGAAGGCAGGATGTCAGCAGGACAGCCGACAAGAAGCATTCTACTGAGTGAACCGCGAAAGAAGGAAAACTAGCGATGATAGGTATTCATAAGTTTGCTAACCTTTTGACAATCATATTTTTAGCGGCATTGAGCCACAACTCCTTGGCCGACGGCTGTGATTCAATCAGTAGCATTCCAGGAGTAACCAGCCCTGGCATGCCTCCAATCGTATTCAAAAAGACAGACTTCGACGCCAAATCATACGGAACAAAACTACGCATGCTATATGGGGATTGGGACTGGAAGGGCGATTTTGGATACAGCAAACTACCCCGTTCGCCTTTGGCCAATCAAACTATCGCCGCATTCGTATCGCGATGTTTGACTTCCTATCCTGTCGGAAGAATTCACCCCGGATTTTTGAAACAAACAGAACAGGACTATACACAGTACCTGACGCGAATCTATGACGAAGTAGTTTCAATCAAGCGTGAGCTTCTTTTGATTCAACAGAATCATGACGAGCTGCTTGATAAACACATGCCCGAAGGAACCGACGAGAGTTATAAGCGAGTATATCGGGAAAACATGAAAAAATATGTGACAGATTCTCTTCTCGTTCTTACGGAATTTGTTGACAACCATTATTTGTATACCGTCGAGGGCATGTCGTACTATTTTTCGATGGAAAAACAACTGACAACAGCGACGAGTCAGATCTATGAGCTTATTGGCATCATTGGTGATGTACCGGATGCTGATCTGTGGGCTTTCAGGATGCTCAAGGAAAATACCTATAGCGTTCTTGATACCTATGCTCTGTTTTTTGGCGATCAGCAAAAACAAGCTCTTCGGGACAAACTAAATGCAGCTTCATCGCTTGAGCAAGAAGAAGATCTTGCAAAGGTGAAAGAATCGCTTTCAGCGTGGGCGATCGTACTTGAAGAAAGTATGAAAAATGCTTTCAAGAAAAACACTCCTTATTTTGAAATTGCTCTAAAAATTAAGTTTCTTTTCGGCACCCGAGACCCTGGCGATGAAGATTCCTCAATCAGGGCCATTCAATCAAGGTTGGGTTCGGGCAATTCTGACAAGCTGGATGAACTTCTGCGTCTTGCTCCCAATGACGCGGTTCTTTGGGAAGGAATCAAACGTGAGATCTAAAGCTTATGCCCTACTTTCCACGGCCCTGATTTATCCGTGCATCGCCAGAGCCGACGAACTAGACGACTTTAAAAAGAGAGCGCAGAATTATTACGATACGATGATCCCTGCTTATACAGAGATCGGTCGAAAATCTCACGTTATTGCTGAAAATCTTATCGACTATTCAATCTATGGCTCTCAGAATGAGGTCAATGCGGCGTTTGAGTATTCGTTCGAGCAGATTTTTTACAGTTACAAAAAGTTGGAAAGTTGTTTTAAGTCCCATGACGCCGTTGCAAGTATTTTTGTTGATGCCTTGAAAAAAGAACCTGTTGATGCGAAAGCCAGATTTGAATATTGGAAATCAAACTACGGATACGATCAACTGGACTCATTCTCTGCAGCGATGAATTCGATGCAGAATATCCAGTCGCAATGTCTTGGAGACCTGCAAAAGATCCGAAGATTTATTTCAGTGATGAAGTCGCACCAACGGGAAAAGTTCAAGATCTGTGAAACAGTGAAAAAGAACTTGCCCTACGAGAGACTAAGGACGTTATTACCACCTGATAGGACCCCATTAGGGCGGCTTAGCCATACGTGGTATTCAACGCTTCCTCTCGTGAAGGTTACGGGGTCAGTTCTTGGTGGTGGATGTCCAGTTTCAGTTGTGACAGCTAGTTGCTACTCTTCAAAGTATTTTACATGGGAAGCTGTTCGCAACCAGTATCAAGCTGATCAGTCCTACGAAAATTTTAGGTCGCATTATCCAGAGCTTGCCGCTGCAACTTACCTATCCTTTCTATCATATATGAACGGTTTTGAGCTTGGTACTGGATCGCAAAACCCAGGGGGCGACAAACCTAGTTCTGTTCCTGGATCAGGCAGTCTTTCGAACACTGGCGGAGCCAACCTAATTGCAAACCTTGTTTGGCTCGGTCTGCTGTATGGCGAGGCTGAAGAGTACAAGAAGAGAGTTGACAAGATCAATAAGTGGGTGAAGGCAAAGGAGGCTGAGCTAGATGCAGTCGTTGCTTCCTCATATATCAGTGAGGAGGAATTTGAATCGAAAAAATCGAATTCCTGCGCGACTGCAGCGGGAGATTACGACCAAGCTTTGGTCGAACTGCTCAATTTTTTCGACACTCCCGGTCAGGAAGAGAAATTGGACTCGTATTTAGCCCAGGTTGATAAAATCCAAAACTGGTATGGAGCACTATTTCTATACTTTGTAGAAAATGGACTTGTCGATGAACTTGCAAAGAATAAACTGTTGAGTCTCCGCGACCAGCATTATGCGGCGTTGAACGCTTCCAAAGTCAAAGCAGACTTCGCGATCACTCAGCAATCGATAGACGGAATCCAGCAAGAAATAGCCAGGACGAGATGTTCCTCGGACTCAGATCCATCTGTGACCTCTCGGGGTCTAAAAAAACTGGTAAATCGGTTCCAACTATTCTGTGACAATGCACTGCAAGTATACGGCTCTCGCACCGACAAGATTCAACTTGGCAGCTCCACTGACAGCGACAAAAAAGCTCGCTGTTATTACCAAGGTTTCGACGAAGCTGTGAAAAGCATCAGGATCAAGCGAGATGGTAGCGGATTCACTTCAACGATCGAGGCTATTGGAACTGCGGGGGACATTCTATTCACCGTCGATCATGTTTCGTCTTTGACGCAAGACTCCGTTACAAGACTCCAGCCACAATTCTACTGTTCGGCGATAGGCTCAGGTACATTCGGAACTGAGGCAGGCGACATCCTCAGTCCAGGAGAATACAGCATGTCGCCCGATATAGGCTTAGGTTCACCGCTGTCTGATATCAGTGGCATGAAGATAAAGATCAAAGATAAAGCAGCGCTGATCAGGTCGAAGGTATCAAGATGCAACTCGGTTTTGCCTGATTTCAGGAGAGTGCCTCTTCCAGATTTAAATTCCTGCCAGCAATCGGGGGGACTGTAATGCAAAAAGAAACTGTCACGACCCTACTCGTTTCATTCATGCTTGCAGCCGGCGAGGCCTTTTCTGAGACGAACTCGGCTATGGTGCCTTTGAAAAGCGAACCAGGACTTCCTTACTATGATATGAGGGCATTCACCTATGTCAGTGAGAAGATGGATGCGCTTTGGTTACTCGTGCCACCATTTTTGGAATCGGAAAGTGATCTTTCCAATGCTCTTTTTCAGTTCAATAACTTGGGCATGACGGCAGAAATCTTGAGATCGTCAGTCGATCAGCTCCCCTTACCAGATCCTGGTGCGGATGGGTATGCGAGAAACATGCAGCTTCACATGATTGCAGCAGATGGTCTTCTTTCAAATCTGAGTCAATCAGCCGACTATGGGACCGCCCTTGTCACGAAACTTAAACAGCTCTCTTTATCTGATCCAGGATTGTTGGAGTTACGTAAAAAAGTGCAGCAGCTTTCATTTGGAAAGGGCAGCACGGCGAAAGTTCCCGAAGGGAGCGGGAAAATTACAGAGGGCAAGCCCAAGGTTTACGTCGAGTCTGTGAACCTCTCAGACTTGAAGTCCACTTTTCTAGCGATGAAATTGCAGGACTTAGCCCGCAATCTCAAGGACGCAATCCAAGTTGGAAATGCGGCTCTTTACGAGCGAACGGCTAGCCAGCTCGCAGCCATCGTGGAAGAGGGTAACACGGGCGCAGAGCGTGCCAAGTTGGTTATAAATGGCTACCACGTCAATAATACTCTTAAAGGATTCCCTATCGATCCGGTTATGCACGCTCTTTTTTCGAACTCAGCGGTTGAAGCATGGAGCTTAGATGACACAATCGACCTTAATAAAATTATAATGTTATCGCGCGAAACCAAGCCAAGTCTTGCTATAATTGCGGGGCTTATGCTGATACGCGCTACGGTTGAGAAAAACCCAGATCAGAGGTATCTAATCACTAGCCGAGTCTTGAAGCGGTTGATCGACGATGAACAAGCGGAAAGCTTGCTTAGTGACGTTGTCAATACTGCGCACTTCGGAAACGCTGAGCGAGTCAAAGAAGCTTCGGTCGCTTTACTGAACCTCTGGAAATAAAAAACTCTAACCTACTGCGGGGAGATTCTCTGCATGATCTTGGAAACGATGATGAGAATTTTGTTTTGTCTGTTGGCTGCGTCTTTGGTGTTGTCTTGTGATGGGAAAGATAGCGGGAAAAAGGATAAGCAAATCGGATTGGTTGGAGATGACACGAATCCAGCCGTGGAGCCGAAAGCGTTGTCACTTCAGGGCGCCCAGTGGAATTCATTTATGGAAATTCCTTGGGAAAAAAGGTGTGAGGGCATAGAGAACATCGTTGAAACATTTCAGAAGAACAACTTGCCAAATTTTAAACTTTCTCCTACTGATTCGAGCGGAAAAGGTTGCGAAGTATTTTGGTCGAACGAAGAGGAATCAGCGGAGCGATACTTCTATCCGTTTACTCTGTCTAAAGATGGAATCGACTACAGCTTTCATTCAGAAATTATCGCGGGACCAAGCTTGAAAAAGCAGGCCGGCATAGTTGCTCTATCGTACTGGAAAGGAAAAGATTCAGTTTTGGTTGGGCCAAAAGCGGACGAGCTGAGAAAAGTAGACGTAAATTTTATTCACATGAGCAAGACGCTGAATGATTGGTCAATGGCTTCCGACGCCGAGGCAAAAATATTCGGTCTGACACATGGGGAGTATCTTGCGCAGATCGAGGCTCGTTTCGGCGGAGAAGGTGGCTATATTCTGAAGAATCCAGATATCAAGCTGCGTCTCACGATGGACCGGAAGATACCTGGGAAAGCAGTGGCCGAGTTTTTGGAGGTTGGTAGCGAAGCGTTTTCGCCCGAAAACGGACCCCTGTTGGGCTGCGGAGACTTTGCGTGTCTGAAGGCTTCCAAAATCGAGTTTCAGGCGCTGGGTACTCTGTTTCGATTCGACAGAGTAATCGAAACGCAAGCCGGAGGTGTAACTTTTGGAGGCGTTTGGCGCTACCAAGTCAAGGCTTGGCCTTTGATCCTGGAATAAGACATAACCCATTCATTGCTTAGGCAACTCTCGCTGTTCAATCAGCGTGGTTGCCCCGTTCAAGAAGCCCGCCAAGTCTTTCAGATAACCAGCTGCTGCATACGTCCATGTTTGATTCTAAAGCCATCCGCTGCCAAGTAAACGTCGATCTCATGGTGAAGACTGTCTGGTCCGATGGGAGTTTCAGCGTATGCGTCTTCGAAAAGCGGCAAGAGCGGTCGTATTTGGTTTGGGTCCGTCCAATTTATGATTTTGAACATCCCATCGATCTGAAGCCGAGCAGTACGAAGGTCGCTAAGATCTATTGCGTCCCAACTTGGAAGTCTGGCGTCTCGTAAGTGTTCGCGTAATGGGAAGCCGTGACGATCGCTGGCGTCAAGCATGCAATCCCGAAAAGCTTCAACCGTCCTCATGGAGAGTATTCTTTCTGGCATAGCAAAGACTCCTTTTCTTCGTTGCCATACTTTTTTATGGATCAACTTGGCTTTTAGATCAAGTGCGAACTATTTGCTTGGCTTCAGGATGATCTGGCCTGAGATCCAGAAGGGTAGGACCCGACCTGTGGCGCTCGGTCGATGATCCAGGTTTCTGAATGAAGTCCGCGATGCGCGCCCTTGGTATTCGAGGTGTAAGTCCACGCAGAGCGGTAGGAGTGCCGGGTAGATCTTCGGAGAGCCGGGTGGCATGTCTACTGACACGCGGCTTATTTCGACAGTTAGCCACCTCCGCGCGATGGGCCTCGGTTTATTGCAAAACGCAGGTGATTATAACTACGATGCGCTTCTGATTTGCTTAGTAAAGTCGCTCTCCAAAAGTCTCTGATAGACCTTGACCATCGCGAGCGTATCCAACCTGCAATATTCGAGCAAATCTTTCCTGATAACCGAAGTCTCGACCTTCGTTGTACTCCCGGTCATGATTTTGGCGAAAGACATGGCTGCGGTTGCGCCATCCCCGATGGCCAGTCCCTTGTAGCTCAACTCCGGGACCAGAGCGGGTAAAACTTTCTTTATAGAAAACGAACCGTCAAAATTTGGATGATAAAAATGCTTGCGAATCAAGCCCAATAAATCGATCATGCGTTCGCAGACGTTCTCAACGGCGTCAGCGAGTTCTGGAAAGTCTTTCGCAATCGCATTGAGGCAGGTCTTCTCAAATGCCGAATATACAATGATTGGCCCTTGATCCTTAAGCAGGTCAAGAAGTGTCTTGGCGAAAATTTCTCTAGGATCTTTCCCAGCTTCAGCCAAGTGCTCGAAATGTTCTAGAGCATCGCCATCCCGCAATACGTGAGCTGACCATTGAAATGGCAATTGCTGGAAAGGGCGCGTTCCGTTGAACAATGGAAGCGCTGGATTGATCGTTTCGAAGTCGATAAAAAATAGCGGTCTCGCTAAGCTACTAAGCTCTCGAAACATTTCGTTTTCGTAGTGGATTCTGTCATTTACAACGCATTCGCGGACCTTTTGCTGAGTTACCGTCAGACCCTTGAAGGAATCTGGAATATCGCGAATTCTGGTGATATCGCGTGCAGTCAGTTCTCGAACCAACCGCTCTGAAGCTCTTGGCAAAGTGCTTATGTGGTCCTTGGGCCAATCCTTGCGGCAGTGGCCGTGAAACGGGCACTGATATGGCTTGTTGCACTGAGGTCCTGTTTCGATGCTCGGCACGACCTTTTCCTGAAGGAGTGACCACATTGCTCCCAAGCGCTCTTGAACCGATTCCTGAAGATCCTTCACTTCGTTTGTAACTTCGGCGAGGGCAAAAAGCTTTTCAAGATCATATGGCCCGCTGCTATATATGTAAGACGAATCGATATGAAGTAAGTAGCACCTGCGAACTTTCAACCCGGCACCTTCTACAACGTAAGCCTGAATTGCCAAATCGGTGTAATGCTCGTCTTTAACTTTCGTCGATGACTTCACTTCAACTAAATCGACTTCTCTATCACCAACTTTACAAAGTATGTCGACACGAACCTTAATATTTTCAAAAGTGAAAGATGCTTCATAGATTGCCTCAACTGAGGAGTCTGCCAGAACAACCTGTGTCTCCTGATCGGCTTCCTTTTGGTGAAATCCGTCCCAATCAATGAGTCGGCCGTTTGTAAAGCGCTTCCTGGCTAGCTCGCCAACCTGTTGGCCCATATCGAAGACAGCTTCCTGCGCTGAAGACGTGTTATCCTTTTTGTCATGTTGGAACACTTCAAGGAATAGACGCTTGGGGCATTGTAGGCCCGCTTGGAACTTCGACTTCGATAGTTGGATGACCTTTGCAATCTTTTCATCAGCGGCAGGCAATTGAACTCGCAGCGCTTCTTCTGTGACTTTCTTCCTCGCCATAGGCTTCTGCGGCTTTGCCGAGACTGTAGCAATCGACCTATTTACGACATAACTAACGGTGCCGCGATCGCTTGCGGTCGCAGGAAAAACAAAACAGACTCCATAAACAACATCTGGAGCCTTGAGAGGAACCATCGGGTAAGGTGAAGATGAAGTCGTGTGTTAAGCGACGTTGGAAAACGCGGATATTGAGTTCTGGCCATGGTGACCGAAATTCGAGTTTTGTATTTTATACTGCTCTCGACACAATCCCGGAAACTGAGTTCTGGCCAGTTTAGCCCGGCGCTTT
>JBGSTF010000152.1:0-64709 GCA_041736645.1 Oligoflexus sp. | reverse complement strand
GGAATTCTATGCGTCTCAACTATCGTCGACTCATAGCGACGAAGAGCTGGTCTAAGGGGATCGTCTTTTTGCTTGGTAAGCTTTCGTTTGCGACGTTGCCCAATCTTGATATCGAGTTCAAATTCCAGATGTGCAGGCAGTGCTTTCCATTCCGGCGTCTCATCCAAGATATTTTGCCATTCCTGACAATCAGGCCAGCTATCGCGGCGCAAGAGATCTGGTGTCTTTGTCCAGAGTTGCGCAAGCGAGGGTTGCACAGCCATGGCCTGAAACTCGGCTTTTGGATAGACAGGTTCCGTCACGATTGCTCACTCCTCCATGGGCTAGCCCTCACTCCTAGCATAGCGCAAGGTCTGGGTCGAGCCCGGACCGCGCAGTAGACCAAAAGAAAAAGCCCGCGGCTCAAAAGAACGCGCGGGCTTATTTGTGTTGGAATGTCATCGTCTCATTCTTGCCAGTTGGCTTCGAACGTCGTTATGGGCAAGCCTTGGTTTCAATGCCAAGACGAAGCTCTTCAAGAAGGACTTCACCACCGATAGTTTGGGCGCCAGCCACAGGTGTAACGCGGACCGAAGTATTCAAATTCAAGGCTCGTTTCACTGAGCATGATGACCACAGAGCCTGCGCATATTGCACGAGGTCTCCGCTTGAAAACGAGTCGGCATAGGGTCCCTGAATCGTCAAGCTGCTGCCCGTGCTCGCTGCTTGACCTTGAAAATAGTACTGAGAATTCAAAACAGCTTGGGTTCCTGCATTCAAAACCGCATAGCCCGTGGCCGAGACGTGGCCGAGGGTGAAGCTGATGCCTTCATCTGCAGCAATGGAAAGGGTGAGGACACAGTTTTTGCGGCTCGCAGACAGAGGCAAACCCGTGCCGCGGGTCGCAGCGAAATCCACAAAGCTCAGCACCAATTCACCCTGCTCCCATCGACTGGAGACGCCGCTGCCTTGCGGACAACCCGTACCATTGAGAGAGACCTTTTCCACCCGAACAGTCGAGACATCTGCTGCTGCCATGGCAACACTACTGACCAGACTCAGAGCAACGACCTGTAATAATGCTTTCATATGAACTCCTGTGTCTCTTGGTTTGCTTCCACTCTTTTGTTATAGCCCTTTCCGATTTATGGCCTCCAGCCTTAAAGAACAATGTGTTCTGTAAGCCCGAGTCAGAGTGAACATGCTGATAAACATAGACATATTCATAATTGGCGGATGCGGGCAGAGGAATGTTATCCACAGGGCCAGTGGAAAAGTCCCTTAAACTGAAGCTCAAGCCCTTGGGATTCAAGCTCTTGCCCGAGTTGCACTTTTTTTGTGCAGTCACAGCCCTCTGGGGATTCATCGCCTCCTAAAGAGGCCAAGATGACCCATAAAGAGAATTCCTGATGGACAGTCTGGGCTGGGTTAGATACGAAGAGATGCCTCGCACGTGACAGGATGGACCCAATGGATAGCTATCAGCAACGTTTCAGCGGTATTGCTCGCCTCTATGGAGAACGAGCTCTCGAAGCCTTTCACAACGCACATATAGCCGTGATTGGCGTCGGCGGAGTCGGATCCTGGACAGCTGAAGCCTTGGTTCGCAGTGGAGTGGGCCGACTCACCCTCATCGACCTCGATGAAGTCTGTATCAGCAATAGCAATCGCCAGCTGCATACGCTGCACGAGACGATCGGTCGCAGCAAAGTGAAGGTCATGGCCGAACGATTGCTGGCGATCAATCCTGAACTTCAGGTAGAAGCTATCGAAGATTTCTTCACCAGTGCAACCGCACAGCATTTACTGCAAGAATCCTTTGATGTCGTCGTTGATGCGATCGATAGTCTGCAAAATAAGTGTCTTTTGATCGCCCAGTGCCAGCAGCGAAGCATCGGACTGGTGACGGTTGGTGGCGCCGGCGGTCGTAAAGACCCCACCAAAATTCAACAAGCTGATCTATCTTCTACCAGCAACGATGGTCTTTTGCGGAGCGTTCGCCGGGAACTTAGGCATCGACATCATTTTCCAAAAGAAGGCAGCTTTGGGGTGCCGGCCATCTTCAGTATCGAAGCCCCTGTGTTTCCAACAGCCGATGGCGGCACCTGCGAAAAACCCCAGGCAGCTCAAGGCGGAAAAGGCGGATGCGAACAGGGTTATGGCGCGGCTAGTTTTGTGACGGGAGCCTTTGGCTTTGCCGCCGCCTCAGCTGCCCTCAACATCGTCGCTCAACGCTGCCGTCAGAAAGTGGAATGACAAGAGCCCGCATGGAACAAGACCTGCATTCTTGCTCAAGAGTTCGACTGCTCATGATCTGGCACGAGCTGTAAGGATTCAAAGCTGCAGGTGAATTTCATTCCGGGTTAAGCCCTCACTTGATTCAGACTCCACCAAAAAACAGTTTCATTTCGAAGGCTTGTCTTCAAGTTCGCCGCTTTTCAGTGGCCTATGAGCCTCAATCAGCTTTCTGACGTTCATTTTTTCACATAAAATCAGGTAGTTAACTGGTTTGAACAGGCTGATCGAGGTTTCGATGACAGCGCCGGCATCGACCTATAAAACGAATTTCAGCGTCATTTCACAGCCTTAAAGGCTCCTTCGCGCAGGACTCAACTTTGCAAAACAACTCTCATGAGATTTATCGATCGAAGGGGAGAGAACCATGCGTCACCAAAATCAGGTTTTGGTAAAGTTCTGCATAAACTTGCGAAAGCCTCTCGGACAGCATTCCGGAATAGGATCGATTTCAGGCAAGATCGCCCCCATCTATCACCAGCTTTGGCTGTAAAAGGGGAATGTCATGCCTATTCTTTTGAGCCTGACTCTCTTATTTTGGGCAACTTTGGGCTTCTGTGCCGATATCTTTGACTACCAAGGACCTTATACACGCGCATCCGGTGGTGCTGGCGTGATCATGAGCCGCAGTGGAGCCTCGCTGCTGCACAATCCTGCCAATCTTTGGGCCACACCCACATCGGATGCCTATGTGGACGTTGCTCCGACTCATTTGACTTACAAAGTGACCACACCAGATCCAAATCTAAAACCTGGTTCGATCAGTGTCCCAGTGCTTCCCCTAATGTCAGTCGGTGGCAGTGTGAAGGGTGCTACGGGACCACTGAGCTATGGATATCTTTTTATTCCCACAGGCTTTGGTACCAAAGTCAAAGTTGAAGATTTTCCGGTCGCCGTCAATGGTCAGTATCAAAGTGCGACCGTCAATGCCGTTCAAAAAGGCTTTAAGCTCGGATTTGGCATCGCCTATAAAATGCTGCCCAACCTTTGTTTAGGATTCAGTTTAATCGAGAACTATGCAAGCAGTTCCACTGATATTTCGGTCAAGGGACAGGATTTTTTACATTTGGAAAACGCTTCCACCGCACTGCTCTTTGCCTTCGGTCTGCGCTATGAATTGGAAAACATTGGAACCATCGCCACCACCTTCCGTCCTTCCACGGATATGCACTATTCGCTCAAAGTGCAGGCCTTTGGCGCGGCTCCCCAGAGCTTCTATCGACGGGACTATCGCCCCACGCTTTATGGCTTTGGCTTTGAATCAACACGCCTTGGCCGTTTTCAACCTTACGCCCAATACTCCTACGAACGTTGGGTACCGGCCACACTCTATGCTCAGGCGCCAACCCAAGCTGTGAGCGGCACAACCCCTGTAGAATATCTCAATACCCATAGTTATGTACTCGGATCAAAATATGCTCTGCAGACTAACCGAATTCTTTCTTTTGCCTATAGTTTCTTTTCCAAGAATAAAGGCTCCGGCTTCAAGAGCGATTCGGGACAGATCGCCATGCAAGGACGAGGGGCTCAGGACTTTGAGGCCCTTGATCGCACCCATCTGACAGCCGGCTATGAGATTAAGACCAAGCCTTCGGATTGGCTCCTCTATGGCAGCTACATTCACGCGACGGCCACCAGCCCGGAAAACACTCCGAGCGCGGGATTCTATGAATTGACAGCCCTCCTGGTGGGACTCGGCTATGTGAGTAAACTCTAAGCTCCCAGGAAGTTAAGACGGACTTGCACGCCTTCTCCAAAAAGTTCACAATGAGATGCCTCTTGACTCAAGGACGTGCAATGGACTCTCATCGCCTTATTTGTGAACACCAAGGACTGCAGCTTTATCAACTGCCCGTGCTAGCCGATAATTATATTTATGTCTTGCATGACTCGCAAACTCACCAAACAGCAGTGATCGATCCTGCGGAGGCTGAGCCTGTTGAAGCCTTTCTCCGCAGCAAAGGCTGGTCGCTGCAGTTCATCTGGAATACTCACCATCACAGTGATCATATCGGTGGCAATCGCCAACTTCAGGACACATTCGAATGTGAAATCTATGCTTCGAAGTACGATGAATCGCGTATTCCTGGCGTCAGCCAAAGTTTTGTCGATGGACAGGAATTCCGATTTGGTTCATGGGTTGTTGAAGTGATGGAAACTCCCGGCCATACCTTGGGTCACTGCATCTATCATATAGCCGCCGCTGATATTCTGTTCTGCGGTGACACTCTATTTGCTTTGGGATGTGGACGTCTATTCGAAGGCACAGCTGAGCAGATGTGGACGAGTCTCCTCAAAATTCGCAGTCTACCCGGCACAACTCGCATTTGCTGTGCTCATGAATACACACTCAGCAATTCACGTTATGCCTTGAGTTTACCCAGCTATGCCTTGGGCCTTGCCAACTACGTTTCTGAATTGCAAAGCCTGCGCAATCGAGGTGAGCCAACAGTTCCAACCCGTCTTACTGCGGAAATGGCCTACAATCCTTTTCTTCAGGCTGATCAAGCTTCGCTTTATGACTCCGTAGGACTCACCCACAACACCCCGGCTCAGGTATTTGCCTGGCTCAGGGCTGGCAAAGACAATTTTCGATCCTAGTCCGCGTTTGGCTCTTTGACAAAAGAGTCATTTTTCTTCCATGCTTTCCTTCGGCGACTTCGGTTCTCCTTACCAAGGTGTAAAGATCGGACCCAATTAGGTCGAAATACCTTACGGCGAGTCTCAGGCAACCCGGTCCTGGCGAGGCGAACTGTGAGTACATGGCCCTTTAAAAAAGTGAATCTCAAAAAACCTCTCGATCGATTGGTATCCAGCGTCCCTTTGCCTCCCCATTGGCAAGGCGCGAGCCCGGAGTCCGAACGGTTTAAGGTGGAAGCGGCGCTTATCCGCATACCTGCTCGGTGGGATGCGATTCGATTCGAGAAAAAACTCCTCTCGGTCGTCGAAATGTTTCCTTTGCTAAGAGCCAGTCTCAGTCCGTCTTCAGGGGCCCTGGCCATACACGAAATGCCCAAACTCTGCTGGAGAAAACTGGATCAGGTGGAGATCTTGCAGCAGATCGTAAATAAAGGCTGGTCGCCTGAATTCAATCATATCCTCCAACTCAACCGCTCGACTAACCAACTGTGGGAAGCTCTCATTGCTGTCGATGAGGAGGAAAGTTTTCTTGTTTGTTTAACAGCTCTTCCCATCATCGCTGATGCGAATATGCTGCATGCAGCCCTAGGTCATATGCTTGACCAATTCAAAGGACAAGGCCCTTCCCAAACCCAAAGAGAAATTGTTGCCCATGATAGGCTGGCCATCTTTCACCAGACGGCCTGGAACAACTATCATTCTCCCGTACAAATCAATGACAACAAGACCAACCCGACCCTTGTGCGCCAAGCGGAATTGAAGTCCCAAGGTGGCAGCTGCTCCTTTCGCTTACCGTCACATACCTGGCAAAAACTCAGCACTCATGCACGCAGTCAGGGGCTCCCGTCATTCGCCGTCGCTGCCATCCTCATGCGAGCCGCTCTATCTCGATTGCTCGGCGATGCCGTGGGCGCTATTCTGATCAAAAGTAGCCTCCGGCTTCCCAAGAATATCCAAACGAGTCGAGGGAGTGGCTGGGACGCCTTGGAATTGAACTGCCGAATGGAAGATCATTATAACGCTCTTTTGCAAGCCATTGAGAAAGTTGGTTGGCATCCCGTTCCATCTGCTGATCAAAAACATTGGGCGGAAGGTCTATGGATCGGCATTGGACTCCTTCCCTCTTGCTCCGAATCCCAGCAATTGCGCATTCTAAGCAGTGACGAAGGACCAACCCAATTGCTATGGCTTTGTCCCGATGGCGACGGCGAAACCTTCCTCACTTGGCAAGAAAATTGCTTCGAAGAAGAATTCCCATTGAGTCTGGCGGCTCTTCTCAAAGAGCTAGCAGAACTCTGGAGTGAATCACCGGAAAGTCCTCTCCAGCTACTGCCCATTCAGAGTGTGGTCTTGCCTCTCTGGCAAAGATGGAATAGCACCTATCAAGCCTTCCAGCTGGAACAAACGATTCCTCAACTTCTGGCTCCATCGCTGGCTCGAGCTGCCGATCGAATAGCTATTCGCAGTCGAGGCGGCAAGCTTAGCTATAGAGAGCTTGATAATCAATCTCGACAGCTCGCCTTGTTGCTCAAGAGCCAAGGCATAGGCCCAGGCGATCTCATTGGGATAGCCTTACCAAGATCACCAGCCATGGTGGTGGCACTGTTAGGCGTTTTGCGCTCTGGCGCGGGCTACGTTCCATTAGACTCCGCATTTCCCACGGATCGATTGCAATTTATGTTGAACGACTCACGGGTGAAGGCTTGCTTCTGCGACGAGTTGCTGGAATCAACCGTCGCACGCAGCTGCCCTCCCTTGATTTGGAATGAAATTCAGACCAAATTCTCGTCTTTAGATCCCCAGCAATGGAAAGACCCAGCTCAAGATCCCTCATCGATTGCCTATGTTATCTATACATCTGGATCAACCGGGCAACCCAAAGGCGTCATGATCGGGCATCGTTCCGTAGTGAACTTTCTCCTCTCGATGCAGCAAAAGCCAGGCATTGAAAGCACGGACAGCGTCCTTGCCATCACTACTCTTTCCTTCGATATCGCTGCCCTGGAACTGCTCTTGCCGCTCTTGGCCGGTGCTAGTCTCTATCTGACCAGCGCGGACGAAGCAAAGGATGGTCAACTTTTGGGCCAGCTCTTAGAGCAGGAAAACATCAGCATTGTACAAGCAACTCCTTCCTACTTTCGCTTGCTGCTCGATTCTGGATGGAAAGGCACCAAACTTCGCAAAGCTCTGTGTGGAGGCGAGGCATTCCCAATCGATATAGCGCGACGATTGCTGCCCGTCATTCCTGAACTGTGGAATATGTATGGACCCACCGAAACAACCGTTTGGAGTACCTTGTATCGAATTACCCATGTCGATGGCATCATTCCCATAGGTCATCCGATAGCCAATACCGCCGTGTATATCCTGGATGATCAATTGAAGCCCGTTCTTCCTGGCGAAAAAGGCGATATATATATTGGTGGGTCAGGTTTGGCTTTGGGCTATTTCGGTCGCACTGATTTGACCCTCGAGCGTTTTGTGATGATCCCGGGTCTTGCCGTTCTAGCCTATAAAACAGGAGATATCGGTCGCTACTCTTGGAGTGGAATGCTGGAGATATTTGGTCGATCCGACCACCAGATTAAACTGCGTGGCTATCGCATGGAATTGGGTGAAATCGAAGGCACCGTCTCCAGCCTGCCTGGCATCGAACTATGCGTGGCAGCTGTCAAAGAATTTGGCAGCGATGATCCACGCCTTATCGCCTATGTCATCGTCAATGACAAGTATCAAGAGCGACAGGTTCGGCAACTGATGAAAGATAGACTGCCGTCCTATATGCTACCAGGACACTATCAGGTTCTTAGCAAAATGCCCTTGCTTGCCAATGGCAAAATCGATCGTCAGGCCCTTCCCCATCCACGCGATATCGCTCATCAGGGACAAGAAAAGGCAGCAGATCCGCTGGTGTTCCAAGCAAGCCCGATAAAATCACCTGTGGACGAATCATTAGCCAAAGAAGCTCTTACAAAGCACGTGGAAGCCACTCGCTTTCCGATGACGCCCTCACAGTCACGTATGCTGTTTACCGAGGAATTGGATCCTGAAACTACGGTGCATAATCTGATAGGCGCTTGGGTTATTCGAGGAGTCATGGACTTTCAAGCATTTCGTAAATCCTTAGAGGCTCTGATCATAGAACAGGACAGCTTACGAATGGCTGTTGTACAAACTGCCGAAGGCTCTGCCCTGGAACTCTCGCCACCTTTCGCTCCAGAGCTGCGAATCTATGGGCGAGAAAAACCCAATATGACTATGGACGATGTGCAGACAGCTATTATAGATCTTGGGCGGGAAAAATTGGACGTCACTCAAGTTCCTAATTTTCGAATGGGAATTTTCCGTCTGAATACCGACGCGACGGTGTTCTTCCTCATCACTCATCACATCTTTTGGGATGGGTTCTCGTATGGAGTCCTTTGGAAGAATATCCAAAGGCTTTATAAAGAAATCCTTGTATCCGGACGGGCTCGCTTCAAGCCACCCGCCTTCAATTTCTCTCACTATGCTCAGCAAAGGCAAAAGGAGCTGCAAGCATCGCACATGCAGGACGAACTTAATTATTGGCTGAAGACCTACCAAACCATTCCAGATCCATTGGAGTTAGCCTATGACTTCAGTCGTCCAGCAACGCTGAAGCATGAGGCAGCAACCGCTTGGATTCCCTGGGATGATCGACTCGATGCACGCCTCCAGGAAACAGCCAATGCATTCGGATGCACTCTCTACCATGTGCTGCTGTCAGCCTATTATGTCCTCCTGTATCGTTTATCGGGTCAAAAGGATCTTGTTATCGGATCTCCCGTGCATGGCCGTCAGCAAGTCGAAGTCTTCGACTTGCTAGGAAATTTCATCAACGTGGTCGCCATGAGGCAAATTCTTGACCCGGACATGAGTTTCCAAAACTTAGTCGAGACTGTTAAGTCGTCCACCCATGGAGCTATGGCCCATTGCGACCTTCCATTTGAACATTTGGTCGCCGCACTGAAGCTGCCTCGCGACGCTGGCCGAACTCCACTTTACAACACGATGTTTTTCTTTCAGGATCAATCTCAGCAGAAAGTTACAATTGGCACTACCGTGATTGAAAGTCTTCGCCTTCCTAATACGACGGTGGACACCGACCTTATTCTTTGGATCGAACGCTATGCTCAGTCAACTTTCGCAGGCTTTAACTATCGAGTGGATTTGTGGGAAAAAGCTACGGTGGAAAGCTTTGGCCAAAGCTATCGGCAGATTCTGGATGAGCTGCTAGCATTTCCCCAAAAAAGCCTCCGTCAGCATCCAATACTCTGTCTTGCTCAAAAAGAGCTGCTGCTAAAAACGTGGAACGAAAGCTCGCTGCCTGCACCTGCTCTGCAAACGATCACTGCTATCCTAGATGAAAGGGCATGCCTGCATCCCGAAGCGATCGCCGTTTGTGATCTTTTGGGCAATAAAATCACCTGGCGCGAACTCGACCAGAAGTCCCGTCAGCTTTCAAAACTCCTCACTGACCAAGGGATCAAGTCGGGGGATGTGGTAGGCATTTGTCTTCCCC
The DNA here is from genome assembly GCA_041736645.1 of Oligoflexus sp. Taxonomy (GTDB): domain Bacteria; phylum Bdellovibrionota_B; class Oligoflexia; order Oligoflexales; family Oligoflexaceae; genus Oligoflexus. Next base: position 55,252 of record JBGSTF010000152.1, on the reverse strand, counting down.
GAAATATTGAACTGATCATCGGCCTCCTGGCTATTATCCGCAGCGGAGCCGCCTATCTTCCTTTAGATCCGATGTTTCCCTTCGATCGTCTCAAGTTCATGTTGGAAGACTCGAAAGCTATTTGGGTACTTTCTGATAGCTCCTACCAACCCATGCTGCAAGATTGCCCTTGCAAGATCATTTCCATTGATCGAGAACGTGCAACTTGGGAAAGATTTTCGATCGCTGACGACCAGAATTCGGGCCCCATTCCGAGCGATGTCGCTTACGTGATCTATACCTCTGGCTCAACAGGCAAACCCAAAGGCGTGGAAATTCAACATAAGGCTGTCGCGACCTTTTTGCAGTCCTTCCGAGCAGCCGTTGAGATCCCAGAAATTCCCCAAACCTTGGCGATCACCACTATTTCCTTTGATATTTCAGTCTTGGAAATTTTTGGTACCTTGGCTTGGGGCGGGACGGTCGTGATCGTCGATCAAGAAAAGACCTTGGATGGCCCTGGATTGATAAAAGCCATCACCGATCATCGAATCAATCTTCTCCAGGCGACTCCTGCTACCTGGCGTCTGCTTTTGGATGCTCGCTGGTTTGGCAATCAAGATTTGACCGCTCTCTCGGGAGGTGAAGCCCTCTCCAAAGATTTGGCTCGCGAACTCCTGCCACGGACTCGTGCTCTTTGGAATGTCTATGGTCCAACGGAAACGACGGTTTGGGCCACAGCCTCCAAAATTCATGATGCCGAGACGGCTGTTACCATTGGTCGGGTGCTGCCTCATTATGAAGCCTTTATTCTGGACCACAATCTGCTCCCCTTACCTATCGGCGCCATCGGAACCCTCTATCTGGGCGGTCCCGCCCTGGCAAAGAGCTACAAGAACAGACCTGATCTCACGACCGAACGATTTATTCCACATCCCTTTCAGCTAGGCCAACGGGTCTATGATACCGGTGACCTTTGCCGCTTCCGTGCGGATGGACGCTTGGAATATATCAGTCGTAAAGACAATCAGATCAAACTACGCGGCTATCGCATTGAGCTTGGAGAGATCGAAGAATCGCTGGTGGCCCTACCTGAAATCAAGCAGGCTGTGGTGATTGTTCGTGAGGATCGACCAGGAGACAAACGTCTGGTCGCCTATGTCCTACCAACAGCCGGATCAACTCTGACTCTGACTCTGACTCTGAGTCAGATGCAGCAGCAGCTCAAAATGATTTTACCTTCATACATGCTGCCGAACCATATTGTGACTCTTGACCAGTATCCTTTGACAGGCAGTGGCAAGATAGACAAAAAAGCGCTACCGCAGCCTTCTTATGATGGGGATGGATGCGCATCGACTCAGGAATCTCAAACCAAAGTAGATGATCTCAACCCCCAGGAGCAGAGTCTTGCTGAAATATGGCGGGACATGATCGGTCTGAACAAGGTTCGTCGCAGTGATAACTTCTTTGATCTGGGTGGACACTCCCTATTGGCACTCAAAGTACTCCATCGATGCCAACAGGAATTGGGTGCTGACTTTAAAATCCGGGACTTGCTCCTGATGGATCTGCAGCAGCTAGCCGCTCAGTTACCCAAGCATGCTGCAGCATCCCACCGCGCGAAAGGGGAACGTTCATGAATGCCATCAAGAGCCAACCCCTCTTTTTACCTTCTGCGGATCGGCAGATCTTTGTCATGCACTACTCCCCTGACGACACGCTTCGTCAGGAGGTGATCATCATTTGTCCGCCGGCTCCCCAGGAAATCATGCGCTCTCAAGCTTCATTGGGACAGTTAGCGCGACGGCTGCAGGAAGATGGCTTTCATGTGGTACGCTTTGATTACAGCGGGACTGGCGACTCCGAAGGCAATGCAGACAGCATCTCGCTGGATCAATGGCATCAGGACGTCCTTAGTATAGCCGGGTGGGCCAAATTTCACTTACGCTATCAAAAGCTCTCCCTCATTGGCTTGCGTTTGGGCGCATCAATGGCCATTCGTGCCAGCCAGCATTTAGACATTGACCGCTTGGTTCTCTGGGATCCCGTGATCGATGGTCTCAATTATCTCTATGCAATGGAACGCTCACATAAAAAAATGTTTGAGTTGAATGTGATCGAGGCTCCTTTTGCCAGTTCTCGCTATAGTCCTGAACAATGTTGGGGATTCCCTTGGACTGAGGCTTGGCGATCTGAATTGGCCAGCATCAGTCAATCGACCTTGCAACCTAAAGCGCGAACAATCGATATCATTCTTAGCGCCACAGATCCCTTGGTTCGCGACACTTGCACCCTTTGGCAAGGACGTGGCATCTCGGTGGAATTGCAGAACGTAGGAGAGCCCCTGTTCTGGGGTGATGAACGCTTTGTCAAGATTCGTGCCTTTCCTGCGGCCCATCTGCGCCGCATCCAGGCCCTTTGGGAGGCTCAACACGATGGCTAGAATCGCCCTTCGCTTTGGTCGAAGTCAGCATCTCATCGGTGTTTTACACGAAGCTGAGAATGCCAAGCAACCTATGGGCATCCTGCTTTGGAATACAGGGATTTCTCATCGAATTGGCCCCTATCGCATTCACGTGGATCTGGCTGAACGATTGGCTGCCTTGGGTTTCACTGTTTTGCGATTCGATCTTTCACGTCTTGGCGACAGCGATGTAGCCGAGGCCGATGCGGCGATACAAGATATCTTTACCAGAGATATCAACGACGCGGTTCAGGTGCTCGAAGAACAGTTTCAATTAAAAGAGATTCTATCGATCGGCATCTGCTCGGGAGCTGTCGATGCTTGGTATCACGCTAGGCAGGACCCCAGAGTGCGTGGACTTGTCATGGTGGACGGCTTTGTCTATCCAACCTTCCGTCATGAACTGGGCTTTCTTCTGCAACGACTCTTGAGTCCAAAGCGCTGGCAACGGCTCATTATGCGGGCTCTGCGCCCTAGGGCTAAGCAATACGCCCTACAGCCCGTAAATGACTTTCTCGATCCCAACTATCCGCCCCAGGATCAAGCGAACATTGATACGCAAAAGCTCATCGATCGCGGCACCCAGATGCTGGTTCTCTATACCGGTGGCTTTCATCCCTGGTACTCCTATCGTCGTCAGTTCCAAGCGATGCTACGAAAAGTGAAATTTCGCAAGCAGTTGCAACTGGAACACTGGCCACATGTCGATCACCTCTTTACTTTATTGGAAGATCGCAAGCGCTTTATGCGTATGCTTCACATATGGATTCAGGATAAGTTCCTTCAACCCTACTTGCAAAGGCAAATGCAGAGCCAGGTTGAAGCCTTACCTATGGCTAATACGTCGTCAGACTTAACTTCACCTGAACCGGTACAAACTTTAATTTATGCGACCGAGCCACCACTCGATCTATCCTTAGCCGCGGCAGATGCAGTCCTTGAAGTTCCGCTAGCTACTCCGCAGCCTATCAACGACATTCCCGTGGAAGCAAAGGTTCCAGCGATCGAGCCGATTCCACAAGACGAAACTCTATTGCCACAGATTTTGGAAATTTATAACAGTATTCTGTATCCTTCGACCATAGAAGCCGATGACAATTTCTTTGAGTTCGGTGGCAATTCAATTCTTGCCATCAAAGCCAGCCTTTTACTGAGCACTCAATTAGGCCAGCCAATACCGATCACGCTTATTTTCAGCCACCTGAGGCCTCGAGAATTGGCCCGAGCCCTGAGTCGCGGCACGGCAAACCAGAGCATTCCTTCTGATTTGAGTCTGCCTCTGTCGACGCCTTTGCCAGACCAATCGATCAGTAGTAACTCCGAGGCTATTGCAATCATAGGCATGGCCTGCAAAGTGCCTGGCGCCAAAAACATTGATGAGTTTTGGGATCTCATTCACAAGGGTCAGGAAGGTATCAGCCACTTTCAAAGGGCTGAATTGGACAGCAGTCTGCCTGAATCCATGGTCAAACACGCAAATTATGTCGCATCACGCGGGATCATCGATGGCAATCGCTTCGATCACGAATTTTTTGGAATCAATCGCCGCGAAGCACTGTTCCTAGACCCTCAACAGCGAGTGCTTTTAGAAACCTGCTGGCAGGCGCTGGAAGATGCTGGTTGGGCTCACCGGCGACAAGCAGCAAGAATTGGTGTCTATGTGGGAGTCGGCAGCAATACCTACCAAACGCGCAATCTACTGATGGGTCATGCAAAGCCGCACAGCGAAGAAGAATATTTTGCCACCATGGCTAACGATAAAGATTATGTAGCCACTCATATGGCCTATCACCTCGACCTACGAGGACCCGCAGTGTCGGTGCATACTGCTTGCTCTACATCGCTCGTGGCTGTGGTCGAAGGGATCAAAACGCTTATCACCAACGAAGCCGATATCGTAGTGGCTGGAGCTGCCTCGGTCAATGCTCCGATGATCAGCGGGCACCTCTATCAGGAGGGTGGTATTTTCAGTCGCGATGGGCACTGTCGACCCTTTGCTGCTGATGCCACTGGGACGCTTTTTTCGGACGGTAGCGCGGTTGTCGTTCTGAAAAAATTGGACCGAGCCCTGGCGGATGGTGATCCTATCCATGCCGTGATTCGCGGCTGGGCTCTCAACAATGATGGCCGCAATAAAAGTAGTTTTGCCGCTCCCAGTGTTGAAGGGCAAAGTGCAGTGATACGCAAAGCTTATCAAAGGGCCGGCTGGTCGCCACGAAGTGTTGCTTATATGGAGTGCCATGGAACAGCAACCCCAATCGGTGATCCGATTGAAGTCGAAGGTTTGCGCCAAGCCTTTCAGGAGCAGACAGCCGATAAGAATTTCTGCGCTTTGGGATCCGTTAAAGCTAATATAGGTCACCTCACAGCAGCGGCTGGAACTATTGGTCTGATTAAAGCCGCCTTGGTCCTGCGTAAGGGAATCGTGCCACCTGCTCTTCACGCCTTGCCATTGAATCCTGAATTGCGCCTCCAGCAAAGTCCCTTCTATATTCCAGAGGCTGCCCAGCCATGGCTCAGCGAAGAGCGCCGTGCCGGCGTCAGCTCCTTTGGAGTTGGCGGCACCAATGCTCATGTTCTTTTGGAAGCCCATCGATCAGTCGATAGACAGTCTAGACCGCATAGCTTGGATCCTTGGGTGACTCTGACTTGGTCCGCTAAAGATCCACTCACCTGCCAGAGATTTATCGCTGAGTGGCCACGTTTCCTAGGTCCCGGTTTTGATCATCTGCTTGACATGAGTTACGTCTCCAGCAGCCAAAGGCCACGCTTTCATTATCGTCAAAGCGTGACAGCTCGCGATGCAGAGGATCTGCGTCAAGGCCTGTCGAGATTTAAAAAAGCACCGATCTATTATCCAGATAAAGTCCCCTCAGTCGTTCTCATGTTTCCCGGCCAAGGTAGTCAATACCCACGCATGGGTCAGGATTTAGCCCGAGTTTGGCCACGGTTTGCGCAGCACTATGAGCGAGTCATCGATCTTTTCGAATCGAATTTTGAGATCGACCTTCGCGGAGCCCTTGATGGTATCGAAGCTGATGGCTCGATGCTGCTGCACACAACACTCTATACCCAGCCGGCTTTGTTTAGCGTGGAGTGGGCTTTGGCCACGAGTTTAATCGAATGTGGGATCCCTGTGACCGCACTGATCGGTCATAGCATTGGCGAAATCTCGGCTGCGGCCATCGCCGGCGTCTTCTCTCTCGACGATGCCGTCTTCCTTGTCTATCATCGAGCTCGTACGATGCAATCAGCGCCTTTAGGCACTATGCTTGCCGTTCGGGCGAACCATGAGCGAATTAAGAATCTACTGGTCCCCGAGATAAGCCTCTGCGTAATCAATAGCACTGATTCCTGTGTAGTCGGCGGCGAAAGCAAAGCCGTGGAAGCGCTATTGCCAATGCTTAAGTCCAAAGGTATCGCGTTTAAGCAATTGGAGACGTCACACGCGTTTCATTCCTCAATGATGGATCAGGTGATCGACACATTCCGCGAGTCTGTCCAAGCATTGACTCTTCATCCACCCAAATGGCCAATTATCTCGACTGTTGATGGCCGTGCAATTTTACCTGAGCGACTCTGTTCCATCGATTATTGGGTTGATCAAATTCGCCAACCGGTCAATTTCTTGGAGGCTGTTCGTTGGGTCTCAAAGCAGCATGATGCTCTGTTTCTGGAAGTCGGACCGCGGGATGCTCTGAGCCGCTTCGTACGGCAAATTCTTCGCGACGAAGGACGATGGCCCTCGCAGGCGCTATTGGCAAGAAGTGCTGCTTCGGGTGGTGAAGAATTAGCATTCACCGAAGGATTGAGTGAACTCGCAAATTATGGCATCCAACCTTTTGTAGCCCAGAATGGACAAACACTGGGCATTCCCAGCTATCCATTCTTTGGCGAAAAGCTTTGGTTGGATCCCAAGAAGAGTGAAGCGGTTGAGCCCCGCGGGCTAAGCAAACCCCAGACGGTTCAGCAGCCATCAGCCGCCGAAGTGATGTCAAATCCAGCAAGTAAAGCTACCAGCATCTGGCAACAGCGCTTAACCCAATCTTTATCAACGTTGATGGGTTTGGAAAGCCAGGAGCTCGATCCACAATTGTCTTGGACATCCCTAGGAATCGACTCCATTCTGTTGACGCAATGGTCCCTCAAAATGCAAAAGGAATGGGGCATCAACATGAACTTGAACCTGCTGCAAAATGAACTACAAAACCTGCAGGCCTTGGCGCTGCATATGCAAAAGACGCTCCCTCTGCAGACTTCAGCGCCCAAAGTTGTCGCTTCTGATGCTCTATCACGGCCCAATCCGCAACAAAATGAGAGCCTTAGCAAAGAGCTTTCGGCGCCATTGGCTGCTTTGGATCCAGCCTCTATCGGCGAAGTGCTGCAGCAACAAATCCGCCTTATGACGAAGCAAATCGAACTTCTCAGCGGGATAATGCGCAATCAACCGCAAGAGCAGAGTATGGGGAAGCCAGAAGGTCAGACCCTTGCGCCGGTTCAGCCTGCACCCGATCAGCAAACAACATTAGAAAAAATCGCGGTTTCTATCAGCGAACATCCCTCTATAAACCTCTCGTCAGAGGCGCCTCTAGCGCCCGTCACACTAGTGAAAAATTCTGTAATTGAACAACTTCCTTCCTTTTTGAATCGCGTCGTTCATGAAGGTGACATCGAATTTGCGACCGACCAAGGTGTCCTTCGGATGCCTCGATATCGAGGAGCCTTTCTCGCCATCGGCGAAGATGGTCAGCCCGGGCTGTTTCTGGAAAATCCTGATGTTGCTGGCGAATACTGGCAGGTTGCAAACGATTAAATCAAAGCGCAGGGCAACCGGCATGAAATGCCGAACAAACAGCTGTCATTGATTTTGCGGAAAAACAAGCAGAATAACTGGACGATCAATCAGCGTCGGAATGCACCACGAATGTAACTTCACCACATTTACTATGCGAACGTGTAGCACTTTTAGACTTGACCCGATGGCGAACTCGGAGCAAAGATCAACGCGTAAAGGAAAGCCGGTCTGAGACCCGCAACACAGCCACTGAGAAAGACTTCGTGCCTTATGCGGTGTTCAACTGACCTCGTTTAGGGGTGAAATATGAATCGTAGTCCAGAGTCAAAAAATGTGTCGTCGAAAGATCTCGTTCCTGACTATGTTAAAAATCAGAAGCTCATTCAGTGGGTGAAGGATGTCGCCGAACTTTGCGAACCCGATAGCATCTATTGGGCCGATGGATCGCAGGAAGAATACGATCGGCTGAATAAACAGATGGTCGCCAGTGGAACATTGATACCACTCAACCCGGCTAAACGCCCTAACAGCTTTCTCGCTCGTTCTGACGTAAGCGACGTTGCCCGCGTTGAAGACCGAACCTACATCTGCAGTCAACGCAAGCAAGATGCAGGACCCACCAACAACTGGGCCGAACCTGCCGAAATGAAGGCCTCCCTCACCAACTTGTTCCGCGGCTCAATGCGTGGAAGAACCATGTATGTCATTCCTTTCAGCATGGGACCTCTGGGCTCGCGAATCGCTCATATCGGTGTAGAAATTTCTGACTCACCCTATGTTGTCGTTAACATGAGAATAATGACCCGCATGGGTCGTAAGGTTCTCGATGTGCTCGGCAACGGAGACTTCGTTCCGTGCTTGCACTCTGTCGGCGCCCCCCTTGCTCCAGGCCAAAAGGATGTTCCCTGGCCATGCAACCGCGAAAACAAATATATCGTCCACTTCCCAGAAGAACGCTCGATTTGGTCTTACGGCAGCGGTTACGGCGGCAACGCCTTGCTCGGTAAGAAATGCTTCGCCCTGCGCATCGCTTCGGTCCTGGGACGCGATCAAGGCTGGATGGCCGAGCATATGCTCATCCTCGGTGTTGAATCCCCAACTGGCGAAAAAACCTATGTTGCAGCGGCTTTCCCCAGCGCCTGCGGCAAAACCAACTTTGCGATGATCGTGCCTCCTGCCGGATTTGAAGGCTGGAAGGTGACAACCGTCGGTGACGATATCGCTTGGATCAAGCCCGGCGAAGATGGTCGCCTCTATGCCATCAACCCCGAAGCTGGATACTTTGGTGTGGCACCAGGCACATCCAATATCTCTAACTACAATGCTATGGCGACCATCAAAGAAAACGTCATCTTTACCAACGTAGCGCTCACCCCGGATGGCGATGTTTGGTGGGAAGACATGACCCCGGAAACTCCCGCCAAACTCATCGACTGGCAAGGCAATGACTGGACTCCCGACTGCGGTCGCAAAGCGGCTCATCCGAATGCTCGATTCACCGCTCCTGCAAGTCAGTGCCCTTCGGTCGACAAGAACTGGGATAACCCAGCAGGCGTCCCGATCAGCGCTCTGATTTTTGGTGGCCGTCGCGCATCGACTGTTCCACTGGCCTATCAAGCCTTCAACTGGAACTTTGGTGTCTACACCGCCGCCACCATCGGCTCGGAAATGACGGCTGCTGCTGCCGGTACCATTGGCCAGGTCCGTCGCGACCCAATGGCGATGCTGCCCTTCTGCGGTTACCATATGGGCGACTACTTCAACCACTGGTTGGAAATGGGCCGCAAAATTTCGAATCCCCCACGTATTTTCTGCGTGAACTGGTTCCGCAAAGATGAAAACGGTAAATTCATGTGGCCAGGATTTGGCGAAAATATGCGTGTTCTGAAATGGATCGTCGATCGTATCCACGGTCGTGCTTTCGCTGAAGAAAGCCCACTGGGCTGGATGCCACGCTATGAAGATATCGAATGGAAAGGCATCAAGAACTTCAGCCGTGAAGACTTCTATAAACTGATGTCGATCGATCGCGAATCATGGAAAACCGAAATCCTTTCCCATGAAGAGCTCTTCGAGAAACTCTATGATAAGTTGCCGCGCGAGTTTATGCTGATGCGCGAACTTCTGCTTTCGGGTCTGTGGCGATCCCCAGCAAAATGGGAAATGGCCCAGGAACGTTATCTCGAGAATTGAGATTGTCTCTGTACGATGCAAGACCCGATGCCTATAGCGTCGGGTCTTTTTCTATGACAACACCAGATTGGCAAATTTACGGCGATAGATATGGGTCAGGGGATGTTCCGCTCCCATGACTTCAAAAAGCGCCAGCATAGCTTTCCGAACTTTTCCATCACCGAAGTTTTTATTCTTGGCAATCACTTGCAGAAAGCGATCCATGGCCTCTTCGAATCGATCATCCAAGGTCAAGACAACCCCCAATTGATAGAGTGCTTCGAAGTCTTGTGGATTGGCTTTAATTCTTGCTTCGCATTGCTCTACCGTGCCATATTCTGCTGCAGACTGCGCATAGTTAATCATTTGCTGCAAGCTTTCCACTTCTCGATCAGCTTTAGGCAGAGTTGCAAGAATCTCACTGGCTGTCGCAAAATCATGGCTCTGCAGCAAGGCACGAACCAGCAGAAAGCGCGCCTCCTCCAGATCTGGTTCTTGGGCAGAAAGCTTTTTAAGAATATCGACTGCTCCCGCCGCATCACCACTGCCCAGCAGCTCTCTAGCCACTTCCAGCGGTTGGTCTGTTGGATTATCACAGTGCTGATCCAAGAACCTTCGCACTTCGCGTTCGGGTTGGGCTCCTTGGAACTCAGCAACCATTTCTCCATCCTTGAACAGCTTACAGGCAGGTATACCACGAATACCAAATTGCCTCGCTAGTTCCTGATTCTGGTCGGTGTTGCATTTCGCCAGAATAAAGCGGCCTTGATAGGCCTCCGCCAGTTTTTCCAATATGGGCGTTAATGAGCGACAAGGGCCGCACCACTCTGCCCAAAAGTCGATGAGAACCGGAACCTCGCGGGATTTGTTCAGCACCTCGGTCGCAAAATTTTGCACACTCACTTCAATCACATGGGCTTGGCTCATCAATGATTCTCCTTGGAATGCTGCTCATGCTAACAAAAAAGCCAAGACCTTCCAAGTCGAGCTAACTGCAGAAACAAGCTTGTGGCTTTTCTTCTTGGCATTTTTTTGTCAACATGGAGGCTTGAATCCTCTGACTTGAAGGACGCACATCATGAGCACCGTATTGGAACAGCTGGTCAAGCTCTTGGACCTCCGAGCGATTGAGACCAATGTCTTTGTGGGCAACAGTCAGGACCTTGGGTTCAAGAGCCTCTTCGGAGGGCAGGTCCTGGGCCAAGCCCTGGTTGCAGCCAGTCGAACTGTCGACTCAGCCCGCCACGTGCACTCGCTGCACGGCTATTTTTTAAGGCCCGGTAACGCCAACGAACCCATCTACTATGAAGTGGACCTTATTCGCAGTGGCAAGACCTTTTCCACGAGGCGTGTGGTTGCCAAACAGGGTGGCCTGGCCATTTTTAGTATGTCGGCTTCGTTTCAGGTGCCAGAATTAGGTTTCGAACATCAAACCGAAAAGCCTTCAGTTCCTGGACCGGATGGAATACTGAGCGAGCTGGAGCATATGCGTAAAGTTCGCGACAAAGTCCCCGATTCCATCAAAGATAAAATGACCGCCGATCGTCCGATTGAGATTCGCGTGGTGGATCCTGTTGACTATTTCGATCCGCACAAGAGGCCTCCCCTTAAGTATTCCTGGTTCCGTGCTATCAGCAAACTACCGGATCAAGCGCTTATTCACGAAGCGATGCTGGCTTATGCTTCGGATTTTGGACTGTCAACAACATCTATGCTGCCTCACGGAGTCACTTTCTTCGACCCTCGCATGCAGGTCGCCAGCCTTGACCATTCCATGTGGTTTCATCGTCCCTTCCGTTTAGATCAGTGGCTCCTCTATGTTAAAGATAGCCCCTCAGCTGCCGCTGGGCGTGGATTCAATCGAGGTCAGATCTTCACTCAAGATGGAATATTAGTTGCATCAGTGGCGCAAGAAGGCTTGATTCGCAAAATTGAACCTGCATCCAAACGGGACTCTATGAATGGCCTCGTCACCTAATAGAAGCTGGCAATCGGGCGGCGTAGCGATCATTGAATCAAAGAGCTTTTCCAAGGGAAGTAAGGAACGTATACTCGAGGGGACACTGGGGCAATTGGTTCCACTGTTTATGGCCAGCCTTTGATTCAAACGGGAGGCGTCCTCGCCTCGCTCTGGTTGGCTACAATCAGCACGGATCAATTGTTCTTTGTCTTCGAGGTCATTGAAGCAGCCAAGTGATTGGCCCCTTCAAACCTCTGCCCATATCGGGAAAGCCGCAGAAGATCTTCTGCGGCTTTCTTATTGGCTGAAATTTATACTATCGAATCGTCGCCCCAGGGAAGGCATACACTGTGTGACACTGCTCACACTGGAAATAGTTCGGCTGGCTGTGATCGGGCGCCGTAACTCTTGCTGCATCTTTGAAATGACAATCACGACACTCTGTAGGCTGCCCTTGGTAGACTCCCTGTGCATGGCAAGCCCGACATTCCGTGACTCGATGGGCTCCCCGCAACGGGAATCGGCTCAAATTGTGATCGAACTTAGTCTGCTGCCAGAAGTTTTGAGTGTGACACTCCGCGCAAGGTACAAGTGCTCCCTGATGCACGTCGTCTTCATGATGACATGTGCTGCACTCTTGACTGGAGCCGCGCAGGATACGTTCGTTGACGTGACATTCTCTACAATCCAACTGCAGGTGAACTCCGACGAGCAGGAAGTCTTTATGATACTCCGCAGCATTCTTCCAGCCACTTTCGTTGTGACACTTGGTGCAGAGGGGACCATTAGCACCCTTGTGCACATCTTTATGGCAAGTCTGGCAATTCCTCTGTTTGATTTCAGGGAAAAGATACTTGCCTTTAAAGTTATGAGGGTCTTCCTTGAAACGTTCATCGGTATTTTTATGACATTCGGAACACTTCACTTGCTTATGCTTACCCTTCAGTTCGAACTCAGTTTCCTCATGATCGAATTCTTTCAGTCTGGTGAATTTTTCCGTCGTATGGCAGACACTGCAAGGCTTATTGTAAAATTTGGAGTGAAACATATCCTTGTGTTCGTTCAGGTGACATTCTTCACAGAATCCACGATTGGCGCCTTCGAACATAAACTTTCCACCGCGACGAGGTGGTTTGGTGGGCAGAGTCACATCGCTGGGTTTGTGGCATTCAGCACATTTCTTGCCGATCTCCGCATGCTTTCCTGTCAACTTAAACCGAGTGATATCGTGCTCAAATTCTGCCAGCTTGGCAAAACTATTGGTCGTGTGACAGGTGCTGCAGGACTTTTTGGTGAATTCGGGATGGAACTGCTCCTTGTGCACTGTGTTGTGACAGTTTGCACAGTATTTTTCATCTTTGTTTTCATCAAAGTTGAAAAGATGAGCCGTCTTAGGTGGCTTCGTCGGCAACTTATCTTTGGTCGGCACATGGCATTTTTCACAGTTCTTCTCAATTTTCTCATGCTTGCCGTCAATCTTGAAGTTTGTCACGTCATGATCGAAGGGTGTTCTTTGGGTGAAATTCGTCGTTGTATGACACTTGGCACAAGACGTATTGAAGAATTTTTCGTCAAATTGCTTCTTATGAACACTGTCGTGACAGCTGACACAGAAGTCGCGATCTGAATTAGGGAACTTGAAAGTTTCCTTGCCATCAACAACGTGACACTTTTTGCAGTTAGTGGTTTTGTGCTTACCTGTCAAAGGGAATCGAGTCTTATCATGGAAGCCTCGATCTGCTTGGATTTGGCCTTGCAAGCTCATGATTCTCCAGCCATCTGTCGTATGACACTTGTCACAGCTAATACCTTTAAACTTCTGATGGAAAGAGCTTGTATGAGGCGTCACATGACAGGTCGCACAGCTTTTCTTCGGCAAATCAGGGAATGCATAGCGGCGCAATTCGAACTCTTTGCCCAAAATCTTGTGCACACCTTCGCCTTTGAAGGCCTGGGGAGCCGTGGTCGGTCGATGGCATTCGAAGCACTTATTTTCTTTATGCTTGCCAGTCAGATCGTAGATCGTATCCCGATCGTGATCAAAACGCAGAGAGTCTTTCCACTTCACTTCGTTATGACAGCTTTCGCACTTAAGGAGAGCACCCTTCTTATCGCTGACTTCCTTGCCATAGCCATGGTAGTCCTTGTGGCAAGCGAAGCAGTCTTTCTTCAATCCTGTCCAATCATAACCACCTTGGCCTTTGCTCAAGGCCCCTGCCGACTGTTTATGACAATCTTTGCACTCGATTTTGTCGTGCGCGCCGCGCAAGGGAAAGCCGGTAATCGTATGGTCAAAGGCCTTCTGAGCCTGTAGAGGATGCCCCCACAGAACTCCCAGCATGACCAAGATCCATACAAGCGTTCCTCTCATAGTTTCAACTTCCAGGTGTCTTGGCTGTGACAGACATCGCACTTGCCATTGCGGAAGCGCGGACTCAACCGATTCTTATGATAATCCTGATGACAGGACATGCATTGTTTGGTTTCGATCGGCCACTCGTAGCGAACATCGGTTTTGGATTTTTTAACATGACACTTTTCACACTTCAGCTTGGTGTGAGCTCCCACCAAAGCCCAATCGGTTTCTTTGCCATGATCGAACGGCTTGGCTGGCTTCCACTTTTCGGTGGAATGACAAAGACTGCACTCTTTTTGTTTGAATTTGCCTTTAAAGAAGTGCACATCTTCTTTCATGTGACACTTGTTACAGGAGTTCACCGTTGTAAAATAGCGAATCTCGTTTTGTCGGATCGGCTTTTGAACACGCTTCTCTGTGTGACACTTAGCGCAATCGGTCTTGAGATGCGCGCCATCCAAGTCAAAACCGGTTTTTCCGTGGTCAAAGGTTTTCTGATTCACCAAAGCTGAATCGAAATTTCTTCCCTTATGATCCTTATGACAGTCGATGCACGACTTATTGCTCATTAAGCCATGGAAACGAACTTTGGCATCAAAATCCCGACGAATTTCTTTATGGCAGTCCAAGCACTTGATGTTAGGGATTCCGCCTGCAGGCTGATGGCAATCTAAACAATCCTTATGTTCAAGCTTGTCATGACCGATGATCAGCGGACCAGGTGCTAAGAGTTGGTTGAGCAAACCTTCAAATTTTGGCTTAGGCTCTTCGGCTGCTGCGGATAGAGTCCACAGCAAAAGAAGGCTTAAGATGAATCCAAGCTTCCGCAACTTATAGTTCCTCAAATCGAGCAGGTTTGGTTCTTGGCGACGATGCCATGGAACCAAAACGGTAGCCAACCATGACAAACAGCGCTTTAGCATTCACTTTGGAATCTGACTCGACTTCGTAACCGAGGGATCCCCTTATATCGTCCAACACAAACACACCCGCATCGACAGTGGTAACACTTCGCTTGTTTTTGGTATCGTCGTCATAGGTCTCATCCGTGATCGTATGAGACAGCCCAACACTCAGCGTTTTACCCCAATAATCATAGGCGATTTTCGTAAATTTGTCTTTGCTCAAAAAGTTTTGGCGAACACCCAATTGCAGCCGAGTGGAGCTGGTATCACCAAGGATTCGTGGAAAGAGCAAACCTGCTGAGTATTCGGTGCGAGTTAAGCCATCGGAAGAACGGCTTCCCCGCTCGGCTCCGGCTTCAACAGAAAAGTTCGCTGTGACACGATAGCGAGCACTCAGATCGAGGCTTCGCACAGTACTTGGAGCTAAATTATCTTGCAAAGTTTGTTTGATGAGATAGTCTTCCGTGCTTGTTTGCTGGAAGTAGCCTCCAGTCCTTAGACGGTCTGTTTGATAGAAGTAAGATACGTACCCACGTCTCAGACTCGTTTTGGGCGCAAAATCAAAATGAACGAGGCTACCGAACCGATGAACATTGTTCATGGTCCACATCCCCTGTTGATAGTAGTAGAGATGACTCTGCGAATCGGTAATATCGTAGCTAGGAGCCTGAGCCAAGGCATTGGTCAAGTAGCTGCTATCCTCTGGACCGTCTTTCACTTCGTAGTTGTAATAGAGGCCAGCCTGGGTTGCCGGCACCTCTCGCGTATCGGGATCGACATAAAGAGGTGCGATAATATCCTTGGCACCCTGGCCCGCAAACAGACCGTAACGGGTCGACTTGGACGACCGATAGCCGACTTCAGCTCCATCATTGGCCAAAATGTTGGCTTCGGGCAAGGTGAAACGTCCGACAGTGAAATAGACCCGATTATTTTCCCAAGGTCGCTGAAAAGCAGCGACTCGCAGCTGACGTCGATCATAGGCGCTCAACCTTAGATTTTCGCGCTCGAGTCTGCCGAAATTATCCCGCTTATTCCTGAAGTCGACGAGGAAGCGATCCTTGCTCTCATCAATATCTTCTAAGTTGGCTCTGAGTTCAGCACTTAGAACCTGTTCATCGTTGTTGGTTTCACCGGCTGTTTCTTTGAGGTAGTCCCCCTGAAATTCTACCTGACGGGTATAGTAGCCTATTCTGGTATTGCCTTTGAATTCAATGCCAAAGGCAGGACCCGATAAAATTGAGCTCATAAATCCGAGGCAGACGAAAACCTTGCGGCTGCGCAGAGAGGGCTGCTGAATTTTGCGAGGCATTGGCAAAAGTGACACTCATGGAGGATACAATTATTGATATAGTGTAGCAGGTCAAGCGAGCTGGTGAAAAGAAGCATAAAAAAAAGGCCGCCCATGGCAGCCCTGCTTGATTGAAGTTTCAGGCTTAAATCACTTATTTTGCTTAACATCCCAACCCGTGCCGTCCTGATGACAAGGTGCACAATCTCCGCGCAACTGGCCACCGCCATGAGCCGTGGTCTTACCAAACTTACTCATCTCACCTGGCAGACTGTGACAGCCCAGGCAGGCTTTCGGCGTCGGGTTGTGAGTATACGCTTTCGGGCCCCAGCTTGGTCCAGTCGCTAGGTACTCGTGACATTCAGCACAGTCCCGTCCAAATCCATGGGGAACGGTGACCAAATCTTTGGTCGCTCCCAGTCGGGTCGATTCATGGCAACTCGAACAAGGATCGGTAAAGCGGGTATGATCGGCGACAGGGTTAGCAAATTTCTTATTTTGCACGGCTGGCTGCTTCACTCCACACTGAACAACGCAAAGCCCTATGAGCATCGACAAAAGACTTCGAATCAAAAGGCTGAGCTGTTTTTTGCCGGTCATGCTATGAACTCGCTTTCACGGCTTCACCGTATTTGGTTTCAATCATCACGCCCAAACTTTTCAAGAAAGCAAAGGGCAGGATAGCGCCGGCGAAGACAAACAAGAAATCATTCTGCACGCGCAGAACTTGCCCGTCTTTCTTTATGAGCAGATGATCCGCATGAATCTGTTCAACAGTGGTGTTGTAGCAGATGTTCACCATACCTTTTTTTGCATAATCATTGATAATATTCGAGTTTTCTTCGTTACAACGATCGAAAGTCGGTCCGCGAACCAACAAGAAAACTTTATTACGCAGAGAGGCCTTGCAGAGATATTGAGCGGCCTCAACCCCGGCATTCCCACCACCGACCACAGCAATCCATTTATTTTGATATTGATCGGGGTCCAAAAGGTTATACGTGACTTTGGTCATGTCTTCATTGGGCAGGTTCAATTTCCGTGGACTGCCTCGGACACCCATACCTAGAATGACCTTCTTCGCCGTCATCATCCCTTTGGAGGTTTCGATCTGAAACACGTCGCCTTTTTTCTGGAGATTGATGAAACGGCAATCTTCGATCATATTCAGATTGGCTTTAGCCTTGAGATGAGTCCATAGCCCGAGCAGCTCTTCCTTAGAGACTTTATGTTTGGCAAATTTGAACTGACCCACAAGGGGAAAGTCCAAGGGGTGGGACATGACCACCTTTTGCTTCGGGAAATTATAAATCGTTCCGCCGAATTTGTTCTGTTCAATGCATATGTACTTGGATTTGGCTTCAGCACAAGCCAGCGATGCTGCCAGCCCAGCCGGCCCGCAGCCGACAATCAGAACATCAAACTGGGCAGAGCCTCCGCCGACTGATTTACTGGCATGAACGGCCGCGAGCTTGCCTTGCTTGACCGCATTACGAATCAGGCCCATTCCACCCAATTCGCCAGCTATATAGAGCCCGGGAACGTTGGTTTGGAAGTTCGCATCAATTTTTGGAAGTTCCATCCCACGGGTCTTGGTCCCAAACACCAACTGGATAGCATCATAGGGACAAGCCACCTGGCAAGCGCCATGCCCCACACAGGCTGTTGGCTCCACCAGGACTGCGCGATGGTTGATCAACTTAATGATTTCGCCCTCGGGACAGGCCGCGACGCAGGCACCACAACCGCCGCACAAGGTCGGATCGATTTCAGGGTGCAAACTGATTGGCTCGTTCATCTTCTTCGCGACAACATCGTCCCACTGGCGCTTCGCTTCTTTCTGGTGTTTATCTCTCTGGCGCATTCCCCAAAGAGCAAGTCCGACCATAAAAGCGATCCCGAGCAGCCAGGTCGAATGTGAAAGGAAGATATAGATCTTCATCAACATATAAGCATCACTCTGGTAAAAAATTACGGTATGCTATCGGCCCGACCACCTGAAAGCTTGAGAAAAATTTTAGATGACAGTATTAATGGATACTTACACTTTAAATACCAGCGAAGAGGCGATATGAATGATGGCAACGATATACATCCATATTGCAAATGGAGAATGAAACGTTCGCCAATAGCCGAACAAAATTTGGTAAAAGTGCATCGACAGCAGACGTCGACGCAGTAAAGCCCATTCTCTCAGTTTTACCCGGAATTCGCGGGATTCCCGCCAAGGAGTCGGCGGCAGAGTGGTCGCCATGCGAATCTCACCAAACATCGATTTGAAGAGAAAGCCCACCAGCCCTAATCTTTGCAATTCAGGCCCTTGTACGCCACCAGCCATAGAGAAAGCATTGGCTTTTGCCAGCATCATCGCCTGCATAGGAATACGATTGCCGGACATCTGCACGTACTGATCAAAGGCTTTTTCTAAATAATCAATTTGCGTTTTCAATACGGGCTTCGCCTGGAGGAGCTGCATATAAAAGTAGCGCCCAACGATGCCGCTCAAAAACGAAATCACCATACTCCAAAAGCTGATGCTGACAATGCCCCGAACCTTGAAATCACAGTGAAAAAGAATGAAGGTCGGCCCCAGCATCCCAAAGAAAATGTGCCAATTCAACCAACCCTGGAGTCCACCCCACGATTGCATGGCATGAACTCTCTTGCGAATGATATAAATATTCGTCAAAGCCATCACACAAAAACCAATCCAACCCAGGGCATAGCTCAAAGGCTTGCCGGGCAGAGGCGATAAAGGTTGGCAGTGTTGGAGATATTTACAAGAAGCCCAAGAAATATAACTTTGGCCACGAATTAACTTATGCAGAATCGCATATTCATAGAACATATAAGCTGTGATGAGCAACCATAAGTACACCAGAGGCCGCAGTTTCATACTCGCATCTCTCCCCTATCGCATGGCCGCTTGATCTCTCTATGGTAGCACAGGGAGCGAACTTGAAAAAGACAGCCACATGCCGATAAGAGGGCAGATCATGCCTCTTGCTCAGGAGCCCCTTATGAAGTCAGTCTTTTCGCGATTGCTCATCGTCGCCCTATTGAGTTTTTTCGGCCATAGCCAAGGCTATGCATATGGCCCTTGCGATCAGGATGTCCAGAAATTGTGCACCGGCGCCTTCCACCAGGAGACAGAACGGACCTGTTTGCATAAAAAAATTGAGGAACTGAGTGCCGAATGCAAAAGCTATGTAAAGAGCAAAGAAGTGGAATGGAAAAGATCGATGGACAGCTGGGATGCAGTGAAAATCGCTTGTAGCAAAGATATCGATCAGGAGTGTGCAGAGGTCAAAGCCAAGGCAGAAGAGGCTATTAAAGCTCTCCAGGTCTGTCTTATGACCGTGAGCGAAAAACTTTCAGCACCATGCAAAAAAGATGTCAATCGGCATATCAAGGAATTTCAGCCCAATATCCGTGAAATTGAATAGTTGAAATTCCAGAGTCGATGCCCCCCAAAACCCTTCACTTGACAGGTTCCTGGACTTTGCTCATGATCCCCCCAACGTTCAATAAGGAGATCATATGAGCATGAGTTCCAAGCTAAAAGGCCTTTGCCTAGTAGGATTTTGCGGACTGTCACTGGCGGCAGCCACTGAGCCAAACCCTACAGATCCGAATCCAAGCCTGCCGATTGAGGCACCCGCTCCGATTTTGTACGCGGATGTTTCGACAATCATTGCCGACAATTGTCAATTCTGTCACACAGGCCCTGACGCTTATGCCGAAGTGGTTCTTGACAGCGAAGCAGACGTGGTTGCACAAGCCAAGATTATTTACAATTCTATCGACTCAGGAATCATGCCCTTTGGCGATGCTGAGTGGAAGAATACCGAAGACGGGCAAAAGGTCTTGAGTTACCTCAAGGGTCTAATTCCAGCGGACCCGGTTCCAAGTCCTGTCCCTGCGCCAGCGGTCACGCTCTAGAGGTCCAAGCCGATGCAAATCGGCTCCTTTAGCTAATTTTCTGATCATATTAAGGTGTTGAGACCGTTGCTACCGACCTCATTCCAACATGGCGGTCGGTTTTCCCAAACCCTTCTGCATCTCAGACCGTCATTCATTCCAAAAATCTCGACAATCCATGTAAATTGATATAGGCAATGGGGCCCGCTGGCCCAAAGTTGGCGGCAAACACAGTTCGGAGGACATCACAGGTGGCGCAAGATATGCCGGCAATGCTCGAGTATCTCAAAAAATATTTTAAACCTCATCCCTGGCACGGCATTGCTCTGCAAGCTCAATCCCAGTCCTACGTCAACGTTTTCATTGAAATCGTTCCGACAGACACTGTTAAATACGAATTGGATAAATCTTCGGGCTATCTTTGCATTGATCGCCCACAGAAATTTTCCAACTATGTCCCCGCCCTCTATGGATTTATTCCTCGTACCTATTGCACGGATCGAGTCGCTGCTTTCGCCTGCGAAAAAACTGGCCTGCAAGGTCTCAAAGGCGATGGAGATCCATTGGATATTTGTGTCCTTTCGGAAAAGCCCATCACCCACGGTGATCTTTTGCTGCAGGCTAAGCCGATTGGTGGATTGCGAATGATCGATAATGGCGAAGTCGATGATAAGATTATTGCCGTCCTGAAGGACGATGCGATTTATGGAACGTTTGAAGACATCGAAGATTGTCCATCAAAGATTCTGGCAAGGCTCAAGCATTACTTCCTCACTTACAAAGATATTCCAGGGGAAGGCGAGCGTAAAATTAAGATTCACGGTATGTACAATCGCAAAGAGGCTCTGCACGTCATCGATCTCGCAGCGCAAGACTACGATACAGCTTTCCCCTTTCCAGTCTGAGTGGTCAGCATGGAGGTCTCTCCATTTGGTCTTTTGTGCATTGATTCCCATCAACAGAGCAGAGGCTGCTCTGTTGAATCGGTCGCTTAAGCCGAGGTAAATCCTTTGAGGACAGGCGCTCCTGCATAAGCCCCAGTGGGAGCCACCCCCATAAGCTTAGACAAGGACACAAGCAATTGGCTGTGGGAAGCATCGGCACAGTCTAGAATTCGACCAGGAGTGTACCCTACAATTCCTTTACCGCCGACTATATAGAAAGGCATATCCTTGCGGGTATGAGATGCACCTTGAGCAATCTCTGTCACCACCAAAACCAGTGAGTAGTCCAGCATTGAACCATTCCGCCCAGCCTTCGGCTCAGGACGAGACGCGAGCAAAGCGATCAGTTGCGTCAGCTGTTGATTGATCCATTTCTTTTGCTGAGCATGAATGGCTCCACTGTTATGCGATGCCTGGTGACTCTCCATAGGATACTGGTCATTCCACCTCGCAAGCCAATCATAGTCCATTTTTATTGGGCTGGTGTGCCGTGAAAACTGTAGAGTCGCGATCTTTGCTAAGCCACATTCCATGGCTTGAACAAGGTTTTGGATTTGCATTTTAAATATAGTCGGTGCAGCCCGGTCATCCCATTTTTTCGCATCGTCATAGGCATAGGTGGAAAGATCGTATCCCTGACATTGCAGATTGCTGCTCAAGAGAACCTGAAGTTGTTTCAAATGCTGCTGCAGTTTACTTCGTTCCCTATCCACATCCGACTTGGCAATAAAGCTCTGTAATTCCTTTTCGACATTCTGCAAAATCTGCTTATCAAGTCCCGCCCCGGAAAGTAAGGCAGCCGAAAAGAGTCGTTGATAAACAGCAAGAGGACTATCATCAGCAGTTTTTTCCGCCCCACCTGTCAGAAAACTAACTGAGTGCCCTTGATTTTTGCTGGCTTGGACGCCAACATGCAAAAGAGCCTGCTTGAATGCATCAGCTAGGTGGTTATCTAGCGAGCCTTGCTGCCCGCCTCGGCTTCCGGTCAGAAGACAACGGGCTGACTCTTCATGACCATCGCCTTGACCATCAAGCAGATTCAATCGCCTGAGCAGCAGCAATTGATCGCGAAAGGGCACCAGTGGCAGCAAGGATTCCGGAAGACTATCGATGGATCCCGATAATTTCGGGGGATGCCATTGTTCCAGAAAAGCGCCATCTGGGTGATAGACAATAATCAATCGTTCCGCTTTGCTTGGATCGAAGGGGGTCGAGCTTTGCCCCAGCAATTGCCGAGCCCATATCAAGGATCCCAGTCCGGCCATACATTGGAAAAAGTCTCGTCGATTGCTCATTCCTAGCAGCATGGTTTATTTCCTCCAAACAAAGCTGTCAGCACTGACAAATTCAACCAACGCCTGGCGAACACTCTTGTCTTGACGCAGAGTCTCCTGCAAGGACTGACCGGTGCAGCGGTCTTCGGTTCTTTCTACATAACCCCGAGCATAGCGAAGGTACTGGACAGCGACACATTCTTTAGCCTTCGGGCTCGAAGCCAAAAGTTCGCTCAATTCAGTGAAGTTCTGAAAAGGCAGCACCGTGCTATCGAGAAGTGAATCGGGACCTTTGATCTCTCCAGAAATATCGATCAGCTGAGTTGGCCTTTCTTGGTACACGCTGCGCAAAATGCCGATTTCATCGAATCGTTCGAAGCCAAAGCCCACTTTATCGATGTACTGATGACAAGAGGCACAGGAATTGCTGCCATCGCTTTGAGCCCCCTGGGAAAGATGCCTCGCCAATCGCTCCCTGATCGTAAGTCCGGGTTGAGGTGCAGGTATCGTCGTATCAACATTTGCGGGCGGCGGCGGCAGCTCCTGACAGAGCAAGCGATTCCGCACGAACACGCCTCGCTTGATCGGCGAGGCTTCAGCTGAATTGGAATAAGTTGCCAGTATGCTGCCTTGGGCGATGAGACCTCGACGATTGCCATCATAGGCGACTGGCGTCCAATCTGTGGCAGGAACACTCAAGCCATAGTAGGCAGCAAGTTCGCGCGATGCGATTGTTCGATCGGCTCGATAGAGATCGCCCACCGAAGCATTCTGATCGAAGATGAGATCACCAAAAAACCTTTGGGTCTCCTGCAACATGTCTCGTCTGATATTCGAAGTCATTTTAGCATTATCCCGCGTGACAAAAGGCAAGTTGCTCACCCCTAGCCACTGCAGAGCAAAGTCACCAAAAGTTGCGCGCGCGGCAGCACTTTGCAAAAGGCGATCGGCCTCGCTTCGCCTCTTGATGGGATCTTTGATGCTTCCGTCGGCAGCGGCTTGCAGCAACTGGGCATCAGGACTTGAACCTGTCAGTGTAAAGGACAAGGCCGAGGCAATTTCATAGGCATCCAGGCTAAAGGCATTCATGGGTGAGATGAAGCTGCCGAGTTCCGAGCGATAGAGGAAATAGGGTGATTGCAGCATCGCTTCCAGAACGGCTTGTGACTCTGTGCTTTTGGATTGCCAGAGATCAGTGTATTGGGCTACTTCATCAACGCGCAGGGGGCGACGGAAAAGCTTTAAACCCAGTTGGTTTATGACACAGCCCACATCATTTCCACACTGCGCTTGGTAGAGCGTCGTTGGCTTGATGAGACCTGCAATCTCCCGTCCGGCTTTCACGAATACGGCCAGATGTCGATCGGAGACGATCGATGAATCCGCATTGTTATTGTAGCCCTGAACGTTGGCTGGTTCTGGCCAGAAACGTAGGGAACTCAATTCAGTCAATCCAAAGACATCGCGGATGACATTGCGAAACTCTCGTTCCGAAAGGAGTCGCAGCTGACGTCGACCTAGCTTATTGGATGGAGCTGTGCAGTCCACTGCATCCTGAGTATTCAACCCAAAGCGAATATACCTCGCAACATTCTTTGCACAGTCCCCCGTGCATTGCCCGATCTGCCCCTTCGGCATTGTCGCCGCTATGCGATCTTCCAAAGTGCTCTGCATCCCACAGCTTTTGCACTTTCCCGAACTGAGCAGTAAATTGGTACCGACGCCCCCTTCTCCGGCTTTACCATGGCACTTAGCACAGAGACTGATATACTGCTGTTGGCCCTGGCTCAAATCTTCGTATTGAACGCCAAGACTCACATCACGATCCGGCATTTGAAATTGCGCTTCTTTCTGAGTGGGATCGGCAATGAGGGAAATATCCACTCCTTTCCAGCCAACAAAAAGACTCGGTTGAGGCGGGAGCGCTTGAATTTTGACTAGGGTTCCCGGACTGTAGCGCCCCGAACCCTGTCCATTTTCAATAAGCACGTTGAACAATCGCTCTTCTGGATTGAGATCAAACCACTGGTTAACGACTGCATCTTGCTTCTTCCAGACATACCAACCATTATCTTCGCGCTTTAGATCTGGGGTCTGTTCGCCGGCTGCGTTGTTGAAGATGATATTGATCGAAAGCGTGGTCGGATCCAGCTCGGACTGATCGATGTAGCCTCGATACCAACCCGCCACGTCCGATAAAGCTTTGCCTGGCCAACGGCCTGTTGGCTCTACGAGCTTTCCGCTCTGAACGAACCAAGTATACAGATAGACCTGAGCCCACTTATCGGGCTTTTTGAAAAAAACGTAAAAGCCCAAATCTTGGCCCTGCCCGTAAAGACAGAGAGATTGGCTCATAGTAAGGAATAGCAAAAGTGATCCGATTATACGGCGTGCCTGAAATGATGGCATGCGTTGTCCCCCAAGTATCTTTCGATTGCTCTTAGCTCTTCTAATGTCAAATAGTCTCAACACACAATTGTCTTTTTTTAGAAAGACACCAGAGTGTTGGAGTTTGCTGTTAAGAGACAGCTTTCGGTGCATCCAACTTAGGCATGGCTCTCAAGTCCGGCAACATTCGTCCGAATAAAGATTGGTAATTTTTTACTCAGACGGCAGAAGGTGACCAACAATTCTTATGTTGGACCAGGGAAAGGACAAGACTATGAAAATCCAGCGAATCTCGGGGCTCATGTGTGCAGCTTTTGTGTGCTTGAGTAGCTCCCTTGTGAGCGCTAAGGAATACAAAGAATATGAGATCAATTGGGAACCCCTAAAAAAGCGCCCCGAGCTCTATCAAGAATACTGGGGTATATACGGCGACGGCAAAGAGCAAAAAATACTGGGTCGCAAGGAAATTGCCCGGGCCTTTGAAATCACGGAAATCGTTACCAAGGCCAACCCCAAGTGGGTTGATGGCTACTGGATTTTAGGCAGCACAGCCTTTCAATTGGCGTCTTCGTATACCGAGGAAAAGGATCTGCCCTTGGCCCGAGAGATTTTTGTCAAAGGTCAGAAGGCCACTGAAACCTGCCTCAAAATCGACCCCAACAATCCTCTTTGTAAGCTCTTTCTAGGCTCTGCTATTGGTAGCATTGGCAGCATTGACGGAATCCTCTCGTCGCTCAAAAATGCCAAGACCGTGGAGAAGCTTTGGGTAGAGGTCATTGACTCTAATATCAACTACCACTTCTACCCTACGATAACCATGCAGGGAAGTGTGAGATACGGACTCGGTATGTTCTATCGCTTGGTCCCTGATATGTGGCTGATCAATTGGCTGTTCGATGTTCGAGGCAGTTTGGACAAATCGATCAATTTGCATCGTGAAGGCATTGCCATCGACGGCACCAATCCTTGTTCGGATCTGATGCTGGCAGTGTCATTGGTTTGTAAGGCTAAGGGAGATAAAACCAAAGCAGGAGGCAAAGAGGGATTTGATCTCTTGAAAAAAGCTGCGAGCAGCAAGAGCGAAAATCTCAATATGAAGGTATGTGCTGTAGATGGTCAAAAGATCATCAATGAGCCTTCCCGAGCTTGCGGGTATACAACAGCCAAGCAGCAGGATCTGAGCGAAGAAGCAGTCCAGAAGCAGAATAAAAAATAAGGAGCTCAAGGCTCCCCTTCGAATCCTGAAAGCAAAGCCTAATCAGCTTTGCTTTGACTTTTCATGAGTTCAAAATGCTGGGAAACAAGGACTGGGAATTGTTCCAAGCGCTCGGTAGGTAGCTCGGCGCTCATGATCTGGCGACTGCTGATCGGCAGGTGTCCGTGGTAGTCGTGCAGACAGTGACCAAGTTCATGGTAAACAATAGTACGCAGCGTTTTCTCATCGAGGCGAATTGCACCAATATAACCTTCAGCATCGGGCTTGTGAATTTTAATGGTTCGAAACCTGAGGTCTGGGTCGGAACTATTCTCGTTCATACGCTCGCAACGCCCCAGCACCACTTCATCCCCATCCCGACCGAGATCGTCTTGCCAGACCACCTGCACAAGCTGATTCCGAAATTCTTCCGGTACTGGTGTTCCCGACTCCAGCGCATCGATTTCATAAGCATCGATCAAAGGCGCGAGTTCCGCCGCATAGGCTGTTTCGGGTTTGTTAGGACCGGAAGATCGAGATTTTTCAGCGGAACCGCAGGCCCAAACACACATCACGAGACTGACGTATTGGATGGCTCGGAGATAAGGCATCGCCTTGTAGCAGAAAAAGGGCCTTGAGAAGCAGTACGAGAGCAGCAGCAGCATAAATCACCCAGCAACAACAGGAAGAACTCAAGGGAACAGCCCGAGGGGACTGTTCGGTTCTTTTAAGTCAAATTGACGGTGACGTCAAGTTTTCGTTTTATTTTTCCATCTTAACTCTCGCCGTCGTCCCGATGCCGCTTCTAACTTAGCTTAATAATTGATGTATATAGCACTTTACCCAAAAACGTTCGAGGATGTTGAGAAAGCTCGGAGCGATTAACATAAGTAGCTATTATGTATTGATATTTTGACCAAGAATAGAAGAGAGTTTTCCTCGCAAGTATAAATCAGACTCGCTTCATATAGCTTTTCATTTTGAACCAATACGCCATTATAGATGCGTTCGCAAGAATTCCACAATTCTTGATTCTGGCATCGCTCCTTCCGAAGTCGACTAGCTACGCAGCGGAGTTCGTTCCCTCTTTTAACATCCATGCCATAACGCGCACACAGTTCATTGGTAGCCGCAAGAATATGAGAAAACACTTCAAACGCTGTCTAACACTAAGATCCAAACCAACCATTAATACAATAATATTAATCAGTTATATAGAAACTTCGCGCCTGCTTTGGACCATGCATCAACTGATCTAGCAACTTGGTTTAAATACCGTGAGCAAGCTGGTTCAAAATTGGTCGGCTAACCAGTTTGCTGTTTACTTAACCCTCGGAATGGGTTATTCCAAAAAAGTTTGGCGTATTTTAAAGACACTGAAAAAATGTGATATCGCAATTGACTGTTTTTAAACTTGGTTATCTGGCGCTTAAAAAGAGGGGGGGATTATGCTAGCAAAGTCGACAATCTTATTAAGTCTCTTTGGCTTATATCAGTCGGCAGCTTTAGCTGCTGAAACAGCCACAAGCGAAATATCCTCAGGCAAGAAAGGGCTGTTCCCCGTCGAGGTCAGTCTTGCGACCAGTCTCAGCGAAACACCAGTTAATCGCAGTTCAGCAGATCATTACAGCTGGATTGGCTTTGCTATGAATGCGAAAGGTCGATTGCCCATTTCAGATCGAAGCTGGATCAAAGAAGCGAGCCTATCTGGATCGCTTTCAGTCAAAGACGAACTCAACTATGATGATAACGAAAGTAACCTGGAAAATTCAGGTCTGAGTTTGACAGGTATTGGAGTGAGCTTCGACCAACTCGACAAGTTCAGGTTGGGTCTAAGCTTGAATGGAACTCTTCCTACTAACAGTGACGATCGAAACTATCTTTCCTACCAAGGCTCCGTCGGAGCCGCCCCTTCCTTATCCTATAGCTACTCCTTCGGAAAATTAGAGTCATCTGTGGGTGTATCGTTTGAATTTTTGCGATCTTACTATCAATACGATGCCAGCAAAGGGGGACAGTTTAATCCTTTGTGGGCATATGGCCCAGGACTCAGTCTCGGGCTAGTCTACGATAAGTTTTCCACGAGCCTTGCTGCCAAGAATACCGAAGTTATTCTTAGCGATCGTTCCAGAGCAGACAATAGCTACTCAATCACTTGGGAGGCCAACTATGAATGGACTCCGTCTTGGAATACAGGCTTAGGTTGGAGTCAAAAGGATCGTACCTTTGGCTATGACGGTAAATCAAGTAATGTCCAGTTTCGTTACGCAGATCTGACAGTAATTAGTGCAAATGTAACTTACACACTATGAATTTCCGGGCGGAATACCTCGGGATCACTTTTTCTAGGGGAGTTAAGACTATGTTAAAGGCTTCGCATTTGAATAAGGGCCTTGCTTTTCTGGTGGTTGGAGTTTTACTCCAAACTGCTTGCCAGAAAAAAAGATCGCCCGAATTCGTTCAAGGAGAAGGCGAGTACGTTTATCGTATCTCTGATTTCTCTGATGCTCAGTTCAAAATTGAAACAGGAAAGTTCCGCGCTCCAGCAGTCGCTTCTGAAGCTGATGAAGTCGTCCTTGCGGAAGGCAATGACGTCATTCGAAGCTTCGACTCAGTTGGCTTCTCGAGCGACATCGGGGTAACCAAATTTTCGGACAAAGTTCTAAACGACCTTAATTTCTACGGTCGCGGAGATAGTTCGGATACCTATAGTGTGCAACTCGGTTTTACCGAAAACCATCTTGTCGTTTATAAATTGGCGAAAAAATCGGACATACCAAGCGACGAAATGACCTACGCCGTCTCAAGTAAGGTCGAAAACGTCTACAAAGTTCCGATGTTTGGCTATCCTCTTAACAAATACACTGTAGAGCCTGTTAAAGACTTGAGAGGCAAAGACACCAAGCAGAAGACCACTGTAAGCAAGAAATTCCTTGCACAGGCGACCCACTTCTCCATCGATACCTCCAAACCTTTGTACTTCAAAGCAGAAGCAAAGAAAGACCTTCTTCCAGCCAGCTTTTTTGATGAAAAAGCTGAATGGTTCTATGAAGTATCGGTTGTAGACGGACCGCTTAACGTGCAATTGGGCGAGCAGTTACAAGCCGGCAAAGCGCGTTTTGCCCGTACGAGTAACTCACTCATGGCTGTCGATGTAAACATTCCAGAAGAAGCGCAGTCGCTGTCCCCTGAAAAACTTCCCAAAATTTTCCAAATGCCGGTTCGCTGGGTGGACTTTAAACTTGTTCAATCCGGTGAAAACGCTCTGCTCGAAGAAAAATTATTGGATGAAAAAGACTCTGGCGCTGTTGACTGGACGAAAAGAACTTTTGGTCTTTTTGACCTTAGGCGTATCAACAACCTCGACAGTGCAAACGTCAATAGTGTCCGGATTAAACGTCTGGAAGTCGATGGCGATTATTTTTCTGTCATTCTATCAAATTCCAACAATGGACTTGCCTTCCACTATTCCTTTCACAAAAGAGCCAACAACATTGCTGGCCGTACCTACCCTGTTCTCGATCGTAAGAAGTATGGATTCTGGGAAGCGAATAAGAGTTTCTACCTAGGTCAGCTGACAACCAGTGAAAAGAATTTTGAGCAGAATACATTCCTAAGCCGCATGTATCCTGATCAGGACGGCGTCATTCGCGTTTACTTGACAGACAACACGCCCGATATCCCCGAGTTCGTAGAATCTATTCGGGCCGCTCTCGAATCTTGGGATAAAGCATTTGCTGATGCAGCTCGTGGCACGGACAAAGCAAATAATCCATACCGTGTAATTTTTGACACAAGTAAGAAAGTAAAAAACGGCGACGTTCGATACAACAAAATTTCTTTCTATGACTTCAACATCAACGTCGGTGGTCTCCTGGGATATGGTCCATCGGTGACCGATGGTCGCAATGGCGAGATCCACGCTTCGACAAATCACATCTATCTGCGCACCTATCGTGAAGGTGTCTACGCTGACTTGAAAGACTACATCCGCTATAAACTAGGTCTTTATGACAACAAACGCGTTCCAGGCATCACCTTCCCGGGCCTAGTTTTGCGCGATGCCAGCAATCTCGACCTGAGCTTTGATGGTATCGATGCAGTCAGCGATGGTATGTTCCTCGCCGAAGTTTCGAATACAAGAGAGAACCGTCAGAAGATCTCGAGTGAACTTCTTGGTCAAGTTATAAAGCCGCTAGAAGCTGTCACTGCTGACCGGAAAGTTGCGATTGCTAATAAAGGTCGCAATTTATCTTCGAACCAAAACGCTCGTAAAAACTTCCAGAAATTCTATAACGATCGCTATTCAACCGGTTCAGCGATCCAGTTTGCTAAACACGACAACTGTGGTTATAGAGCTTCCGTGTTCAATACTTTCAAACAGATCGAAAGTGTTTGCGGTCAACTTAAATTTGGCGCTTACGTCGAAACATTGGCCAATCAATCCAAATCGCCTAACTGGCTTGAGCAGCTCAATTTCGACTCCGAGATTTTCAATGAATGTGCCATGAAACTCCTGGCGCCAACCCTCCGCTCGACCTTGGTTCACGAGTTCGGTCATAACCTGGGCTTGACTCATAACTTCATGGGCAGTGCTGACGATGCCAACTTCCGTCGCGATGCTAAAGGTATTCCGATCAGACGTACAACCTCGGTGATGGACTATCCAGACGCCGATGAAGATCGGGGTTTTGAGCCTGGCACGTATGACGTTGCTGCCATTCGCTACGGCTACTACAACGCCGTCGAACTCAAAGAAAATGATGCGTCGGGCTTACCCAAGATCATCAGCGTAGCAAATCAAAACCAAAATGATACTCGGCCAATCGAAGATCGAGTTCCTGACCCAAGCAAGCTGAAAAACTACCTGTATTGCTGGGATCTAGATATTTTCCAACTTGAAATACCCATGCAAGATGCGCGTTGCCGCCGTTGGGACCGTGGATCGAACCCTGTTCAGATGGCAAAGGCCCTCATAGATCGTTTTGATGGTACCAGCACTATGCGTCTCAGCCGCTTCGAGGCCCAAAATCTGCCAGATCCTAGCGCCTTTATCCAAACACGCGTTATGATTCCGTTGAAGTCGATTTATGACCAGTATCGCTACCTGCTCTATCTCAAGACTAGGAATTTGAACGATCCTTACTTCGTGAAAAACGAGTCCGTGTATCGTCAGTATTTGGCTACCTACACCGGTACCACAAAGGTGGAAGATCTGCCTAAAGATGTCTTCGAAGAAGAAAAGTTTGTAGAGTCGCTTCCTGAACTGGAACAGTATCGACTCGCAGCCGATATTATCTTTAAATTCTTTAAAGAACTGGCTTTTGCTGAAGACAAATATTGTACACTTTGGAAGGATTCGGAGTTTGTTAATGCTGTACCGTTTGCTAGATTGCGAGCGCTGACATTCAACAAAACTCGTACAACTATCAACTCGTGCGCAGAACTTGCGAGCGCGATGCCTGAGTATTCGAGTTACACCATCAAGGAATATGGTACCCCTTTCAATCAGGTCAATTACAACGCCAATGACGAAGAGTTTGAAACTAAGGCTGCCGTTTACGGTGGCATCAAGGAACTCAGATCGTATGCTTTGACCAGCCTTACTCAAAGGGCGATCGTGTCGTTCTCTGGATTTGATATTCCAGGCGTAGTTGTGGCAGTCAACAGCAACTTCCTACCAAGCTTCATGGACGATCCTGACTATCGCCGGGAGCTTCTCGACACCTTTGAAAAACGCATCGTCAATGGTGTTCAAGTTGCCCGTTTTGTTCCAACTGACAAACAAGCTGCATTCGCGGATCAGTACATCAACCAGTTTTCCGAAGAGCGTGAACTTCTCTTCGGTATGTATGCTCAAATTCTTTCTGCCATGTTCGCACCTGGCGAGAACTCAGCGGCCCGACTCAAAGCCCTTCAGGCTGATGTCTACAACCGCGCTGACTTTGAAAGAATTTTCGCAGACAAATCGAAAATCGCCTACGTGGCGTCTGCGTCAGGACAATACTTCGTGGCTGAAAATCCTGATTCGCCAATTTTCAGGCTTATCCAGCAATTTAGCGCAGTTTCGTCAGTCATGGGGAATAGCGCTTCGTACGATCTGTACCTGCGTGAAAAGGAAACTGCGACCAACGTTGCGATCCGAGTCAAGAATGCGTTCTTGGATAAATACTCCAGTGCTCCTGTAGTCGATGCGAATTTCTTGAAGCTCCTGGCCGCTGAAGAAGCAATTGCGGCTCTCGTGCCAAAATACGTTGCGGGAGCTCCTGCTCCTGCACGCCCAGTGGCGCAATCCAAGTCACCGGCGGAACCCAAGTTGGTGCAGGAACTTACTACTCAAGCAGCGCTTTACCTCGATCTTGCTAAGGTGCGCAAAGTGCCTGTGGATGCAGACTTAGTTCGCTCGATCGTCATCGATTTGGCCGGAGCTCAAGTTCAAGAGAAGGACCTCTTCCAGATCCTCTTCGGGGTTCTGAAATCTGGCGAAAGTGATTACATTAATCTTGCTTATCGCTTGATCGTCACTTCGTTGAATTCCGGTGACACTCTCGACTCAGTCGATCCAGCCAAAGATCTTGTAAACGTTGAAGCGGCATATACGAAGTTACTTGAACAGCTGAAAGCCAATAAATTGACTGGTGAAGAGTTCTCTGAGCGGGGTGCTCAGGAAAGCATTCTTCGTAATATCACGCTGACAGATTGGAGCCGGGTTCTCTAATTTACTTGTCAGATAGCATTCAGGATTTCCAAGATCCTGAGTGCCAAGTGAGAGCTAGCAAACTTATCATTGCTAAAATAGAGCGCTTAAAGGCGCTCTTTTTTTCTGATGAAACGCTAGGCTTGGGTTGAGTGATGAGTTCTTGTTTCGTACAGGGTATAGCGAAATTTAATTGAGTTTGTGTGACTGATAAGCCCCGGGGATATTCGCCAAGCCATGCGCATGGCGTATTCGCCGCACGGCGTGCCGAAGAATAGAAACTTGAATGATTTCACGATAGACTCTCAATTAAACGCCGAATCCTTGAGAGAATTCAGGAAGGCTCTCGGTATCCGATATTCTGAAGAGCTTCAGTTCAGTGCATCGCAATAGACCTGGACTCGCTCGTAGTGCATTTTCGCTTGGATCGCAAGCATTGGGCCGCACTGAGGACGACTCAGGCAATAGAGGCCATAAATCGACAGTTTAAGGGTTGAACCAAGACGATGGATACGATGGGAGAGCTGACCCTTGAAGCTGCATTGGCATTCACGGCACTGCGCCTGGCGATTAATTGGCAGAAGTCACGAATCGGCTCGGGGCACTATAACCCATGAAAAAGAGAGGACGATGTCAACGCAATCGAAGCAAGACTTGCGCAAATGTCCCTATCAAACTAGATGAAAAAGAACCAGACACTAAATTTCCAACGCCACCCGATGAATAGAATGATGGCGAATCTACTTTTCAATAAACCTATCTCGCTGTCAGCCTAAAGCAAAATCTTCTTCAACAAGATTTGCCCAGTCTTCTGCAGGGCTGCTTCCAGCAAAGATTTAAAGATCGCTTTCGATGCGAAACTTACCGTTTCGCTCACCCAATCCTCGACTTGCAAAGCATTGCCTTTCGCCATCATTCCGGGACGAATATGGGCGTTAGGAAAGCCGATGACATTGTGCAGGAGTTTACGCTCTTGAAAAATTCTCAGAATGCGAGCTGCGGGTATCGATTGCGGATCGTAATGGACGATGATGCTGCCGGTAACGTCATTGGCTGCCACCCGCTGCACTCCAGGAAGAGCGGCGAGTTGCCTCATAAGTTCGCGACAGCTTTGCAGATTTCCCTTAAGAGCTGCAACGCGCACCCGCATCCGACCATATGTCTGATGGATAAAGCAGTCCAAGTCTGTCCTCACTTGTATGATTTAATCCAGTATAGGCGAGTGAGTTACAATCTTGAAGACAAAAAAGATAGGCCCGCTGATTGACATCAGCGGATCTTTTCAGATCAATTCTAAGGCTTGGTTTCTTCTGCTGTCATCTCTGCGACTCCAGCTGCATACATGAGCAAAGTCAAGCCTGCCGGCAAAATCGAACCCTTAGCCATTTGCTTAACGCCAAGGACTGCCAAGGCCAAGACCGAAGCGGTATGGAAGTCGATTCTCCCGCCTGTAGCTTCTTTGAAGAAGCGATCGCAGCCCTTGCGCAGCTTAACAAAGTCGAACCGCAATGGCTGATGCGGCGCTGAAGTGCCTTCGGCTCTCAGTTGTATGACCTTTGCTTGAGTCACTTCCTGCAAAGCAGACTGCAAGAGCTCTTCGTCATCCGCCTCGATAAGAAGCGTGCGCGTGACAGGGTTGCCCTGAACGCGACGCAAACTTGGCGAACGCCGGAGCACCTGAATGGCATCGCGAATTTCTTCGCGCTCAAAATCCTCTTCGCTAAACTGCAGTCGCAAACGACCCGGAGCATGATGCTTGATAGTGGCCGATAGAGTCATGTTCATCACCCCTTAGGATTTCTGGACCGACGACGGCGCTTTGCTCGTCTTGGCAGCTTCCTGAGTCGGCTTCACAGCAGGAGCTGGTGTCGCTTCAGCTGTCGCTGGAGCGGCTGCAGAGCTGGCTTTGGAAAAATGCTCAGACCGCACTTCCGCCATGAGATCTTCCAAAGTTTCGGTGAATCCAGCAATCGATTCGCGACCCTTTTCCACCAAAGTGACTCCGGCTTTCATAAATCCCTTGATCACAGGCTTCAAAACACTCGAACCATTGCTCAGCAGATCTCTGCTGATAAAGCCCGCACCGAATCCGACCATAAAGCCTGTGCTGAATTTGGATAGTTTGAACATGTCTCTGAGTCCTCTCATCTGTGTATCGTGGAGAGCGCAAAGCTTGCTAAAATTTAGCGCTCGAGTTCGGTCTTTCCAGGTCGCAGCTTCAGTAACTCCAAAGCAATGATCGGCAACACGCCGTTGACTAGGGACGTACCGAGTGTGGCCGGAGTCAGCGCTGCGTTGCCAAGAAGTTTACGGAACCAAGGCGAAACAACTCCCAACGCAATTGTGGCACCGGCAAATCCCATGGCCCCATAGATACGCTTATTACGAGGGAACTGGCCTTTAATCAAGCCGTCATGTTCAGCCGACGCCGATAGCGTATGGAGTATTTGACTGGTCGTAAGACTGACAAAAGCCGAGGTGGTGCTTTCCTGGGGCGTGCGTCCCAAACGATGGGCCATCTCGAAGGATAACAAGGAACCTGCACTGATCAAGCCACCTTCGACCAGAAGCTCCAATTTCGCCGCCTTGGACAGCAAAGGCTTGGTCGGGTCGGAAGGAGGCCGCTTCATGATGTCTGCCGCTGGAGGGTCCAGGGCTAGAGCGAGACCAGGTAAGACGTCGGTCAGCAGGTTGATCCACAGAAGCTGAACCGAATTCAGAGGCGATCCCCGCCCCGCGGCGATCGATGCAAACATTACGGCTATTTCGCTGAGATTGGTGCCCAGCAGATATTTGATGGATTTACGTAAGTTGGCCCTTACGGAACGGCCTTGCTCAATCGCATGATAGAGAACCTGGAGGTTGTCGTCTTTCAAAACGATATCAGCCGATTCCCGCGCTGCAGACGTTCCCTGAAAACCCATAGCGATACCGACATGAGCCGCCTTGAGAGCCGGGCTGTCGTTGATCCCGTCGCCCGTCATGGCCACGATCTTGCCACGTTTTTGCAGGGCTTGGACGATCCGCAGTTTGTCGGTAGGGCTGACTCGCGAAAAGACTTGGACATTCTCAGCCAAATCAGCGATCTCGTCCAGACTCAAGTCCTTCAGGCCTCTAGCATCAGCTGTCTTGACTTTATTGCCGTTGCCATTGAATCCCAGGGCCTTGCCTACAGCTTTCGCGGTATCGGTCTGATCGCCCGTCATCATGATGGTCTTGATGCCGGCCTGGTGAAAGCGCTCGATCAGCTCGACCATTCCTTCCCGCGTAGGATCCATAAGGCCAATCGCACCGACCCAGACCAATTTCTGATCCTGAATCGACTGGAGGCCCTCTCCCTCTGCGAAAGCGAAACCAAGAACCCGCAAACCCTGTTTGGCCAGCAAACGATTTTGTTCACGCAATTTATCTCGAGTCTCATCGTTCAAATCACGAAGAACCCCTTGGTCCAAAAACCAAGCTGACATTTCGAGCAGCTGCTCTGGATTGCCCTTCACAGCCGCTAAATTGCGATCCGAATCTTTGACATGGTGATATGTCACCATATATTGACGCACTTCAGTTCGGTAGCTCACGCGGAAGCGCGGAATCTCTTTCTGAACAGCTTCGGCATCGATACCCATCTGTTCGGCAATTTCGACGATGGCTTTTTCAGTAGAAGACCCACTCCATCGCCGACCAGAGCCGTCTGGGGCCAGAATTTTTTCGCAGTCCGTGCAAAGCGCTGCGATCAAACTCCATTTCCTGGATGGCAGAATCACGGTCACAGCATCTCTGGACTTTTTGGTTTTTGGCACATCTTTGAATTGAGAGCGATGCCAGTACTCGAGGCCAAAGAATCCTTCTTCAGCTATCATCTCGTTCATCGTCAAGGTGCCTGTTTTGTCCAGACAAAGAACCTCTACCGAGCCTAATGCTTCGAGAACATTAAGACGCCTGACAAGAATATTTTGCTTTTTAAGATTGGCAACACCCAAAGCCATGGTGGTTGTGCCAATGGTCGGTAAGCCTTCAGGTACAGCTGCAACAGCCAAGGAAATACTGGTCTGCAGCATCTGGATCAGGCCACTGCCACGCATCATGCCCATCAAGAAAATTCCGCCACAGATGGCTCCGGAAATCAAAATGGTCTGCTGTCCAATATCTTGCAAATCTTTTTGCAGCGGCGAATCTTTGAGTTCGGTCGTGGCAACCAAACGGCGCACTCGGCCAATCTCCGTGTTTTCGCCTGTACCAATCACCACCGCGACCCCTTGGCCAGAGGTGATGATGGTGCCCCGGAAAATTAAGTTTCGACGATCGGATATCGCGTGGAGCAAAGCCCGATCAATCGCAGCGTGATGTTTGGCAACAGGCATCGATTCGCCGGTCAATGGTGATTCGTCCACCATAAGTCCCTTGGAATCAATCAAACGAAGATCTGCGGGAACAACACCGTGAGCAAGGACTATGACATCGCCCACAACCAGTTCGCGATCCAAAATATTACACGGCTTGCCGTCCCGCAGCACTCTCACCTCTTGAGGCTCGATGCTGCCAATCGAACAAATCACTTCATCAGCATGAGCCTCAGAAATGTATCCAATATAACCATTCAGCAGGATCACTCCGCCGATCATGACGACATCAAAAATGCCCCCGGTCAGCAGGGAGAGGCCTGCCGAGCCTGCCAGAAGCAGTGTCTGAGAGTTGCCAAACTGCCGACGAAACAAAACCCACCTGCTGGTAGGTTTGACCTGCTCGACATCGTTGGCACCATAGCGGAGACGTCGAGCCTCGATATCACTCGAAGATAGACCTAGGGTTTCACTTGTCTGCAGTTCTTTAATGATACCTTGGGCAGAAAGGCTGCACCAATTCAGGTGTTCTTCGTTTTCAATGACGAGCGACGGAGCATCGGTCGGCTCATCCTCCAGAACCATATAGGCGTCTGGATTGCGCAACGCCTCTTGGATCCAAAATCGCAAATTACCGAGGTCCAATGCTTCGTTCCAAGCATGCTCGATCACAAGGGATCCTGTGTGAGCCCGAGCCTCGACCCGATGAATAGACGCTTCGCGCCTCAGTCTACCCTCAATCGCTCGACAAAATGTGTCATTTTTTCGAATGAGACTGAGATGAAACCGCGTCCGCCCGGGAGTCAAATGGGCGACATGCAATTCCAGGGGATAGTCCCTTGATTCCGTAGTATGAATGACTGGGAGACGGCTGACCTTCATCGTGGCTCCTGCGTCTTGAGATCCAAAAGCTCCCGCTTGGAGCCTTTTCCATTTCTGAAACGCCTCGAACCTTAATGGTCCACGGTAAATTTTTGTTAAAGACGAAATGAAATCTCGATGAAACTATGAGTTCATCAATGAAAGAGCTGAGTGGCGTACACGATTCGTCCGGATTTCACCACCCCGACTCCGATATAACGGTAAGGTCCTAACATATTCTTTCGGTGCCCGCTACTGTTCCACCACATTTCCACAATTTCTTCTGCCAGCTCATCTGCTGTTTGGGCATTGGTCACGGCCATAGCCACGTTTTCCGCTGAATAGAAAAAGCTCAAATCGGGAAAATTTACTTGCAAAGTCTCGGCACGCTCTGCGGGAAAACCATCATGACTTAAGGTGTTGCTTGCTAATTGCTCATCGGACCAATGTCGAGCGACGAAGGAACTTTCAAAACTTTGGGTGAGTGCCGCCGCACTCCGACGCGCATTGGTCTTGGCGACGATCGATGCTTCAACCGCACAGGTGAATGCGTCACCCAGATAACATTCCGTAAGACGCGGTATACTCGATGTCTTCCCATCCGAAGGAATATTTACGGGCGCTGATGCAGCGTTCTTTTCGGATCGGCTGCAGCTGCTGATGATAAGAATGAAGGCTAAGAGAGACAGTCGTTTCATGGCATCCTCTTCGACAAATTCCAACGACTTTTCTTGTAGTGCAATCGACTTCAAAATTGCAAGCATCCAGCCAAAAAAAACTTACAGACTCCGTAAACTTTTAAACTTTTCGGAATATTGTTGAGCAAACTCAAGCGCTTCTTTGGGTTTTTTGCTAAGCCTTTAGATCAGCTCCGTTTTTACACTTAATCCATAACTTTCGATGACTTACATTACTCACTTCGCGTTCAAACAGGAGCGGGTTTATTGCCCTTCAAGCCTTACCCAAAGATAAAAAATAACGCCGTCCCTGCCAGCCGATTGTCCTCAACCCATCCCCCTAATAAACCGAAACTTAGTGAGTTCACCGGAGTTTATGCTGGATAAGGCAGGTTCCTAGTGCAAATGCATCGTCTGCTACAAATCAACAAGGAATCCTGGCAGAGTCAGGACATCGATGCCCATCACAGACTCCTTTTGCTTAAATGCATCTTGCTTGGTGCATTGTTTGGAATTCCTGTTGCACTGTTCACCACAGCTTTCGTTCGGGCCCGACTGGATCACATCTTTTACCTCCAACTTGCCATGTGGTTCGTCTGCGTCTTCACTTATGTGAAAGTGAAGAGCATCGAGCAAGTGGAAAGGGCAAGCTTTCATGTCATTAACTCCTTATCGATCCTACTGCTCTTGATTCTCATCAGCTCTCGACTCGGTGATATCTCAGGCGCCTACCATCATGTTATCGCGATTATTATCGCTTCGTCTTTCTTACGCGGCCCTCGAGCAACACTCCCATACTATGGCCTCTTTTTGCTGTTTTATCTGTCTATAGCTACCGGACTCTGGCACCACTTTTTGCCTCATCTCGTTCCAGCCAAACATCCCGCTCAACTCTCGCTCTACATCGATCGTTGCCTGGAATTAAGTTTTGCTTTCGGGCTCGCTTTTATGTTTGAATTGGTCAAACAGAGTCAGCAGACTCGCATTCAAACCCAGGAAAAAATTGTCGCACAAAAAGAGCGACAAAATTCGATTAATCGGCTGGCAGGTGGCATTGCTCATGAAATCAACAATCCCTTGGCTATACTTTTAGGTTACCTTGAAATTCTGGAACGCAAAGATTTCTCTGGATCTGAACTCAAACGAATCAATCCGCGTATTCATCTAGCGGCCAAACGTATCCAGTTCGTCGTCTGGAGTTTAAATCGCCTCAATAAGGAGCAAGACGATAAGGATAGCTATACGGATCTGCAGCTGGCGCTTCAAGATGTAGAGCAGCGCATCCTTACATTGCCTTTCCAAAAAGATTTTGAGCTTCACATCGATTCTGCTCAGGGGATTCACATTCGAATGGATCTGGAAGAACTACAGAATGTTCTTCATACACTGCTGCTGAATGCAGCTGAAGCGGTGGAATCTCGCCCTGGCGGTGTCATTTCTCTCAAAATCCAATGTAAGCCTGAGCAGATCGTCCTGGAAATCTGGGACAACGGCACCGAACTATCGACAAGCGATTTGGAAAAATTCACCGAACCATTCTTCACCACCAAGCTTGATCGGCCCGGGCGAGGCATGGGATTGACCCTTGTCTTTGCCACCTTGCTTCGAGCTTCGGGGAGCTTAAGTTTTCGCAGGGAAGGCAATTGGACCGTGGCTACCATCACTCTTCCTGCTCATCACCACCGGGAGCAGCGGGCCTCCTGAACTGACTTACAAAACCACCGCAGGATTGGCTCTTTTCCCGCTTGTAGCAAGTGTGCTAGCGTCCTCGGCGGAAGCGATAAACTTCAAGACCTATTGCCGGGAAAAGTGATGGATATTCAGGAGCACAATCGCCGAGCCTGGAACACCCAAGCGCGCTATGGCATCCAGTGGTCGGAATCAGCTTGTGATCAAGACATAGAGGCGGCTCGAAACGGTCAACTGCGACTGCATCTGAGCCCGACCAAGGCTGTGCCAGATCATTGGCTGGGGCCCTTGCAGAGCAGTCGCTATTTGGCTTTGGCAGCTGGCGGAGGGAGGCAGGCAGCGCTTCTTGCTGCGGCGGGAGCCCAGGTAACTTTAGTCGATATTTCCGACGAACAATTGTCTCGCGATGAAGCCCTGGCTCGACGCTGGCAGTTGCCTCTCACTTTGCATCGCGGCGCCGCTGAAGACTTGAGTTTTCTTCCTGATCAGAGTTTCGATTGTATCGTCATGCCGTTAGCCAATTGCTT
The DNA here is from genome assembly GCA_041736645.1 of Oligoflexus sp. GTDB lineage: Bacteria > Bdellovibrionota_B > Oligoflexia > Oligoflexales > Oligoflexaceae > Oligoflexus. Next base: position 14,817 of record JBGSTF010000152.1, on the reverse strand, counting down.
TTTCGAACAGCTCAGTCCCGTGTGGCAACACTGTGCTCGCCTGCTGGCTCCTGGAGGACGTCTTCTCTATGCCTTCATCAATCCAATGGCTTGGAGTTTTGATTTTACCAAGGCTCAAAGCGGAGTTTTTGAACTCAAATATCCGGTCCCATATTCGGATCAAAAGAGCCTGAGTTCAGAAGATTTTCAGCGCTTTGTCTATCCCGAAGTTCCCATGGAATTTGGTCACAGTCTGAGCGATCAACTCGGGTTGCTGATGCGTTGTGGATTTCAGTTGGCTGATCTCTTTGAAGATCACTGGAAGCCATTGGAAGAAGTGGATCGATACTTCCCACCCCTGATCAATGTGCTTGCCTATCGGGTATAAATGGAGTTGCCCAGCAGCTCCATCGTTAGCTCGACTTACAATTCGACCACAATACCAATTTCAAACACCTGATCAGCTGGCAGTTTAAAGAAGTCTGTCGCTTTTTGACTATTCTTGGTCATAAACGAGAACAGATGCTCACGCCAACGGGCCATTCCGGGCCGATTCGTCGATATCAGCGACTCGCGACCCAGGAAATACGTGACGTCGGCAAAGACAAAGGGAAAATATTTTGTCAGACCCCGATCGAGACAGGCGGGAACATCAGGCATTTCCATAAATCCATAGCGAATCATGGCCGAATAGATCCCTGGATGAACTTCCTTCACTTCGATTTGCTCATCGACGGCGACATAGGGAATGCTCTCTGTAGTGACTGTCAAAAGCACTGTGTTGGCGTGAACGATATGATTGTGACGAAGATTGTGAACCAAAGAAGGTGGAGTTCCGTCCGGTACACTGGTCATGAATACGGCTGTGCCCGGCACACGATAGACGTCCTTAGCCTTGATCTGTTCTATAAAGCGTTCGACACGCAGGGCTTTTTCCTTAAGCCTTTGGCCAAGAATATACCGTCCTCGACGCCAGGTGGTCATCGAACCGAAAATGACCAACGCAATGATGAGAGGTATGAAGCCGCCTTCAAACAGTTTGATCAGGTTGGCGAAAAAGAAAGAAAGATCAACGATCAGCAAGACCGCAGACACACTCAACGCTATCCATGGTTTCCAATTCCAGAGGTAACGCGCAACATAATAGATCAGGATGGTGGTTATCACCATGGTTGCAGTGACTGCTAAGCCATAAGCCGCAGCCAGTCGGCTGGAAGATCCAAAAACCAGCACCAGAGCCACGGTTCCAATCAGCATCGTCCAGTTGATGAATGGAACGTAGATCTGGCCAATTTCATGACTCGAGGTATGAGTGATCTTTTGCCGAGGCAAGTACCCTAACTGGATCGCCTGATGGGTTAGAGAGTAGGTTCCCGATATGAGCGCCTGCGAAGCAATGATAGCCGCCATGGTCGATAGTAAAACCAAAGGGACCGTCGCCCAATTGGGCGCTAACAGAAAGAAAGGATTGTGGGACGCCTCGGGTGATTTCAAGAGCAAAGCGCCTTGACCAAAATAGTTCAAAACTAAACTCGGAAGCACGACAAAAAACCAGGCAAGGTTGATCGGCTTCCGCCCAAAGTGCCCGATATCCGCATAGAGAGCCTCGCCGCCAGTGGCCACCAGAAACACAGCCCCGAGAGCCAAAAATCCATGCCAGCCGTTATCCAGGAAGAATCGAAAGCCATAGGTCGGACTCAGACCCTTCAGTACGCTCGGATTGTGCGAAATTCCGCTGATCCCCAAGACGGCGATCGTGATAAACCAAATCATGATGATAGGGCCAAAGGCTTTGCCTATTTTGTCCGTCCCAAATCTTTGAGGCATGAATAATAAGAACAGCACAAAGACCGCGATAGGGATAACGTAGGGCTTAAATAAAGGGGTGGAAATTTCAAGCCCCTCAACCGCCGAAAGCACAGAGATGGCAGGGGTTATAACGCCATCGCCATACAGCAAAGCAGCCCCAAACAAGCCTAAAAAGACCAGAATCTTCTTAGGATCCTTGCCTTCCAGAAGCGGCTTGGGATGGGCCAAAGCCATAAGAGCCAGCACTCCGCCTTCACCGCGGTTGTCGGCGCGCATGACATAAAGAACGTATTTGAGCGAAATAACGATAATCAGAGCCCAAAAGACCAACGACAGTATGCCGAGGATGTTATCGGTTGTCACAGGCAAGCCAGACTCGCCATGAAAGCACTCACGCAAAGCGTAGAGTGGGCTGGTGCCGATATCGCCAAACACCACGCCCAAAGCGCCAAGGCTGAGAGTGAGCATATAACGCTGATTGCGAGGGGCTGACGAGGCAGGGGGTGAACTCAAGAGGAACTCCTAGTCAAAATGCACTATGCAGATACAGCGCGGCTCAAGTTTAGATTTGAAGTGCCGATAGCCATCTGGCCACGAGTGGGCATACCTTGTCAAACAGTGCAGCTCTTACACAATCCAGAAATGCTGAGCAACTCTTTCTGCTCAGATAGGGTCGACTTGCGAAAAACGTGTATACAAAATCTTGGCCAGTTGGCTCATTTTTTGTGCGTACATAGACCCAGTCTTAAATATTTACAGGGACTTAGACAAGGTCGATAGAGTAGTTTTTATGTTTTTTTTATTATTTTGCTGACTTTTTTTATGTGTTTTTTTATTTGCTTTTCATAAGGCACTTTGGGATTTCTCTAATTGATTAAATCAGCTCAACGCTCGATCCGACACAAACAAGGAAAATGGGCCGACATGGAAATCGTTACCGCCTCAACGACAACAACGCCTGGGAGCGCCATGAAGATCGAGGGCATTGCTCGAAACGTCGATAACCACGCGCCTTCGCTCGCTGTGCTCGGTTCTGTAGCCCTGCATATAGCTTCCGTCCTGGTTATGAGATTCGGGCATTCGTCCTCTGACTACAAGGTTCCCGAACCGCCGAAAGTCGCGAAAGTACGCATCCTGTATAACCCCCACGGCAATCCAGCAGTCACACAGACCAAAGCTGTGGAAATTTCGAAGCCCAAACCTAAGCCAAAACCCAACGCTCGTGCTATCACGCAAAAGGATCTTCCCAAAGAAGAAGAAGAACCAGCCACGAATTCAGCTCCGCAGAGCTTTGGTGACGACCCAACTGGTGGCGTCGTCGGTGTCGGTGTCAGCACCACGACCGGTGAGAGCGATCCTGGCGTGAACACCAACTGGCAACCGCTGGAACAAGTCAAACCAGCCATGCCAAAAGAGGCCGCCCTCAAAGGCATCGAAGGCTGGGTCAAGTTCCGCTTTGATATCACGGAAGACGGACACCCAGAAAACGTCGTCGTGGTAGAAGCCGAGAATCGCTCGGTATTTGAACAAGAAGCCAGAAAGGCGTTGCGCAAGTGGAAGTACGCACCGCGTATGATCAATGGCCAAGCTGTCAAAGTCATCGGGCATATCGTGATGATTGAGTTCAAACTCACCGACTGATGACGACCCCTGAGCTTTTTATTTGTGTAGAACTGAAGAATCAGATAGTTGTGTCTGTCTGATTCCTAAAGATGTACGTAACAGCGACATGAGTTGCGAGATGGATAGCGCCTCTGAGGCAGAAAGGTAGTGCAATGGAAAAACAATTTAACATCGTCGAAGAACTTCTCCAGATGACCCTCCTGGGGACTGAGTGGATCCTGTGGCTCCTCATCATTCTCAGTGTGGTTTCGGTTGCAATTGCGGTCGAAAGGTTCTGGTTCTTCCTTCGTCAAAGTCGCCTGAAAGGCGAGGTGATCGAAGATTTTTACACCAAGCTGCGTAACAAGGATTACACCGCGGCCAGCGAGCTCTGCGCGAGCTATCCAAGCAGCTTGGAAGCGAAAGTTGCTTTGGAAGGACTGAATCACCGCGAAGGCGGCTTCCATGCCATCCAAGAGTTGACGACTGCCTATCTGTTGCGCCAGCGTAAAGTCCTCGATCGCGGCCTTGTGGTCTTGGCGACCTTGGGTAACAACGCTCCTTTCATCGGTCTCTTCGGTACCGTTTTGGGTATCATCAAATCGTTCCATGATCTGGGTGCAAATCCAGCTGGTGGCGCCTCGGTTGTTATGGCCGGCATCTCCGAAGCTCTGGTGGCAACTGCTGTCGGTCTTCTGGTGGCTATCCCCGCCGTTATTGCATATAACTATTTCCAAAGGCAGATCAAAGTGATCGCAACCGACGCGCAAGCGATGGTGAGCACCTTGGTGGCCGGACTGGGCGAAGACTTCAACAGCAAGAGCAAATAAGCCCTTGAGTTGAACAACTTTCTTAAGCCTCAGAAAGGATAACGAACATGGCGGGTGGATCACTCGACAACAACGAAGAAGAGATCTCGGGTATTAACGTGACCCCGTTGGTCGACATCATGCTCGTGCTGCTCATCATTTTCATGGTGACAGCCAGCGTCGTCACCAACAAGGCGATCGAACTGAAGCTGCCAGAGGCAGAATCGGCACAGACCCAAAAACCGGACGAGAAGACCCTCACTTTTGCCATCGATAAAGAAGGCAAACTGTGGATGGAAAACGCCCGCATTGAATTTGACGAAGTCGGACCGAGAATCAAATCGGAACGCGAAAAGAAGCCTGGCGTAAATTTGGCAGCCAACATTATGGCAGATGCCAAGACTCCTTACGAAGAGGTTGTCAAGCTGATCGATATCGTTCGTAAAAACGAAATCATCGACTTTGCGATTACAACTGACCCTGTTTCCGTCCCTGCAGGCGGACCTGTGGCAGCTCCGGCTCCTTAATTTTCAGACGCTTTCCAGAGCATACCGAATCGCTTCGCCACAAACGATAGATACGGTATGCTCTTTCCATTAGAGCTCGGCAGCTTATTGAATTGTTAGAGTTCCATGAGAAAGGTTCTGATCGACATTCCTATGCCCTCCTGCTAGTGATGAAGTTTGGACCAAAAGTCGGCCAATGATTCTCGCTCTACGAGGCGCCTCCTCTCATGTCTGTTCGCTCTGCGTTCCAAGCCAAGAAACTAAAGCTCGTCACCTGGAACGAGCTCCGACTGTCTATTCCCATTCTTGCCACAGTGTTTCTGCTTGGGACTTTAATCGAGCCCTTCATCGGCCATGTCGCGGTCGGTATTTTCTTCATGATCGCCATCGGCGTATCGGGCCTGTTTTTTGCTCGGCTTACGATCTTCATTCTCGGCGCCCTCTTGATCCTGGTTTATTACTACTGGCTGTTTCCGCCCGTGTTTACCTTTCGGGTCGATGAACCCAAGGATCTACCAACCGTTGTCGCTTTATTTATAGCTGCGGTCAGCATCGGAGGACTGGTCAATCAACTCAAGAATCAAGCGACTGTGTTACGCCTGCGCGAAGAGGCCACCAGCATGCTTTATTCACTGGCTCGACAATTAGCCCAGGCACAGTCCCGAGATGATGTCGGCAAGATAAGCTGTACATCTATGCACGATTTGTTGAAGCAGCCCGTCGCCCTTCTTTTCATTGGCAGTGACGAAGTAAAATCCGAGCTAAAGTTTGAATTGCATGACGCAAGTCAGTTTGTTCCGAATGACGAGGAATCAGCTGAGCTGATTCGGGCTTTCAATGGCAAAGATCCCCAGCAAGAGTTTGCCATTCAGCAAACCCGATCCGGTCGAGCTTTTCTGCCCTTGATTGGTCGCGAAGGTATGGTGGGTACGCTGCTCATAGGTACTGCCGGCATTTTGCAAGAGAGTAGCGAAAAGCAACGACTGGCAGCGACCTTGGCCCACCAAATTGCGGTCGCTATCGAGCGAGAAAACTACCACACGCAATCTCATAACGTCGAAGTTATGAAGCAAACTCAAAAACTCTATAAGACCCTGCTCAATTCCGTTTCCCATGAATTTAAAACACCATTAGTAGCTATCACGGGCTCCGCTAGCGCCTTGATAGATGAACGGAGCAGTCAGGATCCACAACTGGTGCAAAGCTTAGCTTCAGAAATCCTCTTCGCCTCACAAAGGCTACGCAGCGTTGTTGAAAACCTTCTTGACATGTCTCGCATCGATTCGGGAATGCTCAAACCAAGACGCGAATACTCTGACATACGCGATCTCCTGGCCGTGGTTATCCAGAGACTCGAACTCGAAGGCTACCCTCATCACGTGCTGCTAGACTTTCAAGGCGACATACCAGAGATCTGGGTGGATCCCGTGCTTGTTGACCAAGCTTTAGCCAATATCATTCACAATGCCAGGGTCTACACGCCATCAGATACACCCATTGAAATAACGGTACGCGCGAGCAAGGATATTGCCTATATTTCTATTCGTGACCATGGTCCAGGTCTCTCTGCAGATAGGCTTGAGCGAGTCTTTGAAAAGTTCTATCGAGGGTCGCCGCAAAATCCAGGAGGACTCGGATTGGGACTTTCCATAGCTCAAGGATTTATCGAAGCTCAGGGAGGACACATCGTGGCGTCCAATCACCCGCAAGGTGGAGCCGTCTTTACAGTGAGTCTTCCCTGCCATGCATAAAAATAGGCGAATTCGCAAGCAATGCCATTGATCGGAGCTTTTATGAATCAGAGCAAAAAACAACAGCTGCTCGTCATCGATGATGAAAATCAGATCCGTCGCTTCATTCGCTTGGCTCTGGCTCCGCATGGCTATGAAGTCACGGAAGCTAGGACTGGTGAAGAGGGCATTCAAATGGCCATACAGCAAAGCCCTGATGGCATCATCCTGGATCTAGGCTTGCCCGATCTGGATGGTATCAAGGTCTTGCATCAGCTGAGGGAATGGTATCAGGGACCCATTATCATTTTGTCCGTGCGAGATGACGAAGAAAGTATCGTCAATGCACTGGATTCAGGAGCTCATGACTATATTCGCAAACCCTTTATGCTCGGTGAACTGCTCGCCCGACTACGCCTCGCTTTGCGCAGCCATCAGGTGGGATTAGCAACTCCAGTCTACAGTTCAGGCGGCTTGATGGTTGACCTAGCCACTCGCAAGGTCACTCTCGATGGCAAGGAAATTCGCTTGACCGTCACCGAATATGAACTGCTCAAGTGTCTGATAAAACACCGAGGCAAAGTTCTCACCCATAATCAAATTCTCACGGAAGTATGGGGCCCCAAATCGGTCGAACATATCCAATATCTTCGAGTTTATATCGGCCATCTAAGGCAGAAGTTGGAAACCGACGCCAACAAACCCAAACTGATCATCACCGAACCGGGTGTTGGCTATCGTATGCAAAATCTGGAAACGCCAGCCGCTGAATCAGCCGAAGCCATGAGTTCCGAAGTCTGAAGTCAAGGGATCTCCTGAGTGGAATCCCTTTTTAGCATCTAGGCGAGCCGCTCCAATACGTTAAAGTTCTGGTAAAACCAAACTCGATCAGCCTCGCGCACATCCTTGGGAATAGGCAAAAGCCTAAAATGATGCCGCAGCTGCTGCGGCAGAGAACGATCCACTAAAAGATTCCAGAAAGCAATGCGACCACCCTTAGGCATTTTCTCGCCCAAGGCCAAGAGCAACTGAATCATATTGTCTTCGCTCATATACTCAAAAATATTACTGAGGTTGGCTTTCGATATCATCGGCGTTTGAGGATCAGCGAGCACCTCTTCAATCGTCGCTGTTTGGAGACGAACTTTATGGGCATTGCGACGAAGGATAGGAAAATTATCCTGCTGAATCGAATCAGGCCCAAGATCGTTCCTAATAGGACAGCCAAACATGAAAAAATGGGAATAGGCATTGCCAAAGAGAGATTGCTCACGCAAAAATCGCATAAAGCGCCGATAAAATTCAGCACCGATATCAGCACGCTCGACGTAACGAAATTGGGCAGGATCGCGGCCTTTTTCCAACATAGCTTGGCCAAAATTTTCAGCAAAGATTTTGGCGAATTCGGCGTTTTCCAGCATAGGAAGCAGTCGTTTTTGTTCCGCCAACTGCGGCCATTCAAAGCATGCCCGCCATGCAGCAAAATTTGGAATCTGCGCGAAGTGCTGCTCAGCGAAATGAATAAAAAATTGCTCCAAGCGCCCCGATCTGGGCAAACCTCTTTGCAAATCCTCGAGCATCGTCTTCCAGTGTTGCGTGAAGACGTTCCAACGCGAGGCTGGCAATCCTTGCACAATTTCACTCAGTCGGTTTGAAGGAGCCAGACCGATCAGCTCGATAAACTCCTGGTGGCCCAAAGATTCAATGGCATAGAGTTTTAGCGCTACTATTGCATTTTGAATAGGATTCAAATCTACAGAAATGATACTGGCCGGTTCTTTTAGCAGAAGTGAAAGGACGTTGCATCCAGCGCTGGAAATAGACAGCACATGATCATGAGGTTCTAGTTCCAAAGCCCAATTCAGCAATCTGGAATCTTCCCATACCTGAGCGTAGCGAATGGAGTCAAAGCTCATGTGAGCAGCCACTTCCGTCGCAGGAGTTTCTTTCGCTTTGCTGATCGCCACGCTTGCACTCTCTCTAGAAAGGGTTGGCTTGGTCCTTACCGTTTTGATTGTTAGCATATCCGCTGGACTCACGATATCACCTTATAAATCGACTCCCCGCGATTAGCTGTGAGTCAGGGCCTCCGCAATCCCCTTACGGGCTCGAAAGAGGGCAATAAGCCAGGAGAACAGGCCCGCAATCAGAGTCAAAATCAAAGTAAGTTCGACATAAACCCAAAGTTCAGTCAGTATTCGAAAAGGTATCGCTTGAGACAAAAATCCGGGGACGTAGCTCAAGCCCGAGAGATTGATCAAAGAGGCTAGGACAAAAGCTACCAATGAACCCACAAAAGAGCCGATAAAGCCCAGAAACAGCCCTTCCCAAGCAAACAATTGAACAATAAATCGGGCCTTGAAACCAAGCGCTCGCAGCGTTCCGATTTCCTTCGTCCGCTGGATAATGCTTCGAGAGATGGTGTTCGCCAAAGACAAGGTGCAGATGACAATGACGATGAGAAAGATAAAATTTCTGAAAATATTCTGGATGATTGTGTTCACCCGATAAAATTCAGCGACTTTGTGCTCCTCCCAAGGAATAATTTGGACGGGAAGTCCCAAGGATTGAGCCCGTTCACGAAGGATCTTCATGATGCGCTGACGATTTTGTCCTGGAGCCAGCGCTACCCCAATCATCGCTACTTTTTCGCTTTTCAAAAAGATCTTTGCCTGCTCAATCGGCATCAGAAGCCACGAGTCCTCGAGATCACGAAATCCAATATCCACCACCCCCTCTATTTCAACATCAATCGCATTGATCTGACCCTTTTCTGTCAAGCCTGTGAGCTGAAAGGAATCCTGAAAGCAATTCAAAGCTACAGGCTTTGCATCCGGACCGCCTTTGCTGGGAGCTATGTTGTCAAATTTACAACCCAGGAGCTCGGCCAAGCCACGACCCACCAGAACCTTGGGTTTGTCAGAACCTTGTAAAGGTTGGCCGTAGATCGTATTCCAACGCCCCTCCGGGCCCCGCATAGTCTCTCCTGCCTCCACATCGTAGGCATAACCAAAGAAACCGACCGAATTGCCCAGACCGTCGACCATTCCCTGCAGAGGCATAAATCGGGTGTAGCCCACCACCGAAGTCCCGAGACTCTTGAGCTCGCTCACAATCGCAAGGGCGTTGTCCTGAGTGAGAAGACCTTGCCAGATATCATCACTGGTTTCTTCAACACTTTGGATAATGAAATGACCGTACATATTGCGCTTCACAATGAAATCGGACGACTGAATTTGCACATCTTTGACAAAGCCATCGATAAGAGCCACGGCCATGAGTCCAAGCGCAACCGACGCCAGGGTCGCGAGACTGTGTCGCCAATTTCGAAGAACACTTCGCAAAGCCATGCGCAAGGCTAGGGTCATACTAAGCTCCTGGGTCTAATAAGCGAAGGATACTCTGCTGGGCATAACTTCTAGCTTTGAGGAGAGTTGTCCCGACCACAAGAACAAATAATAGGATGCCGCATTTGAAATGATCCAAAAGTGTCGGCGTAATTTGAAAACTTGTAGGGTAAGTCAATCCCGGCAATCGAAAGGGTATGTGTTGGGCTGCGATCAGCTCCACCAAAATTTTGCTCAGAACAGCTCCGACTGCTAACGATACGAGAGCCACCAGACCAGCCTCGACTGCAAAGATGAACGCCACTTGATGGGGCTTATACCCTATCGCACGAAGACTGCCGATTTCTCGCCTTGACTCTGCCAAGCCAATTGTCAGGGTGTTGATGACCGAAAGCAAGACGACGAAAATGACGACTATCGACACGAAGAGAATCGAAACATCCAGCACAGCCATACCATTCACATAGTTTGGATTCAAAAGGACATTGTTCCAAACCAGAGCATCGACCTCAATACCCTTTTCTTGTAAATTTTTTTCAAGAAAATTGGCGATAATGGGCGCCTGATTCACATCACGCAAGAACACCGCGAGATAAGAAATCGAATCGGTTGCAAATAAATCCTGCATGAGCAGAAGCGGCATCTGCACCATTTTTTCATCGGACATCGCCATCCCAGTTCGAAAGCTCGCAGTGACATCAGCATCGACAGCTGAAAGTCGTTTGTCGTAGGTTCGAGTCAAAAGCTGCACATGATTATCACGCGCCAACTGGCTCCTCCAATAAGGGGACGAACAGTCAAGCATCACTTCCTCGAGCTGATCCGGTGAGTGCTCGACTGGGGCTTTACCGAGCCGTTTTGCGAGGCCAACGCCCACGGAAATCTGATTTCGAATAGGACTCTTCCATAGCTCCTTGCCCTGGTCAATGTTGCTAAATTCTTGAATGACCGAACGAACGGCTGGATGCTCGTGAATCCTTTGCTCCACTTCAGGATGAAAGGCCAGACCGGAAAATAGAAAGGATGCACAACCGTTTCCAATCAAACCTGAACCTGTCATATAGGGAGCACTGAAGTCAAAAGCCGATTGCGTTTTGAGCGAAGCATCAATGGCGGCGAGATCATCGGGAGTGAGAGAGTATCTTGCAGGTCGGATCAAACGTTGACGCAGGCCATTTTTTTTGAAAACCGATATGTGCCCCGACTGTTGCAAAAAGATGGTCGAAACAGCGAAATAATTGCCAACTCGCGTGGAATAACCAAAAATCATAAGCATCGCAAGATATCCAAAGCCTATCGCTAAACCAGCTGCCAAGTTTCGTCTGAGATGCTGGAATATACTTCGAAGTCCTAAGATCCATGCATAGTTATCCATAAAATCCCTGCACAAAAGACCGTATGTACTTGGCCGAATCGCTGCTATTATACCCAACAGGAGTTCCGATGTACGTAAAAAACGTCTAGGAGTTGGCCCATGGCCTTGGATTCCAAACAAAGTTTTGCCAGCCAGTCTCTCATTGAACTGCGCGACGTGCATAAAAGCTACAAGTTAGGTGAAACACTTGTTCCGGCTTTGCGTGGTCTGAGCCTCAGTTTGGACCGAGGAGAATTCGTCGCCGTCATTGGTGCGTCCGGTTCCGGCAAAAGCACTCTGCTCAATATCATAGGCGGCATCGATGCGGCAGATGCTGGCGAAGTTACCATCAACGGCCAATCCTGGAAGGGTTTGTCGGACAATCGTCGGAGCGAATGGCGCAATCAATTTTTTGGCTTTGTCTTTCAATCTTTCAATCTCATGCCCATGCTAAATGTGCATGAAAATGTTGAGCTGCCGCTCATGATTCAAAAACATGTCAGCAAAGATGAAAGACGCCGACGCGTCGAGTCTCTTCTCGCCGATGTGGGTCTGTCGGCTTTTGCAAAGCAAAGGCCTGACAAACTGTCTGGAGGGCAAAGGCAACGGGTGGCCATAGCCCGGGCGCTCGTCACCGAACCCTTAGTGGTCATTGCCGACGAGCCTACAGCCAATCTCGATTCGACAACCACGCTGCAGGTCGTCAAGCTCATGCAGGATTTAAATGCCAAAAAGAATATCACTTTTATATTTTCGACTCATGATGAAAAACTCATGGCCCAGGTGAAAAGGATACTCCGTATCAAAGATGGGACCCTCATCCAAGAGTCCCAAAAGTCTCAGTTCGAATGATTGCCAGCTTCAAAATCCAGGCGCTCGATAACCCCAGTTTGGCCATTCATACGAATGCGTTCGCCGTCTTTAAGGATTGACGTCAAGCCTGGAATATTAACTATGGCTGGAATCCCTAGCTCTCGCGCCACCACTGCCGAGTGAGAGAGCGACGATCCTCGCTCCACAATGATGCCGGCTGCCGAAGGAAACAAAGGCGCCCAACCCGGATCGGTCCGTACCGTACAAAGAATCTGGCCCTGCAGTGACATCTCGTCCTCTGGCGAAAAGATGAGACGAATTTTGCCTTCAACGACTCCGGGATAGCAACCCAAGCCCTGCAAGCTTGCTCCCTCCGTTACCGAGAGGGTGGCACCACTATATTCATAGCGATTGCCGACATAGGGGCTACCATAGGTTTTGAAGTGATGAGGCAAGTCCATGGCTTCATATTCAGCAAACTCCTGACGCCTTAATTCCGCCAGTCTATCGAGGCTGATGCAGGTTGAGCGACCTTCAAAAAACTGCTCGATTTCTTCCACCGTCAGATAAAAAATATCTCTTTGATGCTTCAACACCTTATGCAAAGCCAGCTGTTTGCCCATTTCTAAGTAGAGACAGCGATAAAGACCAAACAGACGAGTCCGAGCGAGACGCATATTTTCGCGGTTCTTGACAGCATTTCGTAAGCGATTCAAATCTCGCTTCATCGTCAGCCGGGCCAGGGGGCTTTTGAGCAGTGAGAATATCCGCAACTCTTCATCACTTCGTAAATTCTTTTCATGCCGCTCGAGCGAAGCCAGACTGAGCTTGGGATTATTGATATAGTTTCGCAGACAGGCAAACATAAAGGCTGGATCCTGGCGCAAGGTGATCGATTCGAGCTTAAGCTCTCCCATCGTTCGATCCCCATAGAGCTCAATATACTCGAGACAAAGCTGATGAAAGGCTGGGAAATTCTGCTGGATGGCAGCCATGAGTTCAGAATGGGCCGTTGCCAAAAAAACCTCATAGAGCTTCGCATCGGATCGAATAGAATCACACATTTTGAGCAGAAATTTCGTCGGCTCTGTGCTTTCTATTCCCTCTTCTCCGGACAGCAAATTGTTAAGGGTCAAACTCGGGTTTTCTATCTTGAGCGCATTCAATTTGCGATGGACTTTGCCATTCATCATCATGACATAGAAGTCGTTAACAATAGGCGTTGTCCAACGCATGATGATTTTGTTTTCTAGTTCCTTACTGAGTTCATAGAGCTCACGCAGATTGCACAGAAACAGTTGACCCTTATCAACTCTCAGGTAAGACTCCGCAAAATGACTCCGGAACTCCTCCACAAGACTGCGGATCCGAAAAAAATGACTCAGAAGTTTGCTCAGAGCACGGATACTTTTGAATTTGGCAAGCAAAGCATCCCATCCATGACGTTGCCTTTTCTGCACGAAATCAACGGGATCCTGCAGACCCATCATCCGTTCCATGTCCTGCTTGTTGGCACTAAAGCCAGGCAGATTGCTGATTCCGTGATACCAATTATTGATATTGTAGTACACACGACCACGAATCAAACCGAGCAAGTTTCTCAGGATGGGATCCATGTTGGCGAGTTCACTCTTGGACATGCCGACGATTTCCCCGGTGTTGACGTAGACACTCCGATAGGCTCGACTGGCAAAGGAAAAGGTCAACGGGGTCGTGACACCGCAGTAACTTTCCTGGATGTTCGAGTTGTCCCAGACCACCGGATCCCCTTCCATCTGAACAGGCAGCATGGTAATGGGTCTCGTTTGAAGGATAGAGAAGGTCTGATCTTTGAGGGCGAACTCAATATCCTGAGGACATCCTTGCTTCAAGGCAATCTGGTAGCAGATCTGGCTCAGCTTGATGAGCAGATCTTGGCTGAGACAGGCAACTTTGCGAAGCTTGTCTTCGACTTTGACAATTTTTGTTCCATATCCCTGACCACTGGCAAAGCGAAATGCGTTATCCTTGTCCGCAACCTTTTGCTCGATAAGGCTTGGCTTCTGATTCTGGTAGCGAACAACAAATTCATCTGCATTGCATTCGCCGCTGACGACACCTTCTCCCAATCCCCAAGCTGCCGAGATCAGTTGTTCGTTGCGATTGCCGCGATTGGGATGAGCGGTAAATACAACCCCAGCCACATCGCTATCCACCATAACTTGGCAAATAACAGCTGCGGAGATGGAGTGAATCGGCAGTTTTCGATCTTTCCTATAGATGATCGCTCGTTCGGCGAAGGCACTGGCGAAGCATTCAATAATACCTCGGCTGATTTCTTCATAGGACTTTAGAAATAAAAAGGTCTCCATTTGACCGGCAAAGGATGCTTCCTGACTATCCTCACCGACCACCGAGGATCGAACAGCCAGAAATGAATCTTGAAACTGTCCAAGGCTTTGCCTCAGGGCTGCCTGCAGGTCTTCAGGCAGACTTGCTCGGAGCAAGGCCGCACGAATCTCGGCGGCCACCACCACTGGATTCATCTGCAATGATGCCATCACATCGGTAAAATTTTTCTTCATCGTGTGCTCGAGAAATTTTCTAAAGCTCTCGGTGCTGACAACTAGAAATGGCGGCACATTGAATCCAAAGCGGCTGAGCCAAGCCAAATTTTTAGCTTTACCGCCGATCAGCGATTCACCCGAACCTTGAATATCAACCTGATTGAGAAGCAGCTGCATGCGTTTATCTCATCTCCTGCGAAAAGCTTGTCAGGTCCAAGGACGTGTGATCTTGATTCAATGACGAGCTGTAAGACTCATACTTCGAATGAATTTATAGGGGGCGCCTACCCAAATCAGCTAGAATTTGGTGAAGCCTCGAAAT
>JBGSTF010000147.1:0-5060 GCA_041736645.1 Oligoflexus sp. | reverse complement strand
CCTTCACCAACTCGAATCTGGCAAAACAAAGCCGGCCCTTTGCTGGTCAACTTGATGAGGATGATGCTCAAGAGAAGCAAGGGAGCGGCGAGCAGCAGTCCCACGAGGGAGCCAACGATATCCATACTTCGAGTCAATTTTTCGATGTTCGGCTGCCGACGCAAAACAGGTATTCGACCGGGCGTGAAGCGTTGGACGGGAAGTTCGTCGCGACCCACACGCGATCGGTTTCTTCTTTCGCTTGGGCGCAAGGTTTTGGTGGGCGCCGCATAGCGGTGCTGAACCACCTCCTGGGATTGGGCTTGTGCTTGCATTGCAGACCTCGAATGAAGGATGTTCATCGATCAGACCTGAGGATGCATTTTGCAAGAAAAAGGCCATCGAAATGACGGGGTAATTGATGGTTAAGAGGCTGAAAATATTGAGATAAAACCTCTTACCGAGAGGAAAGAACTGGCTGAATTCTAATCGCTGTCCAGCAGCTTAGCAGCTTGAAAAACACAATAAATACGAGGTGGTATGGAGGCTGTGGAGCTTTCAGAGCCAGTCTATTGCTAGATCAGCTCTAAGGAAGCAGCGAGACACGGCAGTGGGCGCGAGTTATTTATGGAGACGATTGGGTGGAGATCACGCCTTCAAAATTCACAATTCCATCTTTTACAATCCGAGTTTTACCAATCTGAACCGGCAATACCGATTTGTATTGATAAAGCTGCAAATCAAGGTTGAAGGTACTCCCGGTCAGATCGTTTAGAAGGATCTCAGAAAAGAAGTCGGGCGATGCAGATGACTTGGATTTTTGAGGCCAACCCACGGCAACAGGGTCGTTCAGCTGCGCGGAAAGTTTGAGGCGGCCAGTCGAAGTCATGGATAGGTCTTGAAATTCCAAGAATGAGCCATCCGAGAGGCACTTTACCGTCGATAGCGTCAAGTTATTGAAGCACCCAACGAATGACGTTGAAGCTTCGCTGCCAAAGCTTAAGCCAATCCGAGTGATGTCACCTTCTCGTCGCATGGAAAATTGAATTTTGGAAAAAGCCTGAACCGAAGGCATTCGATTCGCAGATCTTATTTGATCGGACAAGGCATCGGTAGCTACAACTGTCAGGCGAAACTTCTCTTCCCGATGCCATCGGAGCTGGTTTTCGAGTTCATTGATGACTCTGGTGCCTCTACTGATGGTCTCTCCATCCTGCTGACTGAGTGCGTGGAGGGTCTTATCGATTAAAGTGAGGACTAGATCAACTAATCCTCTATCAGTTTCTGCCGGAACACTTTCAGCCCCTGTGATGGTATTGCTGTCTGTAAACTGATGAAACAGCAGATCGGCTCGGCTCATTTGAGGTTGACGAACCAATGGTCGCATTCCAAAAAAGTTTATGAGTTGAATAAGGCTGCGCAACTGCTCGCTATCAGCTCCTGGTGGAATGGCTTGTACAAATTCAAAAGTTCTGAGGAAATTTCCGGGAAATTCACTGTTCCAAAGGCGAGAAAATCCACCGCAAATAAAGGCAAAAGAGGTTTCAACCGCTTGTGAGCAAAGAGCCTCGCTACCAATGGAAGGACGGCCATTCAGCAATCCGTTGTAGAAATAGCTTCGGCGAGAATATATCTGATCCTTGATAATCCTAGCCGTGGAACCAGTGCTACTTATGTTGATATATGGTTCCGAGACTTGGCTATCAGACAGCAGTAGGAGCCGAAAAATCTCCAGCTTATTCGGGTCATCTAGAACCGCAGAAACCTGCGATCGCAGGGCTTGACCTGCTTCGCCTGCGAAGGAACCGCTTTTCATGACGCCTTCCTTCCATAGACATCGGAAGAAGTTTCCTCCGTCCGAACAGTCGTCACCCTGGAAGTAATTCTGTTCTGCATAATACAGTTCACAAAACTGCTGTGGACTGGGTCGAGTTTTATAGCCATTGGTCGAGAGACGGGCAAATTCAGGATGAGAAGCCAATTCCACAATCTTTGCGTCGCAGTATTGTCTGAACTTTGTATTGACTTGCGCGTAAACATCCGTTGGCAGTGATAGAGCCTGCACCTGATCCAGCCACCATCGAGCAGCTAGGGTTCGATCGGTTGCTTGTGGTTCCTTGAGTTTTCCTCGTTTTATGGCTTCTCTCAGGTCTTTCTCCAGAGCAACTTTACGACCCTTGATATCGGCTGCTAAGGTTCCTTGATCGCCATAAGTCTGTTCAAAGTCGGAGCCGACAAAGGCGGTCAAGTCTGCAACTGTCGCCATCTGCTTTTCATGTTTCGAAAGCATCTCATCAAGGTCCAGGGTATCTGATTCGTTTTGCAAAAATGCTACGTGGCCTGAATAAAAGCCGAAAGCCGACCATGGCTTGGTTTCGTACAGTTGGAGCTTGGGATTGTCTACCGCTGCAACCGCCGCATGAGGGAACTTGGCTGCAATCAGAGGGTCGTCTATCTCGTTGTGGCTAACATCCAGATACCGTAACTTGTTCTGGCCATAGAGGCGATCCAGCTTGCCAATTCGGTTGTGGGCTATCCGCAGCTGCGTGATCCCGAGCTTGGCTAATGGATCGATATCAAGGATACCTTGAGAAACGACCGTGAGGTCTTCCAATTGTGGAAAGTAACTGAGGGGTTCCGTTGTAAGAAGCGGAGTTGGTGATAGGGGTGGATAGGCAAAAAATTGAAGCTTTTGCTTTTGTTTGAGAGCCGCGTAAATTCCCGAGCAATCCTGTCGATTTGTCTTTTCGGACAGCAGCTTTAAAGCCGATCTCCATTCCAGCGTGGGTGGATTAACACATTTATGGAGAAATTCAGCGACGGGATCGCCTGGATCTGAGGGTGCAGGAGGAGTATCGCACACCTCGTCTCGTTCAATTTGCTGTAGGGAGATGCCCGTTTCGATGGAACCGTCCCCACAGATTACGTTGTATAGGCCGTCATCGCGTAGAACAGCTTTTTTTACGTGCTTAAAATCAAGAACTTGCGAATAGCTTGGAGAATTATCGTATCGTCCACAACTCAGGATAGGCAAAAATAGCGCCAAAAAGACAGTAAACCGAATCATGTAAGCCTCACATGGCAAATCTTGAGGCCGCATTATAGATGGTCTGAGCAAAAAATCAAGATGTCGCGATATTGCTCAACCTGTCTGTGGCTGGCGTTCAGAGCATGCTGCACCTTGGAACTGACATTTGAATGTTTGGGTTCGAATAAGGCGAGAGATATAACCCGGCTTGGCCGAAAATTCGTTTTATCCAACATGGGTCTTCCAATGATTCTCTTAGTTTTGAATGGGCCCAATATTTGCCGGGAAAGTAAGCGTGCTTTTCCATCGTATGTTGGCTGCGAACTGGCTCGATTCTCGCAGGTGTATACGCAGGAATACGAAGAAATCCGCAATGCGCTCGCGCAGGCCTCTGGGATGACCGAAGAAAGGTCATAATACCCACGCTGCCCAATGGAGAAAAACATGCCAGAATTTTTGACAAACGTGTCGAGAGCTTTGACAATTTTTACGCTGACCATAGCCTGCCAGTCCAAAACCGTGACAAGGGCGGGCGAGCCTTCAACTGCGGGTTCTGCGCGCACGGAACAGGCGACTAGTAGCGACGCCATAGTCAGTTCAGTCCCGTCGATGCCATCCGACCAAAAAGTATTGCCCAATCGTGGGCCTGAGGCCAAAACAGAACGGCGTCTCAACTGGATGGGCATCGAGACCACTCCGTTTTCCACCGTTTCCATTGACGTCGATACAGCATCTTATGCTCGTAGTCGGGCTATGATACTCTCGGGTGGAATGCCCTCGCCCGATCGGGTGCGTCCCGAGGATTTTTTAAATTACTTTGCTTATTCCTACAGCGCGCCCACCGATGGGCGCATGGTGCAGATGCATCAACAGCTGGTCGCCTCGCCTTGGACGCCTGGTGCGCAGGTGCTGGCCATTGGTCTGAAGGCGAAGGACTTGGGCATCGTGGACCCACCCAAAAATCTGGTTTTCCTCGTCGATGTTTCGGGTTCGATGGCCGATGAAGATAAATTACCCTTGGTGAAGGCTTCACTGGTAAAACTCACCGACAGTTTGCGCCTGGAGGATCGCATCGCGCTCGTGACCTATGCCGGCTATACGGAAGTTGTTCTCGATTCCACCTTGGGATCTGAGAAGGATAAAATCAAACAAGCGATTGCCAAGCTCGGCGCAGGTGGTGGCACCGATGGTGGAGCCGGCATCAATCGCGCTTATGCTATTGCGCAGAAGCAATTCACCGCTCAGGCGGTGAACCGTGTGATCCTCACAACCGATGGCGACTTCAATCTCGGAATCACCGACACTAAAGAACTCATATCCTTGATTCGAACCAAGGCCGAATCTGGAATTTTCTTGAGCATACTCGGGTTTGGGCGGACAGGCAACGATCCCTTGATGGAAGAGGTTGCGCGTGATGCCAATGGCAATTACTTCTTTATTGATAGTACGAAGGAAATTGATAAAGTCTTCGGTTCCGATTTGAAAGGTAATATCGTAACCGTAGCCAAGGACGTGAAGATCCAAATCGAATTCAACCCGCGCCTCGTCAAATCCTATCGACTCATCGGCTATGCGGAAAGACAGCTGCAGGCTGATGAATTCAATAAGGACGCCCGTGACGCCGGTGATATGGGATCCGGGCAAACGGTGACTTATCTCTACGAAATCACCCCAAGACCGGCAGGTGAAACTTTCATCGGAACCTATCAATCTGCAGCAGGCGTGGATCCTCTGATCTACCAAACAGCAGGCGCTTTGAATGAAGCCGCTGCCCGAGAGGAAATTGGGACCTTTAAATTGCGCTATAAAACACCGGAAGCTGCGCTCAGCCAAAAACAGGATGAAGTCCTTGCGAATACTCTGGTGGCCATACCGTCTGTGGATGTTCAGTGGCAGCTGGCAGTGGCTGAAACTGCGGTTCTTCTGGGTCAGATTCAAGGCTTGGAGAGCAGCTTTGAGACAGCTCACGCTCGTGCTTCAGCCGAAATTAACAATCTCGTCACTGCTTTTGCTCGACTGGGCTGTCGGAAAATTCGTTTGACAGGTGGGGAAC
>JBGSTF010000145.1:0-17249 GCA_041736645.1 Oligoflexus sp. | reverse complement strand
GCTCAATGTTTTCTTCTTTATTTCACCACAAAGACAGGTCTGAGACAAACGTGTTTGGAAGGTGTTGATAAGTTCAGCGCGGCCCCCGAGCTTTTCGGCTGTTCGGGATAGGGATGCCTGAAGGCTGGCCGGCGCTGCCTTGCCAATGGATTTTCCGTAGCGTTTTTGCATGGCTTTGTAAGTTTTGATCCTTCAGTTTCATGTATTTTTTGGAGCGTTTGAGCTTTGCCCCTTTTTTCAATTTTCTTGTTATGAAGGCTTCCTTATTGCCCAGCCTTATCGAGCGTGACATGGCCCGTTGGAGTCTTTTTGAGCCGAGAAGCATTGCGTCCAGCGTTTGCCCAACAATTTTTCTCTCGTAGGAATGCTTTTCGTTCGAAATCGCAATCGCGGAAGGTCCAAAATCAACCGAAACGTTTTGGGTCTTAAAGTCATCACCATGCCGCAATGCAAGCCGGGCCTTGTGTTTCCGTTCTTTTGCAAAATCGCGGTAGGGCTGACCTTCCAATGCTATCTGTACAAACCAGCGGACCTCGCCTCTCATATTTCGCTTGAGAATGACGGTATTTTTTACGCGACATGAGGCTGCATGCTTAAAGTATTCTGGGCTTTTGTCAGCATTGAGGGTGTAGAGTCTTTTCTTGAAAATCATGACCGCGCCGTTCTCTTCAAACTTGATTTGAGGCGCTTCAGCGTTGGAATTTCCACGCATGGAAACCGCTTCATTTTTGCCTTTAAAACGGCAGCGTTTAGACTTGCCAAACATCTTTTTTTCTACCGCGCCCCAGGCCCTTTTTCCAGCATCCTGAGCGACCTTCGATGGCACGAAAAGTTGAAAATCCATGGAGCTTTGACGAATCTCACTGGCCAAGCTGTTGGCTGCGTACTCGTTTAATGAAAACTCGACTCTAAGATTGGCAAAGGCATCTCTTCTTTGTTCGTTGGCCTTGCCACTCACAGTCTTCGGCAATCCAAACGCAGCCTTGTATACCTTGCTATCCCGCATCTGATTAAGCCACCTGAGTAGCTTACCAAGCACAGCATTATAAATTTTTCGGCTCATCTGGGATGCGACATCAAGTTTGGCAAAATTCGAGGTGCTAGCAGATAATATCGCTTCAAATATAAAAGTTGGTGTCTTACTTCGCTTAGCCAAAAGCCCTCTCCACCTGGATTGGCGGAATTAAACCATACAAATATCATACAAACAAGAAAAATCAATCAATCTACGATAATGGGAGTTAGTTGAGTCCTCTAACCTCCAACCAAACCCGCCCTGCTCCTCACGGGTTCGGGACTGGCTGTGGTCGGAGTGCGGCGGACTGCAGATCGATCCATTTCAATTATTGATAGAATTAATGAAGGCGCAACTGGATCACCCGTATTGTTCCTTTTACACAGGCCAGCTAGCCTCCGGTCGTGACTTCAACGATCAAGGAGGACTCAATGAAGCGCACGAAGTGCGAAGACTGAATAAAGTTCTTACATGAATGCAAAAAAAGCGGGCTGACAAAGGCCTCGTTTTGCCCATTGAGAGGCATCATCAAAGAAAGCTTCTACAAATGGATCAATCAACTTGAAGGCGAATTGCCACTGCTATCTGGCAGCAACAACTCGCTTCTTGAGATTACAATTCCATCATTTGCTGAGCCCAAGGTCTATACCATCGACCCCTTCGCATATTGATCAGCTACGACGAACGATGGAGATCTCGTTATGAACGGTTACAAGCATCGTGCGACGCTTCGATCTCAGGCCTTCATGCTCTCCACAAAAAATATCAAAAAGTGTCGGAATCGCCAAGCAGTTCAATGAAGGAGTCACATAATTTCAATTTACCGACAGCCAAATACGGGACTCGACTTACTTTGGAAGCGCTATCAAGATTTGATACGATTCATTCTTGTCAATCATCCTACAGTAGCCAAAATAATACTCATGACAACTGACTGATATCATGGATCCGGGTAGGTGCAAATCAACCCATCTGCTGCTGCGTTGGACTGACAATTGCGTTAGGCTCTGGCAAAGGCAGCGATCCACGCAGCATCACATTGAGCCAATCAATGGTAGATTTTTGTTCCATATTTTCCCTTCTGCTCTTGAATGCCTCATCGAGGATTCTATCCAGATGCTCGATGTAAAGCTCGCGATGCTTATTGAAAATATAGCGCCGAGCTGCCAAGGACTGTTGAAAATTGATTTGTGAGCTTGTAGAAAATTCGTGTCGTCTATAGTAAAACGGGACGTCATTGTGGAGCCATATCGTTCGCCCTAGGCGCAGAATTCCATGGAAAAAATCATAATCCTCGGCCAGCCTAAGATCTTGGTCGAAACCACCGATGGTTTTCCAGTCTTCCCGCCGAAACATCGACGACACGACCAGATAATTATCGATGAGAAATGAGCCGATCGAAAATGTCTGTTCAAACGGTGCTGCATTTAAATCTCCGAACAAACGAATCTGCGGCGCTACGAGCCCAATTCTGCTATCGTCCTCGAGTACCCGTACGCTTCGATCGATGTATTCAGGATGCAGAAGATCGTCGGCGTCCAGGCAGACGATATATTTCCCCTTGGCTTGTGTGATGGCTGCGTTCCTGGCCACTGACGGCCCGGCTTGTTCGATAGACAGACAATGAATGCGGGGATTCTTCTTTAGCTCGTTAAACGCCCGAATGGCAGCCTCGGTGGTGCAGCCGTCGTTGACCACCCAAATCTCCATTGCCGGGTAGCTTTGGTTGAATACCGATTGAAGTGCTTCATTCAAATACTTCCAGACCTGGAAACACGGGATGACTATCGACACCAGCGGCAATGTCATGGAAATCACCTATGTATAAACGAGCCAAGCATTGTGACAATGAGCATACTACGATATGATACCTGAAAAGTACAGTCAGTGGTCGGGGGCAAAGCATGACGAAAATTTCGCGTCGATTCGCTCTGGGTATGTTCAAGAATTTTTTTATTTTCGTATATGCAGTCAGCTGCAAAACGCTGGGTTTGCAAAAGAATTCCAAACTCCAGGCGACTGGCAGCTATAATCCCTACGGCAGCTATAATCCCTACGGCAGCTATAATTCTCGCTATCAGGAAGATTCCGGTCAAAGTCGCAAGCCACCCGCGACGGTCGATATCGGCTGGTTTGAAAATTCCATTAAATCGGACGTCTAAAAGTGAAGATCTTTCTCCAATCCTTGCGTTCTGAATTCGAAAGACATTTTGCCTATTCCTATACGCGCTCACGGCTACGTTTTGAGAAAGCGCATATCCGCACTTTCCTCGAGCATCATCCTAGCACACAAGATCTCAAGTTCTCCCTGGTTGTTCCACTCTGGGGGATCGCAGCACACTATGTCAGGGAATTGTTTCATAGCATCGAACGCCAGAGCTATCGGCATTGGGAAGTTTGCATCTGCGTAGATGGTGACGAGAGTCCCTCACTACTTAAATTACTGGCGAAGTACCAGAAACGTTGGAAACAGCGCTTAAGAATCACTCACCACAATGGCAACCAGGGAATTAGTCGCGCGACTCGATCCGCCCTCGATCTGGTGACGGGGGACATTATCGCCTTCGTGGATGGAGACGATTTGCTACATTCGAAAGCTTTGGAATGCTTCGCTGGATCTTTTGCTCAAGCTCCAGATGTTGACTTCGTATACAGCGATATGGATTTTATTACAGATTGGGGATGGCGCCATGATCCGGTGCGCAAACCAGCCTGGAGTCCGCACCTCCTCATAACCGTTATGTACATCTCTCATCTTAAATGCATACGAACCTCTTTGCTGCAACGATGCGAAGGCATTTTCGAATCGAGGTATGATGGCAGCCAAGACTGGCATTTTTGCCTCCAAGCGACAACTCAAGCGCGACGGATCTGCCATATTCCATTGATCCTTTATCATTGGCGGAAAAGACCTGGGTCGATGGCTTTTCACTCATCCTGCAAACCCTGGGCTTTCCATGCAGCCCATTCTCTTCAAGCCGATCATTTTAGAAAACTGGATGAAAATTTCGCAATGGCTTGCCATCCCATTCTGGGCACACCCCCCGGACCCGTGCCTCAAAAGCGCAAACGGCCTTTGGTGCTGATACAAGTATCAACTTCCGACTTCCCCTATTTTCGATACATTCCCGAGCCAAAGCAATTTTCGCGAATCATCCAGCTGTCTCTGCATTTTATCAAAGACTGGGATGTTCCGCTGAAAGAATTGACGGACGACAGCCTCCTGCTTTTTCAATGCGAAGATTCAGAACCCTTCTATGGAGATCTTTCCGCAATGGAAGCTTTCTGTGTCATGGCAGATGTGGGGGCGTCATGGCCTGTCTTCGCTTTCGGCTCACGATACGGCTATACAATTGCGGAGCCGGGATCCGGATGGAAAGCTCTCGGTCAAGATACTTCCAAGTTCAATATGCATCCCAAAAATATCATGACCGGCCCCTTGCATGGGCTGCTCATCGAGTGGCGCAAAATGCGGAAGATCGGCGGCTTCACACGCTTGTCGGAGCTGCTTCAGACCAGCTATCCGCAGGAAATTGGCGTTCAAATCGGGGTCGAATGTCTACGGCATGGCTTACGCAATACGAGCATAACAGCAGTTTTTTGTCGCCAGACTCTGCCGCCGTTGCCGACTTCGCATTTATTCTCCATGGATCCTTATCAAATAGCTTAGGCACATTACCGAACGGAATATTCCTGCACTTCACACAGAAATTGATCGTGAGCCACACGAGATCCACCGCTTTTATTTACTAAACTGATAAGTCGATACTGGGAAGTGCTTCGACTCTTGATAAGGGAGGAATCGATCGAAATCATCGACCATTTGGCATCGATGGAATTCTTTAAAAAAAGCTCCAGATACTCAGAAGGAGTGATGAGATTTCTCTCGCGATTTCAACAAGGGAAGAAAGCAAAACACTAGACTCTTAGTTGTAAAGACAGGCTTTGAAGGCTGCTACTTTGCTCTTTGACTTTTCTTTCCTGAGTAAAAGCACTCTATCCGGCGGCTCATCGAGGATCTGGTATTCGATAGATTTCGGTGGCAATTCGCCTTCAAGTTGTTTGATCCACTTGTAGAAGTTCGCTTTGCCGATGACTCTTTATCGGCAACACATGGTGCGATCAGTACGCTGGCTGACTTCAGATGAAACAGCCATGCGGGTGATCCAGTGGCGCTTACGACCGAACTCTGAGGGCCAATTGCACCAACGACATCCGATTCTTAAATTGTCGAGCGCACCTTCGAGTGTCGTTAGCAAATTCGATTTGTCATAGATGTCTGATTCCAGCATAATCGGCTTCAGTGAACGCCAATGCTCGTCAGTAAGCAGTAATCGTGACATGGTAGGCTCGTTGGTAAATTTTTAGAAAAATCAAACCGCGTGTTTTCCACATTTTTTTCAGCTAGTTATATCTACAGTAAACAGTCCCCAAGAACGTACTTGCTCAGGCACAGAGACGGAGGAAGGCTTGCTCGGAAAGATTATTTTAAAATTATATGAAGTCCTGGTGTTAAGTCGGCGCAGGGTTCCTCTACAGTACTTCCTCGAGAGCTTTCCATCCAGAAACCTTCCACCGCAATATCCCATGGCTCAGTTGCCGGAACTCCATGTTTATATACCATTTCGAGATAAGGTGGACCTAACGGTAGCTTGCTTAAGATCGGTGTTTCGGCAGCAGATGGGAGGCACAAGGCTCTCTGTGTATCTGATTGATAATGGCAGTAAAGTATCGACGATTAATACATTACTAGACTTTTTAGCCAATGAGACGCCGCCGAAGGTATCGGTTCTTCAACACAGATCCGATCAACCCTTCAACTTTTCCCAGTTGTGCAACTTGGCTCTGATATCGCCATCAAATCCTGCACCGGGAGCATGTTTTCTATTTCTAAATAATGACATCGTTCTTGAAGATGAGAACAGCTTTTTCAAAATGTTGTCCTTCATGAAAGTCTATACAGATATTGGAGCTTTGGGCATTACACTGCTTTATCCAAACCGAAAAGTTCAGCACTTGTTTGCAGCCCCTGGAGTCAAAATCGTCGCAGCCCACCCCTATAAAGGCCTTGATAAGTCTTGTCTCAAAGAGTGGAATAAAAATGCTAGGCAGGTCCCGGCTGTGACAGGAGCCTGCATCATGGTCAAAGCCGCTAGCTTTCTTCACATCGGCGGATTCGACGAAAAACTGCCCACTGTTGGCCAGGATATAGACCTTTGCCTAAAACTTCAGGAAAGCGGATTCAGCAACTGGGTTTTACCGAGCGTAGCAGCTCTACACTTCGAAAGCGCAAGCCGGTATGGGGTAAGTATTGCGCGGCGTGAAGTCGAATATGTTCACAAAAAATGGGGCACTAAACTCACAAGGAACAAGCATTACCCAGCTATTATCTCGCGGTGGAGCGAACAGCCTTCACGAAGGCTGTTCGATCGAGACTATCCCTACAAATTAGCGCTTTCCAGAACGGAATTTTGGTAACCTAAAAAAATCCGACTTCTCTTCTATTCGATCGAAGATCCGATCTCTGTCTGCACGGAGCTCAGAGGATGTTGCCCTCGCTTGCCGCAGAAGCCGTGATAGGTACCCAGGACACAATACATGGATTTCTTGAGTGCTCCGTTCTTTTCCAAGAAGTTCATTCTTATTTGCCAAAGACAGAAACGCACGCGCCAGCCTACTGTCCAAATTTTCCAGATGCCTCTCGCAGCTCTCATTTCGACCATCGTATGATTGCGGCAAATATAATAGAGCCTCAGGTAGGAATAGCTTGAGAGCTCTATATGGCGGCGTTTCAGGCTATCCCAGACTTCGGTGTATCGTCCTAGCTGATGCTGCATGATCGCCGTTTTAACGATCAGAATTCTAAAACCGGCATTTCTGATACGAAGGCAAAGGTCATGATCTACAGCATCTATAAAAAGATCCGGATCAACAACGGATATTCCGGTCAGCCTTTCCAGGTGAAGGAGCGACCCAGAGGTAATCACAGCATCACATTCGCAGTAATCTGCTTTACCTGAACCGTCGCTCAGACTCTTGGGCTCGAAACGATATTTTTTAAAAAGTAGACCATTAACAGGCTTTCCAGTTGGCTCAATCATCGGTAGACAGGCAGCAAGCCCCACATCAGGGTGTCGATCGAGTACCTCTCTCAATTGCTCATGGCTTTCGGCAGATGGAATGCTGTCATGGTCCATGAGCCAGAGATAATTGAATTCCTGCTTCCGGGCTATCGCCAAGCCCTCCAGGATAGCGCCTGTTATACCTGCATTATCAGGCCTGTGGATTATCGAAAGTTCAAACATTGGAGGATAAGGAACAAGGCTTTGTAGATCCTTAAAAACAGGTTCTGGCGAGTTATCGACGACAAGGACACTACCGACTGGCATGGATTGCGACGCCAAGGCTTGCAGAAGTTCAGCAACGCGTCCTTTATCTCTGTATACAGTTATTAAAACTAGAGTTGATCTTGGATGGTATAAGGTCATCCTTCCTCTCTTAGAAGCACAGCCGGCTCTGCGTCCAGCAGATCTTTGTATATATTGATAAGCTCTTGGGCTTGGTCATTGGGACTAACAATTCGCGCTGAACGCAATGGATCAGTCGGGCTAATACCCTGAGTCAAGATCGAATTGATAGTGGCCAACAGATGCTCTGTCGTCACAGCCTCGAGAAAATGTACTTCGGGTAGCCCGTCCAGATCCTCAACCACCCCACCCATGCGGGAGGCGATTACATGGCAGCCGTTAAGGACCGCCTCCCGCACTGCAATACCAAAGCTTTCCGGTATGCGCGATGGAGCGAGCAGAACATCAATCTCTGAGTAGAACTTGTCAGCATTATTATGGTCAAACGGGGGAACTACCGTGACCTTACCCTTGAATTTACCGGTAGAAATCTGAGCAGCTGGTCTTCCTAGCTTTTGATGAAGATCCACGAGAAGAAGTTCAAAATGAGAGGATGTAACTTTCTGAAAGGCTTCCACTACAACGTCATAACCCTTATGATCTGCATCCAAGCCTCCAATAAAGGCAAAGCGTACGACTTCAGCTCGACTTTTTCCCCTTCGGACTGCAACATGGCTTGGGTGATCAACACCGTTCTTATTCACCAAAATGTTCACTGATTTCGGTAAATTTTTGTCCAGAAGATCTTTATGGAAGATGCTTGGAGCCAACACTAGGTCGGCGTTCTCGACGGCTTGACTCATTACGAGAGACCGATTGTACGTGGTCTCCGGCCTTCCTGTGCAGCTTGCGCACACTCTGAGATCGATTTGGCTTTGGCCACACCAAGTTTTATCCTCTCGCATCATAAACTGTCTCGCACAGATCCACCAAGCATCGTGAGCTGTCACGACAACTTTCGAGTGAAATTTCTTGGCTGTTTCGAGAAGCTCAACACCCATTCCTTGAATGGCATGAAAATGCACTATATCAGGCTGAAAATCTGAAAGTACTTTTTCAAAAATTTTGGCTAACTCGGGATGATGGATCGGACTTTTTTCTAGCGTAACGCCTTCGACTTTGCAGGAATATACCAGTGTCTTACCAACCTCATACTTGAAAAGAGCGTATTGTGGTAATTCAGGAAGCTGATTGCAGGCAAATATCGCCAGATCTGCATTGCCTTTCTCCATTTGTCCCATAAGCTTCTCCAAAAGAATGGTCGCACCACCAAAGCTAAAGGGGCTATAGAAGACGTTCACGGAAAGTATGCGCGTATTTTTTCCGGCTGTATTGCTCGGTTTCGGGGCCGGTTTCAATGCCTCCAGGACGGCTTGAAATTTGATGCGGGTAGCTTCCGGACTGTAGCGCTGCCAGGCTCTGTTCTTGGCCTCTGCTCCTATCTGGGAGCGAAGACGAGCGGACTGAATGAGTTCTCTCAGACAGGAATACCACTCATCGCTGGTTGATGCCAGAAACCCATTTTTGCCGTGCTCAACGCATTCAGCCATGGTTCGAGAAGGAGAAGCTACGGTCGGGACACTAACCAAAGCTGCTTCAATGAATTTGATATTCGACTTGGCATCGTTAAAAACAGAGGTCTCCAAAGGGGCGAGGTTAATATCAAAGTCTGCAACACTTTGAAGATAAGCATCAGCAGGGAGAAAGGGAATTCTGGTGATTTTGGACATAAATGGCTCGAATTCCTGACTCAGATTCAGATACCCATGAATGACCAGCTTTAGATTTTGAAACTCACCAAGAAGTCGAATCAAAGCAGCAGAAACTAATTGGAAATCATGATCATGAGAATTGGTCCCACTTCCATAACCAATAATAATTTCTTTGCGAGTCTTTTCCGGGCGATTATCGGCGAACTGAGCCGTGCGGATACTTAGATCGTCAAAGGCATTTTCGAGCACAAAGACTTTTCCCGCGATGTACTTTTGCATCCAATCAGCAAGTGCTTGGGTGCTTGAAATCGCATAGTCACAGGCGCCAAGACAGTCGCGATAGGCTTCTGCTCCTTTAAGGAATGAGTCCCGTTCCGAGCTACTCATTTCCTGAAGCTTTGGATGCTTACGATATTCTTCCACGCTGAAGACGAGATCATCTATGTCGAACAAGCTTGGAATCCCGAGCCTTTTGCATTCATCGATCAACCTCTTCACGGGGGTCCAAAAGGGAGTTCGATAAAAGATGACAAATTTGGCAAAAGGCAAACTTCTAAGGCACGCTTGCTCGTCTGTAAAGGAGATCACCTCAAGCTCATACCCAAGCGAAATAAGTGCTGCGGCCTTTTGATCAACTCGATAACGTTTGCACTGGGGTATGGACAATTCGGCAACGATAAGAATTTTTTGGCTTGCACTCATCGCTCGACTTGAATCAGACAGCGGAAAATGCCAAGGAGCCATCGGGTTGCGCAATATAGGCTGTTGCCAGACTTTAGGAGTTATAAAGCGCATCATTCGATTCAAGAGATATTTTTGATTTTTATGTCTTATCGCTTTAAGCGTTCGAACCAGACGATAAAGGATATATATGAAAAAATTTGCGGCTTTGCCAAACCTAGTTTCACGCTCACATTTGCTCTTAAGAGTATCAAATACTATGGAATCATAGCGAAGCAGTTTGGAAAGGGTCACGCTTTTCTCTTTCAATTTTCATACCTGGATAGAGAATTTTGTAATCTGATTGCAGACATCAAATACATATTGATGGGGATTGACGCCACGGCGGCTATTGTATACGGGGATATCTGCAAGCTTGGCAAAAAAGATTTCTCTGCTAATACTATTGTCATGGATGCCAAGCCACAAACTGTAAATTCCCGCTTCGATCTGAGGCAGTCCTTGGCTGAGTTCATAGGTGAGCATAAACTTACCATTATCTCGGAACTCCGAGCTATCGATGGAAAAGCCCAAATCTTTGTTATTGAAACCGGTTACAACCTCATTGCCCTTTTTCAAAGCAATGCCAACCGACAGTTCAGGAATCAAAAGATTTGCACCGGTTATGTTTACTTGCATTTGAATATCAAAGCTTCTCGAGACATCCAACTCCGTGACAGGTTCAAAGTCTTGGATGAGGAGCATGTCTACTGAAGCCTTTGGCTTGGAATCATCTCCGAAAGAGTCCGCCAATTTTTTTCTACGCACTAATTCGGCTGCCTGTTCTGCAGAAAGCGCCTTTTTGGCACGAGCATCCATAATCTTCTCGAAAGTATCGATCGCTTTGATTATAGGCCCATCGAATTTCATGTGACCTTCTTCAATGACGATGCCGCGATCACAGAAGAGTTTCACGGTATAAAGGTCGTGAGTGACTAAGATCACCGTTGTTCCTTTAGCCCTCAACTCTTTAATTCTATTAAGACATTTTCGAGTAAAATTGGTGTCCCCGACAGCAAGAACCTCATCGACAAGCAAGATATCCGGATCGACGGCTGTAGCGCAGGCAAAGCCAATTCTCGCGGCCATCCCGCTGGAGTAGTTTTTTAAGGGTGCATCAATAAATTCGCCGAGGTCGGCGAAACCGATGATCGACTCCAATCGATCTTCAATTTCTTTTCTAGATAAACCCATGAGCATGCAGGACAAAAGAATATTTTCGCGTCCAGAAAGCTCAAAATCAAATCCGGCACCAAGCTCAATCATCGGCGCAATGCGGCCCCAAGTTTGAATTTTTCCGGCGCTGGGCGGTATGATACCTGCAATGGCCTTGAGCATCGTAGATTTTCCGCAACCATTATGCCCAATAAGCGCGACTGCTTCTCCTTTCTGGATGTCAAAACTAATATCAGAGAGCGCACGGAAGCTTCGAGAATCGTGCTGTCGATGCAAATATCCAAGGACATATTCCTTCAAGCCCGTGAAGCGCCTCGTTGTCATTCGGTAATCAACACGCACGCCTTTGACGGAAATTATCGAATTCACAAGGTTCTCACTTCCTTAGAGAAAAAAGATAACACGTTGACGACAGCTCTTATACACAGCTCCTCCGAAAAGGACGGCTGTCGCCGACAGACAGACCAAGACCAGCAATTCCATGACTGATACATGGCCTTGCCCAAGAATCGTCGCACGGAAAGCCTCAATGAAATGAGTCAACGGGTTGAGTTCTAGCAACTGTCTAACATAATTTGGTATATTTGGCGTATTGCGATCGTAAATAATGGGCGTTGCGTAAAAGAGCAGCGTCAAAAGTGGCTCGAGTATATGGGAAATATCCCTAAAAAAAACATTGAGCGAAGAAAGTCCAAGGACAATACCGCACCCAAAAACCATAGCAAGCGCCATAACTACCGGCGTCAGCCAGAGTTGAGGTGGAATGGTATGCTTCTGCCAAGCGAAAAGCAGCCAGTAAGGAATCAGCGACAGAATGAAATTGGTGATTGCAAGCCCAGCCGGAACGATCGGAAATATCCACATGGGGACTCTGACCTTCTGCAATAGCAGAGCATTCCTAACGATGGCCGTCGTTCCTGAATTTAGAGTTAGGCTGAAGAAATTCCAAAATAAAATACTCGCCAGAATAAACAAATTGTAGTCAGGAATCCCTTTCACCATGAACGAGAATACAAAACTGATAATGATCATGAAAAGTAGGGGATTTAACATGCTCCAAAGGTAACCAAGGAACGAGTCTCGATACTTCACTTTAAGTTCCCGTTTGACCAGAAGCTTAATGAGTTCGAAATTGTGCATTCGCGCACCTAAATGCCGCCTCATAATTCCTTGCAACACTATTTTTTCTCCTCATCAGCTCTAAAAATATCGATCCGAAAGATACCAGACCGAGGCTGTTTGGACTAGAACCATTACGAGCATGGTCCCGTACGCTAAATATGTCTGCTTTGGCTCTGCGTCTTTTTTGTGCTGCCAACTAAGCATAAAAACCTGGATCGCAATTAGGTAAAAGCCGACCATGTAGCGACCATGCAAGTTAGATGGTTGCGCAGCAGATCCATATGCTAAAAAAGCCAAATTTGCCAAGAGAAGCCCGAAGCAGCAGACTAGAATCAAACATACGCGCCATTGTCCACGCTTGACCGCCTGCAAAAAACTGAGGGTTGTTACAGTTGCAAACAAACCCTTTATGATTTGGACTGCTACATTTCCCAGCACAGGTTCGGGGCATCCAAATCCTCCCCAAAAACTCTGCACAAGGTAGAAGTCCTGGCCACCCCAGCCCCAGGAAAGCACGAAATGCTTCAGAACTTTTTGAGTGTACTGCCACCCACTCAGACGTGGATTCAAATATTCAATATTGATAAGCGGAGGAATATCTTTGAATATTGGGAATAACAAACAGACTACAAGAGAAACACCAATGACCCAAAAAAAACTTTTGACGCACAAGGCAATGCGCATATTATACATAGAATCACGGATGACGTTGCCCATCCAGCAGAAAACGAGTGGCCCTGCGGCTGTCGCAAATAGAAGACCGAGCAAAAGCCAGTCCGATACGCCTATCAATTGACGCAGTGAATTCAACTGAAAGGTAAGATAGTTGCTCTTCCAAAAGCATAGGATCATAGCGCTCATCGCTAAAATAACGAGCGTAAAATCGCTTACGCTGTGCAAGATTCTACTGCGATCCGTCGCCTTTTCTTCCAAACCCATGACGATCCAGCGAAGAACAAAACATCCGTAAGAAACCAGCAAAAAAATCAGTCCGATTCGACCCGATAAGAAGCACAAACCCAAATTCAGGCCTATCCAAATACAAATGCCTCTAGTTAAGGGTCGCGCTGTGACAATGGGGCGAAATGCTAGTATGAAAGGAAGGTAATGGCTGATGATAAACGCGTGATTCGAATTATGATTGGAAAAGTGAAAGAGAGTCGGCACCAGCAACAGTGACAATAGCCCGTCTCCAATATCAATTGAGTCTGATCTGCGATAAATAAGCAGCGTGATGAAAAAGACGGTCGTGAAATAAAGACCGTTGAAGAGTCTCAGACCTAAATGAACACGCTCGGGGGAGCTTGTCTCTCCAAAGAAGACTTGCGCAATCACGGGCCAGATGAAATTCGCAAGACCGCTGCGTGACGGGACATCGACATAGCCGACGTGAAAGGAATTCCATTGCGACTGCACCATAGGCCGACCGATATCAGCCTTGGTAAATTTTTCGTTAACATGGCACATCAAACGATCGAAATGAGCTAAATTAGCCAGTGAAAGGCTTTCCTGCTCAGCTCGATGAAGCCCTCCGATTTTACTGAAGCTTAGGAAATGATCAGCCTCGTCTGCCGCTTGAAAAGGTGGCGATAGACATGCATAGCTCATGTGTAGACCCATGATCAACAGGGCGGCAGCCACGCAGCGCTGCTTGGAATTTTGAGGGGTCCGTAAAGCTGTTGTATTAATTAGATAAGAAAAACTAAATGCAACCAAGGCCAGCGCAGCAAATAAGAAAAGTGCAAAATAGATCCAGTCATTTGACCAATGCCACATATACGAAAGCATACGGATGCGAGGCCAATACTCGGTCACGCTTGCTTGTCGCGGCTGAAAATAGCCCGAGACTGCAAGGCTGCTTCCCTGCCGATCTACCACAAAAATCTGCGGATTATTTTGAGTTTCGCTGAGTCCCTCATACCCTAGTACAGCGATACCAGCTATTTCATTTCCCAATATCCGTAAAGTAAAGTCCTTGTCATTTAGCCAAGCGCAGGGTTCTGAAAAAAAATTAAGAGCTCCACCGTCAGCTAACTCAGTCGGGCCATTTATTGAAAAACGGCAGTCGCCACCTTTCTGTATCAGTTCCGCTGTCTGAATTTGGACAGTTTTGAAGTAAGTTCCAAATTTCATGGCGATTCGCTGTGTGTTCGCCAAAATTTCCGGGTTTCCGATACGGACAGAAACTTCAAAGGACGCATCTGCTGCACCTGGAAGTTTTTCCATCGGAATAAAGTTGGGAATATAAATATCATTGGAAATTGGCAGCTGACGGCCGTGTTGCCCATCCTGCACTAAAGGGAAACATAGAAAGAGAAATATGAAGAGACCGATTTTGCAAAAATGCCTCGGCAATCGGATATTCATCGTGACATCTCTCGATAGCTGTCTAGAAAATCAACGCCCGAACTGAGGCAGGTCGGCAGCATTAATATCCCGGAGTCGTTTGGCGTGCTGGTCTTTTGACGAAAGGCGAGGATTCTCCACGGGCCATTCGATACCAATGTCAGGGTCATTCCAGAGTATCGAAAATTCGGCTTGCGGCTGATAATAATTGTCGCACTTATACAAGAAAAGAGCCGTTTCGCTGGTGACGACAAAGCCATGCGCGAAACCCGCTGGAACCCAAAGCTGGCGTTTGCTTTCACTCGTCAGGAAAAGACCAAACCATTTGCCGAAAGTTGGCGATCCATAACGGATGTCGACAGCTACATCAAAGACTTCGCCATCAAGAACAGTGACCAGTTTTCCTTGTCCGTTGGGGTTCTGAAAATGAAGGCCTCGCAAAATACCTTGAGCAGAATAAGAAACATTATCCTGAACAAAGTCTGTTGATATCCCTACATTGTCGTATCGGCTTTTGCTGTACGTTTCCAAAAAATAGCCTCGTTCATCGCCGAACACCTTCGGCTGAATGACAATGAGACCAGGAATTGGTGTTTGTATCAGCTCCATATTTGGCCTTCAGTGCTAATAAGCCCTTTGAGGTACTGCCCATAGCCACTTTTTTCGAGGGGATGAGCTAACGCTGCCAGCGCCTCCGTATCAATAAAGCCCATACGCCATGCTATTTCTTCTGGACAGCAGATCTTGAGACCCTGTCGCTTTTCGACAGCTTCTGCAAAGTTGGTCGCTTCTACCAATGAATCGTGAGTCCCTGTATCCAACCAAGCTGTTCCGCGACCCAGAATTTCGCAATTTAACTTTCCCCGTTCGAGATAGACCTTGTTAACGTCAGTGATCTCAAGCTCGCCGCGGTGTGATGGCTTGATTTCATATGCGATATCAACCACGTCTTTGTCATAGTAATAGAGTCCTGTAACCGCGTAGTGCGAGCGTGGATTTTTTGGTTTTTCTTCAATGCTCACGACTCGTCCCTCTCTATCGAACTCCGCAACTCCATATCGTTCGGGGTCACGAACCCAGTACCCGAAAACTGTCGCTCCTTCAGCTCGCTCATTAGCTTGGCGCAATGATTGGGTCAAGCCATGACCAAAGTAAATATTATCGCCGAGAATAAGGCACGAAGGGTCTTTGCCAACAAAGTCTTTACCAATATGGAACGCTTGAGCTAGTCCTTGCGGCTCTGGCTGCTCAGCATAGGACAATGAAATTCCCCACTGCGATCCGTCACCGAGCAACCTGCGGAAATGAGGAAGATCCCAGGGGGTGCTTATGACTAAGATCTCACGCATCCCGCTGAGCATTAGGATCGACAGGGGATAATAGATCATCGGCTTATCGTAGACGGGAAGAAGCTGCTTGCTCACCGCAAGGGTCAGCGGATGAAGCCGAGTTCCCGATCCACCAGCAAGGATGATTCCTTTACGATTCACGGGACTGGTATATTGAGTTCGCATTGTCGGAGGATCTCCCATTAATTCACGTTGCCGAGACGTTCGAGCTTATAACTTCCATCCAACACGTGCGCACACCAGCCATGTCTATTCTCAAGATACCATTCCACAGTCTTGCGGATACCTGTTTCAAAAGTTTCCTGAGCTCGCCACCCCAACTCACTCTCGAGCTTTGATGCGTCGATGGCGTAACGCCTATCGTGCCCGGGTCTGTCTTTTACAAAAGCAATGAACTGCCGGCGGCTCACCTGTGTTTCAAGAGGCTGAATTTCATCCAAAACATCACAGATGCTCTCAACCACATGAAGATTCGTCCGCTCGTTGCGCCCACCGATATTGTAGACTTCACCTAACCGGCCTTTGTTAAGAACCAGAAGCAGCGCTCTTGCATGATCATCAACGTAAAGCCAATCCCGAACATTGTCACCTTTACCATAGACCGGCAATGGTTTTCCTGCCAAGGCATTCAAGGTGACCAAGGGGATAAGCTTTTCTGGAAATTGGAACGGTCCATAATTATTAGAACAATTGGTCGTGACAACCGGAAAACCATAGGTGTGAAACCAAGCCCGAACCAGATGATCGGAGGCTGCCTTGCTTGCGCTATAAGGTGAATTGGGCTGGTAAGCCGTGGATTCTGTGAAAAGCCCAGACGCGCCTAAAGACCCGTAAACTTCATCTGTAGATACATGGTGAAAGCGAAATTTGTCTTTCCTGGCAGCCGGCAGGCTCATCCAATACTTTTTCGCAATATCCAATAGATTGAATGTGCCAACAATATTCGTCTGTACAAAAGAATCCGGGCCGTCAATTGAGCGGTCAACATGCGATTCTGCTGCAAGATGCATAATAGCGTCAGGTTGGAAATTGGACAAAATAGTCGTCAGCCCATCTCGATCGCAAATATCGGCTCTGATAAATTGATAGCGGGAATTCTGCTCGACTTGATGTAAAGACTCCAGATTGCCTGCATAAGTCAATTTATCAAGATTCAAGACTTCATAAGCACCCGACTCGATCGCTATCCGAACCACAGAAGAACCTATAAATCCTGCTCCCCCGGTTACAAGTAATTTCACCATTCTCTCCTGCTCATCACGACCGACCCCCTATGCAAACTTACTGCGAACAGCATGCTTGGCATACCTGTCTAACTAGACCTTTTCCGCGACTCTATGTTCTAATAGCGCGGACTCTGGATGAACCCTGCTTTGCCAAGCAAAGACATCCTTTCCAACGC
>JBGSTF010000143.1:0-8677 GCA_041736645.1 Oligoflexus sp. | reverse complement strand
GCAGCTTTGGATCACGGCTCTCCCTTCCGCCTGGGCAGCCGACAAGACATGAAAAATTTGCGGCTTTTAAAACCAGACTCCCGATCGAAGAGGGACTCTTCAAGCCGATACACCTCGCCGTAAAAGGCGAATCAGGTTTTGGCCCAGCGGTTGACTATCGCAACCAAGAGGTTGTCGCAGCTTGGCGCTTCCTGCCAACATTGCGTTGGGGATTTGTCGTCAAACTCGACGCTAAGGAAGCCAATGCTTTAATTGCTAGGCAACGACTCACAGTGATTGCCTTGGGATCGGCCACACTCATCCTGGTAGTTCTCGCAGCGTTGCTTATCGCGCGTTCGATTTCCTCGCCCATTGAAGCTTTGACCCGTGTCGTCCAATCGATGGCTGATGGTGATCTTTCTGCTCGCGTTCAGGTTAAGTCAAATGACGAGCTCGGGGTCCTAGGTCGTTCGTTCAATACCATGGCTCATTCGATTCAGGATAATAACGCCAACCTCGAAAAAATAGTCGCTGAGCGTACCGCAACCATTAAGACCATTCTCGACAATGTCCAGTTTGGCTTTCTTTTGGTCAATTCTGAACTTAAAATTCAAAATGGCTTTTCCCGAAGTTGTCTCGAACTGCTTGGCGAACAACTCAAGCCAGATGAACCCCTGGTGGATGCTCTCGGCTTGCACGGTCATCGCAATGTAGAATTATACAAGGAATTTTTGCATCAGGCCTTTGAAGATATATTACCTCCAGAAATGACTCTCTGGCAGCTGCCTCCCAGGGTCAAAGTTCAAAACAAAACTCTTGCTGTTTCGGCAGCAACTATTCGTAGTGAGCAGAAACAGGTTGTCGGTCTGCTCTTCACCATCGTCGATGCCTCGGAATTGGAACGCGCTGAAATAGAGACGACTCGGCATAAGCATCTAGTCCGTCTTTTGAAAGAAATTGATTCCTTTAAGGACTTTATTGAAGAATGCCGGACTCGGCTTGACCTCTGCCGACGCTTTGTCAACTCCGGTGACAACAGCAAACTTCGCGCCGAGTTACACACACTTAAAGGCAATGCCTCGGCCTTTGATTTCACCGAGATTGCGCGACGAATTCACGAAATGGAAGATCAAAAGAAGATTCAAATCGCCGATGTCGAAGAGATTCGCTACGCTCTTCAGCATTTTCTGGCGGAAAATCATGATGTTCTGCAGGTTAGCTTTGATCAGCAGTCTGAAGAATCCTATTCTATCAGTCGCAGCAAAATTCAGGACCTCGCATCGACAATTCCCAAACTTGACCCGACCTTGGTTGGCCCACGCATGATGATGTGGCTCAGCGAAGTCCAATCGCGATCCGCGCGTGCTTTGCTTGGAGCCCTTCCTGAGTATGGCGAACAGCTTGCCAGTCGGTTAGGCAAAGAGGTCAGAATCCGGATTGAAGGCGGCGACATAGGCATGGATCCCGAGGTTATGAAACCCGTAATGCAGGCGCTCGTTCACCTCGTTCGCAATGCAATTGATCATGGCATTGAATTCCCCCAAGATCGAGCTGACAAACCGGAAAAAGGCTCTATAATCATCGAGACCAGTGATCATGGCCACGCCTGGCAAATCAAAATCACCGATGATGGCACAGGAATCAATGCTGATCGCGTGGTGAGCAAAGCCCTGGCCCTCGGTCTCATCGATTCGTCTCGGGCATCGCAAATGTCCAAAGAAGAAAAGTTTGCTCTTATCTTCAAAGAGGGTCTTTCCACTGCAGATTCTGTTACTGATATCTCAGGACGCGGGGTGGGTTTGCCGGCTGTTTTGGCCGCAATAAAAGATGCTGGAGGCGATTTGAAGCTGAGTAGCAATCTAGGCCATGGCACTGAATTTTGTGTCACTATTCCGAAGCGAAATGTTCGAAATCAGGCTTCGGCTGCTTAGTCCGCCTTGCAAGCAGCGAACGCCAACGAATTTACGTATGACGCTCGAAGCGGCAGAAAGAGGCTGGGCGGCACCAAACTCTGGGAAGCGAAGTCGAAGTCATGCTCTATCGGTTGTAGATATAAATTCGACTTGCAGCTCCCAAGACAAGACGGCCCTGGTTATCGATCAAGAAATCCTCGACCATTTCATTGAATCCTTCTGTTTCAGGAAAGTGAAAGGTCCACTGCTCATTTTCGAAAAAAGCTAGTCCAACACCATTGCCATCACCACTACTTGAAACCCAGATCCGACCCGTGCGTTCTTCGTAAAAAATGCGCCCATCACCTTCGAGAGCTTGCCCCCCCTTTACATACCAGCTCGGCCACACGGGTTGCTTCTGCTCAGGCCAAGCTGCCCATTTGCCATCAATTTCCTCGAAGATCCGCAGAGGCCGTACAATTTTGAAAGAGCCATCCGATACACTGCCTGCAAAAAGCCCTACGCGACGGTTCGAGAAGCGGACGAAATCCAAGGGCTGATAGCCAACGGGATTGGGAAGGTCCTCTTTGATGCTTTGCGTGCCGGTATCGAGTTCGAAGACCTTTTCGTCCGAACGACGGTTGGGGTCTTTAGAGACGAGCCAAGCCCGATCCTTCTTCCAACGAATGAACGAGATCTCATAAGGTGCTGGCAAAGGACTCGGTATGCTCACGCTACCGTCTGGCAAACCCATATGCAAATCCCTATCAAAATCGGATCCTAGAAAACCCCAATACCGTCCCTTGCTATCAATGTTAGGATACTTCCACCAGGTGACTTCGAGTTTCGTCGGCTGCCAAGTCTGGCTGATACGATCGAATTTTGCAGGATTGAAGGTTGTCCACAGATTGCAGTCCTGATCAAGCGCATAGTTACCTTTAATCCAGTTGTTATAAAGAACCAAAGGCTGGGCATTCGCAAAGCCAGACTCATCGAGCCAGGACAAGTTCCACTTCAGATTTTCGTATTGTTGCAGGCGGCAGATTCGTCCTGACTTGTCCTGACTTAGAACCACACTCGCTGTTGGATTCGAGGGCCTATCACTACGGAACATTCCTTGCTCAGTCACGTCCACAAATCTCGGATCGATCAGCTGCCTCAGCTCCATAGGGCGGGAGCTCGTATTGCTTGTTTGAAACTGCGGACTCAGGAAAAAAAGCTGATCACGTGCAGCATCATAGCCGAACAAAGAATAAATGGAATTTCCACCGACTGGCCAGCCGTACAGCGAGTTTTGCTGAACCCAAGTCTTGTCATGCCCTGGACGCAGGCCATACATGCCTGCTCCGTTTCGATCGTTAAGATTTATACCCCAAAAGCTTCCATCCCTGCGTCGGATCAATTGGCCTACGGGCCCCAGGTTGCCCTCCAGCTTCGTGACCTTCACATCGAATCTTCGACCGTCATCGGATAACTGTAAAGTGAAGGGTTCACCTTTTCCGGTCAATCCAAAGTATCCTCGGTCATCCTTTTGAACTTGGCGAAGAGTGACCTTGGACTCTGTCTCTGGAAAAGTAATTCCATCACGGGGATCATAGAGGGCAAGGCGGTCATTGATGAGCATGAGCAGACGATTCTGCGGTGCGTTCAGCAGTCTTACCACGGTAAACCCTAGCTCAAGGGGAACTGATGCCAGGATCTTATAGGTGCCATCATAAGATACGAGTCTGACTTCGTCATTGAATGTTGCTGCAAAGACGATCGAGCGTTTATCGTCAGGAGAGGTATAAGCGGCTGCTGATTGGATGTTGAAATTGCTGCCATCTTTCATGGAGTATGCGTCAGGGATCCTTTCGACCTTTGCGCTTAGCGAACTCTTGCTGATTTTTCCGCCGAGATTTTGCAAGGGGACAACGGCAAAGGTATCACTGATGCCAAATTGCTCGGTTAACATCCAAAGGCAGTCACCCAATTGGCTGTCAAGGCAAGGCGAAATCAGAGGGTACTGATCGTAAAAATCGGCGAGCTGCATATCAGCGATGACAGGAATTGGAGCACTCCAGCTGTCAGGCTTTGAAGACTCCAGAGCGGATGACCTCGCAGCTTTATAATAGATTTGGTACTCTCTTGTATCCCCGCTTCGACCCCCAAGAATTGCCAGCGTCGATCGGTAAGAGTCGTTGCCAATGGCTAGGCTCAGTTCGCTCTTATCACTCACGATCCCATCGGCCACGTCCCAATGAGCTATGCCGCTGGGGTTCAGCCAGAAGCGGCTTTCGCCTTGGCCAGATCGTTTGGATTTGTCTTCTGCTTGAACATGAACAACCACTTGCTGACCCATGAGTCGAAATTCTTCTTCACTCAGAAACTGAAAACTGACGGGTCCTGCACAGGGCGTCCATTTTCCTAGAGACTGACCTCGACAGATTCCCTGATTACAGATGGCTTCGCGGGCTTCGCGCTCCGCACCGAACGAATCGATCAGGCTAACGCGGCACTGCAGGCTGTCATTCAGCTCAGAGTCTGACATGAAGAGCTCATCAACCGAGTTATCTTTGGCTGTTGCCAGGAAACTATACTGATCGCCGAGACGCAGAGCCCAGTTGTAACCAGCTCTTAGGTTTTCATTCGTCCAGCTGATACTGACAACCGGCGCACTCGCATCGCGATAAAAGTTTTCCTCATGAAGCTCGGAGCGGTTGCCTGCAGCATCCTGAACGAAGGAGTGTAATATATATGAGCCGGAGGAGGGCGCTTGCAAGAGGCCATCGGCGCGCTTGAAGAAAGTTGGATCCTGGCAATTGAGATTCAAGGGACCACTGACGCATACATACAAGGCATCGTTAGTCGAATTGAGGCGTAAAGGAGTTTGCCCATCGCTGACTTTTTGCTGGAGCAGGTCGCCAGCAACAGGAACGCTCTGATCCAGCTGAAAGGCACAGCTGGTTGCGGAATCGACCTCAGCCCCATCGATAGAGCGAGCTCTCAGACGCAAGCTATAGTCACCGTCAGGAAGCGCTTGGCTGGTGAAACTGAGAGCCTGATTGAGGAAGAAGTTGCCCTGGCTCAACGTGAATTGCTTTGAATCCTTTTGCCCCTCGACCTGAACAACAGCCTGTATGGATTCGATCTGCCACGCGTCGGCGCTGGTAAGCTCTTTCCATAGTATCTGAATGCCAATGCCATCCGGCTTGTTGACAACAAGATTTTCACATTGGATGTTAAAAACTTTATCGAGCAGAGGTTTGAGATCGAGCGCCCGAGGTTCAGATAAATTGCCTGGGGGCTGATCGACCAGGAGAGCTTGGGTCCTGTCGCGACTGAGCAATTTCAGGCTACCCTCCCCCTTTGGGGACATGAAACAACCTTTGCTGCTGATTTTAATTGCTTGGCTTCGGCCTTGGTAAATCCACTGGGCGTCAATGTCTGCTATTACTTTACCGTCAACCTGAGCCCAAAACAGTCCATCTGCGTTCGCATAGCTTTGCTGGTCAAGCTCGCCGCAGGCAAGCACGGCTTTATCGTAGCTAGCAGGAATACGGCCACAGGCTTGGTTGAAAGCAAGGACAATCAATAGCCAGACATAAAAGATTCGCATCAAAAGTTCCCACAATTACTGTCAAAACCCGTCAATATCAGGCTTTGGACACGGACTTTCAACTGAATTTTCGCTTCGCTGACTCTTATTGTTTCTGAACCTGTAACACGCTGAAACTCCTGATATGTCTTTTCGGTGTCTGGTCCTGCCGAACCGGACTGTGGAAATAGCGTTGTTTCTGACCATGTGGCAAAGGTTATCCGACATCGGAAGGTAATGCCAGCTCAGCCATGCCCAGCCTCTGACGTTTCGCATATAAGGTACTGCGTGGCAACTGAGTCGCGTGACACAAGTCCTTAACCGAATCGAATTGATTCCATAGGGTACGCATCAGCTCTCGTTCGAAAGTTAGAAGGAAGTCTTCATAAGCATAGGGTGCCTCGGTATAGCCTCTGATCAGGTTCATCAGCTTGGTTTCCTTCGAGTGTACTTCGCTAGACTTAGCTGCTTTACTGACCAATGAAAGAGCGGCTTTGACGTCAGCATCGGGATCCGTAGGGTCAAACATAGTTGGGTTGATCGGCAGATCCTTGGCTAGGACATCTCTCTTGCTTACGCGAGCTTTGAGACAAAGGGACTGCAGGATTCCAAACAGCTGCCGAATATTGCCCTGCCAATAGAATTGCGAGCAACGCTGGATGAGCAGCTGCTTCTCTTCATCGCCTATTTTCGGCGCGTATGCTTGCTGAGACATAAAACAGTCTATAAAGTCTTCGAGTTGATCCAGACGGTGCCGCAAGGGGGGGATAGAGATATCGACTCCATAGAGTCGGAATCGCAAGTCCATCAGGATTTCGCCTGCGAGGGCATGTTCTTCAATATTCTTTGGGGTAGCAATAATCAGTCTAAAGTCTGAGTGACGCTGAGTGGTGTCTCCAACTCTTTGATAGGACCCGTCCTGGAGCGTACGAAGGAGCTGTTCCTGAGCGGGGACAGGGAGTCGATGAAACTCATCAAGGAAGAGGATACCACGATGGGCTTGGCCAACGGCTCCTAAATGATTCTCGTGTGCTCCTGTAAAAGCGCCTTTTTTATGGCCAAAAAGAGTGCTTGCTGCCAAATTCCCTTGCAAGCTGGAACAATTAAGCACCACGAGCGGCATTTCACTCTTGTCACTGAGGCGTTGATGAATCAGCTGAACGATTTGTTCCTTGCCAGTACCAGTTTCTCCTTCAATAATGATAGCCAAATCTCGATAGTCTACTGCCATCTGGATTTGAGCCCGGAGGTTATCGGTCAATACAATCCCTTCGGGATGCCGGCTCAGAAAGGTTTTTTGCCCTTGAGGAGCCAAGTCAAACTTATGAATCGCTGGTACTGG
The DNA here is from genome assembly GCA_041736645.1 of Oligoflexus sp. Taxonomy (GTDB): domain Bacteria; phylum Bdellovibrionota_B; class Oligoflexia; order Oligoflexales; family Oligoflexaceae; genus Oligoflexus. Next base: position 1,887 of record JBGSTF010000143.1, on the reverse strand, counting down.
TTGCAAATGGATCGTCATGACAATGAATACCTTTCTGTCTGTTGATTCGTCCCTTGGAGCCTTCGTTCGAACTCTTACTCTTGAGACGATGATAGCGAACATCTATTGAGTTAAAATTCGCCCGTCGATTCCTTGCACACTAGGTGTTCATTCATTGGCTCTAAGGAACCAAATTTGGGGTCAGAAGGGGAAAGTCGGGAATAGAGGGAGGGGAGGATCTTTGATTTGCTGTTGGGAGGTGCCCCCACCCGACCGGAAGGTAAGCGGGTGTTAGGCTAAGCTCTTCTCTGAAGGTTTATTTGAACTTTTTCATGACCGTGGCCTTGCTATCGATAACAGCTCGGTTTTGAGCGGAATCGCCTGTGAGCTTCGCACAGAAACCTGAGTCAACATCATCTTGACCACATTCGTAGGCAAGAGTCAGGGTGTCGGCTGTTAACTGGAGAGTCGAAAAGATTGTCTCATTGTCTGGAAGGATCGTATTATATTGAAACTGGCCCATACCTAGGCTGGCAACCATGGAAAACTTGGCTTTCAGCTCAACGGCTTGGCTGAGTAGCATAAGCTCATCCGCGTCTTCAACTTTGATTCCAGCTGCTTCCAAGTTTTCAATGTATTTTTGTAAATCGGCTTCCGTGACTTGCTTCGTGCAGGATTTATCAGTATGGAACGTGAATGTGCGAGTCAGGGTGCCGTTGGCCTCAAATTGATTGCTGGTTCGCTTGGTTTGAGCAGGAAGTTTAAACCCATCGCTGGTTTCGTCCTGCGCAAATTCGCTGCAGATTGACCAGGAGCCCAGGAGTTCAGGGGGAATGAGAGATGGTGAAGCGTCCTGGGCAGGATTTGCAGGCGTCACTGAAGGATTCTGGCTTTCCGGCTTTTTCGCAGTATCATTGTTTTTGTGATCTTTGCCGCAAGCGAACAGAGCCAAAACCATCAGACCAGTGCTTAAATTTCTCATTTCATTGCCTTTCATGGAAAATCTTCTTCCGTCATTGAACTATGATTCACAGTTCTAGACTCTTGACGCTTGGGCCTTTAAGTTATTGAGAAAGATTTTTGGGGGACAGGGTTTCCGACCATTCTGAGCTCGCAAAAGCCCAAAAACGCCATATTGGCATAACATAGGCGAGGTTAATGACTGCGGTCTTGGTATGAGCCCAAAAAGTGCTTGAATGATCATGGTGCTTTAGGTCATATCACGGGAGCCGCTGGCAGCCCGAGCTTTCCATCTAAGAGCATGCGTGATGATATCGTTTCCAAGGTTCCTCTGGATTTTGATCGTTCTCGTTTTCACAGCAGACACTATGATGGCTCAAGGCCTCCGGGTTTTGACCAATGAAGAAAGCCAGCTTGTGAAAGAACTGAATCGACCCCGACGCATTGTTTTGGCTATTGGCATCAATTCTTTCGAAGATCCATTTTGGAATCCCCTGCAGTTTGCTGACTCTGATGCAACGAACGTCTTTCGCTTTCTTCGCGAGGAAGCCAATATCCCTTTCGATGGGGGTGAACTTATCACAAGCAATGGATCCAAAGATGGTCAGGTCCGTCGTGAGCAAATCATAAAAGCCTTTGAGCGACTGAAACGATTGAATCTCCGGGAAGATGATACGGTCGTTGTCTACCTCTCGACTCACGGGACTATATACTATCGGAAAAACAAGAGTCCCGATGAACCCTCGACCTATATGCCTTATTTTGTGGCGTCCGATACTGGGCATTTGAATATTCAGGACACGGCAATAAGCCGGGATGAGTTGCTGGAAATGTTTCAGTCGCTCCGTTCTCAGAGAAAAGCTTTGATTATAGCCAGCTGCCATTCCGGAGGCGGCAAGGCGCAATTAACCCCGGAGATTCAGGAAGCCATGAAACGTCTGAAGGGCT
>JBGSTF010000127.1:0-9766 GCA_041736645.1 Oligoflexus sp. | reverse complement strand
TGGCAGCTCGCTTGAAATCTGCCGGATCACGAATGCTTCACCGAATGCCGTTGGCATAAGGCTGAGGCGATATCTGCTCTTGGTTGATGCGAGTTCAAAGGCTTTGTCCTGGCAATCTTCGACAGTAGCAAGGTTGCAGCGTGAGATACGCTTGAGTCGATTGAAGAGGTCTGCAATCAAAGCTCCTTCTTCCACCTTGTAGATATGTTTTTCACCGTGAATGCTGAACTCAATAACCAGCGACATTTTCCAGGTTTCATGATCCTTATGCTGGCGCAAATAGATATCAGATGCCCCTGAAGTCTGCGCATCTTCAAACATCTCGCTTAGAAAAATACTGTCGTAGGTCCGCTCGGCCAGAATCTCGTCAGGCAGACGTGTTCTGGCGACAGGCATCAGCTGCTGCACATTCATCATTTCCATGGTTTCCCCACTGTCTCACCAGTCATATCGCATATTTTTCGGAGGAGCTTCGTTTGGATGAATTTGTAGATCTCCAGCTTGATTCCGGCTTGGCAGCTTTCGTAATAGGCGAAGCTCCCAACGGAGCCCGATACTTCAATTTTGGTGCTGGGATAAACGCATTCAACCGACTCCCAAACTGTATAGACCCGGCGGCCACCAGAAATATGGTTTTTACCCGTAATTTCCGCGTATTTAAGCCGAGCTGCTTCGGCACCGACCCAGGTGGCTGCTGTTGCCGCAGCCTGAATAGCTGCTGCCGTTTCGGGGTTTGCCGTGATCGTCTTGGGATTTTTTGGATCAGGCCTTTGAACTGGTTCGCGAGTGTCTTTTACACCGATCACGGTCAATCTATCTTCGCAGCTGACCTTGTCGCCCTGAGTGTTGGGTGTGGAAAAGCTGGAGACCGAGCACTGTCCACGGTCGAGTTTGAAAATTTTGGGATTTTGAACTTGTCGATATCCTTTCAGGATCGCCTTTCTGTAGTACACCTGCTGGCCGTCACGCTTGTTTTTGCAGCGCCCCGTTGTCGAATCGCGCTTGATGCAGCCACCAAATTCCTGAGCAAAGCAAAAATCGGCTTTTCCAGGCCCAAAATCGAATGGACCACCCTGCACCCTGCCCGGATAGTTCACTGAAAATCGATTTGCACTGTTACCATAAACAGTGCCGCTCTTTTCGCCCGCGACATGACAGTAATCCTCAAACTCGTATATGGCTTCCTGATCCAGAAGAGCGGTTTCTGCTTCAGCAGCAGAAGTGGTCTTGTCCAGGTCGGATAGAATCTGTTCGGGGTCGGGGGCTTTTTCGCCGAACTGTTTCTCATAGGCCTCACGCGCCGCCTTCCCAGCCTGAACACTTCCTGCGGTGAGGACACTGAGGTAGGCGGCTTCCTTTGCCAGATTTTTGATTGTATCCCCAAGGGTTTGAACTGAAGTATCAATCAGCCTTGGGTCGCCGGGAAGTAGAAGCGCTTCCGATCGGGAGGTCCCACTGGAACCACCGGACATACCGACCTTGTCCATGGCTTCCTTCAGTTTGCCATCGCCCCCTGAATCGAGATTCACGAGCTTGCCGATGGCATCAAAGTTCATGCCCTTGGTAAGATCGCTGCCGGGTATTCCCCTGGCTCCCGGCCCTTCCCATGGATAAGCGAGCGACCAGCGTTCCTTTGCCCCGCGTGGAACACCGAAAAGCTCATGGGATAGAAGCTTCCATTTGAGGGCAGCATTCGCATAGGAATAATCATTCTGGTAAACGGATGACGACGAGCGCGGCGCGAGGGCTCCCCAGACAGTGCAATAAGGTCCAGCCCACTTGGTCGCGTCGGTAGCAGAAACCGCCTTCTGCGCGATCGCTTCGGCGGCACCCATCAGAGGCCAGGAGCACGGGCGAATCGCCTTTGAAAGAGTAGCGGTCAAGCCGCCTGCTGCCTTATCAACGCCGCCCTGCTCACCCTTAGCATTCGATTTCCCGTACCCCTGACCGCCGAGGGTAGACGCGGCCTGTGCTGCCCCGCAGGAAACCGGGTTTGCCGCAAGGGCCATTGATGCGACCGCCTGCGGGTCCAGATAATCCACCAGGCCCGTGTCCCAGAAGGCATAAGCATCCCGCGACATCGAGACGGGGCAGGTCATAGGTACGCCTTTGAAAGGCCAGCTGTAACCTATTTCCTTATTTGCGCGCTCGTATTCGCCACCGCAAACACTGAGATTGAGGCCCGTCGCCTCCGAGAGAGCCACTGGCCAGATATTGGCTTCGTATGTGGCCTGAGTTTTCTCGCCGTTGGCTCTGACGCGCAGAGCTTCCAGAGGCTCCAGAATCCCCGCCTTCATCAGCTGTGTGCTGTCGTAGCCTTTCGTTTTGACCCCAATGGAATCAAGGGTTCCCGTGAGCGCCGACATGCCCAAAAGCGTCTTTGCCAGCGAGCTTGCACCTTTGACATCGAAAGCTTTTCCCAGTGACGATGCAATTTTGCGATTGGCTGTATAAAGTAGGTTGCTCTCAGAAAATGAGGGGTGGGAGTCAGTTCCCTTCTCCGTGACCTCGACAAAATACTTTGGCCAGTAGTAAGTAGGCTTGGGCCTGGAAGTCGTGACCCTCGTACAAACTCCGAAATCGCACTGACTCTTTGAGTTGCTTAGAGTTCCTTCGGAGTAGCTGGCCAGTTGATTTTTGGTCAGGACATGGCAGACCGTAGGATAGTCCTTCTTATAGGCCAGGACCTGGGCCTGCTCCAAAAATACCCGACCCAGGCCGCGCATCATTTTAACAAATTCCTGGTAGGCTTCAGGCCAGCGGTTGGGCGTGGCACAGTTCAGGGCTCCGTTGCCGATAGCATCCTTCAGCTCTTTCAGAGTTCCATCATCCTGAATCAACTGCTCGATCGCCTGGTCCGGCGTCATTGCAAAAACTTCACTTGAATTTATTCCACCTGGAATAAAAGCAATACCAATTGCTGTCATTATGGCGTTTTTCATGGGTCAGTCCTAAAGCCTACAGGGGATTCCCTGCTCTCCAAGCTTCCGATAAGAGTTTCCCGTGAGACGACCACAGATTTGAATGCGCGATTTAGCTTGAACTGCTTTGCTTGAGGCAGGAGCTTCAAGACAGCGCTGAATTCATCAAGCCAACCCTCATACTCGCTTTCAATTTTCTGCTTACATGGCCAGTAGCTGGTGATCGCATGTATCAGCTCATTGGTCACAAATATCAATCGCGTTGCTGGCGGGTCAGTTGCTTGATTTTTTGTGGGTCTAAAGACAGAACACCGCATGACGAGAGTAAGGCTATGAATCGCGTTTAATAGAGCTTTTTCCATATCGAATCCCTCCTGATGCCTGACTTAAAGAAGCTCGAAATTATTTATCTCTTATGTCTTCTGCTGATTGCCCTGATTCCGCTGACCCAACATTCGGTTAAAGGAGCTTGATGCAGCAGCAGAAGCAACGGCACCGCTGGCAACAACAAAAGGAGCGACGAATCCGCCTCCCACTGCTTTGGCAGTGTGACTTGCTCCTCGGATGACTGTTTGCGTCGTGGAGCGAACCACGGTATCCCCTGCCCTCTCGCCCACACGCTTAAGAAAGCTGTGACCTTTGGTAGCTGCCAGGGCACCACCAGCGATGGGAAGAGCCATGAAAAGGCCGGTCCAGATATATTTTTCAATTTCCAGGAATGTCGAAAGCCAGAGCCCTGCATCACGCATGATCGCGTTCGCAGCTTCAAAATCGACTCCTGCATTCAGAAGGGCTGGGTGCCCCGAAACCATAGGAAGGACTGTGTCGAGCTTCGATGCCCAGATGAGGATTTGGTTTGCAATCGATCGGGTGAACATCAAAATAACGGGAGTAAGGAGCGATACAAACCAGCCGATAGACCAAGCGACTACGATACCTCCTGCACGAGGGATCAGGAGGAGTAGAATAATCAGCGGGGCGACGAGCTTCAGATACATTTGGATCGTCGAGATTTTTAGCGGGAGTGCGATCAGACTTTCATTCATTTCGTGCAAGGTGAACCCGGCATCGAGCGCACCCTCAAGTCCCATGGACCTCGCCAGAGCGCGGGGCGCATTGGCAACTTCCGTCACAATCCTCGTAGGATCAAAATCCGCACCGAAAAAGCTAATCCTATCATTAAAAGCATAACTGCTGAGTGATGTCATGGGAGACATCGTGCCCTGGCCTTCCTCCTTCTTTCCCCAATCGGACATGTTTTCAGGGAAGGAAAAAAAATCTTTCAGAATCGTCTTTTGATAGGCCTGGGCCTCTGAAAGATTCAGTGCGATGTTTCGCATGCGGATCGCCTGGGGAGCGCTATCATCCCACGTAGTGACATAAGCTCCTGGATCAGTGTCGCCGGTATTCGCGCCGACGTAAACCTGCGGCTGCATCCCAGTCAGGTCCTTGGCCCGCATGTGACTCCGGGTCTGTCTGCGCGTTTGGATCAGAAGATCGTAGCAATTTGTATCCTGGCCATTGGCGGCATAAACTCCCCTGTTTTGAAGCAAGGCGGTATCGAAATCGAGCGTAATGGTATCTGATCCAGATGGATCGGCGATCACTTTACCACCGAAAAGATCGAGCGCCGAGAATGGCTGACCCTGCCGATTTTTTGCTGCAGGGATGCAGTTCTCGACCAGAATTCGGATGTTGGCACGGATGTTAGGATCGGTAACATCGGAATTGGCCGCCTTGATGATAGAGTTGAAAACAAACCCAGGCGGCAGGACCTTTTTTGTATTTCCCACTGTGAGCGCACTGTACATGGCCCGCTGCATCAGATGCGATATAGCCACAGATCCAGTGTTGACTATGTGATAAAACACTGGCTTCTGCTCTACTGGAAATATCAGCATCCAGGCGATAAAGTAACGTCCATAGTGTAGAAAATCCTGGCCATTCGCGAAGGCGCGACCCATCATCACGAACACAAAAACGAAAACCAAGTAGATGACCAGATTTATAAGAGCGCTGCTGTACAGCGTTTCGGTGATGTTCTTCATGAGAGCATCACCCCACTGGAGCACAAGATCCGTTAAAAGGGTCTCATTCATATTTCAGCCTCCGCTGTTGGGCAACGGGATAGGTGAATTGCCAGGAGCCAGAACGCCTATCGGTGTCCCTTTGATACGACGCGCTTGGGAAGCTTTGACCTGCTCGATCATGCCTGAAATTTCATTCTGAACTTTGACCGCGCGTTCCTCAGCCAGCATCCGATGTTCTAGGAATTCCATCGAAATTTTGGTCTTCTGAAGAATCTTCTGGCAGTTTTCCTGGGCAACAAGTCCCATCTGGTCGGGTGATTCGCACTGCTCAAAAGCGCGGGTCTGAATATCAAAAAGTGAATCCTGGACCTTCAGATAGGCAGCCGATTGCGACAGCCTGTCAATGACTTGCAGGAGGGCCTGGTTGTCCTCGATCCCCTGTTCGGCCATAGGAAGAAGGGAATAGATTTGCTCAGGCTGAATTACAAAAGCCGGCTCAGAGCCATCGATCGTTGGACGATAGATCGGCGATGGCTGCTTATCTGTTTTCCACTTCTCTTTGTTCGCCCAGGTCATCTCGCTCTTCTTAAGAACGTCCCGAGCGTTATAGCCTTTTCGATGCCAGTTTTGCATTTCTTTGAGGATTGCGATAACCGCTGATCGCGTGGCGTTCTCCTCGACAAGCAGCTGATTTTCAACGACAGGCTGGAAAGTCCCGCCGTTTCGCACCATGGCCGAGCCTCTAACCTCGATGCCTGGGAACAGTGAGCGGAAAAATTCTGCTGATCGCGATCGCCTGGAATAGAGGTGTCCACCATTGGAAAGTGAAACCCAACCAGTCGTCGTCTGAATATTCGTCGGAAACATTTTGTCGAGAAGGGTATTCAGATTAAAGCTGCTATCCAAGCCACCTTTCTCTCGCGCCTTGGAAATGGCGTCTGCCTGATTTTTTGGGCTGCCGCCTATTAGGTCTTCGTTCGTAAGGCAACGCTCGCGGGCCTCGGATGCAGTCATGCCACTCTTTTTTACCTGACCTTCGATGCAAAGACGCAAATCCTCATGCTGCAAGCCTGAAATATTTGCAACACCGTCCACGATTTTGCAGGTATCAAGGGTCAACTCACCTTCGTAGCTCGCCATCATTTCGGCCTGATTGAATACGTGACAGTATGTCGGTGACACGTTGCACATGATCATCCCTGGCAGAGCGTAGGTGATGTCATAAGCAGCTTGTTTTGCTTTATCGACGAACCTTGTGCCAATCTTCTCCCAATAGGATTTTGAAAGCAGTTTCTTCGGCAAATCGAGCTGGACCGAAGTCCAATCAGTATATCCGCAGACCTGGGATGCAGTGATCGAGAGTTTGACCTCTGGAATCGTGATGACCTGAGCAAGCGCGGGCGGTTGGCGAGACGGAATACCAAATGGCCTGACGACCCGGTTCCCGTCTGTCGTTGAATATTCAATCGCCTCTGCAGGAACCGATATCAATAAGCTGAGAAAAAGAAATCTATGCAGCTTCATTGTCTCCCTCCATTTCTGCCAAAGACTCTCTCGGATCTTCCTTGAGGCCCTCGCCATAGGGATAGGTCTCGCCCATGTAGCGAATTCGCTCCAGAATTTGCATACCTTTAGCCTCCAGATTCGAATAGAGTTCCTCCTGCGGCCCTGACGTTGTCGTGAGCGCATCCATATAGGGACTGAGGGGCAGATAGCAGGAACCACGATACGGCGAGGTATCGTTCTTCGATATGATGAAGAACATGGATCTGCGGTTGATCTTTTCCTTTTTTAGAGATTTGATGATTTGCCATTCTGCATCGTTGTGCCGGTCGCCCCACTCCTTCAGAGCAGTTTTGAAGAGCTGCCCCATGGGGAGAAAGACATGCTGCTCTGCAAGATCCCAGATGGCTTTACCCGCTGGGTTTACGGTGTAATCGGTGACCAAGTTCGTGAGCGCAAATAGCATTCCATTCATCTTTGCTGCTGTCGCAGCGATATTGATAAACATCTCGCCCATGAGTTCCTGGGCCTTTTTCATTGAACTCGAATTTGCTGAACCTCCTGTTTGCTGGCCCAATTCGTCTGCAACGATCAGCTTTTCGACGTTTCGGGGCTGACGGGCGAGGTCGCGCATGATCTTCATATTAGCCATCATGGACGCGATCTGGCGCAAAACAGGATCTGCAATGCCATCCATGTCGTAGATAAGCAAACGGGCATCCTTGTCCGTATCCTCATGGGTCTGGTGAACCGAGAAAATAAAACCGTACTCACCTGCTTCGGTGAGGCTTAATGTCCATCGCTGAAGGTCTTCTACGAAGCGAGAGAGGTTACCCGTTCCACTTCCTTCCAGTTCAGCCTTCGCGTTCGGCATTTGCGCTGTTATGTCCTTCCAGATAGGGTGCGGGGCAATATCGTGCCCACCCCGAATCGTTCCGGCAGCTTTGCGCTCCATCATTTCTTTCTGAGAGTTGAATGCACGGCTTATCGCCTGCTTGAGCAGATTCGAGTGGGTATCTGTTATGATTGCATCCGGGTTTTTTGCTGCAATCACAGCCAGGATGAGAGTCTTGACATTTACCAGATCCTCCTGAGTCCAGATATCGAATGCAAAGGGACTGGTAGGTCTTTCACGCAATGTCTGCTCGGAGAATTTGATTACCTTTCCTCCCACGAGGGCGCAGAGCTTTCGGTATGATGTTCGTACATCTGTTCCGCGAATAATGCGTCTCGAATCACCTGCGAGAAACTGGAGCATCTGATAGGCCATCCAAACGCTTTTACCCGCTCGTGAAGTCCCTATAAGTGCCGTATGTCGATTGCCTTCGCCAGCGAAAAGATTGAATCGGGTCGGCGTGGAAGCCCTTGATTGATACCACATAAGGCCATCATTCGATTCTGGGCCTGTGTAAATCGGCAGAAAGCGAAGCGATTGTTCGAGGGTCCTCTTTCTGGATCTGGCTTTGAGTGAATTCGCATAGCGATGACAGTTCAGGGGTAAGGATACGGCTACGGTATGTTCCGGCAGCTGTTCCTCGCGACCGATGCTGCTAAATAGAAAATCGTTCGCCGCGCTCTGGAGATGGGAGTCAAAGCTTTCCGGCGGATTGTGAACCAGAAGGCGAAGCGATAATACCGAGTATGGATTAAAGGTGGAAACCTGTGCCCTGAACCTGCGGAATGTCTCGGCGATGTTCCTCTTTGAAGGCTTGCCATCGAAATAGGCTTCTCTGCCTGTGATTTCTGTACGCGGGGTATGGGAACCATTGGATAGAGTCCAGACGAGATCGAAGTCTTCATGGGGTATTGCCTCGATGAAATGTCTGAAAATTCCGACATCATAGTTCCGAACGAGCTGGTTGACAGAATAGGCCACCGTTTCCCCAAGTTCGCTCTTGATACCTGCGGAAATTCGTTTGATTCCTGGGGCATTGATCGCCAACTGCATGTTGTCGTCGCTAGGATATAGCGGTCGCTCGCCCGTTGAATTCAGGATTTCCTGGATGTGGCCAATGAGGTCATCCGCGAAGAGCCGTTTAATCTTCCCTCGGACTTCCAGTTGTGATTCAATTCTCCTGGCTTCCTCTTCGAGTTGCTTGATTCCTGCATTTATTTCGGAAATGAAGGAGTTGAATTTTACCTCGGCGCTGGCAGCTCCTCGGATCTTTTTTTCCTTCAGAAAATCAATAATCTTCTGTCGGATGGATCTATCGTCCGGGTTGGGAGTGAACCGAACAGTCAGAAAAAAGGAACGGCTAACGAACTTCAGGCTTTCAAAAAGATATTCTTCCTCGGATTCCAGCATCTGACCTTCGCTGCTTTCCGGGAATCTAAACTCTCTGCCATTCACAAGTTTTTTGGGTGCCTTGCGCAAGCGCCTTTGCTTTAATATGACCTGAATTACCGAATTTCCAAGGTTTCTATGAGCTGGAATGCCAGGCAGAACATTACGAATAGCTTTCTTGAAAGGCTCCAGCTCTTCCAAAAGCTCGTCTTTTAATAAATCCTCATCATATACTCCTGACAGCTCCCATGCGATCCCGAGATCACAGTCTTCCAGGAGAAAGATGCCGTTCCCCAGGTGATCGCGCAGCTCTACATTTGCTTCGGCAAAGCTGTTCGGGATGCTGTCGTTCAAAACCTTGGCTCTGGCTTTCTTTGTCACAAGGTTCATCATGGCTTGGGCTCCTCTCCTGATGATTCTGGTTTCGGCTCATTCAGGTAGCGCTCTGCCAATTCGGTGAAATTCAACTCCTCCCTCCCAACATTCAGCAGCATATCACCCCCTAACCAGAGATCGCCCGATGGCAATATCTGAGGGTAGCTCTGGATATCCATGAAAACGGGACGTCCCTCAGAGATGCTGTTCCTTTTGGCCTTTGAAGGCATTTTGAGATCTGCCTCGATCCGTTTCATGAGTTCGGCACTTCCAGTCGGACTCGATGCACAACTCTGCAACAAGGCAGCCATCAGCAAAGCAACAGAGAACATGATTTTCATATCAGCCACCCTTTTTCCCTTCTGCGACTTGTTTCATCAAAGAATCGCTAGTATTGAGCTTGCGGGGATCAGTGCTTTCCGGCTCGCCGTCAAAGAATATTTTTGGAACCTGAATTTCGCCGTCAATTGCAATGTAGATTTTGCGGCCCGACTCCACTTCCTGGGAAGGTTGCCTCGATATCTGAAAATCAGCGTACCAGTTCAAAAACTTCCCGGAAGCGCCCGCCACTGTCTGACCCGCAATGTATTTGGTCTGGTCGCCTGAAACATTTGCACCCGTTACTCCGACATTTCCTTCAGGTGAAGACTGGA
>JBGSTF010000102.1:0-18291 GCA_041736645.1 Oligoflexus sp. | reverse complement strand
AACGCAAACTCAGCCCTCTGGTTTAAGGGGAGCTACATTGTTATTTTTGTATTTTTGCTCTACATGGCTTTCTTCGGCGGGAAATAGGACACGAGGTTTGCAGAGCTCATCACCGCAAGGGGCGGATGGTGGGCTGTCACGGCACTGATAAGAGCTTCGGTTTGCGTGGCCCGGAGATTTTTAAAATCAAAGGGAAGAATGAAACTATCAATCAAATTGCCGAAGCGATCCGTCGCTGCTACAGCCACATGATCAGCGTTCAGGTCGACGCCTATCAAGACGTTTAGAAAGAGTTTGAAGATCCTTCACTTATTTGCTGTGTCGCGAATGATCTCCGATTGTAACAGGTTCAGCGCTTTGCTAGGATAGCTCCGCGTGAAAAGAGGAATTCTATTTGGCTAAACTATGTCAATACTACTTGTTTAGATATGCAGGACGAATCGGTCTTTTGATCCTTGCAGCCAACGTCTTAGTAGCGTCGATTCCTCGATGTGACCTGCTCCTTTCCTTGTTGAATCCAGCGTCTGAGCAAGCTGCCGTCGATCAGGATGAGCACGCGAGCTGTCATGAGCAGGCTGGCCCTGTGAACGATGGTGAGGTTCGTCTATCGAACCATAATCTCTGCAAGTGTTCGCTCCTACAGTTTTTCAGTATTCCTGTTCAGTCCTTGGATCACCAACCCTACATAGTTTTCAAACCGCAGTTTCTCTATGAATTTGGCTTCGACATGCGTCAGGAATGGTCTGAATTTATCCCCGCGATTGAGCCTCCTTACCCGAAGATTCAAGCTTAATTCCTACTTTCATCTAAGTATTCAAATGGTGTCATCGCTCATGATGTCCGGACTTGAGGACTTCGTCTGCTTTGTCGCGATTTCGAATTGAGACATGGTTTCACGCGAGCATCTGAAAAGGGATGTCTCGATACAGCATTTTGCAGCCGAGGCTTTCCCATCATGACTTGGTGGTGGACTTGCTCCGTCCTTCGTCACGGAAAGCCTCGCTGCTTTTTCCAACCAGAGTCAGGAGAATAGAGCGATGTCTGAATCTCAAATCAATCCAGGTCTGTCCCGTCGCGAAATTTTTCGAATGTCAGCAAGTATGGTTTCGGCGCTTCCCTTCATTGGGCTGGCTGGTGCAGCCATGGCCCAAGCTCCGGCAGCAAAGGCCCCAGCAGCTTCTGCAAAACCGGGGACACCCACCTGCAATCCTGTGCCCGATAGCGATCCAGTAGCTAAGGCTATCAAGTATGCAGTGGATGGCAGCAAAGTCGCCGATCGGCCCGCGAAAATGGGCGTAGAAGGCAAAGACCAAGCCTGTAGTAGCTGTCAATTGTTTACCAAACAAGGGGAAGCCAATGGTCAGGAGTTTGGTAAATGTACGATGATTGCAACAGGCTGTGTGAATGGCAAAGGCTGGTGTACGGCTTGGGTTAAGAAGGCCTGAACCATGAGACAGAGGAGTTCAATCAAAACGTGGACTCCTTGGCTCTAAGAATATTTTTCATTTTCACAAAAGCTTTTGCGTCATACTTCTGAGATCGGTTATGGGTATTCTTGTGCTGGTGAATTTCTTGGTCTGCTATAGCGATAGGAGTCCATCGACCAAACAATCTGTCAGTATCCCATTTCTCGCCAAGTCGGGAAGCCAGGATTTTTGATCAAGGTGGATTGTCATATTACATTTGAAAACATTCCTTGGATTCGCCAGATCGAAATGGTGAGAAAGAAGCAAAAACTCGTGGTTTTATCCACTGTCCTAACAGCTGAGCGTAAGACATTCGGAATGTATTCCTTTGAACCTTGAAGGTTCAGGGAGCGAAGAGGCGAGATTGTTTTACAGAATCTTCCAATTTGGTCATCGTTCGATTCAAGTCGCTTCTTTGTCGGTCTTCGTTGTTCGTGCAATCTTTCACATCCTTTAGCTTTGTGCGTGCCACCGAGCTCCAACGTACCGCTCGGTGCAGGATTTCCTTAAATGTTCTAAGTTTGGTTCCTTCCAAAGCGCTGGATCGATTTTCGAGGGCCGCTATGCTATCCATGGCCGCATTCAATCTTGCTTCCATGGCAGCTTCGTAGTCATACTGTTCCTTGGTCGGTGTGGGGCATGGCTCTGCAGCCATGAGATCAGCCCCTTGTGTTTGAAATTGAGACGCATCTCCAGCTAAAGCCTTTGGGGAACAGATCCCGAAAGCTGAACCCAAAACTAGTATGAAGTCATATCGGCGAAAAATGTTTTGCATTGGCTATCCCCTACACGATAGTTCTTAGGAGAATTCAGGCGCTTATGAGCTTCAAAATTGACTTTGACCCTTGCTTTAACGACTTCCGATTCGTACGCAGTGCCACGGCCATGGCATTGTTTGGAAGCTGCTTTTTTGGAATAAGGTGAACGGGGACTCCGAGTTGCGTCGCCAAAAGCGCTAATTCGTTCAAAATGTCGCTATCATGCCCGTCTTTTTGCAGCTTATGTTGGACTATTTCACCTCTTTCGGTATCAAATCGACCCCACACTGTCGCATCGTGAGCAAGAAAGACTTCCTTGGCGTCCTTATTCAACAAAGCTTCCGCCACACCTGATAGACCTAAAATATTATACTCTCGATCATTTGTGAGCAGTTCAACCGTCCTTTTTTGCTGTTCTATAAAGTAGGGATTCATAATTTCTCGAGCAGCTGCGAACACCGATTGAAAGCCGAGGACCAAATTCTTTCGGACGAGTGCAATTTCCAATGGGGCCAACTGTTCCTGCAAATCACTTGCAACCTTGCCCATCATGGGATCATGCCCGGAAATTAAGATAGGTAGAGTGCCTAAAGTAAATGCATCACGGAGTGTCTCGGCAATGCTAGTTGCTAGGTGTTCTCCCCTAGCTGATGGTAAGGCAGAAGGTGAAATCGCAATCGATTTCAGGTGAGAAATTCTGTGAGCTTCGACCCTTGCCAATTCTATACTGAATCCAGAAAGGTAAATCACAACGAAATCGCCTTTGGACTGTCCCGCCGCCATAAGAGTTTTGACGTGAAATGAATCAGAGACCACAAGCAAGGTTTCGACCAGAGTCGGAATTTTGACAATTCTGTTGGCTTCTTTGGTCCAAAAGAAGCCCAAACTTCCTCGATGGTACCTTAGTATTTCTGAGGCTTTTTGGAGAGACTCCTCAATGCTTTGCTCAGCATGTTTCGCACAGGCAATGCCGTACGATTTTTTGATCAGGGCCGAAGCTTGCTGAGCGCATTGTCGAATAAAGGCCTGGGCCTTTTCGGGATTGGAACTCAACTGTTTCGGTCCCAGATAGAGGGATACGCGGGGGCCAGATGACCTGGGGTTGAATGCAAGGGCTTCATGGATTGTAAGAGTTTTCACGTAAGACTCCCTCTTTGAGGCCAAAGGAGAATCACACCAAGTTCGAGGTCTTCCCCTTCAATCATTGATAGGGATTCATTGTCTTGGATAATGCTGCTTAAATATAATACATATTCCCTATACTATTGATACTTAAATCATATGAATTGGTCGAAATGATTGACTTTATCGATGGATCACAGTAAACGAGTTAAGGCGAAATCGCTAGCAATATTCGAGTTCTTGCCTTGCAAATAGAAGATGAATGGTTTCATATGAGGTCCTTTGCACTCGATTTTCGACCAAGCAAGGATTCACTGTCATGAACATCTACGGAAGGAGCCAGACCTTATGGAATGGTTGGAATCTTTTTCTGGTCCATTGAAAGAGTACTCTTATTTGGATACCTCACTGGTAAAATGGCTCTCTCTTCTGGCTTTCTCGGCCTTTGCTTGGAGTCTTTGTCGATTTATTTTGACAAGAGTAGCGAAGCGCTTTCGGCAGATAGCACAGAAAACGAGTGTCCAATGGGACGATCTGGTCCTGAGTATTCTTGAGAAAACGCATGGGACCTTCATCTTTTTCTTTTGTATGTACGCTCTGACCCATCTCCTGAATATGTCTACTCGCTCGCAGACCTTGGTTTATAAAGTACTCGTCTTCACTCTGTTCTTTCAAGCCTCGATCTGGGGGAATGAAATTGTTAATTTTTTCTTGCGCCAGTACCTGACCAAGCGACACGGCAGACTAAATGAAGGTGAAATCAATCTCTCGGCCTATAGCGCAATCAGCATCACGGCGCGTTTTCTGCTATGGAGTGTCCTCTTCCTCTTGCTGCTTGACAACCTCGGGATCAATATCACGGCACTCGTGACCGGCCTGGGAATTGGCGGTATCGCCATAGCCCTGGCTCTTCAAAATATTCTAGGTGATATCTTTGCCTCGCTATCCATTGTATTGGATCGGCCGTTTGAAGTTGGCGACTTCATCGTGGTCGGGGATAAAGCCGGTACCGTCGAAAACATCGGATTGAAAACCAGTCGTATCAAGAGTCTATCGGGTGAGCAGCTGGTCTTTCCAAATAGGGCGCTCGTCGAAACAGACATTCGAAATTTTAAACGCATGCAAACTCGACGCATAGTCTTTAGTTTCGGAGTGACCTATAGCACACCCTTAAACAAGCTCAAACGAATCCCCAATTTGCTTCGTGAGATCATCGAATCGATCGAAAACGTCCAGATCGATCGAGCCCATTTTTTTAAGTATGGCGACTCGTCTTTGGATTTTGAGGTTGTCTATATCATGCAGGTGCCGGATTACAATGCCTATATGGACACTCAGCAGGAAGTGAATTTTAGGCTTTTTGAAGCCTTTGAACAGGAAGCCATTGAATTCGCTTACCCAACTCGCACCCTCTTTATGAAGAACATTGACTCGCATAATTGAACGGTGCCAGCAGAAGAGTCAGCCTTCTAGAATCGCCGGCCCACGGGTTCTCATTTCAAATAGACTCTAGATAGATTGGGACTGGCGAAAAGCTCCGACCCTGCCTTAGAATCTCTCTGGCAAAGTTTTAAAAAGTGAGGTTCCCTCAGGTCGAGATCCAATCTTCGCTAGGACAAAAAGACTGTTAGCAAAGGAAAAAAGTGCAGCTCCTTGTGAGCTTGAGATATAATACCGTGCAATAATTGGGTCGACAGCGCTTAAGTGTGTTGATTTGGCGTTTCTAACATTAATCGTCCCAATAGTTCGAGTAGAGCTGAAGGAATTGAAATTTGAATAATATTCCTCTTATGATCGCATTCGCGCTTTTTGTGGGTGTTGTTTGCCAGATTCTATCACGATTTGCTCAGGTGCCGGGTATTGTGCTGTTTCTCATTGCTGGAGCGACTTTAGGCACGGATGGCTTCGACCTGATCGACGGCAATAAATTTGGCCCGCATCTGTCTGATCTCATCGGCATGGCTGTTGCGGTCATTCTGTTCGAAGGCGGGATGTTGCTGCGGGTTGATGCTATCAGAAGAAACGCAGTGGTCATTCGCCGACTTGTGACTTCCGGCGCGTTGCTCACAGCGTTTGGTGGCACGCTGGCTGCTCGGTGGATTATGGACTGGAGTTGGACTCTCAGTACACTGTTTGGAACTCTCATTATTGTTACAGGTCCAACTGTTGTCAAACCACTGCTCACTAGAATTGGAGTCAAACGAAACTTACAGACAATTCTGCAAGCCGAGGGAGTGCTCATTGATCCTATTGGAGCTTTGATCGCAATTATTGTCTTGGAGGTTATTATTAGCGGCACTCCGATGGGGGCTGCCCTTGGATTTGCCAACTTGGGCATTCATCTGCTGTTTGGAGTTATAGCCGGCACTCTTAGCGGTATGATTCTCGTGTGGGTTCTGCGGCGACGGACTGTTGTGCCGGATGAATATGCTAATATACTAACGCTCTCTTCAGCTTTGGTACTCTTTCAGGCATCCAATGCTGTCTTTCATGAAAGCGGTATTATGGCTGTGACCGTTGCAGGAGTATTTATAGGCAATGCTCATCTACCAACAAGACACAAAATCCATGAATTCAAGGAACAGCTCACGCTGCTTCTTATTGGGCTGCTCTTCATCATTCTGACCGCAAGCATTCGGCTGACCGACATCAAGTCGCTGGGCTGGAGAGGGGTGTTTACGGTTACTGCCGTCATGCTGATAGTCAGGCCGATTGTCGTCATTTGGAGTGCCCGAGCTACGAAATTAACTTGGCGTGAAAAGATCTTTATGTCTTGGTTGGCTCCAAGAGGAATTGTCGCCGCCGCCGTGGCTTCACTTTTTGCAACTCAACTCAGCTTGCACGGGCATAGCGGTGGGCAACAGTTGCAAGCCATGGTCTTTATGGTGATAGCAGGAACTGTTGTGATTCAAGGACTGACCGCGGGCTATTTTGCTCAACTATTAGGGGTTCGTCGACCTCGAAACAACGGCTACGCTATTGTTGGGTCCCACCATTTGGCTCGAACTTTGGCCCATAAGCTTTTGGAAAGTGATCAAGATGTTGTGGTCATCGATCGTAACGTCCAGTCGACTCGAGAAGCAGAGGGAGAAGGGATTCGTGTCATACATGGCAATCCCGTCGAAGGCTCAGTCCTTAAACGGGCATTAGTTGATACCCGCCGAGGGGTGATTGGGCTGTCCGACAATATGGGCATGAATATGGAAGCATTGCGAACAGTGTTTCATTTGTCAAAATCTCCGCGGCTTTACTTGGCTCAGAAAACTAAAGATGTATCAGAGGATGCCTTGCGGTCTATCCAAGCTACAGAATTGTTTGGACTTCCGGTGGATGTTACCTACTGGAGTCAAATGTTGGATCGTCAGCAAGTTGATATCATCACTTTTGTGCGGCAGGGACTTGGTGCGGGTGAAAGCTCTAAAGCTTATCAATCGATTGCTAAAATTTGGAACGGCAAGTCTCACGCTGTATTGCCGCTAACTGTTTGCAAAAATGGGCAAAATGAACCATATAGCGCTATCGAGGACTTGGAGGTTTGTTCCGATTTTACCCTCCTGATTCACTCTTTAGCGGCTCCAGAAATTCTCCACGAAGCTCAAAGTGAAACCCTATGGTCCAAGCAAACACATGAGCATCTCTAGAGGGATCAGGCGTTTGCGGCGAACCCTAGCTCAAACGAACGACTCCCAAAGGCAAATGGTGGCTGGGTAGAAAGCTGCTTGTTCGCCTCCATCTTGCGGCCTATTTGCTACAGAAGATCTACGATTTAACCGATCGCCAAGTAGACTATGATTTCGCTCAGACCTTTTTCGTCTCTCCGTTTTCCTGCCAAGTCACGGCGTAGAGATCGGATCTTCGCTCTGTCCAAGGTCTCACAGCACCAACTCGGCGGTTTTTACGCAGGGTGTCGATATCCAACTCATGAACGACCATGGTTTCGACGTTTGGTGTTGCTTCTTCGGCGATCCCGTCCCGAGCAAAAGGAAGATCAGACGGAGTGAGTATACATGCTTGACCGTAATGAATATCGGCACCATCAACGAATGGAAGATTGCCTATAGGCCCAGCAAGGACGGCGTAAACAGCATTCTCGATGCAGCGAGCTGCAGCACAGGTCCTGACTCTCATATATCCCGATCGAATATCAGTATTAAACGGTACAAAAAGAATATTCGCTCCCTTGGATGCTGCTATTCTTACAACTTCAGGAAACTCAATATCATAGCAAATTAAAATTGCTATCTTGCCCCTATCTGTTTCAAAAATTTCGATGGCGTCGCCAGGCTGAACACCCCACCAACGGGACTCAGACGGAGTAATATGCAATTTATATTGTTTAGCAACCGATCCATCTCGTCTGAATAAATAGGAAATATTGTAAAGTCGATCATTTTCCAAAGTCAAATGGCTACCGCCTATGATATTGACATTGTACTTCATAGCCATGTTGCTAAAAAATTTCAGATACTGATCGGTAAATTCGTTTAGTCTTCGTGCCGAGAGTCCAGGTCTTTCGGCTGGCACAAGCGCCAACAATTGATTGGTCAAAAGCTCAGGAAAGAGTAAGAAATCCATCCGATACTCAGATGCGGTATCGATAAAAAATTCGCACTGCTGTGAGAATTCTTGGAAGCTTTTTATGGGCCGCATTTGGTATTGAACAGCCGCTACCCGGACATCACGGACGGCCACTTCTGAATGCAAGGGATGATGCTCAGGATTCAGCCACTCCATGTAGACGGCGTGACCGCAAGACTCTTTATCACTGGGAAGATAGTTTCTCAATACGAAGCGAATGGCAAATCCATTGGCCAACTGAGATGTGAGAACAGGGTCCATGAGATCTTTAGTGACAACCCTTCGAACGTATTCTTCAGGTGTCATGTCGGTAGCGTGCGCATGGTAGCCCGGAATACGTCCCGCTATCAAAATCGCTCGAAGATTTCGCTTTGACACGAGTTCCTTTCGAGCTTCGTAGAGGCGCCTTGCGAATTTCATCCCTCGCGACGATGGATCGACCGCAATGTCGATCCCATAAAGCGTATCCCCATGTGGATCATGGGTTCGGATATAGCCACCGTCACTCACTTCATGGTAACTATGCCACGCACCAAAATCTTCCTCATCGACCAGCAAAGAACTGGAGGTCCCGACCAGTTCACCATCCAGTTCAACACCAATCTGGCCTTCTGGGAACATATGAATTTGACTCTCTATAACATCACGACTCCAAGCTTCCATTCCACCGTAGCAACGTACTTGCAGATCTTGAATGACAGCGACATCGTCTTTCGAAAGTGGACGAACGACAAGGCGAGCGTTGGATACATCCTGATCCATAGGTTTTTTCCCCTAGCATTTTGCTTATAAAAATAGCTTATGAATAATTTTACTCACAAACATTAAGTATAGGTCACGACCCAAGTGATGAAAAGCTTTTACTCAAAGCTTAAGAGTACCAAGAGCTTCAATGACTCAGTGGGCCATGCTAAATATTCTCCTGAAATTCCACAAGAAATTGAGGATACACTAGCAAATTATGATGATTTCAAACAGGCATTTGGAGAAGAAATGGCGACGAGTGTAGCGCAACTTTCCAAGGATATGAGACTTCCTAAAAAGCAAAGAGAAGGGGAGTTCCTGCAGGAATTTGACAATCTTTCGGATACTGATGCTATCAATGCCGATAAACTGAGTCGTATTGTCCGCAAAGCTGAATCCATTCTTTCGACTTTGGAAGCTAAAGACAATCCCAACGGTATTCTTGTCGAAGCGGCTGTCGAAGAGGTGCAAAGCCGACTTCTCGAAGTCCGTGATAGAGACTGAGTGAACAGCTAGGTCATCGCATACGAAAGAATCAGAGATGGACAAGTGAGAGGCCTCTCAGTCACAATATATCACTCGACTTGATCTCATTGAGATTCTTCCCTAGTCTGTTGAGACCTGTATTAAGGAACTTTTATATGATGGTCAGTGCCTTCAATCGTGTCATTTTCGTCCTCACGCTCAGCCTGTTCAATCAGGCTCGTGGTGAGTATGTCGAAAATGCAGCATCGGATTCGATGAAGCCCCCAACACTCCCTGTCCAGCAGGAAGGTGAAACACTCTTGCCCAAGAGCAACGACCAAAAATCGCCTGATCGCCAGCCTCAGCCGAAGACACCCGTACCAATACCAATGCCTCCAGTACCCATAGAAGCGCCCGCGCCGATTCCAAGTCCCATAGCTCCACCGCCCGTGGAAGAGACACTGTCTCCGCCACCGCCCTTGCCGTCGGATAAGGAACCCGCACGTATCGACTATGAAAATATTCTACAGAGAAGGTTGATCGCGGCAGCCGACGAGATTGCAACGCTCAAATCGAGTTTGCAGAACCTCAAAGGCACGAAACAGAAGAAGCTTCGCGAGTATCTTCGAACAGCAGCTGGAAATCGTTCCATGGCTCGAACAAAGCTAAAACAACTCAGGAACGCACCGCTTGCCGATTGGACCCGTCTTAAGGCAGGAACTGAGCAAGCGATGAGTAACCTGGAGCTTTCTGTCAAACATGCCCGAATGTTCGGTGCAGGAACGTGAAGCTTGACTCATTTTTGACGCAAATGTTTGACGAATTTCGTAGTGCCAACTTACAAAGTCGACCTAATAGATGATCCACAAAAATAGCCAAAGGGGTGATCATGCTATCGCCGATCCATTCAGGGAATTCGCAGAACTCCTTAGACATTAGGTAGCACCAGCTCAAAGGCGATCGAGGTGAGCCAGCTCCTAAAACCCTGGTGCTATTGAGTATAGACCGGGACAATCTTGGACTGATGGGGCAACCGGTCCTCTTGGATCAAATCCTTCAAAGGAGAACGAGCTGAGTACTGCCAAAAAAATATTCCTGTATCTGCTTTTATCCATGGGCGGGATATTTGCCCTGACGTTTTACTATGAAATAAATCAGCTCCGTGCTCAGTTTAAGTCCGATCATTTCATGACTCACCGTATTATGCTTACCCATCTCGCCAGCAATCTCACGGGAGCGCTGTTCAATTTGGATGAAGATAGAGTTCATCAACAGCTCAAAACAGCGTTTTCTTTTGGCGAAGTACGGGAAATTTTGATCTTTGATGACAAAGGCCAGCTATTTTCTGCCTATAGAAAAAACAAAGATCCCCTACCAAAACTCATGGGCCGCAAGGCAAAGGCCGAGCGCATCAAGCACATGGGGACTCTATCATTACGCGATCCCATGATCAAATCTGATGCTCCAGAGGAGCAGAAAATTGCGGAATTTCCAGCCTACGCCCCCAAAAACGTTGCCTATATCAGCACACTTTGGTACGGACGGGATGGGGAGTACACTTTCGTAGGGCATGTTTTTATGGAATTCGGTGTCACTTCCATAGAGAAATCGACAAGCAAAGCCATTTTCAATAAGGCTTTGTCGATGGGCTTGTTGTTCTTCGTCCTCTTCCTAAGCATTTTCGTCTATCTTCGTAAGAATTTGCTATTCCGATTGGAAAAGCTGCACACGGCTATTGTCGAATTTAAGAATAACCAAGATAGCATAAAAATCGATGATCATAATGCCGATGAAATTGGCTCGCTAGTACGAGCTTTTCGCGATATGGGAACAGCCATAGGTGGATTCCAAAGTGATCTGCAAATGCGTATCAAAGAGCGAACCGTGGAGCTAGAGGCAAGTCGGGACAAAATCAAAACCGTTCTTGATACGATTGATTTAGGTATTCTTAGCTTTGATTGCAATTTTTGCATAGCAGAGGAGTACTCTCCGCGTTCGCTTGACCTTCTGGATTTAACAGAAGATGAGTTGGTCGGTTCTGACATTCGCGACACTTTCTTTCGCTACCTTCAGCTAACGACAGATCAAACTGATCGTTTTGTAAGCGTTATGGCCAGTGTATTAGGCGAAGATGGGCTTAACTGGGAAGCAAACGCACACAATTTGCCTAGTGAAGGTATATTCAAGAAAGGCGCAGTGGAACGTACGATGGTCTTGACCTGGGCTCCTATTCAAGCGCATGAAGATGGAATTATCAAAGGTGTTCTCCTTGACATCAAAGACGTAACTTTGGAGAGGCAGCTTCGTCGGCAGCAGGAGGAAGAGCATGCCAAGGTTAGTCGAGCCGTTACTCTTATTCGCAATGCAAATAGAAACGGTGAGACATGGCTCAAAAAATTCCTCATGAAGACAGGAGAAGGAATTGCAAAGCTAAGGCAGGCAAAGACCATCGATACACAAGCCGCCATGATGCAACTGCATACCTGGAAGGGAGAGGCCAGAACTCTGAATTTCAAAGATTTGAGCTCTCTTTTGCATCAGTCGGAAACGGAGCTGAAGGCTGCAGAGCATGAACAATGGCGAGAAAGTTTGCAGGCCATTTCCCTTGAAATTTCTAGTTTTCAAAATCTCTTCAACGAAATATTTCTGACCTCAGATAGCAAACTCAGCCTCGTCCAGGTTTGCCATCAACTTCATCAAGCCGTAGTTAAACAACTCGATGAGCACGGGTTTCATCTCGCATCCTTCAAACTTCATGATGAGGTAGGCATCTGGGATACAGCTCTACTAGAAGATATAGTCAAACCATGTCTTATGCATGCCGTCGCGAATTCCATTGATCACGGCTACATAAATCCTATGAAAATCTATAGACAATCCAAGCCCATCGAGCTCGAAATCCACGCTCGTTTAGAAAGCGAAGCCATTCACCTTTTTGTGGTCGATAGAGGGTTCGGGTTGGACAAAAAAGCTGTTCTTAAAAAAGCTGCTGAACTCGGAATCGATACCAGCAGAATCTCGCCAGAGGAAATTATCTTCCTCCCGGAATTTAGCACGGCCCAAACTATTTCCCTGAGTTCAGGGCGTGGGGTGGGAATGTCGGCTATTCGCGAATTGCTGCAAAGAATCAATGGCCAAGTTTTCATCAAAAGCGAATTTGGCCATGGATCGTGCCTGACACTCATCATTCCCACAAGTATGCCCCGGTCTTTCGCGGTTTGAACCTATCAAGCCACATTTTAGGCGATAGTATTGATCCATTATGCAACTAAAGTGACAATACAAAAGAGATCAAGTTCCGCAGACTGTCCTATCGGTCTCAGGCTTATGTAATAGGGAAGTTTCCTTAAAGTTCAGGCTCCAAGCTTCGCTTCCAGTTCACGAATTCTTGCCTTCAATGGTTCGATGGCCTTGGCAATCTCTTCAGCTGTCCAGCGAGGGGTGATATGTTGGGGGCAATTCCAATCATAGCCAAAGACTTCAATCACCAATCCTCTTTCCACGCGAGCGTTATAGTTAGTTTCTGGTGCGAGTTTTGATAAAAGGGCAGCTTCGGAATTGCTATCAATGATGCGGATCTCTCCGAAAATTTTGAGTCGGGTTTGGTTTGGGTAGTCGACCAAGATCAAAGCTACGCGTTTATCTTTTTGTATATTGCCCACGCTGATGTACTGGCGGTTTCCAGAAAAATCGGCAAAGCCGATTTCATGATCTGAGATCACCCTCAAAAATCCAACAGGACCACCTCGATGTTGAACATAGGGCCACCCGGTTTCGCTGGTCGATGCCAAATAAAAACTATCGCGTTCAGCGATGAACAAGCTCTCGGCATCGGTCAAAGTCTGGTTTGATGGAGGTCCCGCTTCCGATCGCGAATAGATCTTCCGACTCCCCATGAGCGCTTGAACCTCTTTCACCGCATTGGTAAAGGCAATTTTGGTAAATTGATTGGCCATGGTACGCACCTCCCTCTCTTAAACATATTCCCAGCATGCTTTTCAGCTGTTTCATAGTATGAAAAGCTCTTGATTCACATGATTACAATTTCATATTCACTGGCGGCCCAGAGTTGTCCAACCTCCAGGCTCGCCTGTAAAAAACGATAGATATGGGTCTTAGGATCTCGGCTTTGGCTGTACAACAGGGAAGTCTATTTCGGTCTTGGCGATCTCGTTGATGTAGTTGGTCCATGTGTTGAGGGCGACATGCAGAACTATTTCAATAATTTGACTTTCATCATAACCAGCACTTTTTACAAGAGAAAGGTCAGCCTCGTCCAAGTGCCCTCGTTCCTTCACCAATTTCGCTGCAAAGCGGACTGCAGCGTCGGCCTTTATATCGTTCGAAAAGCCTTGTCGATTGGCTTCGATTTCTGCATCGTCGAGCCTTGCAAGGTTTTTACCCAGATAGGAGTGGGCGGAAAGACAGTAGGCGCAGCCGTTCAATTCGGCAACTGCCAGGGCAATTCTTTCTCGTGTGGCCGCTGGCAGTTTTCCTTTGCCAAGAGCTGCGCTCAGTCCGAGGTAGCCCTCAAGCGCGGCTGGACTCGCACTGACTAAACGAAAAAGGTTTGGAACCATGCCGAGTTGCTTCTTTACCCCTTCAAGAAGGGCCTGAGATTCTTGGGGAGCCGCCTCGATGGAACCTGGTACTTGAAATCGTGACATAAGATGTCTCCTCGTTTCATGAGATGCATGCCACTCTTGGCTGCTTGTTATACGAAGTATCGGGAATTCCATTATTGAAATAAATGTTGAAAAATGTGATACACTCTATCAAAAATGGAAGGATATCGGGATGGATCGTTTGGAAGCTATGTCGATACTAGTAGCCGTTGACGAAGGCGGAAGCCTCACGGAAGCTTCAAAAAAGCTGAAGATTCCGCTTGCTACTGTGAGTCGCAAAATTTCAGAAATTGAGTCTTATTTAGAAGTGAAACTGCTCATTCGAAGCACCCGAAGCATTGAATTCACGGATACAGGCCGTTCCTATCTGGTCTATTGTCGACGCATCCTCGATGATATCCAAGAAGCTGAGCGCGCGGTGACTGGCGAATATACAAGTCCCAAAGGTCATCTCACGATCACCGCGCCCATGGTGTTTGGAAGGCTTTTTATCGCACCTCTCGTCACGGACTTCTTAAAAGTCTATCCCGATGTCGATGTCCAGCTGACCCTTACAGATAGGAGTCTGGATCTGCTCGAAGATAAAATTGACCTTGCCCTTCGAATGGGCGAGCTTAAGAGCAGCAATTTGGTCGCGCTACGCATCGGAACGATACGTTTCGTGACCTGCGGCGCCCCTGACTACCTTAAACAGTTTGGCTATCCGAAAATTCCACAAGATCTCTCTCAGCATAAATGTATCAACATTTCAGTCTTGGGCTCTCCGACCAAGTGGCATTTTCCGTCGAAACAATCGAAGTTGGTGGTCCCTATTCACAGCCGACTGGACGTTTCCGCACCCGAAGCCGGCTTGGAGGCTGCTGCCCTGGGTGCTGGCATCACTCGAGCACTTTCCTATCAAGTCGCAAGTTACAAAAAAGATAAAAGGCTTGAGATTATCCTGCAGGACTTCGAGCCAGAGCCATGGCCGGTCCATCTCATTCATCCGGCTGGAAGAATCGTGCCACTTAAACTTCGTGCATTTTTGGATTTTGTAAGTCCTCGCTTAAGAGCGGAACTGAATCACATCACAAAGCTCATGAAATAGAACTGAAACATTTTGCCCTTATGTAAACTCTGGTAAAATGAAACAAATGCCAGAGGATTGGGTCATGCACCTTATAAAGTGGTTGAGCTGCTTTGTCCTGTTTGGAGTTAGCAGTTTGGCACTGGCTGAAAATCTCGCCGTGCACAACACATACAAGCTACTCGACGCAACCCTCGTTCTCGATTCCGTTAACCCAAAGACTCTAGTGGTCCAGGGCGATTGGCGTTTCAGCGAAAATCCTAATTCATCGGTTAGCGAGCTAAATTTTGCAAGCCTGACTCCACTGAATCCAATAACAGGCAACTTTTATTACCTCGGATTCCAACATCTCCCCGAACAGGGCGTGTTTTTCTTAAAAATTCAGGCAGACCGTGATCAGGAAATTGCCATTATATTTGGAGGTCTGGTCGCTGAATCGCATTTCACTCTGCAGCATGGGGAAAATTCCTCAATCGTCTATACCAGCCCATCCCATCTCACACCCAAGGACCAAAGCGGTCGTGTGCAGATACCCTATCCGTTCTTTTCGGTCAAGGTCACTGCTGGAATCTCATTTTTGGGTTATCACTATAAACAAAAATTCCAAAGGAAAGGTGCTTGTCCCATCACAGATTCAATGCTTGAATAAATGCCAGAATTTTTTCGTCCTGAGGAGCTTTGGTCGCGTTTAGCTCTAGACAAAGGCCAGCGTTAAAGGTCAGAACTAAGTCCGCGCAGGTTTCAGCGGAACCTGCATAATTTGCAGCTTCAATATTTACTATGAGTTTTGATCTTACACTCTTCAAATGGGCTTGTATGAAATCTTTAGCTTTAGCTGGCAGAATGGCTGATTCACGCAGCGAGTTAACGACGAAGCAACCTCTTTGGCCGGCGCAGGATTTGCCTAATTTTAAAAACTCAATAACGTTAGACCTTCCTAGAGGCATCTTGGTAAGAACCTGAAAGACCCCGTTGGTCTGGACGTAATGGGCAAGGCTTGCGACAAAAATATCATCTTTATCAGCAAATTCTGCGTAAAGACTAGATTTGTTCACCCCAGTCGACTTTTCAATATCCGCCAAACTCGTTTCGGCAATGCCCTTCTTCCAAAACAACTGGGTAGTTTTGTCCAAAAGTGCCGCTCTATTATAGATCTTTGTTCGTCCCATTTTCTTAACATAACATTTTAAACTGATCGGTTCACTATTTAATTGCTGCCTGTGCCGATTGTGCTATTCTGAACCTATCGGTTCAAAAAGGAAGTGAATTACTAAGACGGAGCTCGTATGAAATTGAATGGTAAAATCGCTCTGATTACAGGCGGGAACTCAGGTATCGGCCTCGCGACAGCAAAGCTTTTCAAAGCGGAAGGGGCTAAGGTCATTATCACAGCCCGATCTGCAGAAACCTTCAAGGCAGCAAAAGCCGAGCTGGGAACTCAGTTTGATGTCGTCCAAACAGACGTTTCCGATACCAAACAACTGACAGCCCTCTATTCGCATATACACTCGACTTATGGTGGATTAGATATCTTATTTGCCAATGCCGGAGTAGCACTATTTAGGCCTACCTTGGAATCCGATGAAGCCTTTTTTGACAATCAATTTGATACCAATGTTCGGGGTCTTTATTTCACCGTCGCTAAGGCTTTGCCTATATTGAAAAAGGGAAGCAAGGTTGTTCTCAACGCTTCGGTCGTCGCTATCAAAGGCATGCCGGGCGCTTCGGTTTATGCTGCAACGAAGGCAGCCGTTCGCAGCTTAGCGCGCTCATGGACCGCCGAGATTCCAGTCGAGAATGTCAGATTCAACGTGCTTTCTCCGGGTCCCATTGAAACTCCTATTTATGGCAAGATGGGGATGCCGGCCGAGCAAGTTGCAGGATTTTCCGATCATATGAAGTCAATGGTTCCAGCCCATAGATTTGGCAGTGCCGAGGAAATGGCAAAAGTTGCATTATTTCTTTCCAGCGATGACTCAAGTTATATCGCTGGCGCTGATATTCTCGCGGACGGAGGTTTCGGCAACGTCTAATCTGTTCGAGCATTCCTAGGATTGGCGGCTCTGGGAGGCCAAATGACCAAACGCTTCATCGAAGCTGGTCATCGACTTACAGCCTATAGGCGCAATGCATCCAGAGCCATTGGTTCTGTCGCCGACTTCTGATAGGCGCTATAGATGTTTCGAAGAGATCACGATTTTCTTTTGGTTTTGATCGCTTCGAAGAGTGTCTTGAGGTATTAGCGAGAGGCCGTGAGCTGTGTGACATCGATCTGGGCTTTGGCTTCATGAAATCGGGCCTGAAGGTGGACCTTGGCAGAGGATGGACAGGATCCACTGGGGTTTTTGCCGATGTCAACTTCAGGCCCTTGGAGTTAACTCATCATTGGGGGCAAGTTTCCGTCGATGATGGCCCTGATGAAGTTGAAGTATCTGGGGGAGGAGGAACGGTGCCATTGCCATCGTAGAGGTATCCGTTGTCTGACCAAGTCTTAAACTCGCCTTGAACGTCAGCTTGGAGAGGTCCTGACGGCGGCATCTTACCACTTTGAATGGCTGTCAGGACCATCGAACCAAGAGCTTCCACGGCTTGGTAGTTGGATAAGTCTGGAGCTGTCACACCTGGCTTATGGCATCCTACGCAGTTACTCGCTAACACGGCATCAATGGTGCCTAAGTAATAGACCGGCTGTCCAGCAGGCACGACGATCGTGGGCGTTCCTTGTGGGTACCCTGCGGCTTGCCATGCAGCAAAAAGTTGCGTATCGGCAGTCGAAAGAGTTGGAGTGGCTGAACGAGGAGGCATTTCCTTCTGGCTCATTTTTTCATAGAGAGAAGCTGCTTGAGCTTTCACGCTGGCATAGGTTGTAAGGTAAGGCTTCGTTCGTACATTAGCTGCAGCCGTTGCGCTGTGGCACCAAGCACACTTAGTCATCACCATGGGTTTGATCGAATCTTCATAGGTAGGCTTCGTCACCGCCGTAAGAGCGAGCTGAGGAAATCCTCCATCAGCCCAAGTCTGCAACGTGACAACATCAGCGTCGGCAAGGTTTCGACCTGGAGGCATGCGCCCTGCCGCCACAGCTGCGACGATAGCCGTGCCTTGTGCTGACACTTCAGATGCTGTGTTCATGAGAGGAGCTTGAGTTCGATGGCAACTGATGCAGGATGATTGAATGATCGGCAGAACGGTAGCTTGATATGCGGCGCTTCCCGAGGAGCAACTTGCCGGTGAATTCGACTGCGCTATTGCATCAGCCTGCTGCTGAACTTGATCTTGATTCTTAACCGGTTGAGCTTTCATGCAGACAATCATCACTACCTCTGTTGCCTCGCAGTACTCAATTCGATTAATTCTATACATCATTAGCTCGAAGGGTTTGAAATCTGTAAGCGATCAGTGAAGTGCACGGTCCAAAGGTTTGACATTATAGGGTAGGAGTGCTTCGAGATCCGCCAGCGTTCGAG
>JBGSTF010000098.1:0-6815 GCA_041736645.1 Oligoflexus sp. | reverse complement strand
ATCAAGCAGCTCCTAATAAATACATCCTCTTCTGGTCGGTTATTCGATTCTGAGCTTGAATCAGGCTTGGGGATAGAGTGTTAAATCCCTGTTAATTATGGGTTTAATATTATATTTAGGGCCAGTTGAGCTTAGCCAATGGGCGAGAGTGATTGCAGGGAAACTGAGCGAAATTGAAGTCTAAACAGATGACGGTAACCCACAGCAAGCTGTGGGATTGGCTCACGGTTCTGAAGTCTTCACACGGGATCGGCTGCTGCCCTATTTGGCTTCAAAAAAATCCAAGACCTTGGGCACAAAATCTGCCGTAAACATCGGAATATGACTCCCGCCTTCTATCTTCCAAAGTTCAGTACGCACTTCATTGCGGCAGCCTGAATAGCGGATGGCTGTGGTCTCGGCTTTGAGGGTGAGTCGCAAGATAGAAAAGGCAGCACTGACGGCGGCCTCGGGCTGACAGCCGTTCACCTTAGCCCAGTGGGCGATAGACTTTTCTGCTCCGGGATAGCTTGCACCATCCTTGGAAAACCGCCCGCCTCGATAGGACACGATGCGGTCATCCGTGCCATGGATGGCAAGGACGGAGACGGGACGTTCCGGCTTGCAGTTGGCCGGATCCGACCGCATAGTTCCCGCCAATCCTGCGACGGCTGTGACGATGGGGCTGGCATCACAGGCCAGACGATTGGCCATGAACGCGCCGTTGGAATGACCAAAGATGAAAACGCGTTTGGGATCGATGGCATAGTGAGCTGTAATATCCTGAATAAGCTTGCGCAGGTAGGCGACATCATCAAGCGTTGTCGATTCGAAATTGCAGCAGGCTTCACTGGCATTCCAGAATCTGCGGCTCGAGCCAGACATCATACCGTCGGGAGCAGCGAATACATAGCCACGCCGCAGAGCTTCCTCGGAAAGCCCCAGGTAACTATCCTGTCTCGAGCCGCTCGAACCGTATCCATGAAGGAGGATAAGGAGAGGATAACTGCGGCCCGCCTTGGGATCAAATCCCTGCGGAGTCAACACCTCGACCGGGCGATCACCACCGACCGGCACCTTAGTCGCGGTAAGGGCTGCGTCCGGTGAAGCCTGCTTATTCCGCGAAGCTGAGGTGCAGGCTCCAAGGGAGAGGAGGGTGACGATCAAGATGGGACATATTTTCATAGGCTATTCCTTTCGCAAGAAGTATCTACTTGGGACTACACAGCTTTTGCAAAGCCAAATCAAGAGCGTAACACAGCATGGCCGTAATGAAACTCCGTTGATGCCGCCATCTGCTTAGCATGTAATTTCGGTCTAATGAGCTCTGGAGGCCAAAGCGCTTATCCGCATCATTGCTCATGTCGATGGCCGAGTCGACCTAGAAAACATCGCCGCCTATCAGGAAGTGGCAGCTTTGAAACTAGGTGAATTTTGGGCTATTCCAATCATGCTGCGCTTGGCTCTGATTGAAAACATCAGACGCGTCACAGTCCAAGTGTTGGCCGGAATGCATGATCAGGCTAACGCAAAACAGTGGGCCAATCAAATGATTGAGGCAGTAGGAAATGCAAAGCTCATCACTGCTTTCGGCTATTAATGGGAATTCCAGTTCAATTGCTGCAATCCTCTCAATTTATCCGCACAGAATCATTCTTCTACCAAGCCAGAACATTGTGGTCATAGCTTTAGAAGCCCATTGCCGAGGAGAGGCTCACAAGAAATGCAGCGGGTGATATTGAGTATAAACTCAGGCAGCCTTGGGCAGATGTGACATCGGGGATCAAGCTGAGCCCTTCGGAGTTGATCGAAAAGTTGATCGCTCTCATCCCTCCGCGCAGCAGCCCATTGGTTCGCTATGGAGGGGTTTTTGCGCCGAATTTCAAGAGGCGTGATGAGATTATCCTTTGCCCTGGTCAGCGCAAACGTAAAGTTTCCGTGGGCGCTACCCCTTGTGCCGGTAAGTCGAATAAAGTCAAGGTGGGTGCCCTTAGCTGGGTCCGAGTTTTGCGGCGGGTATTCGCGGTGGATGTTGCCAAGTGTCCCCGCTGCGGTGCCGATCTTGAGATCATCAGTGCCGTGCTGGACCCTGAGCAGATTTCCCGCTATCTGAAGTACGTTGGTATGCCGCCAGCCGCTCCGATTGTGCTGTCCGGCTACTGACTGCTAATCACCAATCAGTGAAAACGAACAATGAGGACAATTGGCCTTTTGGCCTCTTCTGCCAATCCATGCGTCCAGCATTTAGCAGACAAAGACCTATCCCATTGTTCTACAGGTCCACTCCTGCAGTATCAGTCGTACAATTGCTGTTCACAAACTTGAAGCCGTCATTGAGTTGGTAGTAGGAATTATCCACATTGATCGAACCCGGGATATTTGTCCCGTTGATAGTCTGCACCTGGGCATTGCAGGCGCCAGCCGCGGTCGTTGCATCAATCCCCGAGATCGCCCAGCCCAGAAAGTAGGTGAGCTTGGTAGGATTGGCGACCACATTGGTGCCGAATATATAGGGGTCGTGGGTAATCTTGTAAGTGTTATTGCTGGCGCTTTGAATCAGGAACACCGGCATAGCACCGGGCATGAAGCGTTCATAGAGCCAGAACTGCAAAGAAGACGCCGACCTGGGTTTGTTTAGATCGTCTCCACGCCAGAAGCGGCTTTCAGCGCCACCGTCGCTGTAGATCGGCACGAGTCCAACCTGTGATGCTTTCCGCGGCGTTGGGAAGGTGGCTTTGGCGCTGGACCCATAGCTGGCGGCAATGCTCGAAAAATTGTTCAAGTCGCCTACATAGAGGTAGTACACAACCACATAGGTCTCATTTGGATCGATACCTCCGGCTGGCACACTGCGGGCTATGAGCGCATGCATGTGGTGCTGGGGGTCCGCTGCAAAGACATCGTTGATCTGCAGAACATCATCGTCATTGCCCTTTCCGCAGACTCCATCAGCGCCACAGCCGCTGGAACCATAGATCCAGCCAACACCCGGGCCACTTGTGTTATCGCCTACGGCAAAGGCTCCCTGGTACGAGGTGTACATGGGGTGGACGCCGTCCAGCGTGCTGTGGTTGAACACCGTCAAGGCTTTTGTGCTCGGATCCAGGTTGTAGACATTGTTGTGCTCGCTCTGGCGAACCGAAATCTTGCTCATGTGGACTTTATCGTATTTCGCGTTGTAGTTCGCGGTGCTATAGGCCGTCGGGGTCCACGCCGCATAACGATCGAACTCGAGGCGAACCTCGATCACACCTTTCCCCTTGTCTGTAAACTTGTTGTGGATAATGAGATTGTTCATCTGGTGCGTGCATGTTGTGGGGCTTTCGGCGTTATGTGCATGCACCGGCCAGGCATCATACCTGACCACGGTGCCACTCTCTTTCTTGACCGCGACATCAGTGTAGTGGCTCCCATCGCTGAAAGTGCCATTGTAGTATCCGGCCATGTGAATATCCGTGTCGACTCCTGCACAAAGCCCGGCAGTGTTTGGAATTGTGGGGAAGTAGGCATCGTCAACCCACTGGCCTGCCCAGGATCGCTGGCGACCAATGGTTTCATAGATTGCGTTTGGCTTCGAGAGCGAGATAATCTGCCCGCCCCGGCCGATCTCCATATTCCATTCCTCACCCGCTGCAGCTCGCCACATGCTTGCGGTGAACACGCGGTTTTCGTTGACCCAGGCCTGCGGAATATTCTGATTAGCGGCCCTGGTCGAATACCATCGGGCGACGAAGTCGTTTGTTGGATTGGACGAGCCGGCAGTAAGTGCGATCGAGGCCTCGTCAGACTCGGCAACCGCGCTGCCGCGATGATTGGGGGTTTCTGGTCGCTGCTGGCATCCGTAGGTCCCAATCATGATTTCCATAACGATGAGGAAGCTGGCCCTAATCTTCGCTGTCCCGATTTTATTCTGAAGCATTTGCATATATTCCCCTAAACTCGAGTCTATGCGCACGATCAGGCTGGCCACTGATTATCCTGACACAAGGTAAGAATTGTTGTCTTTCAGGCATGTAAGTGTATCTTCGGCAGTCAGCGAAAGCAAGATTAGCCCTTCCTATATATTTCTGAAATGTTATTAGATTTCGGCTCATTAAGGACTCAGAAACAATTTAATTCCGGCCGCTCACCTATGACTCACATTTTGACCCCCGGCCCGAGCAGGCGGAGCAGCAGGCATTCTTACATGCCTCAGTTGGCGGGCGATTTGAACTGGGTCAAGCACGGCAGCGAATGTCTCCAGATCAGTCCCACAGCGAGGGCCTGTTCCTTATACTATGGGTTTTATTGGGGAAGCACATGGTGGAATTCTGTTTCTTGATGAAATTCAGGCAGTAGGAAATGCAAAGCTCACCACCGCTTTCGGGTATTAATGGGAATTCCAGTTCAATTGCCGCAATCTTCCCCATTCTTCCACACAGAATCATTCTTCTACCTAGCCAGAACATTGTGGTCATGGCTTTATAAGCGGGTAAACTATTCCCGCCAGTAACCGATATCCCTATAAGTCTTAGTATGCTCGAATGTCGAGGATAAAAACTGTGGTTTTCATTCAACAAAAAGCAGCCAAAAATATTTCCGTTGAAGATGCCAAGCAGATTTATATCGATCAATCGACCGAACAGCGCAGCATGCAGGTCGCTTACTATCGTTTGATTGCTTCGCTTATCTTTCACTTCCTCTTCCTATTTATCGATTATTTCTCCTTGAATGGTGACCAATTGAAGGCTCTACTGGTAGCTCATGGGGCTTTTATCGGCAGTTCGGCATTTTGGTTTACCTGGAATCGTTGGAACAAGTTCAAAATTGACTTGCGCTTCGTGCTGCTATTTTGCTCCATCGTGGTAAGCATTGCCTATGGCTATGTCTTACATTTTGCAACATTGGATGACACCAATTGGCTCTTACGAGCATACTTGACTACTGTGATGGTGCTGATGTTCGTTATTGCGATAAACCCGAACAGAAAAACTGCCCTACTTGTACCAAGTGACCTCGTTGCTCTTGCAGCTGGTGCTCTGGCAACCCATGCTCATCCCGATGCCGTGGCTATATCATCTACAACGGTCGGTTTTCTCATGAGCACTATGATTACTCGTCATCTGTACTGGCGGAGCGTGTCCATCCAGGCTGGGAAAGAATTCGAGCGTCAGATTAAATTAGCCCCAGTGCATATTGTGGTAAAATCCATGATGAGCCATATCCCCATCGAGACACTGTTTGCACCCCAAAACCGCTGGGTCTGCTGCATTTCCACGGACTGGCGCAATTACACGTCACTGGCATCTAGCCGTTCTGCATCTGGACTGGCTGAGATTCTTAACCTCTACTACGATGAATGCCACGCGCTGCTGCATGCGACTATGCCGAGCGAAAAATACTTCTGCGATTGGATCGCAGACGAACTGTTTGTCGTAGTATTTGGCGATGGGAGCCACGAAGAGGGTGAACTTGTTAACCAGGCGCTGGATTTTGCCAACCGTCTCCTAATGCTCAAAAATAAGTTCTGCTCAAGTCAAGGCACCCCCGATGCAATTGACATTGGCATTGCCTATGGAGAAGCTTTTACAGGCATTCTTGGGCCGATTCAAAATCGCAAGGCGACCTCAATCGGCGACATCCCTTGTCGCGCCCGCCGCATGCAAACAGGTGGAAAAATCCTGCGCAAATTTCTCGGTGAAAAGGATCGCATTATATTTGGCGGCGAGACCCTCAGAAAACTCCCCACATCCTTAGTCGTTAAGACGTATGTGCTGCCAGTCGACCAAAAACTACGTGATCTCGACGATGATACGCTTTACTATATTGAGTCATTGACCGAGGTGGAATCAAACCCAAGTGATCCCACAGTCCTGCCGTTCGTATCATAAACGCTGTTTCCACGGTGACGCTAGGCACCACGTCTGGGCGGTAGGAAATGCAAAGCTCATCACCGCTTTCGGCTGTTAATGGGAATTCCAGTTAAATTGCCGCAACCCTCCCCATTCTTCCTGACAGAATCATTCTTCTACCAAGCCAGAACATTGTGGCCATAGCTTTAGAAGCGAGATATTTCGGTGTATTTTGATGGTTTAAGATGCGTGGACAAAATTATTCAATCCAAGCAGGACCCTTTTCGGCCCCCTCAGCACCACTCATCATTCGCGAGCCGCATTTTTCATACTTAGGTTTTATTAATTCAGCATAAGTGCGCAACTGATACACGCTTGCGCTATTTTGATCTTATCCAAATTTAATAGCAGCTTTCAATTTTACTGGGACTATATAATCATTTAAATTATACTCCCCAATTATGTAGCCAATAGATTTTAGCATAGGAAACACTATTTTTAGCAGAACAAACACCGGGCGGGCGGATAGCGAGAATCCTTGGCCTCTTAACCGAATCTACGAAATCCAGAAGGTTTCGTTCAGAAGTCGCAAAAACCTGTTTCTTCAGGATATTGCCTTTACTGTAGGTCACGACTGCAGTGCATGTTTTACTATAAGCATCGATTCCAATATACTGGGTCATAGCAGCGTCTCCCTTAGTTACCAAAGTTATTTTTTCTCTGGTATCTATGATCTCATAAGGTCAAGATTCCGTGCTTTGGTAGCTACCTGAAAAAGGTAGGGAGGCGCTCTTTTTTCAGGAGCTTGGACCAATCTACGGTTGGACGCTGCTTTTGTACGTTATCCTACACCCTGAAATTTACTGGAATGTTTTACTTATCCGCCCACTTGTTCGCTCCTTTGAGCTATCAATGATAAAATAAAAATGCGCCACGGGATTTCGTACTTTTGCGATGCGAAATCTGCGAGATATCGCTTAGCCTCATGTCAGGACAAGAAGCTTT
>JBGSTF010000079.1:0-17746 GCA_041736645.1 Oligoflexus sp. | reverse complement strand
GGATGGCCGGCATACTTGTCGCCAGACCCTTCAGAATCGATCAGGCAAACCTTTTCCCATGAGCTGGCAAGACCCCGGGCCATGAGAAGGCTGGAAAAGGTTTTGCCGCAACCGCTCGGAGCCGTGACACCAATCTTCGCGTAGACTTTGCGGCGTGCCGCTTTTTTTAGTTTGATTGCACTCACTATGATTTCCACCATTCGTTTGCTGGTTCTTCTGTCACTCCTGGATTTTCCTCGCCCTCATCCTCCTCCTGATGTCGCCCACGCCAACGGCTTACATCCAGCGGACGGATCTCCTCGGGAAGCCCTGGCCATACTCCGCTATCGACGCAGCGCTTGAGAGTGGCGAGGTTACGGCGGACGAACGCGCGACCACGTTCAATGTCATCCGCCGTCGCCTCATAAGCGGCTGTGAGGTAGGGTGCATGGGGTTCAATTGCGAGGAAAATATAGCGGTCTGGTCTGATGCCGGTGGCGGCATGTACGCCGTCCATCGTCATCGCTGCTGAGACATGGTAATGATAGCGTTCTGCCGCACGGACGAATGCAGCCTCGGTTGCGTCCTGACAGGTTTTGAAATCGATTATGGTAAGTAGGTGCTCTGAGATCCAATCGGGACGGCACTTGCAAAGCTCGCCAGTCTCCGCGTCATTCCAATAAAAAGAACATTCAAATCGGCCCGGCTGCGCGAGAATATCGTGCGCCGGGCCATATGAAAGAAGCGATTCCCGCATGCGAAACACGTCCAGGGCTTCACCCGGGGTCAGACAAACTTTGCCTACATTAGCCTTAACAAAATCCTTCCATTCCTTCTGCCGCTTGTCTTTCACATCGGGACCTACACTGCATTCACGCTCGAAGGCCCCTTCCATAGCGATATGAAAGACACTGCCGGTTACAAGGGATTTGGATTTCTTCGATTCTCCGGGATGATCAATGGCGTCCCGGAATACGATGGGAGCACGGTCCAGCCTGCAAAGGCCGGTCTTTGATACACCAACGGATGAGTGGTAGACGCTGTTCGGCAATTCCGGATGGACTCCGGGTTCGACGATCCTGATCGCACTCATGCTTAGCCCGCCTTTTGCAGACGAACAGGAATCGTGGCGATGTAGACGAGATCGCGACCTCTTGGACGCTTCACATGAATTTCAACAGGACCATCATCGAAACGTGATTTGGACTCTGTGGAAAGGATTTTCAGTGCTGCCTGTCGGCCAGTGCGTGCCTGAACTGCTGTTTCGACGATATCAAAAGCGGGAATAGTGATGCGGAAAGTTTGCAACGGGTGCCCTCCAATCCGAGGACACCAGAACCATGGAGGTCATGGGATAGGGTCATAGATCCTCGGATAAAAATGCATCCCGGGGGAACCCCCCGGGGCGCGAAATGGCTAAGATCCCTCTTTCGGGATTCATAATTACTTTCTTCAATGCGCTCATAAATATCTCCTTAGCCATAATCGAAACGCGCCCACTATTAGGTGGATGAGGGATTCCCGTCACAACAATCCAGGACCGGGAATCCCAGGTTATTTCCAGTCTTCGTGTCGGCAAAAACAGAACCATAACCTCACCCGAAATATAATGCTTCTGCTTCAAATGAAGCAAAACAAATTCCACCGTGGATTCATTTTTAGTTTACACGGTAAACTTCGTGCACAAAAAAAGACGGCAGAGAAAATGCTCCCTGCCGTTTGTGAAGTCTGAATGAGTGGACGATCTTTGACGTTATGCAGTCCAGAGGTTTGACAGCTCAGGCTTGGTGCGCACCAGCGTTAGCACCACCTCCTCCCGCGGCAAAACTTTTGCCAGACGAGCGGCCACCTCAATCCGTGGCTCACGACCATCAGAGAGGATCAGCGATATCGTACACTTCGGAACGCCCGTGCTACGGGAAAGGCTTGCTGCAGTTCGATTTGGACCACTACGCATCCAATCCCT
Source organism: Oligoflexus sp. (assembly GCA_041736645.1). Classification (GTDB taxonomy): domain Bacteria; phylum Bdellovibrionota_B; class Oligoflexia; order Oligoflexales; family Oligoflexaceae; genus Oligoflexus. Next base: position 15,801 of record JBGSTF010000079.1, on the reverse strand, counting down.
GATAATATCCGCCAAGGTTTTCATATACATGCCATCTCTCCCACCAAAAGATCCCGCGATGCTTTTCCTTAAGAACAGCGGCCTTTCAGAAGGCTTGACCGCTTCCAATAAAACCATAGAACCTGGTCTATTTATGGCTCAACATAGGCATTTATTCCATTCAAAAAAGCCAAACAAGGGCCGATCACAGGCAATAAAAAAAGCCTCTTCTCAAGCGAAAAGAGACTCTGCAAAGACTTTCTAATCAAAATACAGGCCGAATATATTCAAGTGATTGGTATATGTCCAGTCTGAAAACCTCTCCTGCCAAAGGTTTAATCAGACTCACAAATTATGTCTTCACATCATCTTCATAAGCATCGGGGTCCAATCGATGCGGCGCTCACCTCGCGCATTCAACCGGCTTGCGGTTTGTCCGAAAACGATCTGACGAGATTATCACCATGCAGACTATACAGCATGAAGGCACGTTTGATTTTCGAACGCGAGTAACCCGTCGCCACACGTTCACCATCATGCATGACCCAGGCACGGCGGGCCGTCAGGTGACAGACCACGCCGCGCCGTCCATTAATCTCCACGACATCACCTTTGGCAATACTGTCCCGATTCATTTGGCACCACCTCAGCGAGCAGATGGAGCGATCTTGGTCCTGTGGAAAGACTCTCGTCCACCTTCCAGTCAAGTCCTGGACCAATTTTGCCGGCCACCTCGATGCAAAATTCATGATTCAATTTTCTTAGTAGACCTAAAAAGGACAAATGATGGCACATTCGATCGTTGCGCCTTATGGATTCGATTCCAACCCGCACATTGCGAATCTGATAAAACGCGGCCGTCGATGACCTGCCCATAAACCAGCACCTCAATTCTTTAGGTGGAACCAGAATATCCTCATCGTCCACCTTCAGTTCTGGCTCCACCTTATCTTGAGATCTGCAGTTGCTGTTTCCAATTATCATCATCACCTTACTCGATTTCTACCAGCGCTCGAATCCTATCTCTGGTGAGGGGGACCGCTGCCACCACCGATCACACTTGGAGGAGTACCGCCTATGCGACCACTAGACAATTTGTGTAGACAGCCAGGAGGGGGACCGCTGCCACCACCGACACTGCCATCAGTCGAAGAACCAAAAGACGGCGGACCGCCATCAAACAACCAAACGTTCAATGTAATTCCTCCTCTGCGATTTCTTCGTCTCCCCGATCCACCGGGTCCATATCACGAAGATCCGATAAGCTGACATAGTTACAAATTGGCTCTTCGATGATTTCTTTCAGCCGTTCGGTAAGAGCGTCGACGTTCTCACCAAGATGGCGAAGAATCTCAAGATCTATCCAGGCTTTGGCCATCAGAAAGTAATTGACTCTGCCTTCCAATACGTGGCTCTCCAGGATATGGAGCCACTGCCAGCGGCGGCTGTGATCGCTACCGACGCGCACTGTCATCTCCTCCAAGGGATAGCAGTGTCGCATGATATACAAAGCTTCCTCAAAACCATCATTTCTGAAAACTTCCCGACCGTTCTTCCACCAAAATCCGCGCTCCAGCGCAACATTAGCGGCTTTGCCATGATCTGGCTTTTGCATCACATAGCCATTCCTCGTAAACCTCACATCATCGCTTCCACCGCTAAGAATCCCATATCGATCTATATCGCCGATGAGGTTACTGCATTCCTCAATACGCTCAACCATCGTCGATTTGGTAGCCCTCTGTAAATAGCGTGACTTCGCTAAAATGTAGAGCTGGTGGCCATCCTCAGCTTCCTTTGGATCAGCGGCGCTACTGTCCCACGACCAAATTTCATCCGGTACACTGTATCGGGTGCCCTTTGAATAGTTATCACGGTTAAAGACAAGTCCAAGGTACCGATCGTTTTTCAAATTCTCACACAAAAGTGTTTTGCCGTTTTCCAACGGCATCAGATTTAGCGGCGGAATACCGCCTCCATTGGATCCACCCATTCCTCGCTCCTTTCAAATACCAAGCAGTTCTTCTATTTCCAAAGGCACGGACACCGTGTCCATGGCTCGCGTAACGGCAACATAAAGAAGGTTCACCTCGTCCTCCGGGACGAATTTTTTTGGCAGAAGCTCCCCAGTTTTCCTGTCAAAATAGTAAAAACGCATCACAAAATCGCTGGCCACAGTAACGTGTGACCACTCCATTCCCTTTGCGCGATGCGCGGTAATGATGTGAAGCGGAGCATCCTCGCCGCTTCGCACCGAGACCAGAAGCGACTCGACCGACTCACGAAACTTCTGGGCTCCATAGCGTTCCAGAATTGATATGGCGCGGCAGGTATCAAGATCCCGCGCGGTCTCCGCCTCGCTTTTAAGATCCTCGAAGCTCGTGAATCCCTTGTATGGAGACTCCTCACGACGAACCGGCTGCCCCTGACTTATGTCATAGATGTCGAGCATGTCCCGCAGGCACTCCTCGGGAAGGCAATCGCCAAAAAAGACCGGACCCTTGGATGACAGAGCAGCTTCCAAAACGCCTACGTTGCTGCGGCAGAGAATGACCCGCTTCCCATCACCCTTCGCTTTCCCGGCACCCTCGATGCGGCCGATGGATCCTGGAGCATACTTTTCCTTGAAGTAGCGATACTTGAGTTCAAGCACACGATTTCCAGCGTCTGCAATGTTCGGACCGAACCGGAAACTCTTCGTCAGCGGCACAACTGTGGCACCGCTTACAATGAGATCGTCGATCGTGTTGACTGCGCCATTGAATTGATAGATGGCCTGATGCCGATCACCAACCCAGATCTTACGCGCACTCTGCCGCATGATAATGTCGAGCATCACCGGGTTTGCATCCTGCGCCTCATCAAACATGATGGCCGCAAAACCGTTGATCACAGGCTTTTTTAGCTGGTAAAGCTTAAGATAAGTATTAAAACCCATCGGCACGTCGTTATCGAAATCCGTCAGAATGCGAAAGAAGTCGCGGGCATGGCGCTGCACCTGATCATGGAACTCCACCACTGCGCTCTTTACTTCGGCATCTGCAGAGAAGTGGGCGACGAAATCACGGAGCACATTGTTCTCGGTCTTGTCGAAAAATCTGAAAAGATTCCGCCGTTTCTTTCCTCGAATAAAATCACGCATATTGCAAAGAAACGTGATGTAATAGCCGGACGGCGTCCCGTTCTTCGCGCAGAATTTATCGGCCTCGGCAATCATCTGATCGAGGCTGAGCCCGCTGGCGATCTGCACTGACGACAGCAAAAGTCCAATCCGGTAGGGGACTGTGATGATATCATCTATGGACTCTTCAAATGATGCCACCACTTCACGAAGCACGTCTATGTACTGCCTCGCAACAAGCCCCGGCAGGCTCCCCCTTCCGTCATGGATCCGGGAAAAAATATGCGTGTAGTCGTACCCTTTCCTGGGCGTTTTATTTGGATATCTGTTTAGATTCAGACCGTTAAACGCCAAAGCATGGGCTGTCATCGCCCGGACGTTTTTTGGAAAGCGCGCTTTGGCTTCCTTCGCATTTTTTCTGTTATAGACAATGTAGAGAAACCGCTGCCGCGGGAATTTCCTGGCAACCATCACCATCGTCGTGGTCTTGCCGGTTCCGGCATAAGCATTACCAACAATATCATTGATGGAATCGCCAAAGATTCGAAAAAAAAGAGCCTGCTCAGCTGTGGGTGGAAACTCCTTGACCTGATCCGGCTCATGCTCCTCTACCAGACGAAGCGGAGGAGGAAAATCCGGCCGCTCAGCGATTATGCGAACAGCTTCGCAATGCCTGTCGGCAGGGACGAGCCAGCACTTGCTGCCAGGGTCGAAGCGACAGCCAATGCCTTTCAAAGTATCCCGAAAATGATACGTCCGCGAATCGCGGCCGAGCGAGATCATTTGCATTCTCACAATCCCCATCTTAAGCAGCCGGAAGCTGCATCGAATCACGATACCGGCGGAACATCCGCTCGTACCTCGATTCCGAAATCTCTGATCAACTGTCCGATCGTCGAGCAGACATCGGAAATAATTTCCTGCACTTTTTCAAGGTTTGCTGCCGGAGATTCAGCCATCTTACATATTTCCTTGAAACTCACGACTGGTCTGCTATACAGCGACTCACATCAACAGAGGAAAAGTATCAAAAAGCCATCTTTTCCGCAAGAAAATCGAGCCCGTCTCACATTCAGAAACAGCGATTTTTCAACAAAAAGACCAGAGCGAAGCCAAGGGAACAAATCCCGATCGCAAGGATCTATAGGGATTTCAAAATTCTTCCCTCACCCGGGGGGTTCTGAGACTCGCCATGTGCCGGCGAAACCGCTCCAGGGACAATTCCCAATGCATCCGCCACACAACGCTTTAAAAATCTTCCCTGCCGGCGACAAGCGACGCCCGGAGCGAGGTTGTCGTCACCCTCAAAGTTAATAGAAATCACGCTCATAGCGAAAATTTGCGAGATTTGAAGAGCCATTCACCGAAAACAGGAAAAGCCTCACGCAAACTGCGGACGCAGCTAAAAGCCATACTGAATCAAGGCGCAAGGATTCAAGGTCCGGTAGGATTGGACTGTCAGGGAAAGCAGGAGGTCAGGGAGATCAGAAGGGATTGTCCGGTGGCATCAGCCACTCTTCGCACGCGGCGTAATCAGCGGCCGAGAGATCAAGATCATCATCGTCCACCAGCTCGATGTCGTCTTCGTCCACGAATTCAAATGGTTCGGGAGCAAAGTCGACGGCCGCGGTTTCGCCTTGATGAATAGGCTCCTCGGGATTATCGACCCGCACAATTCGGCGAATCAGCGCCCGATTCAGCTCAAGGCGCCGCTGCACATAACGGTTCATGCGTTCAAAGGATTCCGGGGAGACAGAGTAGAGATACCGCCCGTTGGTTTTTCGTTTAGTCAGTTCAAGACCTATGGCACGGAGGAGGCGTTTGACAAGACTCACACCATACTTGACTTCCCGGCGAACGTTGATTACGCCGGGGAAATGCGCGTGCATCTTTTGCTCAACGCTTTTGGCCCAAATCACAAGCTCGCGAGCGGCCGAGACATCGAATTCGCCTTCAATCTCATCGCCGAGACCCAGGATCCGGATCGCCTCCCGCAGCAGGGCGCGTTTTTCCACAGCGTGGATATGCCCGTAGTCCGAGTCCGGTGCGTTTTCATCGTGCCAGGATGCTTCCTCCGACGAAGACAATAGACATTCCATGACATTTGCCTTGTGAACGCCCGAATGCTTCTCGTAAAAAACAATGTCATCTTCCGACAGCTCGCCACCAAGATGGTTAAGGACTTCGTAGGCAATCACACGAGCCTCCTGGTTTTTGGTCCGCAAATATACCTTTTGAAGGGATTCGTATTCCTCATCTGAAACCGGATTTTCGCCAAGGGTGATGATGTTCGCTATGCGTTCCTGCTCCAACTCTTCGGCGATTTCCTGAAGCCTTTTCATTATTTCGAGACTGTCCACGTCGGTTTTCTTGACCTGGCGAACAGCGTGGCCCCGCGTTTCAAGCAGAAGCGGCAGAAGAAGATCCAGATTCTTGCGTTCCTTGATGCTCTCCCGACGAAAGATATGGCTTAGCCGCGTGTGTAGACTCTGTGAAGTATACTCCGCTTCGCGTGCGTCAGCCGTGGCCTCTTCCCCATCAACCATCGTCTTACGAATCCAGATTGCCCAGTCACGGGCGGTGCGATCACGCCCCATCTTTTGCATGCATTCAGTGGCACCGACCGTTCCAAAGAAAAAGCCAAAACTCCGCTCGAAATGAGGAACAGTAATTGAGAAGCCCGATGAAATCACAGGCGTATGGATCAGCACCTGATAGTCCGTGACCGCTGCATTGGGGTCACCAAATAGGATATCAATGGCCGTTCGTTCTTCCCCATCAGGCTCGCGAGTGACGCACAGTTTGGTGACGGCCGGGAAATAGCGCTCGATGTACTTTTCCAGTGTACGCGCCCAGCGGCGATTGTCGGTCGCCACCCGGACGTTCCGCCTTTCCTCCAAACACTTCATGAGCTGCAGGACGAGATCATGGCGATCTTCAAACAGATCGACCGCCCATTTCATACCGGCACCTTCCGGGTGGGTGATGTCGATAACTGTTATCGGACGCTCGTCAATCATGCCGATGGTTTCAACCAGCGTATTGTTTGCATCGGCATCAATAAAAAGAGCGGATCCCGACGTACGAATGGCTTCCACAAAGGTATTGGTGTTGCGAATAATGTTTTCAAAGCGGCTGCCGAGGCTTATGCACTGTGCGATGAGTTTCGATGCCTCATCGATGACGAGAAAATTTGCGGCGCAATGCGCGTTAAAGCCATTGGCCACAAAGCGTTTCGCAAGTATTGACTGCACGCTGCTCACAAACTGCGGCGAAAAAAGGATCTCCTGGGCATCCATATCTTTATAGTTCGGAAGGCCAAGACGCGCAGAGGCATCCTTTGCAATCGAAACCCGATGGCATAGGTACACAAACCGTTCGAAATGCTCTTTGAGTGCTGCGACCACGCGCTCGGTCTTTCCCGTACCCATCGGTGCCCGCAAAACGATATGGTGGCCGCATGCGGCCGCCTTCAGAATCCGCTCGATCAAATCAAAGGGAACGACATGGTGACCTTTTTCATTGGGAACTGTTTGCTGGGAAAAGTCGGCATCCAGCCTGGCAAGTTCTTCCACAGCGCTCACGATTGCATGGATTACTGAGTCGATCCTAGCGATGATTCGGTTTTTCTTCATCGGAAGCTGCACGAGCTCCAGATACCGATTCCACACATCATCCCGGGAGGCCCGGACTGGCGCCCCCATGGCCAGGGTGAGACGTCCAACGAGCATCTCATGATCGCGATGCGGCGTAAAACGCAGACTCCACTCGATGCCATCCAAGGTGTTGCCGATCTTAATCCGTAGGCTTTTGTCCTTGAGAATCTGAGCCAGGTATTCCGGTCCGTATGTTTCAAGAATATCCGCAGCATCGGTCTTTTTTCCGCCAATTGCCGGTATGTGAACGATTTGCATCCTTGTGGCAATCGCCGCCTGCACGGCCGCATACATGCCGACGTTCCCCTGGGCCAGCTTGTCTTCGGCCGGGATATCGTTATCGGCCAGCAGTAACGCACGTACGCCAGGGAATTTCGCACGAACGATCTGGACCATTTCAGCAAGGTTTCCCGCATCGCGGGCCATTCCAAATGTGGCGTCCGCAGCGACTCGTGCCGCATAGCCCGATGCAAATCCTTCAGCAACAGCAATTAGCTTGGGTGCTTCGGTGTCACCGAAAAAGGCATGAGCACCTTTGTATTGACCGCGCGGCCCTGTGGTATATCGCTTGTTGCCGCATTCGTCGATCACCTGAAAGCCTGATGTGCGATCGAAGACATCGACAAAGCGGATCATGAGCAGACGGTCGTCGGTTCCCCATCCGTACAGCTTGCGGGAAGATGTTTCACGCAGTTCAGCCAGCCCGTCGGATCTCAGATAGTCACTGAGGCACTTGTCTGTCAGGTAGGGATGATCGGCATTCGCCCTGGGAGCATCCGCCCATGCTGTCAGCGCCCGCTCGTGGCCCTCCTTGCGTCGGGCTTCCTCCTCGGCTTCTTTTCGTGCCTGTTCCTCCTCCCGCTTTTTTCGCTCCTCATCGCGGCGCTTTTGGGCCTCAGCTTCGCGCTGCATACGGTTCTGGTCTACCGTTGCCTGTCGTGCGGCTTCAGCTTCCAGCCAGGATTTTGCCGCGTTTTCCTTGATCTGCCAGTTTGTGATGCGTTTGAATCGTGGAGCAAGCTGCTTGCGGCCAAACCATGAAACGGTACGCCCGCCGTCATCCAGCGTATGGAAGTTGACGAGAGCCAGGCCATCGCCAGTGTAGTGAACATAGACCTTGCTGCGCTGCCGATCCTTGGCGCGGAATGTGATGGGACGATATTCGCCAGGGCCGCGAATCAGATCGGCAGTCTGGATCCAGTCAACGCCTATCTCGGCTGCTTTGTCGCAGAGGTCTTGGTAGTGATCTGAAAGAATTGATGCGAGATCAGTCATGCATCCACCTCACTGTCAGAGAGGGACTCTCACAGAAGGTTAGGGAATGTGATATTGCACGCGAATCAGTTTGGATAAACAAATTCGTGTTCAAACAACTGCTGAATGTCCAAAAGCGACGCAAAAAGTAGCCAAAAAGCGGCATAAATTACCCGTTATGGTTAATTTTTTGACTATTGAAGCTGTTCTTTATTCGTCAGGAAGAACTGGAGCCAGCAGTGTTGGAATTAAAAGGTTTTTTGGTCAGGCTTGGCAGAAAGTGGGCAGCAAGTGTCATAGTAAACGGCCTCCGGATTCAACTTGGAATATTATCAATAAAGGTTCCAAAGCCTTGGGTTGACCGGTCCGTTCAAATTCGATACTTTCAGGAGTACGAACTTAACGAGCCGGCCCCCTGCGGAGACTCCGCAAACTGGCTTAGGTTTTGACCCCCAGGTAATCGATCCGCGGCCAAGCAAGAGCGGTTTCCTGGGGTTTCCTATTTCTACCCCCAGATAAAAACCTTGTCAATGAGCTAACTGCTCGGAAAAATTGTTGTAATTTCCTTCTCATGACATCAGTTTTATACGTCTATGTGACATCAAAATGATGTGTCTACTTTTGTAAGCTTTTGAAATCTCATGACCGTCGCTCACTTAGAGCGGGCTCAAATACATCAATTTAGTGCCACATTGGCATCAAAATGATGTCCTTGCCCGATATTGCGGCTGCTCGTATCATCTTTGCGACACCAAAGAGGATTGCAATGACAGCAGCAGATTTTGTTTGGAAGACACTGCAAGAACATTTGAACACTGACACATGGAAGAGCTTGGCTGCTAAGTGTGGCGTAGCCGAAAATACTCTTAGAAATATTGAAAAGGGCTCAGCAAAATTCCGAACGCTGGTATCAGTTATCGGTAATCTTCTCGGGGACCAAGCGCGCTCAGAGTTTTTGATAGAATTCGGTCAATCTGATTCTGCCCATAAGTCAGAGGTTGAAACTGCGAAGCGAAACCTAATGGAAAAATTGCCCCCGATGCCGCTCGAACAAAAATTTGCGGAACTATATATGTGCTTAGCATCCGATGAAGGAATGACAAATGCGGAGATACAAAAATGGCTTAGTCATCGCACCCAGGAGCTCGAAGATCTGAAGAGTCAAGGTGTCATACTAGAGCGAAATGACCGTCTAAGGATCTCTGATTGGTCCACCAGTGGCAATAGAGGCATCAAAAAGCTAAAAATGAAGCTTGAAGCCGTCGACGCTACGGACAATAAATATCGAAGAGGGGAAGTATATAGTTCGGTGTATAGGCTTGATTTTGCGGGTTACTACAAGCATGTAAAGTTGGTTCGCAAGTATCAAGCTGAGAGCCATGAGATTAACAAGAAGCACGGCAGCTCAAACGGGATTCCTGTTATTTCTGGCTGTATATTTGCTACGAGTTTTTCGGATCAGAAGCTTGCGGAGCAAATTGACAACTTTATCGAAACGGATTGAATAAGCCATGAAAAACATATTGCTTGTAACACTACTTACTTTTCTTTGTGTATTTAGCGCCACTCCTTTGATGTCTGGTTCTACAACGGGCGGAGGAATAGGTTCCGTGCGACTTGAACAGCAACAATTAGAGTCATTGCAGATGGCAGCGCTAAATGGAGATCTTATTCGCTTGACTCAGCCGGGCGAAGTTGAAATTTATGTTCGTCCAAACCAATCAAAAAGAAGCCCTAGAAGCCTTGGAAGCAACGTTCTGCCTTCAGGTGAAGAAGTGATATTTACTTCTGAATCACCTGTTGATCGTATGCAAACAGCCCTCACTTTGGCAGTAGCTAGATCGATCAAGTCGACTATGCCAGGCACACTTCCTCTTCTTGATTCCGATACCCAGTTGAATTTAAAGCCAAGCATAGAGACTGTTCCAGTGTCGTCATTGGACGACGAAACGCTTCAGAAGTTGAATATTCCACGCTAAAACATGAAAGCCCGCAGCAACAGGCTTTTTATTCTTTTGGCTTCATGAGTGCTGATACCAGACCAATGCCGACGCTGATATCACCTCGGAGATCTTTATCCCCTAGAATACCATCAATTTCCCGCTCTGCGCGGGTCATCACTTCCTGAAGTTTTTCAACGCCTTTTTGATTCATGCCTTCAAATCGAATGCCAGTAAAATGCCCCAATTCGCTGGCACGTTCACGGTCAAACAGTTCAACTAAAAATCCGATCCACTTTAGGACATTGTCAGGTTTAGAGTCAAAAATATAATCGGCGGAAAGTTTCAGCCGTGTGTCCCGGCGCATAATAATTTCACATTCCAGCAGGCCACGCACGATGGACATATTCTTGGTGCCGATGATGCTTTGAAGCGCAGCTTCTTCAATTCCATCATCGGGGCAACACAACGCGATCACCAGAAGGCAATCTTTGCTAAAGATTGGGTCTGTTTTTTGTGATTGCATGTATTGGAAGGGGCGTTCGATGGATTTACGAGCTTCGGGGAAAAACTTTTTAACGGCCTGTACGGTTTCCTCGGGCGTCATCAAAACCGTGGCGAGTTGCATAAACGACTGGAATTCTGGTTCACCACCAGCCGCGATTCTTCTTACTGTGCTGTATCCAAGCTGAGTCTTGGATGAAAGATCGAGAAGCGTATTTGCGCGACCTTGCGATGTCCATTGCTGGATCCGTTTCTTGACGAAATATGTGAGTTCTTTGTTAATCATGATTACGGCTTTGGCAGAAAGACATGAACACCAGCTACAATCTTTCGCATGATATTCTGGTCTTTGATGGTCCCCAATATCGCCTCTATATTTTCTTTCGGAAGAGTGTAGATGTAGCCAGTGCGAACCAGGGACTTGTTCGTGAACAGCGTGCCATCAGCTTCAATTTCAACGTCAGGATAAGGCGTGCTTCCTTTATACGAAACACACTCAACACAGTTAAAAACTGGACGCACGTCCTGAGAACTGAGCACTACGAATCTGCGCGTAACCTTCGCGTCCTGATTCAGAACCACCACTGACCAGCGGGACGGATGCTTGATCATGCTCCATCTCCAAGCTGTAAATCAGCAAGCTCACTAAGCCCTTCCTTGTCTTCATAAATCTCAGCCAAAGATTGAGAATCGTTAACCAGTTTTAGCTGCAACAAAGACAGCGCTTCATCGATCAATTCGCGGGTACCAGCGAAATGACCACGATCTATGAGGTCATAAATGATCTCAGACGCTTCCTGCGAAATGTCGATCCGGTTGCGCTCGCGTTCAACTGCTGCTCGGGACATGGTTAAAACCTCCGCCTATCCAAACCCTCTTACCACTATTTGGACCAAAACCTGGACCACTTAGATGGAAAATGTATGGCCCTACTTTGTGACCCTATAATATGGCCCAGAATTCGGACCAGAAATCTGGACCAAATGTATCCGACTATGGCGGAACTGTCCAGTCTGAGGCTGGGATTTCAGCGAACCAGGGGTATTTTCGATCAAAAATGTAATATCCAATAATTTCGGAAACTTATTTCAGCGTACACTGGCAGGAAAAATTCATCCAAAAAACTACTGATTTCTGATCAGCAACTGCGGGTGATGAGGCAGGAAACGATCAGGCTGGAATGGGCTCTAGACGTGTGATTTTGGAGCGCTTACTTTGGCTCCGCAGCATTTCGATCATAAACAGCGTCGATTGGACGTCTATGGTAGAGCTACTTGTGCTTGCGCAAAGTCAAAATTATTTGGCAAAGAAGACACTTATACTGATATAAGAAATGTTTATTTCTTTGAAGTGAGACATGGAACACCAAGTTCGCCATATCCGAACAGCCAAAAAAGTGCGATTGAGCCAAGATAAAATAGCCCTGGAAGTCATGCTTAGCGGAATTGGCTCTATATTACGACGAATAGAGCACTATCCTTTGAATGAATCAGCCTCTGAATTCGAAATTCAGCTTCGCCATACTTACGATGAAATCGCGCTCAAACTCGAATCTATGCCGCAAGACCAAGAGCCTTGAGGGCCTCTTTCACCTTAGACCTGATCGCGACTGATCCATAATCTTCGAATGCAACTAGGAGGACTTGGTCTTTGGTTTTGTATGAACTTTTGATCAGATCGGATCGACTCTCAAGTGCTTCATATTTATCCGAAGCCGGATCGAATACTTTAATAACACTTTCCTCGGACCTGAGTCCAGTAAGAGGTTTGAGGTCAAAAGCGTGTAGTTTTGTGTCTGCTGGAAGATTCTTGCTCAGCTTAGCAATATATGCGTCTTTGTGCTCTGAATCGACAATTTTAGATTCACCTTTCTTCTTGGGTATCACGCCTGAAATAAAAAGCTTGCACAGTCTGTCGTCAATTTTTTCGTCACGGCTCCGTTCGTGAATTCTAGCGAAAACCGAGTCATCAGTTAGACTGATATAGCTCTCGTAGTTCAACAATTCATCTTTAGCAACAATACTTCCAGGGCTCTCCAAGAGGATTTTGCTTAAAATATCGCCAAAAAGAGCGTTTACGGGGTGTGTATACACCTGATCAAACATAGCTTTCCGACCAATGAGCAGTTGTTCAATCGCGGACACGCTATTTTGTTTGAGAGAAATAAACCACGAAGAATCATTTTTCTGCAGAGAAATTGAATTTAGAATATGATCAAAGTCAACACTGCCGGCGACTACACCGGTAAAAAAAGAATCTCTGAGCAAGTAGTCAATTCGATCAGCATCAATTTCGCCGGAAATAATGCTCTTTAAGATTTTTAAGCCTTGTTCTGCGCTGCCAAATTTCGTCTCCAATTTTTCTGAGAATTTGGGTCCTGGCTTGATATCTTCATCAATCAAAGAACAGATAGATTGAGCTTCGATGTCAATTTTCAAGTCACTCAAAGTTTTTTTTATTATCCCGACGGACATGGCTTCGTGTTTTAGCTTCTTAGCATAATATTTTTCAGAATCTCCTTTGATCCAATCTGGAGGGGTCTTAATATCATCATGGAGGTCCCCGTTTTTTGCGGTAGCCTTCGTAAATTTTTCAAACTGATGGCTAAACGGCCCGTGTCCGATGTCATGGAGCAGCCCGGCAAAGCGTAGATAGCGTTTAAAGAATTTGCCATCATCGTCATTCAAAAGAGCATCACACAGGCGTGAAGCCACATGCATTACACCGATCGAATGCACGAACCTGTTGTGCAGCGCGCCTGGGAACATCAATTGAACACTGCTCAGCTGCTTGATTCGCCTAAGACGTTGGAATGCTGGGTGAGCAACTACGTTTTCTTCTTCTTCGGTGATAAATATCGATCTGTGAACCGGTTCGACGATATGTGGCATAACAAACCTCTATGCGAGTGAATGCAATTTCATCCATATCGTCTCCCTTTCTGGGTGGGTTAAAAAATACGCGATTAAGAAATTATTCTTAATAATATTAAATAGTTAAAAAGTATGGTCTGCGTCTTTTTTGAGATGTGAGGGGCTTCTGTCCTGAGAATTAGTCCATTGACATTGAGTTCCTGGAAGAAAGTCCATTCTTCCAGGAACTGCCCCACGCATCAAAGCTGCGCTGCGGATTCCACTTTTGAGCAGTAAGGGCAGGGACCGGAGCAAAGAACATCGAATGAGACTTCTCCACACTCCTCACAAGCCGCTTGAATTTCAATGGCTTCCATCACGGAATGAAAGAGCGAAGCTGGATCTGTCATTTTCATCTTAAATAAGGCCTCCAATAGTTGAGCACCATCAGTAGCCTGCATCCTGCCTCCAAACCACGGACATTCTGTGTGGGGGCAGGACATCTTCCCTGAATCAAAGTGATCCAGTTCCTGGTTCGTCGCCCCCATTCGCAGCTGGGCGGCTGCTACCTGGGTATGGCTATTCGAGATCTGAGGTCCTTTTTTTGCGTCCCAAGACAAACCACATGCCTATCCCAAACAGGATTCCTGAGACCAATCCGGAAACCCCACTGAGCATGAGATTCTGTTCTGTAATTGGTTTAAACAAAAACAGTGAAAAAAAGAATATGATCGAACCAAAAAAGAATCCGGCCTTGATCCATGTCTTTCCATTCACCTCTGGCAACGCTTCTACCTTACGTTTAGCCTTTTCCAGCCTGTTCAGCTCGTACGCAAGATACCGCTTTTCAAAGACCACTTTGATCGGCAGCCATATCGGAAACAAGACCACCAGCACCAGAAGGCTTGTCAGGTTCCAAAGGCAGGGAATCTTGCCTCGGCAATGAAGGCAGATCAAACCAAACCAATGTCCGAATCCGTTGCTGCCAGACCAGAGCATCCCAGGATGAAGACTTCCGCAGTGAGGGCAAGGGACGTAATGCCTATGCATCAAAGACGCTGAACTTGTTTTGTCGATGAGCGTGACCTTGGGTATGCGCTGTCCGAAAAAAACCTCATTGACGGCCAAACCAGGGTTGAGAATCCAATGCAGCAGAAGCGGGTTGGGAAGCTTTTGCTCGCTGTATTTTTCAAGATCATAGGGACGAGACATGGTTTCCACTCTGTAATGAGATGCCTGCTGCAAAGCTGGGTTCCGGGTATGCTGTGCGAAGGCCTGAAATGCCTATCCTTCACGTCTCCGTCCAGCAAGAGACGTTCCTCAATACCGCGATCCATGGAGTTGCGCAAGAGATACACAAAAGTGGTGCAGAAGATCCTCGGCCTATGGTGAGGATCTCTAATTATCCAGAGCGACTTTGGGGTCACTTGCACTCTCATTTGATGTTTCTTTCTCTGACCGTTTTACCACGGTTTCAAATTTAGATGCACCAATTGGCCAACAGTGCCTTTTCAGTAGTTAAAAGTGAGGCTAGGAAAGGGATACAAGCCGACTTTGCCGTTCATGACAGGGACGCACTCTGGGCCAATGTCACCCCCTTGAACCGTATACTCCCTGATCTCTCACATAATAACACCCAATTCCGTCTCAGCTGTGCTCTGCTGTAGCTTTTGCTGGGCTGTCTGAAAACGTTTTCTTTAACCAACTTTAAATATCTAGTCTTATCAGACTCTTATTGGTGCTTCATTCTAACAAAACCCATTGAGAATCACCGGAAGTGATGATACTTAAGGTCGGCAAGTAATTTGGGAGCTGTCTTGAAAAAACTAATAGTACTTGGAGTCGCTCTATTTGGACTTCTTTATTTGGGCCTGAAAATATTTGATCCATTTTCCACAGATCATCACGAGGAGGAAATACTGCTCAGCGCAGTGCCACTTCTTAATGGTCACGCTGATGGACTCTGGATCCTCATTAAGGTCAAAGGAAAATGGACAGAAGAGGAACTCGCAAGGATGCTCGATCCATGGGGTCAACAGATCCGTGCCGAATACCAAGATAACGTCTTGACCCTAACAAGTTCAGGTCCCGATGTAAAATTTGAAACCAAAGACGATATTAAAGTTGAAAGGACTATTGAATGACATTCCGCTCACAGATTGCTCTTGTCTCGATGCTATCCATAAGCGCCTGCGGGACTGAATCAGGTTCAAAGCTCGATATCATCGGTGGGCAACAAGAGCCATCCGACAAACTGGCTAAAGGCTCCTATTCGTCAACAATAGGTTTCAGCGGCAAAGGCTTGGGCACCGGAAGCTGCACAGCCTCGCGTCTTTCTCAAAACACGTTTATCACGGGTAGCAGCCGCCCAGCTGCGAAAAAGTAACGTAAGATATTGTACGCAGAGTTTTTGCTTGGAAGGCTTGAAGGAGCTGAGTTTAGACAAAACGACATGAAAAAAGACGCAGAGATTGTACGCCGAGATTTGACTTTAA
>JBGSTF010000076.1:0-3978 GCA_041736645.1 Oligoflexus sp. | reverse complement strand
GTAAATCGTCGGTGCTCGACAATTCTGGATCTGCAGTCGAGACATTTCGTTTGAATGTCATCATAGTGAACTTTCCAGTCGAAATACTTCGAACTGAATCCTACATCGCTTAACTGGGAATGCGTTCCGGGTGCTGCGGATTGATCACAGGATAGGCAGCAATCCTATGGCGTCGTGATTGACGACTATGAATGCCTGAGATGGCTTCAGTTTCCGATTCTACCCGTACCTATCCTGAACCTGGACGTCTGAGGCTAAGTTCCGCTTTCATTTGCGATGGAGTAAGCGGGGCAAGCTTTTGGTGATGTCGGACTACGGACTCGCGATAATATATCCTTGGATTCAGATCGATTAACTTACAGCTTTCGATCAGAGTTTGATGAACACCGGCGGTCTTAGCGCCTCTCTTTGAATGAGTCCCATACCATGTCTTACGACCTATGACCGCCGACCTTAGAAGTCTTTCTGATTGGTTGTTATCCATCGGAGTGTCGGCGTCGTTGACAAAGTAAGTCAGACCATCAAAATTATCTATAAAGTAGTTGTATGCTCTGGCGAGAGAGCTTTTCTCGGACAATTTCTCACGTTCTTCGAGAGCAAACGCCTTCATTTGATTGAAATGGGGTGTGAGCAGCTGCCGTATGGAGACGACTTCGTGAGCTGCTTTGGTCTTGGTTTCATTTTCGATCTTTTGGCAAATCGCATACTTATCAATCATGAATTGGGCTGCCTTATCACCCGCCTCTGCGGACTCCAGAAAGCCTCTCCTTGCGTGGCTGTTGCAGTATGCATTCAGAGTTGTCTTGGGATTGCCCTTGGCCTCTCGTAGGATATTCGCTTCCCTTACAGCCTTTTTATAGCCCGAGTAGACGTCTGATACGAGAACTTCGCATCCGGAGTCAACTAGAACCGCTGATGCGACATCACCTGACCGAGTGTCATGATATTCAAAGAAACAAGCATTTTTGGCCGAAAATCCCCAAAGAAGCCACCCTTTCTTCTTGTCGCCTTCAAGCATTCTGTGGCTTGTCTCGTCGGCTTGCATGACTCGATTATCGAGTGTTTCCTGTCTAGTTGCATAATAGTTTGGGTAAAGAAAGTCCGCGAATTCATGAGTACAACTGATAAGGCTATTCGGAGGAAGTTCTTCAACCCCCTCCATGGAAGCTATTCGGCAGTATCGTTCCACTGGAACAAGATCACAGTATTTGTTGAGCGTCACATCAATAATCAACTCATCCGCATAGCTCGATCCGTTGATAATTCTTGGTGGTGCTGGGGTTGTAACGATGCTGCTCTTACAGCTATGACAGCTGTATTTTCTCTTTCTACAACGAATGATTATGAACTTCTTTGGAATCACGCTCAGCGACTCGCTTACGGAGTACATGTTGGCTGGCGCCATCGTCTCTCCGCAGCACGAACATTGAGGATTTTCTACACACTCGACGACACGTTCGATAATGTCGATGTTCGGATATCGCTCAGACGGCAGCTTTGTGGTGTCATCGGCTGCCTTTCTTTCAGTTTTTTTACTCTTCTTTTTTCGGTAGGATTTGTTTTTAGACTTCTCTGAACGGCTTTCAAACGTTATGGTTCGAAGCCGATAGTATTTGTTCTTTGCTTCAAATATTTGATCTTTCAGAACCAACTCTTGGGTAAGTCCTTGCTGCAAAAACCTTGTGGCCGAGTCCCGCAGCATTTGTTCGCCGCGGAGCAGTATCAGTAGCTCTTCACGAGAAGCGGTCGCCAGCTGATCATCTGTCAGTGGTTTAAGTGCTAATACTTGTTCGAGAGTTAATTGCATGGGCGATACATTGCCACCGTAGTGGCAATAAATCTGCTGAAATCAGTGGGCTTGAGATGACTTTTTGTGAATTGCAGAAGGGCTTTCGATAAAACGCTTTTTTAAGTCCGCACCCTCAAAGAAAAGGCTGAACTCAGCTTGAGTCAAAATAATATCGCCATCGTAGTATGGATTTATCTTTGAGAAGACTCCTCGCTCCAATCGCTTTGCAATGATCACCAAGCCGGTCCCATCATAGTAAAGGCATTTGCAGCTGGTTCTCTTAGCATTCATGAATAGGAAAAGATGACCCGAGAAAGGATCCTGCTTGAGGATATCCCGGGCCTTGGCAAATAGACTATCGTAGCTGGCCCTCATATCCGCAGGGCCCTTGCAGACGAAGATGTTGGTCCGACGATTTAGGGCTATCATGCAACCTTCTTGAGAAACTCGATAAGGCGATCGACATCTTGGAATCGAATAAGCTTGCCTTCGTTCCATATGATTTCAATACCAGTACATGGTGTCGAGCCAGAGGCATTGGCGTCATTGGCTTCAACGTGGACCTGCTTGAACTCGGACGAACCGAAATGCCCCTCCCGCTTCATTCTCTTGGCCTTACCAATCAATCCCGCCATCTTCTTATGAGTGTAGCCAAGCGATCTATAGAATTCCGCGGATGGACCAGTCCAGTTTTCCCAGGCCACCAGGATTTCATAGAGGACTTCATCACTCACATTCTTCAGGTAACCCTTGCTGGACTGATAGGTGCTGAGCTTCTTTTTTAACGTGATCGTATCCATGTCAATCTCCGTATTGGTTAGAACCTAATGCGAGTATGACACAGCTGAAGAATATATTAAGGTGTCGAGCAAGGACGACTTACGTCCGAGCGGATCTTTCAGGACTTGGTCCAGAAAGAAGCAAGATCACCTGGGCTTCGATGGCACTCATTATCTGCCTTGCGATAGAAGCAGCGATGCCCTTCGATCGTTTGCAGAAAGTACTTTTCGCAGCCCTTGGAATTTTCAGTACAAGCTCCATCTGCCGATATTTTCAGTCCGCAGCGAAAAAACTTGTCCATGTTTACCTTTGGTTGATTGCTGATCTGGCTCAAAAAGCCTTGGTCCTGTCGGGTGACGATTCATTCACACGCTGCATCGAAATGGAACTCAATGCAAAACATGGATTGCAGGACAAAGATGACAAGCTGGATCCCCTGGTCAAACTTGTTGCGGATAAGCTCGGCCGCAGCTTTCCATACAAGAGTGATCCGAAAAAACCAAAAGACGGTATTTTCGTCAGTCACGTCCATGGGCGTACTATCCCCGACGATCCAAGCTCCACCATCTATATTTATCGCACCCACTACGGACATTTCGGCAACTTACTCTCGCGGATGCTCGCTATGCGACCATCCGGGGCACCAAAGGTAATTCTTCAAGGTGATCTATCGTCGTCGAACTATCCCGATCCGCTCTTGCTCGTGAGGTGGGTCACGCGCTTTGTAGGGTGTATGGCGCATGCGCGGCGCCCCTTCAAGAGATATGAAGACGACGATCCGCTTCTGACGGATCGAATGCTCGAGCTGTTCGCCTTGCTCAGTGCTGCTGAAAAGCGTATATTCAACTCGCCTCGCACAGCCCGCGATATTGTTCGACTCCGCTTGGAGCTCGAAAAGCCTGTTTGGGATGAAATTCTTAAGCTCGCACAGAGTGTGCTCGATGCTGAGAAGCGAAATTCGGCAATCAATTGTCCCCATGGCCTGTGGCCTAAAAAATCCCCACTTTATAGCGGCTGTCGCTACATTGTGAAGAATTTTCCAGAACTCACAGCCTATCTCGAAAACGCTGTACTCGAGATGAGCAATAATCGCTCTGAAAGGCTTCTGCGCGGCGAAAAAATACTTTTGGTATCCGCAAAGTTTAGAAAGTCGGAGGTTGGGCGGGTCAGCCTTGATATCCTTCGCTCGCTGATCATGACTGCACGAGCCGCGAACGTAAGCCCAAAAGCTTATCTTAGCTGGGTTCTGGCGCAACCAGAAAAAGATATAGAGCAACATCCCCACGATTATACCCCGCTTGCCTATCGAACACGGATCCAATCCGTATCCTCTTCACAAGCTACTGGTTCCTAGGGGGCGCTTTCCACAGCCTAAGTTGGAGTGGTTACCTTCAAAATCACCTCCCTCC
>JBGSTF010000069.1:0-5402 GCA_041736645.1 Oligoflexus sp. | reverse complement strand
GATCAGCTCTTGCAGATTCCCAGGCCAATATATCTTGGGGAGTCGGCAAATGCTTAAGTGGAGTCTGGCGTGGGCCGAGTCGTCTATTTCGCAACACCACCTCATTGATGTTCTGCTTATTCTCTGCATCCAACGCATTGCGTGCTGAGTCGAAGTCTATCGATCGCAAACTGACTTACTGCGTTGAAGTAGAAGTCAACCTAAACCCGTACCGGATCATGAAAGACCCGAAAGAACTCTTTTATGAATTGTTGGTTACCCGATCGTTTATTTCCGTGAACAAAGCTGAGCCTAGCCTCCTTGATAGCTGGTACTTCAGTCCGAATGGAAAAAAGTTACGGGCTAAAATCGCAGGATCAGCGCTATGGAACGATGGGACAAAACTATCTGCACGTGATGCAGCATTTGCGATTGCCAAAGGCCTGACATTTAGACCGCTTGGCAAGAAAATCAGAGTGAAGGGAACAGAGCAAATAAATGATCCTGGTTGGATATCCAAAACCTATGAAGGCATAAAAATAGTTAGTGACGATATTTTTGAGCTTTCGTTCGACTCAGAAATTGAAAATTTGACTGGCGTCTTGAAAGAAGCGCTTTCGTCCAACTCACGGCACAATAGGCTGTGGCCAATAAAACTAAAAGACTTCGATAGCAATAAGCGAATTTACGATGTGATTAGCAAGTTCCCCTTGAACGCAAATAGAGATGGTTCCATAGACTTGAGCGTCTATGGGTCGACAGTTAGCCTAGTTTCTAAAGATAAGTGTCAGGAAGCAGACTTCTTTGCTGGTAAAGTGAAAGATGATCTTGTCCAAAACATCTATAATTTCAGAACAAGCCGCTACCCACAAGTTGGAATAGTATTCATCAACACTTCTAAAGATTCGCTCCATAGTATTGAAAAGCGAAAAGAAATTGCTATTTGGGCTAGGCAGGTGGTCGCAAAATCACTTGAAGGTAGTTTAGAAAATTCGCACTTCAGAAAACAGGAACCGGGTTTTGTTGCCAATCTTGACTGGTCAGAATTAAACAAAATACCAATTAAGTTTCCGAAAAAAATTGTCGTAACTAGCTCAAGTTTTTTTGATAATACCCATCCTGTTAGAACAACTATGGAGCGTCTCACCGATGAGCTTGGATCAAAGCTCATTTGGATCAATTCCAACATAAACGATCCAGCGCCACCGGAAGTCGACGTCATTATTTGGTTCTCCCGACTGGAGGTAGATCGTCAGATTTGGACTCAGGACATACTAGCTTACCCTACAATTCGTCAATTCTTATCTCGCTCGCCAAATACAATGGCGTCTTTGGACATAATACTTCAGAAGTCTGCAGCAACGATTCCTGTGGATAACGTAACCTTACAGGACCTTGAGCAAAAAGCCTTGCAAGAAGTTTCAATCGTCCCTATTACACGTGTTTTTAAAAAAGTATTTAGCCGAAAAGGGCTAAAATTCGAACTTGCTTTCACAGAGCAAGACGAATTCACTTTCATAAGGAGTCTTTGATTTATGATTAAGGTTGCAACGATCGCTGTTTCATCATTGTTTGTTAACCATCAGATTAGCACCCACGAAGGAGCTGTTGAATCGCGAAAGGTTGAATTGGAGCAAAAAGCTGGTGTGATGTGTCAGAGTTTACAATCTAAAGCTGACCTGCCAAGTGTAGTGTTGGAGTTTTGTGAGTCGTTTGATCCAGACTCTTTTTCGCAACGAGCAGGCGGAAGTGTCGGTTGCTATGCGTTTACTGAAGAGTAAATCTGGATGCTGTATTCTGTTATAGTTTGAAAGCGAGGATCCTATGGTAAACGAACAACTCAATGATTTAGTAAGTGACTTTATGCGATCTCATTTGAGGAAAAAATTTTCCTATTGGGATCCTCGCAAACTTGAATCTGCTATTTTGGAATTTTTAAAATTCTTTGTAATGGCCGGCAAGTTGCCAGGGTATTTCATACCGCTCAACGAGGATGCAGATAACGTCTGGCACGCTTATATTCTCGAGACTAAAGAATACCAAGATCTTTGCCGGAAAATTAGCCCTCATTTTTTTCTACACCATACGGGGATGGCGTTTTCCGACTATGCAGCAAATAGGTCGCCGCATAAATTATATGAACAAGATCTTACTTTTCTTGCTACATATGTTAAGAATTTTGGGAATTTTACGGAAGAGTCAATCAATTACTGGCCGGTCGCCTCCTTTATCAAAAAATCATTAAACTGGGATATCAATAAATTGAATGATTTTTGTATTCAGCTTGTGCGGCTAAGCGACGGGTCGGCTGACTTAGTACAACCTGGAGCTTGACTCTATGACAAAGAACTTCTTGGATGCCATAATTTTGGGCGATACGCTGGATCCCGACCAAATAAGCAATTGTATGAAAGAGTACCACAACACACATGTAGATTGGTCAGAGCAATATTTTTCAAGGCCTTCAGAATTCGGTGAAACAAGCTATGAACTGCTAAGCAGGTCTCTTGAAATTCCAAGTCAAGGACCAGTCAGTATACTTGATCTTGGTTGTGGGATTGGAACATTCTACAAGTTACTTCCAGACGGTTTGAGAAGTAGAATTAGCTACAGCGGGATAGATATTTCTGAAAAGTGTGTTGAGTCAGCTAAGAATCGGTTTGCTGGTGAAAGCGCATGCTTCTCTGTAGCATCGGCAGCTAATCTTTCGTTCGGAAATGAATCATTCGATGCCGTTGTTAGTCACATGGCCTTTAGTATGTTCAAACCAATTCGAGCGGCAGCTTCAGAAGCCGTTCGAGTTTTAAGAAAAGGCGGCTCATTTTCGGTAATTTTTCCGGCTGTCTGGACCGCCTCAAGAAATCAAAACCAAGCGTTAAGTTCAGGAATTAGAGAGATAGTAAAGAGCGTCTATCCAAATTTTGAGAAAAATAGAGGCGGGATTGGTGAGGTAGAATTTTTTTCCAAAGACAATGTTCGAAGTTTTATATCAGAATTCCCAGAGATTTCGATAGTTGACATCAATGAATTTGAAGTCGATTTCTCGGGTGCCTTGAATGAAGTCCTTTGGGGAATCAAAACATTCTATTGGTTTCAGATTCTTGATGATGCATCGAAGTTCGTAGTTGAGAAAAAGCTAATTGAATTGCTAAAAGAGAATCAAGAGAGCGAAGGGAACATTCGAAACGGTAGAAGATTCGCTCTATTGAAATGTCGAAGAAACTGAAATTGACATGACGAAAGCTTCAATCTCGAAAAGAGCGCTGGTAGTCAGGACAATAGCAACCATCGTTGTCGTTGTTCTGACAACTACTGTTTCCATTCTCTGGACATTTTATCGAGTTCAAAACGACATTGTAAAGTCGAATGTTGACAATATGTTTGCAGCTGTGGAATCTGGCCCATTGGAGTTTGCACATTTGCATTCAGCTACTGTTGCAGATCGGCAACTTGCTCTATTGATGAAAAGTGTCGTCAATTTACAGCTTGGGTATCGCAGTGTAAAGATAGTAGGTGGAGAGCAATTCTCCGACAAGTTTGCCGAATGGCGAAGTCAGGACTCAGAATCGTCGCCGGTAAAGGCGTGCATCTATACGGCACACAAAACCTATAATCGCTCTTCATTTCTATTCCCTTTTTTGGTGGAAATATCCGTCGATGTTTGCGAAGGTTTTCCTCTAATAAAGAGCCTTCAGTATAGTATTCTTGGAATTCTCACCGTGTCTTTTCTTGTCATAAGCCTGTCTCCATTATCAATTCTAGTCCCGCTCGGCGCTTCAATTTCAGCAATGGAAGGTCTAATCGCCAATCGGATTGCGCCCGAAAAATTGGACTCCGTGCGATACGAGCCTTTGCGGAATGTCGTAAAACTTGCAATTCATGTCCGACAAAGCGAGCGTGAGGCAGCCGTAGGAAGGATGATTGCGCAACTTTCTCACGATTTCAGAGCACCTCTTGGCACATTCGAAAAACTTCTTTACGCTGACCCGCAGGTAACGATTGCAAGCCAGCGGGAAACGATTCGTGATTCCCTCTTTCGACTGAATACTATGATTGAGTCGCTAAGGCATACAGATCGCGAGTCGCTGATCCAAACTGCAGTGGAAATAGTTTCATTCCATGAGGGAATAGCTGGCCTAGCATTCAAAGCAAATGCGAAACGTATCCGTTTAAGCTATCCATCCGATACTATTTACTCGCGAATAGACAAGGTCAAATTTGAACGTGCTTGGTGCAATTTAGTCTCAAATGCGATCGATTCAGCAAAGTCATCCGTTGTGGTCGAGCTAGAAGTCGAAGACAAGAATCTAGTTTTGCGAGTTACTGACGACGGCCCCGGCGTCCCCGATGAATTCCTCCCTAAACTATTCCAACGCGGAGCAACGCACGGCAAGCACGACGGCACAGGCCTGGGCCTTGCATATGTAAGGCAAATTATGCGTGGGCATGGGGGTGACGTCACCTATCGAAGGGAAAACGGACTTACCATCTTCGAGTGCTACTTGCCCAATGCGGTCGTGACAAATCAGGAGGATACCGTGCAAAGCCAAGCAGCTCCGGCTGTCGAGAAAGCGGTTAAAGTAAAGCAAGTCGGCATTTGTTTTGTTCCAAAGTCAATGGCAGACTCTTTGTGCGCAGAACTGGCTTCACATGATTCGGTGAAATTTTCCTTTACTACCGAGTATAAAGGAGCTGACATTGTCGCTACTAATGACCCCGATCTTGCGTTGACTGCCATAGAAGAAGGCAAGCAGCCGCTTGAATTTAGAGCAAGGCTCTCCGAAGCCGTTGTCTTGGACATGCTTAAAAGGAGATTTGAACTTGTTTGATAAGAGAAAGCTCCTCGTTGTCGAAGACGACCAGCAAGAAATTGAAAATATTTCAAGAATTCTGAAGTCACTCGGTGTCGATTTTACAGTTGCTACGAAAATTCAGGAGGCCATGGATGCTCTGGATAGTCAGTCTTTCGACTACCTCTTGAGTGATCTTCATATAGAGACTAGAGCCGGGTTTGAACGACCCGATGGCCTTTTGGTGATCAAGGCGGCCAACGAGCAGCAGCCTGGGATTATCATAGTCGCAAACTCTTCTGATCCGAGATCAGAGATCTGGAACGAAGCGCTGGCTGCAGGTGCCCAGCACTTCATTCGAAAGCCAGTTTCAAAGCCAGATGAGCTGGTCATTGCCTTTGGCCTTGCCCGCGAACGAAAGGTTTTGCTAAGCGAGTCCAACCGAAAGTCCAAAAGCAAAGTAATCGGTCGCTGGAAAAAATATGCCGATGGGTATCCCTACGGAATCGTAATTGGCGAGCGGGAGCTGCGGCGAACCAAAGGCGTCGCCAAAAGCAAGAATGCTAGTATCGTACTTACGGGCGAAACTGGAACGGGAAAAGAAGAGATCGCCAAACTTATCCATAGATTTAG
>JBGSTF010000059.1:0-2554 GCA_041736645.1 Oligoflexus sp. | reverse complement strand
GCTGAAGATGATCCATTGGTGGATCCTACGGGCTACTTCCTGGGCTACACGGAATCGAAGTGGGTAGCGGAAAAGCTGGTGCAAATAGCAGCCAGTCGTGGGCTGAAGACAGCCGTGTATCGTCCTGGCGAAATCTCTGGTGCGAGCGATACTGGAATATGGAAAATGAGTGATGCGGTTATCCGTTCCCTGATAGCCAGCATTCAAGTGAAGGCCATGCCGGATGTTTCTATGCGCTTCCACTTGACTCCGGTTGATTATGTGAGCAAGGCCCTGGTTACGCTTTCTTTGCAAGCAGAATCGATTGGCCATGCATTTAACTTGATCAATAAGAATGTCAAAGCCCATCCTGAACTTAGTGCTTTGATGAATGAACTTGGGTGGAATGTAGACTTGGTCAGCTTTGAAGAATGGCGTCGTCGAGTCTTTGATGCAGATGAGGACAATGCGCTTAAACCCCTCGAAACTTTACTCTTAGAAAAGCGTCAAGGCGCGGAAGCTATGGAGCAACGCTATGGGATGCACGAAGCAGAGTTTGCTGTTGATAATACCTTAATGGGACTTGAAGGTACCGGTGTCAGTTGCGCGCCAGTCGATAAAAAACTGCTAGCGACCTACTTTGCGTATTTCTGCGCGCAAGGCTATGTGGTCTGACATTCTTCACAAGTTTATTGCTTGGGTGGTGGCTGGAATTAGATCTGCGTGAAAGTCGGGTGGACCCACCCCGACTTGAACGGGGGGACCAGCGGTTTATGAGACCGCTGCCTTAGCCAACTTGCGAACTCCAATTAACATATTGAATTTATTTATTTATTTTAGAATTTGTAGATTTTTTGTTAGATGCTTAAGGTTTTTAGTGACTTACCGATAAGGCTTGTGCGAGTATTCCAATCTGTTATAAATATTCCTGGATGGAATACTATGTTAGTATTAGGTGCCGATATATTGGATGCTGCTCAACAGAAACACGCGACTTTAGCAAAGCCAATTGCAGCCTGGAAAAAGCTTGTAGACAGCTGTAAAGCTCGAAATCCGGTTGATCTGAAGAAGATTTTCAGCGCTGTTGATACGGTTCCTCCGCAAACAGTGTTCAGTCTGAAAGGTAACAATTTTAGGATTGTTGCGGAAATTGACTATGATACCGAGACTGTAACAGTGACGCATGTTCTGAATCACAAGGAATACGATAAGAACAAGTGGAAGAGGAAATGATATGGGCCTTCCGAAAGTATTGAACAAAGGAATCGAAGAGGTACCAAGCCTGGCATCCGATCCAATTTATGACGGATTGGTCGTGAAATTTCCTTTGCGATATTTGGAGAATAAGAAAGAGCATGAAGCAGCCAAGTTGATGTTTCTGTCTCTTGTTCGTATCAAAAAAGTAGGTGCGCTCAATGGAGCGCAAACAGAATCGGTGAATCGATACTTAAATGCCCTCAAATTCTTTGTAAGGAGTTTTGAGGATGAACATTACAAGTTCGATACTGTATCCGCTGTGGAAATATTGCGTGAAATCATGGAAAGAAACGGACTCAAGCAGTCTGATTTCGAGAAAGAAATAGGCAAACAGCCAGTTGTGTCTAAGATTCTAAGCGGCAACGCTTCACTCAGCGCGGAGCAGATAGGCAAGCTCTGTAAACGCTTCAATATCGCAGCGGACGCGTTTTTTGGCTAATCCCCAGCCCGCATCTAGCTCGGGCTCTGTTGCAGCTACCAATAGTAGTAGATCTTATATAACTGATGCCTGGGATGTCGCAAAGTTTTTCGCAAGAGGTGAATTCTTTGCAAGCTTTTCGAGTTTCTTCTCGTAAGATTTCTTAATCTCACTGATCGAATTTATGTGCTCAAAGAGATTTATGGCTATAAATTTATCGTCTGGTTATTCAATAGAATTTAGAATCTCTGGGTCGTTAAATACACCTTTTCCCTGTGTAAAAATTCCTCTTCCTTGCAAGAAAGACTTGAATCTATTTTTAGTCCTAACGAGATCAGTAGGGAAACCTTTGTGAGATTTCGTTAAGGCTCTCAGCTCAAAAAGTGGTCCATCGTTATGATAGACATGAGTGATTGTGCCAAGCCGCAGTTCGTTGGCCAATCTCAGTGAATCGATGAAGTCAGTTTTCGGACCCCTCTGTCTCGACAAGTGGGCTGGGTGGGCTACACTTATCTGATCGACACGATCTTTATGTAAAACAAAGAGCCAATGAGCGATATTCATTTCTTCGAAGGCGAGAATCTTTGGCCTCTTAACCGAATCTACGAAATCCAGAAGGTTTCGTTCAGAAGTCGCAAAAACCTGTTTCTTCAGGATATTGCCTTTGCTGTCGGTCACGACTGCAGTGCATGTTTTACTATGAGCATCGATTCCAATATACTGGGTCATAGCAGCGTCTCCCTTAGTTACCAAAGTTATTTTTTCCCTGGTATCTATGATCTCATAAGGTCCGGATGCCGTGCTTTGGTAGCTACCTGAAAAAGGTAGGGAGGCGCTCTTTTTTCAGGAGCTTGGACCAATCTACGGTTGGACGCTGCTTTTGTACGTTATCCTACTGCC
>JBGSTF010000005.1:0-3165 GCA_041736645.1 Oligoflexus sp. | reverse complement strand
AAATTTTAAGTTCGTCAGCATTTCTTCAACGGATTGAATGACTCCGGCTTTGGCAAAAACACCTGCGATATCGTTTGGGCCATAGATGAGATCTGCTCCATCACCAGTAGCCGCCGAGCGCAAAAATTTCGTTCGCAGGTTCTCGTTTTCATATTGTTGTCGAATGACACGTATCTTAGGATGACTCTTTTGGAAAACATTGATCCATTTATCAATCTCTTGACCGATTGTCGGCGGATCCTGTTCCCATAAATTGATGACAACTTGCTCTTCCGCATTCAAGGGCTTTATGAGGAGAAGGAATATCGAGACAAAGAAAAGCGATCGCATGGAACACCCCCGTATTGAGCCTGTCATCATAAAAACTCTTGTCGATGCTGTCAACTTTCGTTGATAGTCAGAATTGAAAACATGGAAAGGCTAAAATCCATCGAGTAATTTCAGCTGGCTAGCAATTTCTCAGGCAGCGCACAGTCAGATTCGCTTTTAAAAAGTGATAAGCTAAATCTTCCAAACATTTATTCTCACTGTCACAAGGCTGAAAGCATATGAAAATCATATGCGTAGTATGCGATTAAGGTATTTTTCTTTCTCGATTCTGCGTCATACGGTTAACCCTTACGTGGTATATTTTCAATTCAATCGCATTACAATTGATTTTTCTCGTTTGACAAAATACGGGGTGAGGATGCTGATGAAAATGGCTGATCTTCTACAACGAAAATACGCCATGAAATTTCGAATACTTGGAGTCGTCGTCACGGCTTTGCTGGTATTTTTTGTCAGATTTCTGCTAGAGCCCGTTTTAGGAAGTGAAGCTCCCCTCCTCCTTTTCCTACTAGCAGTCATTATTTCAGCGTGGTTGGGTTCAACAACGTTGGGTATAGTCATGACTTTTGCAACCGGAATTTTAGGAAACTACTTCTTTATTCAGCCATCATTTTCCCTCTCAGCTCACAGCAATATCGATTTGATTCGTTTGGCTATCTATCTTTTTGAAGGAATCGTTATATGCATTGTCATAGGCATAACGAAAGAATCGCAGAGGACAACAGAACTCAGTTTAGAAAGAGAGAAGATTGCAAAGCGCGAAGCCGAGAGAGCAAACATGGCCAAGGAAGAATTTGTTTGCAACATGAGCCACGAACTAAGGACCCCATTGACATCGATTCAAGGCTACCTTGATCTGATGAGCTCGTCGACATCCCTGGAAGAAGTGGCAACATATATTGGAATATTGCGGAAGAACTCGCAGTCTTTGTGCGACCTTGTCAACGACGTATTGGATCTGGGAAAGATTGATTCGGACAAGGTGGAGCTGCATCTTGCCGATTTTTCTATTGAGCTCCTCTTAAACGAAGTCGTAGAAATGTTTACTACGCTCGCAAGAAAGCGAAGCATTGAGTTGACTCTAAGCATTGGCGAGAATTTGCCAGCCTACATGCGATCAGATCGAGGCCGCTTCCGGCAAATTCTGGTGAATATTTTGGGAAATGCTATTAAGTTTACGGAAAAGGGAACAGTGAAAGTCAGTGTTTGCCAAATCGAGACGGAAGTCGAGAGCGTCAAGTTCATACGTGTGCTTGTGGAAGATTCGGGAATTGGTCTATCCAAGGCCCAACAATCACGCCTGTTCGAAAGATTTCAACAGGGGGATGCTTCCACGACCCGCAAGTTCGGAGGCTCCGGTTTAGGTTTGGTGCTCTCGAAAAGACTGGCTAAGGTGCTGCAAGGGGATGTGAATTTGTTGGAAAGCACCTTTAGCAAGGGAAGCAAGTTTGAAATACTCATTCCTTGGGTGGAACCCTTGTCAATTCCTGTCCGAAATGAAGTCGCTAACCAGGATAAGCAGCCAGTTATTAAAGGACTACGTATTCTGCTCGTTGATGATGCGGAGGATAATCGAGTGCTCTTTGAAAGGCTTTTGAAGCGTGAAGGAGCTGTTGTAGCAACGGCTTGTGATGGTTTTGAGGGAGTTGATATGGCCTTGAAGGCCGAATTTGATTTTGTTCTCATGGATGTCCAGATGCCGCGCTTGGACGGAATCGCTGCTACGCGCTCTCTGCGAAACTTCGGCTATAGCAAGCCCATTTTTGCATTGACCGCTCATGCTATGGAAACCGAAAGAAAGCGATGTTTGGAAGCTGGATTCAATGAGCATTTGTCAAAACCGCTGTCTATGGGGCGCCTTATTGAAGCAATCCAAAAGATGAGGGTTAATAAACTGACTGAGCAACATTCACTATGATCATACATTAACAAGAAGGAGCTTGATATTTTATGTATAAACTAGGACTCTAGTTCGAATGAAGTGCCTGGGTGATGGCACAATGAAACGGAGTCAAAACAATGTTTAACATACCTCAAAGATCGAGCAAACTTAGTCGCAACCAGAATCCGGATCCCGCACGAAATAAACCAGATCCGATTCGAGTTCCACCGGAAATTCCAGAAATTCCTCATCCACCAATTTATCCAGGTCCAGAACACCCATACCCAAATCCTACGCCTAATCCAGAGCCAGGGCCTTTCCCGCCTTTGTAGAGTAAGCACGGATCAGGGAACGGCTAAATCAGATTCTTTGCAGCATGTCTCCTGAACAGTTGTGGCGCCTCTATTCCGATCGTTGACGAACTATGAACTGGCCGATCCATCGGCGTCAGCTTTCGAGACGCTCATCTTTGAGCATGGTTTATAGCAAGACAGATACTTTAGCTCATTATATGCAGAATCAACAAGGCTCCCGACAGCCGAGCATCTATTGAAAAAATGATAAACATCAATTGAAATTTTCTCAAAGTTTGCTACCATGAAGTCCGTCATGGGCCATGTGCCTCTTCCTCGAGACTGCAGTTGATATTCCCAGAACCGCCTGAGTTGTAAAACATGATTCAAGATCCATTATGGTACAAAGATGCTGTATTTTATGAGCTTCACGTCAAAGCATTTGCCGATAGTAATGGCGATGGAATTGGTGACTTTTTAGGACTCCTGAGCAAATTGGATTACTTGGCAGAATTGGGTGTTACTTGCATTTGGCTCTTGCCCATGTATCCATCACCTTTTCGCGACGATGGCTATGATATTGCCGACTACCTCTCCATTCATCATGCCTATGGGACTCTTGATGACTTTCGCAAGGTACTCAAGGCAGCCCACGATCGA
>JBGSTF010000343.1:0-31364 GCA_041736645.1 Oligoflexus sp. | reverse complement strand
GCTGCTGCAGGATGATTGGCATGATTCATACTGTGTCCGGAGTGGCCCATATGATCCATCGACTCATAGAGGCCCGGAGCAGGTTTCACAGGTGCAAAGACCTTGTCGCCCATCCCGATCCAAGTCGAAGCCGTGCCGGTTCCATCTTGAGCTGTGATTTTGAATTGGTAATTCTTATGCTCTGGAACTTCGAAGAGGACATCGTAGGTTTCAGCCATGCCGATCAGGATTTCTTTGGCCAAGATCGGCACTATATCGATTCCATCGGCAGAGATGAGTTTCATCGGCTTTTGTCCAAGAGCCACATGGAAATAAGTCGACGCTGATGCATTGATAATGCGGAGGCGAATTTTTTCACCAGGGTGCGCTTCCAGGAGCTGGCTCTCGCGCTGGCCATTGATCAGAAAAGCGTCATAGCCAACATCGGAGTAGTCCATGCCGCCCATTCGAGTCCATTCGTTGCTGACATAAGTCCCCAAGGATCGCGCCTGCAGGGCTCCAAGCCAGGAACGAACGGTGCCCTTTTTATAAAGATAGTAATCACCGTCTTTGCGCAAGTTGGCCAAGATATGCAGTGCATCCTCGTCCGACCAATCACTAAGGACAAGTACGGCTTCTTTATCCGAGGCTATAGTCTTTTGTTTGGGATGGACGATGAAGGCTCCGTAAATACCCTTCTGTTCCTGTACGTTGGTATGGGTATGGTACCAATAGGTTCCCGACTGCCGCAGTTTAAAGCGAAAAGTAAAAGCCTCTCCCGTGGCAATCGGCGGTGTATTCACATAGGGGACGCCATCCATTTCGGGGGGAAGAAGAATGCCATGCCAGTGGATGGAAAGCTCCTGGCCCGGGATCTGATTTCTGACCGTGATTTCGGCCTCGTCTCCATCGGTAAATTCTAAAGTCGGTGCTGGCAGTTGGCCATTGACCATGAGGGCGAAGTCCACCGATTTTTTACCACTCAGGTTAATCGATCCTTGGGTAGCTACCAGTTCATAGCGAATCGTTTTTGCAAGATCGGCGGCCCAACTCGTTGAGCTGAAAAGACTTAGCAAAGCAGCCAGTCCTGTTAGATATCGCATCTATTCCCTCATTGTCTCTATTTACAAGTCATTGACTCATTTACTTTACGGATCGGACCTTAAACTTGTGACAAGAGGCTGATTTTTTTTTGCTCTATCGCCCCAGCCTTTCAGGAGCGTCCTCTCGGCTGCCATCGGCGGAGCAAGAGAGCGTTGGTGACCACACTCACACTGCTAAAAGCCATCGCTGCCCCGGCAATGACAGGATTTAACAGGCCCCATGCAGCCAAGGGAATGCCGATGATATTATAGATGAAGGCCCAAAAAAGGTTTTGTTTAATCTTCCGATAGGTCTGACGCGAAATATCCAGAGCATCAGGAATCAGCAGAGGGTTGCCTCGCATTAGAGTAATACCGGCTGTATGCATGGCCACATCAGTGCCAGTGGACATGGCAATGCCAACATCGGCGGCGGCCAGGGCTGGGGCATCGTTGATACCATCGCCCACCATGGCCACGATTTCTCCTTTCTTCTTCAACTCTTCAATGATTTGGGATTTTTGTTGTGGGAGGACTTGTGACCGAATCTCGGTCATTCCCAGTGCTTTGCCGATACGCTGGGCGCTGCCGGCGTTGTCACCAGTAATCATCACCGTTTTAATGCCGAGCTGGTGCAGGGCGAGCAGAGTGGCCGCTGCTGTACTTTTGATCGAGTCGCTGAAGGCCAGAATACCCAAAGGTTCTGTTTGACCTTTCTCGGCCACAAACGACACCGTGTGTCCTTCTTTTTCAAAGGCCTGAGCTTTTTCTGTGAGTGGACTGATGTCAACACCTTGCTCCTGCATGAGAAGGCTGGTCCCTATCCAGAGTGTGACGTCTCCAACTCGACCTTCCAAACCTTTACCTGCTATGGCCCGGACGTCTTGGGCTGTGGCTAAGATCAAGCCCTCTTGCTTCGCCTTATCGATGACGGCCTTGGCCAGAGGATGTTCACTGCCCGCTTGGACAGATGCGGTTAATGCCAGCAGTCTTTGCGTATCGCCCTTAAGAGCGAAAATTCCCGCGATCTGCGGTCGGCCTTCGGTCAGGGTGCCGGTTTTATCAAAAGCAACTGTTGTCACGGAATGGGCGATTTCAAGCGTTGCTGCATCCTTGATCAAAATACCTATTTTTGCCGCGATTCCAGTTCCCACCATGATCGAGGTGGGAGTCGCCAGACCGAGGGCACAGGGACAGGCGATTACCAGTACCGCCACTCCATGAATCAAAGCTTGTTCCCACTGGCCCGCATAAAGATACCAGCCTAGGGCAGTGGCCAAAGCGAGGAGCAGGACGGTGGGGACAAATATCGCGCTCACCTTGTCAACGATGCGTTGGATAGGGGCTTTTTCAGTCTGTGCGGTTTCCACCAGTCGAATGATGCGAGCAAGAGTCGACTCTGATCCAAGCGCTGTGGCCATTACCAAAAGATTGCCGTCGGTATTGATCGATCCGCCCGTTACATTTTCGCCAGGACCTTTGGTCAAGGGCAGGCTTTCACCTGTGATCAGCGATTCATCCAGCTGACTGATGCCTTCAATTATTCTTCCATCCACAGGCACCTTCTCGCCCGGTTTGATGACCACCAAATCTTCAAGTTTGACTGCATGAATGGAGATTTCCACATCCCCTTGCGGCTGGCGAATACGCGCCACCTCGGGACGTAAGGCTTGCAAAGCCCGAATGGCCGTTGAGGTTTGTTGCTTGGCTCTCGATTCAAGATATTTGCCGAAGAGCACCAAAACGATGATGACCGCTGCACTTTCAAAGTAAAGATGTCCTTGCCCCCCATGTCCGGCATGCGATCCATAGCGCACGAGATGATAGACGCTCAAACCAAAAGCAGCGGAAGTTCCTAAGGACACCAAGAGATCCATGTTGCCAGATCCAGCTTTGACAGCTTTCCAAGCGGCTCGATAGAACCTCGCTCCGAGCCAAAACTGAATGGGAAGAGTGAGCAGCAGTTGGATCCAGCCAGGAAGCATCGCTTCGATATGGACCAAGTCCAGTAGCATGGGAATGACCAACGGAGCAGCCAGCAGGGCCCCAATCACAATTCTTTGGCGTTCACGCTTGAGGGCCTCTGATTTATCTTCGGCTGGATCCTCTTCACGAATGATTTTGGCTTTATATCCGGCTTTTTCCACCGCCTGGAGCAGCTGGAGAGAAGTCACTTGAGCTGGATTGTAGTGGACGCGAGCGTGTTCGCTGGCTAGGTTGACTTTAGCTTCACTTGCTCCGCCTTTCATTAAAGCTTTTTCGATCCTGGAGACGCACGAGGCACAGGTCATTCCTTCGATCGACATTTCAAGTTCAGAGGTCTCCACCTCATAGCCTGCTTTTTCAATAGCCGCAATGATTTGAGGCAGGAGCGATGCCGATGCAAGCTGGGCTCTGGCAGTTTCTGTTGCCAGATTCACGGCAATGCTTTGCACGCCCTCGAGCTTTCGTAGAGCCTTCTCGATGCGAGCTACGCAAGAGGCACAGGTCATGCCTTTGATCTTAAGATTCACTTCAGTTGATTTATCGGGTTGCATAGGAGCCTCGGCTTGAGCAAAAAGTTCATAGGGTCGTCACAAGTTGGTTCATGGGCCTCTGCTGCAGGGACTATTCTATCCTCTGGATCCTGTTCTTCTTCAAGCTCCAAGTGCAGCATTGACCTTCCCGGCCTGGCAAAGTCCAACTCTGGGCTGGGAACTAACAAAATAATTTAAAGTTTGGGTTTTATTAGCTCATGAATTGTGCTTAGGTTTTTCTGGGGGACATTTCGACGGATAACAGCCATGACAGGGGAGGGGAAGGTTTCCTAGGCGATGGGAGGGGAACTCGCGCTATAGCTTGCGTGCGATGGAATATTTGGACCTCCATTTCAAGGTTTTCTGGGCTCAAAAGCTTTGCTATGGTGGGCCTTTCAAAGACAAAAAAGTTAAATTCATGAAGCCAAGCGAAGCTGAGCTTGCAAGCCCTACACTTTAACCCTTTTTTAGAGGACGTAACGAAATGGGAACAAAGCGGACAACCGACGGAGTGTGTCTCCCGACGGGACAGACAGGATCCACTTTTTTTAGAAACCTGCTGCTTGATGCTGTAGCAGCATTCCCTGAAGAGTTCCAAGACTTCGCTCTACCGAGCGAAAAATCCTTTAAGAAAAAATATGGCGAGACGGTTGTTCAGTTCGAGAGCTTTCGAGTCGCCTCGCGCCGACGCTCGGAAATTGCCCGCTATATAGTCAGTCAGACTCACGACCAGCTGGAGTTCAATGACGGTAACTTTGAAGGTCGTTTTCAGGACTATATGGCCCAAGCTGCAGAGCCGCTCAACATCGAGACCCAAGTTTTGACAGGAAAGGTCGGCCTTGTCCCAGCGGTTCCGTTTCGAGGTGTAAGCTATACAGGGCTTTCGCTCAATTATTTGGGACAAAAACTGATTGGTGAAAACAAGATAACCAATCGAGCCGCCAAGGCACTGACCTGGATCGCCAGCTTTGCTAACTCTCATGAAGGTCGCATTGATCTGACCGGCAAAAAATTTGTCATTATGGGAGCCTCAGCCGAGCTTGCGCCGACCCAGCAGCTGCTCGCCGCTGGTGCTTCCGTCTTGTGGGTGGATCTAAAATCTCCTGAGGCGATCCTCGCAGAGCCGCACAAATATGCAGGTTCGCTCTCTTACTGTACCAAAGCCAATAATATCCTCATGAAGCCCAATCAAATACGAGCCAGTATTGAAGCTTTTGCTGCTGGGGAGCCGGTGCATATCGGTATGTTCGCTTATGCAGCAGGTGCGAGCCAGGAATGGCGATTGGCAGCGACGATGAATGCCATCATCCTCAGCTTGTCACCCGCCTGTGTCGCTTCGGTTTCGATGTTGATTTCGCCAACTTCAGCGGCTGTGATTCAGCCAGAGGATATGTCGAACTCGAACACTCTGAAAAAGAATCCACCGCTGTGGCAATCGATGCTGAAATCTGTCGGTCAGCTGAAAGAAAATCTAAGTTTTGAAGTCAATGGGATTCCGGTTGCTCGCGCTATCGTCCCATTGCAAGGCGTGAGCTATCAAGCGGCCCAGTATATTTCGAAGACTCTGGCGGCTGAAGTGTTCGCCACTCAGGGCGTGGATCTCAAGGGCAAGCCTCAGCCTATTCGTGTATCAGCAAATGTTGCAGGTATCACTAAGACAAAGTCGCTCAATCATCCCGTCTTTCAAGCAGCATTTCTTGGCGCTCAAACCTTTGGGGTCGAGATCTTTGAAGTGCCTACGACCAAAACTTTGAGCACTCTCTTGATCCTTCATGATCTGCTTAATCCGGAATTGAAACCGACGGGCGATATCAATGCACTCTTTAGCAAACAGGTTCATGGCGGGATCTACTCTAGAGCATTTGCTTTGGACCCTATGATTCGAATCGCCACCATTATGGGACTGGCGCGAAGACCGAACCTTTTGCTGAAGTTGTTCTAGCCGCCATAGAAGGGGTGCGGCCCCTTCGGACTTTAGTCAGCAAGCGGCGCAGCATGCTGGATTAGGCCGCTCTCTCAACGTAAAATCGCTGACCTAAGTTGAAAATAAACTTAAAGTGAACAAACTCGGGATTTATGGTCGCTGCTGGTGGGAATAATACGATTTCGATCCTGCCATCTGCGGCTTCAATATACTCTCTCACTGCATTCATTCCTACGCCGCGTCCTGATATCTCGCTCACAGAGTCACAAGTGCTGAGGCCAGGCTCAAAGATTAAATAGGCTATGGCTTCCATGCTAAGTTCCTGGCCTTCTTTGATCAGACGCTTTTCCAAGGCTATTCGGCGAATAGCATGGAGGTTGAGACCTCGGCCATCATCTTCATAATGAATCTGAATTTGGTTCTGGTTCATTTCGAGCCGAACTTCGATCAGGCCCGTCACTGGCTTGCCTCGACTTATGCGTTCTGCAGACGTTTCAATGCCATGGTCCATAGTGTTTCTAATAACATGGATAAAGGAGTTGCGTATCAACTCCTGACCCTCATAGGACATCTGAATATTATTATCCACGATCACGATGCTAGGACACTCTTTGTTTAGATCCCTTGCCAACATCTCTGCAGAGGATAAGACTTCACGAAAAATTGTCTCGGCTCGAACGAAGCACACTTCTTCTATCGCCTCTCGCAGAGGCTTAGCTTTTATCTTCAATTCAATTTGACCACTCTGTTCGGTTTGCTTCAAAAGTTGCCGCATCTGTTCTACGAATTCTGGGGTAAAGCTCACGATATCGACTGAGCTACGGCCTAACTTCACTTGATTGATATTCAAATACTGATCAAGAAGAATCTGTACCTTGGTATTTTCGGCCAGGATAGCATCTCGATTCCAAGGGATCTTCTTACTCTGGATTGCAGATAGGTATTGCTCGGCCTCATGAACTACAGGAGTCAGCTGTTTCAGTCCAAGAGCTCGAGCAGAGCCTTTAATTGTGTGCATATTGATCAACAATATTTTTAGCACTTCATGAATGATCTTATGATTGGCTTTGAGCAAACGCTTGTTTTCATCCAGAAAAAGCTGAGCTGAATGGACAAAAATGGCAAATTGCTTGGCCGAAACTTCCACGATCTCGCCGATGAGGTCGAGTTCCTTGGCCTTTTCTGCGGCAGCTAGTTCCATCGACCTTAGGTGCGTGATATCACGGATCGACATCAGCATTTTTTCTATCCTGCCTTCAGCATTGATAACCGGATGCCAATCCATTTCCAGAACATGATCCTCGGTACCGAAGCGATAGAGCATTTCACTCGGTAGCAAATGACTATTCATATCAAAAGCCAGCCGATCTTCTCCAAGACAAGTCATAAGGGTACTCTCTACCATGCTTCTTTTCTCCGCCGCAACCTGGGCTCGACTGAAGAGAAAATCCATGAGGTTTTGACCAGAAACCTGATTGCAATTGAAAATTTGAGAAACCGATTGTGAATGTGTTGGAGTAATCTCTAATCCAGGGTTCTTTACGACCAAAATTCCGATTTGAATATGGCGCAGTATGGATTTAATCTCTCGTGTTTGCTCTTCCACCATTTGTTCTAGGTTATTGTTCAATGCCTTGACGGTGGCATGTTCTTTGGTTAGCTGCTCGTTCAATTTTTCTATTTGCTCATAAGAATTTCTCTGATTGAGCCGGATCTTATCTGCCAAGGCTAGAGAAAGCAGGATAACTTCAACGACAGTCCCAACCATAACCCCCCATTCACTGAGGAAGCTACTTGGTAAGCTGCCCGACACTGCGCCCATTTTCGCTGTATTGGCCACGATCATTAGCAGCCAAGCTAGTGTAAAAAAATAGGCTGGCCGATAG
Source organism: Oligoflexus sp. (assembly GCA_041736645.1). GTDB lineage: Bacteria > Bdellovibrionota_B > Oligoflexia > Oligoflexales > Oligoflexaceae > Oligoflexus. The sequence goes on along the minus strand of JBGSTF010000343.1, from coordinate 23,977 downwards.
CGTTTGAGCGAGCAGACAACTCCGCAGCTTACCAGCATGATAGAAATGAACGATCCTGTCGCGACGCCCAGCTTTGCACCCAAATTGTAGGAGTGGAGCAGCCCAAAATCTGCGCAAAATGCTAGGGCTATTCCAGCAATACAAAGGCGATACAACCAAGGATGTCGTCCGCGAAGAGAAAGAAAGTAAATCGGAAAAAGAAAACCAAGCAAGGAAGTCTTGTTGGCAAAAATGATATAGCCTTCATTCAGAAGCCACCTAGCGTCGTCGAGAAAATGTACGGCAATTCCGGTATAGGCAAGCGGTTGAATGATCATGGACAGGATAAAGACGACATAGATTATATGAGTTCTATCGCGCAGTTGCAGCCAGATGAGAAAGTTATAGAAGGCCATCGTAAAGAGAATTCCAAGCGCAGTCGCGATGAGCGAATACTCAAGAATTTTTGTATCATAAAATGCCGATTCCGAGCTCAACTTGATATCAAAAATCAGACTGCCCTCGGTTTTGATGCGGATAAAGACAGTGGTGTCACCTGGTGGAATTTTCATCTTAAAGGTAGGCAGGCGATAGGCGACTCTATCCTTGGACGGAACCATTCGGTCGCCAGCAAGAAAATAGAGGATGCGGTCGGATGCAGGATCAATCTGCCAGAACTCAATCTGATCGACCAGGGCATATCCTTCGGTGAGATAGATTGTCATGTCGCTCTTGCTGGTATTTCGCAGATAAAGTCTGGACCAGATAGAAGACTTTGAAAAACCAAAATTTGGTGCTTTCTTGTCAATAGGAGCAAATTTTGCGTTGAAATCGATTGAATGAAGATCATTGACAGCAGCCGTCTGGGCTTTATCTTCAAAGAACCACAGGTCCTGATTGACTTCTAACTTGGTCAAAGATCCGTCTAGCTCTATCACTTTCTGTGGCAGACTCGAACTCTGTGCAAAGGTTTCGAGCGAGAAGCCCAATATCGCTAAAAGGAACATATATCTCATGGGTCAATTGCTCCACTTGTGTTCATTTTTTAGAAGCATTTACAAAATCTTGGGCTAGAGTACAGGACTAACACAAGGATATCATATCGTTTGATATAGGCGAAGTCGTTGGGCTAAAAGCCTCCTAGCTCTCACTCGTCTGAAGCCGCTGTCGCCTCTTAAAATAGAAAAGCTTCGATTGAAATTATTTTTGCCTCTGGCAGAGATCGCATGAGGGCATTTTACGGTCAAGCAGGCCGAACGGAGACTTTTATGGGCCTGTTATAGAGTCTTGCAACAGACTGAGAACGTTGAAACTTGGAGCGTAATATAGTTTGTTCTCAAGATTGTGTAAGAGAATGCCGATAGTGACCATTGATCCGTGACCTAACGTTATCTCATCGCAAACTCATTGAATGAGGACTGGGAAAACTATGCAAGGACTGGGCATTACACTTGGAATTCTACTTCTTCCTGTCGTTTTCTGCGCCTGTTCCGACAACAAACCAGTGGCAAGCACCTATAAAGATCAACTGCAGGGTGCATCGCCAGCTGGTCCAGCGGTTGGATCCGCTGCTGACAAAACTCCAGGGACGCAAACGCCCGGAGCGACTCCTCCGGCAGGAACGGCTCCGGCAGGAACGGCTCCGGCAGGGACAGCTCCGGCAGGGACAGCTCCGGCAGCTGTAACAGGCAATGCCCAGAGCGGTCTGGCGATTTTGGGGGCAAATTGTGAAACGGCGGGATGTCATAAAACCAATGGGATCACTCTGACCAAAGCTTCCGTCCTTGACGCTAAGACAGCAGCAAAAACTATTCATCAGGGGGTGCAGCCGGTTTTCAGCGACACCAATATCGCTGATATGAAGGCAGCTCTGTCGAGCCGTTAAACGCTTTGTTAAGTGGGTGGACTTAAGTGATCGGCCTTGCGCAAGCTCGGAAAAGCATAGGCCCAGATCAGTACAACTAGGCAGGTGCCGAGACCACCCAGCACCACAGCTGGTATAGTTCCTAGCCATGCTGCAGTTAGACCCGATTCAAACTCACCCAGCTCGTTGGATGCTCCAATAAACACCATATTCACGGCGCTCACACGTCCTCGCATCACGTCAGGCGTATGGGTTTGGATAAGTGTTTGCCTGACCACGACACTGATCATATCAGAGGCCCCAAGGACGACGAGACACACAAGCGAAAGCACGAAATTCTTTGACAATCCAAAAACAATCGTGACAAGGCCGAACACCAACACAGCGGCAAGCATTTTATAGCCCACCTTTTTATGCAGCGGTTTCCAAGCGAGGTAAAGCGCCATCAAAGTCGCTCCTGCCGCGGGTGCACTGCGCATGGCTCCAAGTCCTGGCGCTCCGACTTGCAGAATGTCGCGAGCGAAAATCGGCAGCAGGGCTACAGCACCACCCAAGAGGACGGCGAAGAGATCCAAGGAAATCGCACCGAAGATTAGTTTATTTTGAGCAACGTAACGCAAGCCGCCGAGCAGCTCGAGTTTGCGGCGGGGACCTCCGGGCATGCTCAAAGCTGGCAAGCGCAGAAGGGCGACGAGTGCACAGCAAAAAAGCACTGTGCAGCAGGCATAAACAGTCGAGACCGAGGCGCCCGGAATAGCTACCAATCCTCCAGCTAAAGCTGGACCGAGGATAGTTGAGAATTGAAAGATAGTGGAATTCAAGGCCACCGCTTGAGGCAGCTTTTCAGCGCCCACCAATTGGGGCAGAAAGGCGCTGGCAGCTGGCCCATAGTAAGCGCGAGCGAGGCCCACTAGACTCAAGGTTGTATAGACGGTCCAGAGCGGAGGATTCAGCAAGTGACGAATCCAAAACAGTGAAATCGAAGCGCCCAGGAGAGTCGCGATGCTCATGATCATAATGCGCCGGCGCGGATAGCGATCGGCTGCTCGACCGCCAGGTAAAGCGAAGATGAGATTGGGAATAAAAATGGCAAGACCCACATAGCCCAAGTGAAGGGCGCTGTGGGTCTGGTTATAAACATGCCATGCAACCGCCACCGATTGCATCTGAATAGCCAGTGTTACCAGCAGTCGATACAGGAGAAACAAGCGAAACTGAGGATCCAAATGGATTTTATCCGTCAAGCGTTGCTTACCTTACTTCATGAGACGCAGCAGCTGTTGCTTTTCAAAGTCGAGTAAATTTTCAAAACCTAAAACTGCTTGGGTGCTAGTTATAGACTGCTGCTTTTCCACGCCGCGCATCATCATACAGAGATGTTGGGCCTGGACCCGCACCAACACCGCGCGCGGTTCAATCAGGTGCTGAACAGCATCTAAGACCTGTTGAGTGATCCGTTCCTGCACTTGAACCCGCCGAGCAAAAACATCGACCAGCCGCGGAATTTTCGACAGACCGAGTATTTTCTTGCAAGGAAAATAAGCAACGGTTGCTTTTCCCCAGAAAGGCAGGAGGTGATGCTCACACATCGAATAGAATTCTACATCTTCGACAGCAACAAGGCCATTGCCTTCGCTGGCAAACACACCTTTGCCGACTGCTTCATCAGGCGTTATCGTATAGCCATCGAACAAGGCTTGGTAAGCTTTGGCGAAGCGCATCGGCGTGTCACGCAAACCCTCCCGGTTGAGATCCTCGCCCGTCAACTCGAGAATGCGTCGACCCGCTTCCACGGCTTTCTGTTGCTTCTGCACAGCGCGAACTGTTTCCCTGGACACGGCACCTAAAGCAGCCGCTTCACTCGGAAGGTCCATCGTCTGGGAGCGGAGGGTTTTATTGGTCTTCGGCATAAGTTCCTCATGTCGCAAGGGTCAATTCTTGAGTAGCCCATCCAGAGCCTTGGTGAACTCAGGCGAACTGGGTTCAACCTGGGATCGGAAGCGAGCTTTAATTTGTCCCTGGCGATCGACCAGGAATTTTTCAAAGTTCCAAGAGACTTCGCCTTGAGTTTCCGCCGGACCCTTTTTGGTCAGGTATTGAAACACGGGATGCTGCTTATCTCCGGTCACTTCTACTCGGCGGGTCATCGGGAAACTCACGTCGTATTTTAATTTGCAGAAATCGGCTGCTTCCTTGTCCGATTTCAGCTCCTGTTTGAAACTCATGGAAGGGAAGCCGATGATCACCAAGCCCTTGTCCTTATACTTCTTATAAAGGCTTTGCAAGTCTTCAAACTGCCCGGTATAGCCGCAGCGTGAGGCTGTGTTGGCGATCAGAACAACTTTGCCTTTGTACTCCTCGAGGCGGTGCTCTTTGCCATCCATTCCTGGGAATGATAAGTCATAAAAGCCGGTTTCGACCGCTCTGAGTTGGGCAGAAAAACACAGTCCAAGGGCCAGAAGAAATCCTTTAATCATGACAAACTCCTTTGGTGATCGGATCAGTCAGCTCGGCACAAAAAGGCAGCGGCAGTCCCAAATATGGGTGAAACCAGCTGAAAAATCGAGGAAAATTCGCCCAATTCATTCGCTTGCATTCTAACGAAGGGATCTTGGCTCTGCCTTAGATTGTGTACAATAAATGCATCGAAATATACAGACAAAACCAATGCATTATCCGTAAGTTTTTAAAACAATTGAAATATTTAAAATTAAGGGGGGAGGGCTTAAGCCGTCTGTTCTTGCTTGGGATCGACGGACCGAAGGGGTTCTTCTGGAGCATATTGGGCAAAAGCAAAGCAAAAGTCGTCATCCAATTTTTCCTGGCCCCAGGTTTTTTGGACGAGTGCCAAGAGTCGGTCTTTCAAACGATCGGGATCAGAGCTCTCTTTGAACAGTTCCAAAACGGGTCTGATGCCGACGACCTCGCCCTTTTCATTGTGGTTTTCGAATAGCCCATCGGAGTAGAGAAACAAGGTGTCGCCGGCCTTGAGTTTAAAATCATAGCTGCGAAATTTCGGATCCTTATGCAGCCCTAGAATGCTGCCACGCGCAGGGAGGCCTTTGCCCGTACCTTGGCGAATCAAATACACATGAGTGTGGCCTGCATTCATGATCGTGGCTTCGCCTGTTTCGCCATCGATGGCGAGGATCGCCATAGTCGCCACTTTATCGGTTTTATGGCCCCATTCTAGCAGCACATAGTTGACCGCATGCATGAGCGCTAACAGCTGCTGTTCCCGGCTGAGGTTCTGCCCAAAGGTTTGGGCTAGGCATCCTCCAACCGCTCCTGATACCGTTCCAGAAAGCATGCCGGCGGTAATGCCATGACCATTAACATCGCAAATGAACAGCAAGGAACGTCGATGGCTGGCATCATAGGCACAACCCAACCAATCGCCACCGATATTTTCTGCGGAACGATAGTGGTGTGAAAAGCGGAAGCTAGGCATGGAATCGACCGGCCATTGAATGGCTTCTTGCACAGCTTTTCCGGCCAGCAGTTCAGCCGTGAGTGTGTGTCGCTCTTGTTCTGCCTGCTGCTTTTCAAGATGCAGGCGCTGCAACTCTCTTTTGCGAAGACTCAGTCTTGTCGTGAGAGCCATAGTAAATGCCAAGGTCTGCATGGCGCTGAGCATAAGGACTGTGATGGCTGCTTGCTGCAAACCGAGTCTTATGACGCCAAAGAAGCCTAAGAGCAAAACACTAACCCCTAAGAACATAGGGCTCCATGCCATCAAGAAGATCGATGCGTCTTGATTTTTGCGAAGGCTGAGGTGCAAGGCTGAGCTGATCACAAAGATGAGTCCAACACCTGTGATGGCATTGGCTATGAGAAAAATAGTTTGCACACTGCTGACAGTCGAGGCGAGCATGACCAAGAGGCCAGAGCCGGCCATAATCATAGCAATGCGATAGAAACCCGGCGCATGTTGCTTAAGATTCAAGAAATCGCAGGAAAACATCAGGGTACTGACAATGGTCAATCCAAAGCAGGCCATGAGCAGTCGGATGCCCAGGTCACCAGACTCAGGCAAAAGATAACGTAAGGGAAAACCTAAAGGACTTGTGATCAATATTAGGTAACAAACGATAAGATTGATGGAAAACCACAGATAGACGCGTTCCCGCAGGCGCTGAAACAGGAAAAAATTGTAAAAGAAGAGACCGCCTATGATTCCTACATAAATCCCCAGGGCGAGATCATGCTTTCTGGCCCATTCCTCATAGTAATATTTAGGCGTCAGCAAAGCAGGAGAAATGCCTAGCGTGAAAGAACAGCGCAAGCGAACCAATACGATCTGCTCTGAGGGACCTTTAAAGTTGAGAGGGATCATGGTCTTGACCGATCGAATCGGCAGATCTTTGAAAGGGATTTCAAGTCCCGATTTTTGGGTCTTTTGCAGCTGCATGGATTCGTCAAACACATAAAAATCAGCTGACGAATAAAGAGGATTGCCTAGATCAAGAAAATACTCGCGAGCCGTTTGACCTTGGTAATCGAAGTGAAATGCCAGCCATACGCTACCGGCAAAGAGTCCAAGATTTTGCGCCTGCTGCCGCTGAATGACAAAGCGATCAAGATTTCCTGCGATTTCTTCCAGAGTGAGCTGCTGCTTTGGATCCAATATAAGACCATAGGAACCGGCCAGAGGGTAGTCCTCGGCAAATTCAGGCACGACAAGGTGCGGCAAAGCTTGAGCCCAGGAACTGAATCCGAGGATCATGAGGATAAGCAATTTTGGGGCTGAGGCCATCGGCCATCCTGAATGCGAAGCTTTTTCCCTGGTTCAGTGTTCGGATCCACTCGCTATGAAGTGAGTCGACAGTTCTTACCTTGCAGAAAGGTCCTTTCGTTCATCAAAATGCATACGCAAAGATAGGGTTTGTAAGTCTTTCATAATACGAGAAAGTTCAGGCTGTTTCACTTTCTTATAAAGCGTTCTAGAACGGCGCCGATGATCCATCATTGGGGGACTCCTTTGGGAAGGATTTACGTGCGAAATCCAATGGATTCAAGACGGGCAAACAGAGCGATTGTTGCGCTTCTGCTTGGCTTTTTGCGAATCTCTTACGTCTTCGCAGGCGAAGGGGAAGCGGACCTTGGGCGTTCGTCAATTCGTTTTGAGCTCAGCGAGACCAAGAGCATTCAAGTCCTCGATGGTCCCTGGGATTTTTATTGGGGGCAGGCTCTGACGGCCCATCAGTTGAACGGAACCCGCACGGCGAGAATGAGCACAGGCAAGAGTTGGACCTCCATAAAGGATCCGGCGACCGGCGATGATCTGCCAGCTGTGGGATTTGGCAGTTTTGTGCTGCAGATCGATGATATTCCGGCTTCGCCACTTGGCTATGAAATTGAGTTTAAGGAACCACTCACGTCTGGTGAGTTGGAAATATTTCCGACGGATCGACCGGAGGAGGCCCTCACGCTGCAGATGGGTGCTTTTTCGTCCCAGCCCGAAAAGACCATGGCATCGAAGGGCCTTAAAGTCGTCCGTCTGCCCTTTCATGAGTCGGCTCAATCCCTCACAATTATTGTGAGGATTAGCAACAACTCGATGGCCCATGCAGGACTTTGGTCTGCACCCCGACTTGGGTTGGGCGAAGCATTGAGCCAAGATTTTCACCGGCACCTCTTGGGGCAGTATGTTAGCCTAGGAATCCTGCTGATCATGGGAATATGGAACCTGACGCTCTTTTTCCGACGACGAGAAGATTTAGCGAGTCTGATGCTGGGCTTGCATTGCTTCATTATTGCGCTGCGAGTTGCCGTGACCAGTTACCTTCTCTATCATGTCGGTGTCTTGCAGAGTCCGCTGGGCACGAAAGTTGCGCAGTTGCTCGAGTATTGGTCGCTGGCTATAGGCCCTCCAGCGTTTCTGCTGTTTATTCATTTTAGTTTTAAGGACGTCTTGCCAAGGAATGTCTACCGTCTGAGCACGGCTCTCGGAGTGGCTCTTTTCTTATTCATCAGTGTGACTCCGACTATGATCTATACATCCAAAATACGGATGCTCCAGTTCTATGTCCTGGCCTGTTTATTCACGGGAGTTCTTCACGTAGCCTTGGCCTATAGAAAACGAATGACGGGAAGTGCCCTATCTCTTTTCGGTTGCATAGCCTTTGGTGTTTGTATCCTGAATGACCTTTTGGTTTCAAGTCGATCGATTGACGGCTTCTTTATGATTCCTTATGGTCTCAGTGCCTTCATCTTTATGAACAGCCAGATATCAGCTCTGCGATTTGCCCAAGCCTTTCGGAATCAGCGAAAACTCAAGGATAATTTACTTCGGGCCCATGAAGTGTTGCAGCATCAGGAGCAGCAGAGAACCAGCTTCTTCCAAAACACGTCGCACGAGTTGCGGACGCCTTTGCATGGCATTCAGGGCTTTTTGCAGCTAGCCTTGAGTGGCAAATATGGGAACCTGAGTGAAGACCTTAGAAATCCACTTCAAACCTGTTCCGATCTCTCCGAAACTCTGCATCATCGGCTCAATGCCATTATGGATTTGGCTCACAGCCGTAGGGGTGAGCTCTCCTTGCATTGTGAAGCCTTTGACCTGAGCGATTTTATGGGCATGATTCAGGCCACGGTGAGAAGTCTTCGCTCCCGGTATCCTGTCACAGAATTTCAAGCCAAGCTGCAATTGGAAGGCGGGTCGGCAGAATTCATTCATGATGCGGAAAAGCTGCTGACCGTGGTTCGCAGCGTTTTAGACAATGCTTTTAAATTTCAAGATCCGCGTCGACCCAATGCGATTCAATTGACCTTGCGTCGATTGCCGAAGGTGATTGAACTGGTGATTCAGGACCAAGGGATTGGCATCGCCCAGGATCAACAGCAAAGAATATTCGAGGAATTTACCCAGGTGCAGGAGGATGCTAGGCGTTCCTATGAGGGCTCTGGTCTCGGGCTGCCGTTGGTCAAGGATCTGGTGGATTTTTTCAGAGGGCGTCTCCAGCTCAGTTCGGTGCAGGGGCAAGGAACGACAGTCATCATACAGATCCCCGAGCAAGCCTTGGACGCTAAAGTTAAAAGTCCCAGGGCGGAGTCTCTCAAGGAAGAATTGTCAACTCCTATCAGCAAGAGTGCTGCGCCTCTGGCGGATAAGGCCAAAGTCAATGCCGTCGTATCAATAGCCTTGGTTCCTAAAGACTACAAAATTCTCATAGTCGATGATAATCCGATCAATGTCGAGCTTCTGGAAGAAGCCCTTGATATGCTTGGCTATCGATTTCAGGGATTCGTGTCCGGCAAAGCTGCGATGCAGAGTATGCAAGAGGATCGTCCTGACCTTATTCTGCTCGATATGATGATGCCCGAGTTCTCAGGGGAGGATATGCTCAAAGCCATGAAGAGCAATTCACTGCTCAGCGACATTCCTGTGATTATAGTGACAGCCAGGGCCAGTAGTGAGGACAAAATCTTTGGTCTCGACCTGGGAGCGGATGACTATATTGCCAAACCGATTCAGATGGACGAACTTTGCCTGCGTATCAGAAACCTACTTCTTCGCGTAGAAGCCAGTCGCAGATTGGGGGAACAGTCGTATTTGGATAAGATGTCCCAGCTCGGTGAATTTATGGCGGAAGTTAGTCATGAACTGAAAAATCTTTATCAAGGTATAGGCATGGAAGAGGAGGATGCCGCAGCTCACTACGCGACGACTCTGGCCAGTCTGGATTTGCCGGTGCGCCTGATTGAATCACTGCAGAAGGCCGCCTTGATCAATGGGATGAATCAGGAAAACAGTCGGCAGGTTGATGAGCTCGAGGCTCCCTCGCGCCAGCATCCTTGCTTTAAAAAGCTCAGGCTCTTGCGGATGCACCTATGCCAATGGCCCATCAGCGGCACCGATCGCCAGCATCTTTGGACCTTGGCACTTGAGAGTCATGAGTCGATGATTGACTCGATGTTTCATCACTTAGCTCTGGTTCAATCGCATCAACTCTTGCTTTACATCTGCGTACGGAGTCGCTCGCTTACAGAAGCGGTTTTAGATGTGAATCGTGGCTTTGCGAAAGAGGAGAGTTGCCAGCTGAAAGACACCCTAGAAGGCATAAGCCCTTTACTGGCGGTTCGTCTGCGTCGGTGTAAAATCCAACTCGATCTCGAATTGCCGACCCAGATTCTGCCGATATCGCGGGGGAATCTGCAGCAAATTGCTCTTAACCTTTTGGCCAATGCGATGGATGCCGTGAAGGATTTGCCAATCGAACAGCGTATCATACGAGTCAGCTTTCGGAGTCTTGAGCTCATGGACCTCCTCAGCTTTAGCAACGCTGGCCCGAAGATAGACGATGAAGTCAAGGCTAGGCTCTTTCACAAGGGGTTCACGACTAAAGGCAAGTCTGGAACAGGAATCGGCCTGCATCTTTCTCAAAAGTTGGCGCGGGAGGCGGGAGGGTCTTTGGATTTAGATCCTGTTAGTGAACAAACCTGCTTTGTCTTGAGCCTGCCAAAAATCAGGCAAGAGTCGGCTGCTTAAGTTTTAAGCTTGTTCGTCCCAGCCGTCGAGCCGTCTGGGTTGACCTTCGTTACCTGACTGCAGCATCTTCATCAGACCTCTAGGCAGCTGATTTGATGCTATACGGCTTCAAGCGATAGAGGGCCATTTCTGATTCGACACCCTTCATCTTGAAAGTTCCGGCATACTCCCAGCTGTCTTCGGCAATGAAGTCGCGAACCGATGCCGTCATGAGAATTTCACCAGGTTGGGCTTGGCCTTCGATTCGCGAGGCGAGATTCACCGTGTGACCGATGGCGGTATAGTCCGATCGCTTCTGCCCACCGAAACTTCCAACGATAGCTGGACCGTGGTGGATGCCGATACGCATCTTGAAGGCGTGTTTTTCGGTGCTCGCCCATTCCAAATTCAATTCATCTAAAGCCTCCTGCATTCTCAAAGCGCAGCGAGTGGCCTTCTCAATCTGATCGGCTGCAGGAGTTGAGCTTGGAGCTCCAAAAAATACCAGGATGGCATCACCGATGAACTTGTCAATGGTTCCACCCTCGCTGAAGATGACATCAGTCATACGGATCAAAAAGCTATTTAGGATGCGGGCGATGCGTGTGGGACCCAATTTTTCTGTACTGCTGGTGAAGTCCACTAAATCGGCAAACAGCACTGTGATGGAATGCATCTTCGCAGCATCGTCAAACACAGCTTTGCCACTGACCAGATCTTTGACTAACGCTGGGGGCAAAAAGCGCTGCAGGACGTTTTCATTGATAAAGCGATTGAGCTCACTGATTTTCTTCTCGCGGCGTTTGAGATCCAAGAGATTTTCCGTGACCGAAATCAATTCCAAATGATCGAAGGGTTTGCCGATGTAGGCGCTGGCTCCAACCTTCATCCCTTCACTCCGACTGCCTTCATCGGATTTGGCTGTGAGCAGAACAGTAGGAATGGTGGCGAATTCCTCGAATTTATGCAGTTCATAAATCAGCTGAGGTCCAGTCATTTCCGGCATCATCCAGTCAGTGATGATCAAGTCAATCGGGTCGCGTCGTGAATGGATACGTTCCAAAGCATGACGGCCTGATTCGGCATGGAGGATGCGATAGCCTTCTTTATTAAGGATATCATGCAAAATATTGCGCATGTCGCTGAGATCATCGACGACCAGGATCGTGCCGCGACTGCTGGGATTGGCTGCGTCTTCTTCTTGAACAGGGGCATCGTCCTGGCCTGTACTGAGGGTGCCGGCCAGTTGCCAATCGCGTTGGACGGATTCTCCAGACTTGGTGATCTCTGCTGGCTCCAATAAGCTTTGGGCTATGTAATCTTCAATCACCTTGAATTCTTTTTCGAAATTTGCCGGCTTATACATGATGTACTGGGCATGTCCTTCGCGAATCGCTGCCGCCAGCAGTTCGCCCGTGCTGTCACCAGTGAAAAGGATGCGGTAGGTGTCGGGAGAAAGACGTGCAGTCTGGGCCAGGAGTTGGATGCCTGAGCCCGCTTCTTCCAAATTGGCATCGATGACGACGGTTTTGATGCGATAGTGTCCCAGCAGTTCCTGAAAGCCTTGAGCGCTATCAACGATTCGATATCTTTCGATCAAGGAATAGCGCTGGATCGCTTGGAAAAATGCATCCCGCATGGATGCTTCATCATCGACATAGACGAGATCAAGGACCGGTGCCGCCGTCTGATCACGATTCAAATAGAGGCGAGTCTGGAGTTGGAGAAAGAACTCAGGATCGAGCGGCCAAGCGAACAGAGCCTGAACCGATTGGGCTGATAGCGTTTTGATTCCAGATCGATGCTGGCTGTCCGCAATCATCACGCGCCATGCGGAAGGGTGGGTCTGGGAGGTTTGGTCCAGGAGCAGACTGGCTTCCTCGCCGAGATTGGTATTGACCATGAGCACTTGGACCGGCCATTGCTGAAGGATTTTGCGTGCCTCTTTCGGGCTGGAAACATAGCAAAAATGGGTGTCCAGATGAACGCGACTGAGCTCGCGTAGCATCGCCTCTTGAGCAAGCTGATGACTATCGACCAGCAGGATCGCGTATTGGTCAGCTTCAGCGACTTGCCGAGGGAATTCAACCCAGAAGCTAGATCCCTGGCCTGCTTCGCTGTCCACTCCAATGCGCCCTTCCATTTGGGAGGCCAATTCTTTTACCAAAGCCAGCCCAAGACCTGTGCCTTGCTTGGCTACCTGCTGGGGGCCTTCAATTTGAGAAAAGAGTTTAAAGAGCTTGTTTTGCTGTTCTTTTGGGATGCCGCAGCCACTGTCGATGACCGAGATGCGGGCATAGTGACCCTGGAGGTCCAATCGCAGGCGAATGGCGCCACCCTTCGGGGTGAATTTTAGAGCATTGCCGATGTAGTTGAAGAGAATTTTTTCCAAGGCATCAATTTGGGCCCGGATCAGCCAACCACCTTGAGTGCTTGTGTCGACTTCATAATTAAAGCTGATACCTTGGTTCCGACAGTTCATCTCCACATACTCGCAGATACCTGGCACAAAGGTCGCGAGGTCAACTCGCTCCAGACGAAGTTTAACTTTGGAAAGGGCGACCTTTTGAAAATCGAGAAGTTGGTTGACCAAGCGATAGAGACGCTTGGCGTGCTTTGAGGCGATCGACACGGAACGTTTCAGATTGTCTGGATTCTCCGATTCCTGCAATGTGCCGAGGATCATAGTCAACGGCGTGCGGAGTTCGTGCGAAATACTACGGAAGAAACGAGTCTTTTGCTCGTCGTTTTCTTTAAGGTCATCGTGGACCTTGCTGAGAGATTTTTGTTGATCCTCAAGTTTCTCTTTTTGAAGACGGAGCTTTTCAGTTTGCCGCTCCACTTCAGTCTGGAGGTCTTTGCTGAGACGTTCGGCAGTGTTGTGAGCTTTGGCGAAGTTTCTTCCTACGATGATGGTTTGGAAAAAGCTGAAGATTGCCATTCCGTAGTGGCCAAGGAAAGGACCGATATAGAAGTTTTGAATAACGAGTGCATCGTTACTCATGGATAGAAAGAGAGCTGCGAACCCGAACCCTACAAATTTGAAGTTGTCGTTAACCCCCCATTGCAATTTGCCACAATATAAAAGTGTAGAAAGGAACATGAGTGCTATGATGGGTATAACGTACCAGTATACCACCAAACCTATTTTTGGTGACAAGAGAATAAGCAGGCTTAGCATGAAGACCAAAGTTCCATTGGCAATGTTGAGGGGTCTAAGACGCCTTTCTTGAAATACAGTAGACAGAAACATTCCATAGACCGGTTGTGCAATTACTCCCGATAAATACAGACACAATGTACTGGCTTCCGACAGTAGTCTGTTTGGTTGAGAAATCAATTTACTAAGATAAGCTTCTGTGCAGAGATATCGAGCACCGAGCAAGAAGCAAAATACTCCTAGTAATAGACTCGAAAGGTCGTTTCGACGAATGAGAAATATCATAAAGTTGTTCAAAAATAATAGAAAGAAAATCCCAAGAATAAATGCAGATTCAATGTCTTGCGTTTTGTGGGATTTATCGATGACTTTGGTTAGTCCGATTTCAATGCTAGCAATAAGTCCTGTTTGGGCTGTGCTATGATCTTTATGAATGAATAGGATCATACCAGATCCTTGATCAGCTTCTAATTTTGGTGAGTAACTCATACTCCAGCTTATGGCTTTAGTTTTGTCGCTGCTAACAATACCTACCTCGGGGAGGTCTTTGTATTTTTGTGTTGCAGAATACCATAGAAAGCTGTGATGAGACCCAAAAAATTGACTGAAATCGAGCGAAACCTCATCGCTGACTGGGACGTTCTTCAAATGCAATAGATAGGTCGAATGAGACTTAAAAACTTCTTCGCTAAAAGGATCCGTCGGTCGGAATGGGACTTGAATGATTGTATGAGGTTTTATTAAATACATTCCAGTACGGATATCATTCTCGGTTAAGAATTCATTTTGAAATAGCCACCACTCTCCAAAAAGTGCGACTTTTCCATCATTCTCGGGATTCCAGCTTTCAAGGTCAAGTGTACCGTCCTTAGCTAGGTATTTTGAACTGGCGGAAGCAGGTTGACACTGAAACGCTGCAAGCCAGACCAGCAAGATTTCAAGCAGTCTTCTTGTCATGACCTACCTCCAGAGATTTTGCTATATGAACTACGAATGTAGGACTTTCAGAAGATAGGTCATACTCCATTCGTCCGTGAGATCTCATTAGGATTCTTTGACTAATCCCCAGACCCAGTCCGTAACCTTTTGATCCTTTACTCGATTCTGCATCTAAGAAAAGTCGAGAGGCTCGCTCGGGCAAAATAGGTGGACCTCCATTGGTGAATCGAATCAGGTAAAGATCGTCTTGGGTATGAATTGAGATTTTTATCCAACGCTCGCTCTTGTCTAGGTCCGCTACCGCATCACAAGCATTTCCTAGAAGATTCAGGCATACTTGCATAAAATGACCGCTATTGATTGCGAGAATAATGGGCTCCAAGCGGATATCGAGTTGAATCTTGAATCTTGTAATTTTCGGCTGAAGGAGTTTAAGGACCCTGGGTAGCGTCAAGGTGAGTTCACAACTTTGATCATAGATGGCATGTCGACTGTATTCGAGAATGTTGATGATGAGATCGCTGGCATATTGGGTTTGGTTTTGCATGAGAACATGATTTTTCACAAAGTGGATGCTTCTTTCGCACTCCTCCCAAGTCTGTGGATTCAAGGATTGAATATGATCCCAAAGCGAGCATTTATCTGCTTGAGCCAGTGGCACTTGGGAAATAATAGCCCTTAAGTATCGAAGGGCTCGATTGGATTGTGATGATTTGTGAACAAAGGAATAGACACTCAGATCAATGTCTTGGGCATTTAGCTTTTCATCGGAAGCAATGCTTTGGACGGCTTGCGTCCATGTCTTGGCTTCGATGGGCAGTCTCGTCAGAATCTGCAGGGCTGAGATCTGGGTCTCCCTTTCATTTTGTTGATCCAATTGAAAAACATTCTTAAGTTCATGACTCATCTCTTGCATTAAGGAGCCGAGCTGAGCCAATCGCTCTCGTTCTTCGATGACGGTCACATGATGTACGGTTTCGACTCGATGCAAAATATTCCTGACTCGGAACAGCAGCTCCTCATGATGGATAGGCTTGGCCAGATAATCATCGGCCCCCAAACTCAAGCCAAACAGTCTATCGTCTTCACTGGCCCGTGCCGTGATGAGAATGACAGGAACATCATTGAGCATGCCATCTTTTTGCATGGCGTGGATAACGTCTTCCCCTGATACATAAGGCATCATCATATCGAGTAGAACGAGGTCTGGATGATGGTTCTTCATAGCCTTTAAGGCTTCTTCGCCGCCTAAGGCGATGCTCACGGAGTAGCCCTCTTCCTGCAAAATATCGCGGAGGAGTTCGCAATTGAGCTCGTGATCATCCACGACTAAAATATGGGAACCTTTCCCTTTCGGAGCGGAATTGGTGACCGAGTCTCCTGCCTTAGCCGAGGGAATGGGAGAAGATTCAGCAAATATCGAAGTCCCTGATTGTTGTTTGAGGTGAATGTCTCTTTGTTCAGGAAGATCAATAATAAATCGACTTCCAACTCCAGGTTTGGACTCAAGTTTGATAGTGCCGCCCATAAGGCGAATGATATCGCGTACCATTGCTAAGCCCAGACCAGTGCCCTCATAAGCACGTCGGGCATCCCCAGCGACTTGTTGGAATTCTTCAAAGACTTTTGCATGTTGATCCTCTGGAATGCCAATTCCAGAGTCTTTGACTTCTATGTGAATTCCAGCCGGAAGACGTTCAATTGTCAGCGAGACATGATTGGGCCGAGTTGGATCGGTGAATTTGAAGGCATTGCCCAGCAGGTTTCGCAGGAGCATGCCGATTTTTTCTCGGTCACAAATAAATGTTTGGTTGTTTTTATTCCAAAATTTTACAAAGGAAAATTCAGTATCAGACTTACGAAGCCTGAGTCCGGCAGCGAGATCATCGATTTCAGTGGCGATTTCATCCAAAGCTATCAGGCTATTGGTGAGGGCCATCTGACCCTTTTTGCTTTTAGCTAAATCGAGAATGGTGTTGACTTGGCTTTTAAGCGAAAGAGCCAGACGCAGGCACTTGCCGATTTGCTCCTGGGCACTGCTGCCCAGTGTTCCGTAGCGTCCTTGCATGAGCAGTTGCATAAAGCCGATGATGCCGTTGAGTGGAGTACGGAGTTCGTGCGACGTGTTGTGGAAAAAGAGAGTGCGGGCCTTTTCTTTGTCTTGGATTTCAGTAAGGAGACGCTCGTTTTCACTGTAAGTTAGGGCGAAGCGTTTTCCTATCATGAGTGTGAGGCCAAGGCAGAGAACTAAGTTGCAGTAGTGCATCACATAGGGCAAATCTGCACTTAGATAATTCACTCTAAAGTCCCACATTAACCCTGCGAATTGGCAAAAAATCCCGCCTCCGAGATACAAGGACCAGCCGCGGAGTTTGTTAACGATGAGCATAGTTACAACGATCGTTCCTAGACTGCTGAGAGTTCCGAACAACATGAAATATAGAGCATAGTGTTCTATGAATATTGCAAAGTTATTGAAGTTAGCGTGGGCGATTGTTGCTATGAGTAGCATCACGCCAAAAGTAGTCATGAGTATGCGAATTGCTAATTTGATTGCCCTTGAATTGGCTAGTGAGTTCAGAGTTGCAAGCAAAAATATTGATGCTAAGCATGTACCAAGTTGGATAAGGATATAATTGAGCAATAGAAGATTTCTGGGATGTATTGAATCGGGACCGAGGCGAGTCATAATTCCTTCAGTCCCGAGGTAGCGCAAAAGCATAGCTGCACATATTCCGGAGGTGTATAGATAGAGGAGATCAGACCTTCGTTGAATGAAATAGGCAAAGCATGCGATCGACAATACAAAATAGCACCCCATCAAAAAGCTTCTTTCCATCCAATCGTAAATCAAAGTGTTCTGGATTTGATTTCTGGTGCCAACTATTGTCGTGTCAATGGCAATTCTTTTGTTGTTTGTAAGCTCGCGAAGGATGTATATTTCTGATATATTTCTTGGTAATTCAGATATCGAATCCTTTTTTTGTGGCACCCATTCTGACGTTGTGAAATATTGTTGGTAGAACTCAGTAAGCTGTAAAATCATCTTCTCACTCTGTAGATTTACTGCGTAGCTTCTTACCCCTGCTAACGATCCAATTTCTCTAAAGTTTAAATTGGGCCTCGAAGAATTGACCTTCATTTTCAGTATCCAAGTTCCCACTCCGAAGGAGGTTAGGCCTTCTTCAGCAAAGTCAGGCCTCTTCCCCGGCACCTTCCCGAACCTCGCTCCCAGCAGCATTTCCGGTTTAAAATCCTCGGGCTTGATCAGTCCAGGAAAGAAGTACCATTCTCCCTTTAGCCAGGCTGGTCCATTTTTTTCAAAATCCCACTGGCTCAGGTCTATCTCGCCTTTGACAGCTCGGGGTTGATTATCTTTCAGATGAGTCACACCGCTGCAGGCACCCACGGCGAGTATCAGCATCATCATCAAGATTGTCCGCATCATAGTCACCAATCTCCAGTCCGCTTTCCCAACTGTGATCTCACCCTCTGCAGCCTTGTCTCAAGCACGAGGCATTTTTCTCTTGGCGATAGACAAGCAAAACCTAGGCCTAGCAAGGCCTATCGTTTTAACGGTATACATCAGAAATCATTGAGAACAATCGAGAGGTAAGATTTTCTGGAATGGATATTTAAGGAGACAATGGCACTTTTTAAACTATTGCCAAAGATTTGAAACGCGGCTGAACACCTGCTTTTGATTGTGGCGCCTTTCGTACTTAGAATTTGAGCAGTCTCTGAGAGTATTTTTGCCCATTTGCCTAGCCACAAGTCCTGCTCAACTCTTTAAAAAGTGTGAGGAGGACCTCATCTTTTTGAACCAACCCAGTCTTCAGCAAGCTAACCTGCAGACTCTATTTACCTAGCCATGAAGTCAGTGCTGCCTAAATCTGTATAGCCTACAGCAATTTTAGCGTAATCAGCGCGATCGAGTGGGTTTGACGGATTGATGTCGGAGGAAACTTCCAAGAGTTGGATGGTAAAGCGCGTCGCGCCGTCAACCCACGTCGCACTTTGTGTCTGACGTGGATCAAGCTCCAGAGAAATCATCCTCGATGGACCTGTCCCGTTTTTAGGACTCAAGCGAAAATTCGCTTTGACCTTGCCAGCCCATATGCAGGTCGACCCCAATGAGCAGCGAGAGTCTTCCATGCTGATGAACGTCAGACTCTTGTTCGGCTCGATCATGACCTCAGGCCCCCCTCGTTTAACAACAAAGCAAGCGAGTTTGGTATCGAAGCTGTAGCAAGTGTGAGGTTTAGCTTGAACAGAGACAGCCAGTCCACCTCGGGTTGCAGCGTAAACAACATTGCCTACCCGAGTGACTCCGCTCACGAAATTATTTTCGTAAGTGTCATTTTCCATTTTGATATTTGAGAAATTTACCCCATTGTTGTAGGAAACGGACAGTCCGGCAGCAGTCGCTGCATAAATCGTAGATCCTGAAACAAAGACCCCGTTGACGTTGTTGGATCCTAATCCATGGGCTATTGTTTTCATTTCAAAGTGATTTCCGCCATCTGTGGAAATGGCAACACCCCCTCGTGTTGCAGCATAAATGGTTGCTCCCGAAACATATAAACCTTGCACATAATTATCATCTTGGCTGAAAGGGGCTATTGTTTTGGTTGTGAAGCTATCACCACCGTCTGTTGAAATGGAAATTCCACTTGCTGTTGCCACATAAAGAGCCGAATCAATCGAGAAAACACCAAAGACAGTGTCACTTGCCAGACCGTTGCGTTCTTTAGTCTTTGTATAATAGAATCCGCCACCATCGGTGGAGATAGCGAGACCCTTAAAAGTGGAAGCATAAATGTTCATACCGATTGCGTTGACGGAAAAAACTGAGTTTTGTGGCAAGCCATTTGCCGTCGTCATTGTGGTCCAGTGTGCACCCCCATCAGCTGATACAGACAGGCCATTGTTGGTAGCTGCATAAATGGTCGAGCCACTCATTGCTATGCTATAAACAAAGTTACTTGCAAGACCATTTGCGGTTGTTTGAGTCGTAAAAGTTTGGCCCCCGTCGGTAGAAGAAGACAAACCTCCGGATGTTGCTGCATAGACGTTTGAGCCAGAAGCATAGACGCTGTAAAGAAAATTGCTGCCAAGACCCTGGGCCTGAGTTCGATTGCTGTATCTTAGAGGAAGTGCTTCTTGAGAAGTGCTTTTTTGAATCAGAGGCACCGAGCGTTCAAGATTATTTTGTCCGCAAGCCTGAGTCAACCCTACAAGAGTAGATATAAAGATGAGAAAACGCATGACCTAGTCCCTTAAATTAATCATTCATTGCAACGAGATGCTTAAGCTCCAAACGATCTATGTCCTAAATGACTTGGAGTTTTTTCAAAATCTTTCCCATAGATGGGACGAACACCCTTCGAGAATGCTGCCGTTGACTTCGTGAATTCATCGCATAACACTCATTGGGGTGAACAGTCGCAGCCAATGTATTGCCAACAAAATATCTATCCTTGTCTTATCGGAATGGATACAATCAGAATCTTCCCGGAACGCAGTGTCATGTCACGCCGTTCTATCTTGGCAAACATAAGGCAGCCCGTTATCCCTATGAAATTTCAAGCGCGAGCCTATCAAATAGAGGCAGTCCATGCCGCTCTGAAGGCCTATGGCCAGGGCCATCGTCAGCTCCTCTTGCGGCTGCCAACAGGTGCCGGAAAGACCGTGATAGCGGCCCTGCTGATGGAAGAGATGCTCAGCCAAATCCCTGGGCGGCGCATGCTATTTCTGGCTCATCGCAAAGAAATCGTCGATCAGACAGCTGAAAAAATCAGTCAGCAAATCGGCAGCCATCTGGTGAGTGTGGAGCAGGCCGAGCGTCACGCTTCACCTGATGCCAGGGTCGTGGTCGCTTCCATTCAAACACTCACGGGGCGTTTGAGTGAGTATGCGCCTGCAGATTTCGGAATTGTGATCGTGGATGAGTGTCATCATGCTTTTGCCAAGACCTGGATGGATACCATCGGCCATTTCGGAAAGCAATCCGACACTCTGCTGCTTGGATTGACGGCCACTCCCAAACGAAGCGATGGCCGCTGCATCTCCGAGCTCTTTCCTGAAACGGCCTTTGAAGTTTCGCTGGGAGAACTGCAGCAGCAGGGTTACTTGGTGCCGATGGATTACTATACGATCGAGGCTTCGCTTGGATTGGGGACTTTGTCGACGGATCCAGCGGGTGATTTTCAGGCCGCACAGTTAGGGCTCCTGATGAATACCCCCGAACTTCGCGCCCTGCTCTTGCGAGCCTGGTTGGAAAAAGCCAAAGGCAAAAAAACTATAGCGTTTTGCGCATCAGTTCGTCACGCCGAAGAGTTGACCAAAGACTTTTTGCAGCTTGGGGTCCAGGCGGCCTGTGTGTCGGGGGAAAGTGCGGATCGTGATGAACATATTCGGCGTTTTCGCCAAGGCGCAATCACTGTGCTGAGCAACTTTGGGGTGCTGACTGAAGGATTCGATGATCCTTCCATCACCTGTGTTTTGCTGGCAAGGCCCACTCGTTCGCCGTTGGTTTATAGTCAATGCCTGGGACGAGGGCTCCGAACTCATCCAGGCAAGCAGGCCTGCACGGTGATCGATATCGTCGATCGTCAGCAGAATCAATTGCAGTACAATGTGTTTGAGGCAGCAGGCTTGCCCCGCAGCTGGCGCGGTTCTGGCAAAGATCCCTTGCGGGAAGCTCAGGCGATTGCCCGCATTCGAGTCAATGATCCGGGAGCTTTCCTCAAAATCCGTCAAGCCTTGTCGTTGGATGAAACGCAGCGGATTCTTATGGATCTCGATCCTAGGACAGTCATTGCTGGTCTCGACGGAATGCCTTTGCTTCGATACCAGGCTTTGACAGAGGAGCAAGTGCTCTTGCCGGAACAGGCCCTGCAGCTTGCCACTCAGCTTCTCTCGGACACTGGTTTGTCCCCACAGAATTTGCGGATAGAGGATGGGCAGCTGCAAGCGGCAATCTTTGCAGACGAAGCCAAGCGGATCAGTCCCTATCTGAGTTGGCATCTGCAGCGGTCGACTGGTTTCGTCTTGAAAGTGAATCCTCAAACTCGGCCTGTGTTTGCTCTAGAACCTGAAAAAATAGGCATTTTAAGCGATCCCGAGCCCAACAAAATCACTCTCGCTGCAGATTCCGATGCCTCCCATACAGGACAAGAAACGGCCAGAGCTCCGAAGCCAAAGCTTGGTCTCAAGGATCGTTTGGAGAAAATAATACAAGAAAGGTCCCCCATCCAAGCGGAACAACCCAGCGGACAGGGAGAACGAAGGGTTAAAGACCCCCAGCAAGGCCCATCCATTCAAGATAAACTGCGAGCCATCAAGGCGAACCTGGCTGGTCGATAAAGGTGCAGCCGATACCTTAAATAAATGCCCAGCAAAATCCTATACAAAACCTGTGCATTTCTGTTAACTCTGAGAAACGGGCGTTCGGGCATGGAGATTTGAGGTCTAAATCCCTAGCCTGTGCAAGGAGGGTTGACTTGTGCACGGCAAGCGGCAAAATAGAAATATATTTCCAAGGCTTAGACCTGCTGCCGTTATGTCCCTAAGGTTGATCGTGGGACGCGCTGAACAGGGGGGCCCTTTTTTTGGAGTCGATCTTGATCGAGGATAAGCTCAGCGTAAAGACTATCTGTCAGCTCACAGGCATCAACGAGCATACTTTACGTGCCTGGGAAAGACGCTATGGAGTGGTCAAACCCAGGCGACTCGAAAACGGTCGACGGGTATACTCCATTGAAGATCTGGAAAAGCTCAAGCTGATTGCTTTGCTTATTCGGAAGGGATTTTTGATCGGCAATATTGCCAATCAATCTCTTCGTGAGCTGAGCAGTCTCTTAAACGAAGCGGCTCAGACTCCTGATATGAATGACGCTGCCTCGAGGCAAAACTCTCGCGCCGAAGAGTTAGCCCTCTTGATCGAAGAAGCCATCAGCCGCTATGAGTTGGTGCGGATCAATTTGCTGCTTCAGCAAGCCAAAGCTGAGTATGGAATACGGGAGTATATGTTTCAGGTGGTGTTACCCCTGATGGCACGGGTCGGTGACTATGTAGCCCGGGACGAGTTTTCCATCGGTCAGGAGCATGCGCTGTCAGCTATCGTCAAGTATCATATGCTTCAAGTGTTCTATCTGCTGACCCATTCTCATGCCATGCTCAACGATAATAAAGTTCCCAAGTCTTTTGCGATTGCCACTGCGGAAGGTAACCTGCATGAACTGGGAGTTATGGTCGCGGCTGTCCTTTGCGCCTATCACGGCTATCCGGTTTTTTACCTTGGGCCTAATATGCCTGCGAAAGCTCTGGCCGAAGCCACCGAGGCTATTTCAGCCAACTGCGTGATTCTCGGCCTAGCGCCTTTCGCTGGACAAGAGAAGTACAACATCCAATATTTGACCGATCTTATGACGACTTTGCCGAATGTGTGCGAAGTTTGGGTCGGTGGCTCTCCTGATCTAAGGGCTCTTGGGTCGATGAATGAAAGACTGCGGACTCTCCCGTCGCTGGAAGAACTCGATCGGCTCTTGGCCAATATCAAGCGGATCTAAAGCTCAATTGAAGGGCCAAGTATGCAAAAGCGAGTGAATCTGATCTGGCTCCGCAACGATCTCCGCCTTTTGGACAATCCTGCCCTCTATGTCGGTAGCGAACAGGAATGCATTGTGCTTTTTACCGGGGAAGGTATCGACCTCGATCATCTCGGTGCTGCCAGTCGAGTCTTTTTGCATCACGCTCTCAAAGCCTTTTCTGAACAGCTTTTTCAGCGTTTTCAGGCTCGCCTTTTGGTGCGACAGGGTGCGCTCGATCAAGTCCTCGACCAGCTGCTGCCACAGTGCAAGATCGACAAAATATTTTGGAATCGAAGCTACGAACCACGCATGATAGCTCGCGACTTGGAGCTGGAAGAGCGTCTTAAAAAGCGAGGAATTCAACCGGGAATCTGTCGAGGATCTGTCCTCCACGAACCTTGGGAAATCAAGAATAAGTCCTCTTTGCCCTTTCGCGTGTTTACTCCTTACTATCGGCATGTGCAGGGCCTGGCCGGTCCTTTGGCGCCTTTGCCTATGCCGGCACAAATCCAAAGTCCGCTGTTCGAGGCTGTCGATTATGGACAGGTTGAAGATCTGAGGCTTTTGCCTGAAAGGCCGCGTTGGGATCTGCCGATGATGGAGCACTGGGACCCATCAGAAGCCGGCGCGCATGCTCTACTCAAGAATTTTTTTAAGTCAGGCGTCGAGGCCTATCCGGAACGAAGAGATATCCCTGCAGAATCTGGAACCTCTCGACTTGCACCCTATCTGCATTTCGGCCAGATCACACCACGAAGCATCTGGGAAACCTGCAATAAGCATCCAAGCGCTGGCAGCGAGGCTTTCCTGAGGCAAATTATCTGGCGGGAATTTGCGATCTACAGTCTTTTTCATCAACCGAATATGGATACCAAACCGATTCTGCCAAAGTTTGAAAAATTTCCCTGGCTCGATGACCCGCAGCATCTCAAAGCCTGGCAAAGGGGATTGACCGGCTATCCCATCGTTGA
>JBGSTF010000335.1:0-19109 GCA_041736645.1 Oligoflexus sp. | reverse complement strand
CTCAAGGATCAAGCGAGGGTCCAGAACGGAGAAGTTTTCGTAACGGCAGCGAAGAGTGCCTTCTTGCTCGTAGACGGCTTCTATTTCCAGAAGTCTTTTGAGTTTGATCAGACCATATTCGCCAAACTTACGGCCGATGATATCCATCGTCGTGCCGCCGGAACTGGCGAGCGTGATAATAGCAAAGCTAATGCGGTCGCGCAGCTCTTCGTTAAAGTCACCGCTGGTGATGCTGACATCGTAGCTGTGCACCATCTTACCAACCCAGGCCCCGATATCACTGAAATGCTTGTTGAGAAAACTCATCGCGGCTTCATTGCCGGCAATAACATTCAACAAGGCCAATGCAGTTTCCAAGGTGGGAACGTTTTCTTGCTGGTAAACACGGCGCAATGTCGGATAAGGAACGCCCGACTGCCGCGAAAGCAGAGACAAGTTCCGTGTTGGCCGGTCTTTTAGCCATGCGTCAATAAGTTCTTTGAGGTCTGCCAGCATAAACTCCCCAAGGATTTTGATACTGAGTTATTTTGCCTATTATGGGTCTTACAGGGGCACCATAATACAAACCGTGGAGCAGTGCTAGTGCGTACCATCGCTCAAAGTGATGTTGTCAGCGGCTTTCATAAGCTTGCTTGATCATCTCGACGCGTTTTCGGTTGGCCCCCCAGTCATAACCTCCTGATCGGGAAGCAGAACGTATCTGCAGACCAGGGCCGTTTTCAGGTGAAAAAAATTCAACATCATCGACGAATCTAAAAACCAAACTTTCAAATTCCACATATAAGTAGTCTTCGCGGTCGATGACAAGGGTGGTGCGAGGCATGGATTGAACCAGGGTTTTCACTCGGCGGAGGGATTCTGCCGGACTGCCTTGGAGGGGCCAAGGGTCGAGACGATGCTCGGCGTCGTTGCTTCCGGTCGAAACGCAGTTCTTCTTTGCCGAGCAGGCTTGCAATCGGCCATCTGCTGTAGGGCCAAGGGTCACAGGACGGGTGCCTTGGCAAGCTGCAAAACTTACCATAACCATTAATTTAGTAAGAGTTAGCCTCAAGTCTTTACACGTACTCAACTCCGACATCAAAGTTCTCCAATCACAGAATAGAATTATTCAAAGATGGAAGGTGAAAAGCTTGAGGTCAAGGGAATTGATAGTGTTTTCGCCACGCAAATGAAAATCCCCAGCCAGTGCTTGAAACTCTGGCTGGGGATGCACTTGTCATTGGAATGGAGAATGGCTAGGGATTGCCTTCAAAGTTCTCGGCATCATCCAAGCCTTCATTTGGAATTTGTTTACGACTTTTGATAACAGTCCCAGGTTTCAGATCATCGGCATCAGCCGGAATCTCGGTATAGCCAGCTGCATCAGGGCCAGGTATGGGCGCTACCGCTGATGCAGTTTGCCGGGAACGGATTGTCTTGCTGGTCGCAATTTTCGGACTTGCGGACAAGTTAAAAGTGATGTTCTCCACCACCAGGACCTGCTGGTTTTTGATGATGCGCGGCTGACCTGAAATATTGATGGTTCCATTGTGCTGCAGCAAAGCACCCGCAAAAGTTGGACCATCTATCACAGCTTTGATGGGATTGCCCAGCGCATCCATTCCAAGTAAAGCACAGCGGCGCCCGCAGCTGCCGAGAGTGGCTTTGGAGAAGCTGGCATTATTGATGGTTACAGGATAGGTTTTTCCTTCTGTCTTCGGATCGCTTTTCATGATAGGCAGCGGCATAGAGGGGCGGGCCTGAGCCGGATAAGCTTGATTCAAAGCCAGTGCCGGCGGTAACGAGACTGGGCGCGCCAGAGCCGTGTTATTTTTCTGGACGAAGTTGTTGTTATGCATGAATTTTTGCACCTGCTGTGCGCTCAATGCTGACGGAACTTCCTCGATCAACTCAGCTGTAGGAGTCGGAGTTGCCTGCTTCTTCTCGGTGGCAACAGACTTCCTTTCTTCGATCGGGGCTGACTTAATCTTGCTTGTTTTCTTTTCGACGAGGGCTTTTGGTTCTGTTACAGAGGTATTTTGGGCTTTGCTTTCTTTCGCCAACAGACGCTTGTCTGAAGCTTCAGGGTTCTTGGTTTTCTTCTTGGATATTTTATCCGAAGGACCGGAATGAGCTGACAGCTTAAGCTCTAGCTGGCTTGAACGCTTCTTCTCAACTTTGGCAACTGCAGCAGGAGCTGCAGCCACGAGGGAGATTGTGCTTGGGATGGGTTGATTGGAAATGGGTGCTTCCACCTTCCGCAACTTACCGTTCGGAAGGGGCATGACTGCGGCACCTTGAGTAGCCAGTGACGACTTAGGTCTGGATTCCCCCCAGAAACCGAGGAGTTTCATACCAGCAGGAATCAATACACCAGCAGCCAGTCCGGCGATAAACACCGTACAGGCCAGCAGCCAGACTCCTGTAGATTGGGTCTTGGTCTCGCCTTCAATTGGTGGCAATGAATCAGGTCCCATCTTGTGCCTCCTCTAAGTGCACTTTCCCTATGGAACATTTTCGGCTCGTTCTTGCTTTATCTTGAATGGAGATATTAAACACCTACGAAACAGTATGTTAAGGGGTGTATTTACGGAGGAGGTAAGAATTAAAAAGCTCGAAATGGCAACGAATGTCGAGCCAAAGGAGCTTGAAAGAAAGCCTTAGGACCCTGTTCGTAAAACAGCTTTAAGGGTTTCAAGCTGATGATTGAGGGCGTATTTGGTTTCGGGGCAATCGATATGTTCGAGTTCTAGACGAGTTCGAAGTAGTTCCTGTTGCGTTGCGTTGAGTTTGAAGGCGCTGAAAATGGAATCCCAGTATTTGGAATGTAAACGCCGTTGACCTTTCATAACGAGCGCTAGGTAACCTTTGGATGGAATGCCTGCTCTACGGCAGATGAAGGTCATGGAAACTTTCTTTTGCTTGCCTTTAAAAAGGCAATAAAGTGTGCGGAAAATTTCAGAAGGATGCTCTGCATCCAACAACACTTGATCCACCTCGGAGCTTACGGGTCCTCGCGCAAAATCTGAACAGTAGGGAACTTGATTGCAAGCTTGAAGACTCGCCATAAGAGTAAACCTCGCCTGTGCTTTTCGGTCATTCACAAACGAGAGGACTCATGGCCAATGGATATATTGCAAAAAATAACTGTTAGTTCAGACGGCTATGCTTTTAAAGGTGGGTAGAGTATCAAAAAAGCAAAGATGACGAGGAGTTAAGGGGAGGGCCGGCCTCCAGAAGGAGACCGGCATCGTGCGCTCAAAATCAGTTGATCTTCACTTCGTAGTAGAAGCGTACGAAATGAGTCGAATGCTCGGCAGCTTGGCTGCTGTAGAACTGAGTCGCTTTGTCTTTGATAATCTCACCAGCGTAAACGCCGATAGTTGGATAATCAAAGTTTCTGTTTTCAAGGTTGTAGCTCACAAGTCCGCCCCAACGAGTGGCACCGTTATTGGTTGCCCAGGTCAGGTTGGTGTCTTCAGTTAGGCCTTTGCCTTCTTTGAGCACGGAACGACGATCCAACTCAGCTCCGACGGTTACGTTTGGAGTGAGAGCATAAACAGGACGAATCATGGCATC
Source organism: Oligoflexus sp. (assembly GCA_041736645.1). Taxonomy (GTDB): domain Bacteria; phylum Bdellovibrionota_B; class Oligoflexia; order Oligoflexales; family Oligoflexaceae; genus Oligoflexus. The sequence continues at coordinate 15,551 of JBGSTF010000335.1, read as the reverse complement.
TGCAAATTTCCAAACCATATCTGATTTGGAATAGGCGGGGTTCTGGCCGCGATGTTCTTGATACATCGCCAACCAGTAAACGCCGTACTGCTTAGCTTTCCAGTCACCGTTCCAGGCCGCGAGGACTTTCGAAGATTCGAAGTCTTTGCTAAACTTGCCGTCATCATTGTTTCTTTGGAAGGCCGAGGACATCCCGCCCGAACCAATATAACCTTTCGAAGTTTGCAGGATGAGCTGGTTGTAAAGGTTGCCGCCAAGCACCTGGTCACCCCAACGTTGGTAAGCAACGCCGAGAATATAACCTGTGGTTCCCAATTCGCCATTGCCGCTCGCTACGTTCTTGTTGGTGCGATGGTACTCAAAGTTGGTCTTCACAGCGCCATTGTCCAAGGGCATCTCGATTTTGTTGATCAAGATATTGTCGGTTTCCTGGGTCGCTGCAGCTCCGGTTCCACTGTCATTTACTTTAGTGCCGTAGGCCAAGTCCACGTTGACGGGACCGAGATTTTCCCAACGCACACCGCCGCCGAGCAAATTCTTCTCGTCAAACAGGAAGGCGCGAGACAAGAATTCTGGGGGACTGCGGAAAGGACGAGCGCCGTACCAAAGACTTACGCCGCCGCCGACTTTAAATTCACCATAGGCCACGCGCTCGGCGAGGTAGGTCTTATTGCTGGCGTCTTGATCGCTACGGTTTTGATACTGACGGTTGCCGTTGACATCAAATCCATAGTGGAATTTGAAACTGTCACCATAGGCAGAATGCAAGGTCACTTCGGTCAGAGAAGAGTCAATCAGACCTTCCTCGTTGTAAGGCCCCAAGTTGAACGCTTTGTAACGGTCACCGGGACCCACTTCCTTGGAGAAGTTGGATTTATAGGTGACGCCGCCTCGGGAATAGATTTCTGGTGTGAATGTCCACTCCTGGGCAAGGGCTTGCCCTGATAGGAGAGCAGCGCCGAGCAGTAGCATGCTGGAGATCTGTTTCACGGTATACTCCTTGTTTCTCAAAATTTCTCGAACCCCTTGTGTACCTGTTTTACGGGCCACACCGTGGGTATATAGCTGAATCGAGAGTGGCATCCTATGAAGATTTCATGATTTCTGAAATTTGCCTTATCATTATCGACAAAACGGATTGATTATGACCATAACTCTAGCATTTTACAGGACAGAACTGCGTTGAATGGGCTGGAATGGGTAGGTTTTGCAGCTTGTGACTCGCTCATTTTGACCGATAAGATCGATGTAGGAGACTCATGCCGAGCCTCTAAGTCTGTCATCATGATGGAGTTTGCCCGAATGTCTATGACCCCACGAGAACAATTGGCGAGCGCGACGATGATCGCGACCCATGAGATCGTGGTCAATCTGGAGAAGGCCAAGTCCTCGCTCGAGTCGCTCATCAATGGTATGCAGGATCTGACCTGTCTAGTCACAACGGATGGTCGCATCATTTGGGGAAATCAACGCACGGCTACATGGCTTGGAATCGATCACGATCTTGTCCATCTTCACCAGATGCGGCAGCTTTTTAAAGATGATGACTGGGTCCAGTTTGAAGATAAGCTCAAACCCTTTCAAGAATCTGGTTTGACGGGAGCCACTCACGAATTTCAGCTGCCTATCCAACAGGGCCAAGCCTCTAGAGAAATTCTATGGAGTGTTCGACCCTTTCAAGCGATCAGTGTCAGGCGCGGGACTATTTTGCTGCTCGTTGGGCGGGATATCACCGAAGTTCTGCGCGAGCGAGCCGAGCGAGCCAAACTAGAAACGGAACTGGAAACCGCTCAGATTATGCAGGCGGCTTTTTTTCCACCCAATCGCATACGGTCTACTGGTATCGAAATATGTTCCTTCTACCGTCCCGCCGAACAATGTTCAGGCGACTGGTGGGGGCATTTTAATTTTGGCGATGGGGTGGACTTAGTCTGCGTGGGTGACGTGACAGGTCACGGCGCGGCCTCAGCCCTTGTTACTGCGATGACCCAAGCGACGTGTATGGCCTATGCGAATAGTGCTAGGGAGGTCAAGTCGGAAGACTACCTGCATCCGACGAAGCTGTTACATCAAATCAATAAGATCGTTTACGATACTTTCAAAGGTAAGTTCTTCATGACCTTCTTTGCTATGCTGTTTGACACCAATGAAGGTATTGTTCGAGCGTGCAATGCAGGCCATAATTTTCCTTTATTTTTGAAAGGCCAGTATCGGAGCCAAGTTTTGCACAACGTGCCCTTGCCGGAAAATGTAAAGCCCTTTCGCGGACCTGAAGCCTTAGCGATACAAGGCAATCCGATCGGATTTGATCCAGAAACGGTTTATCAGGAAAAAGAGATCCCACTGCAGGATTTGGACAGATTTATCCTGTTTACGGATGGCATCATCGAGTGTAAGAACGAAGCAGGCCAGATGTATGGCTCTTCCAATTTTAGAAAATCAATTGCGAAGCAAATCGATAAGGAAAGCGTCGGGTTCCGCGATGCAATCGTGGATACCGCCCTGCAGCATTTTGGTAAACAGCCTTTGGCCGACGATCTGACTCTGGTCAGTGTCGATGTCTATATCAAGCAGAAAGATAAAGCCGTTTAAAGCAACTCGATCTCACCACCGTCGCCGTCTAGAGCCAAATCTCCATAAACAAACAAGTCCAACAGCTCAGTCTCAAAGATCTCAGCGTAGACGCTGCATGTGAAGTGAAAACCCTCGCCACGAATTCGCCAAAAGTCATACAAGCGAGAATTTCGCACTTCGTCGGATGAGATCAATTCATCAAAACCGCTGGTAGCGATCGGCAGGCTGATGCCGGCGACGACTCCGCAGCTATGCAGCTGTTGGGTGATTCCACCGGCAACTAGGTTGTTGTATTCCTTGAAGAGATCGTAAGACGACTTCAGAATCTGCTCCTGGGAACGTTCAGGAGCGCCTCGTCTTTGGGTCAGAGCCTTGACATCGCTCAAATTGAAGTGCGATTTGTAGGTGATCCGAAGATCCTTCGCCGCGATTTGAATGACCGTCAGATGCGAGCCGTAAATGAAGTCATCGGGATGATCATGATCCTCGATCACGAGATCGCGACGTGCTGTGATGTCTGCAAAGCGTTTGCGCGAGAGTTCTCGAATCATGTTGTAAAGATGGTGATGAGCATCCTTAAGATAGGCTAAAGTATGCCCGCTAGGTTTGCTTTGCTCTGCGGTCGCCGACATGAGCTCAGACCTCCCTGTTCTGGTTCTTATCCTCTATTTAAACACATTTGACAGTTTTCGGCAGTATTCGGTATCATAGAGTTAGCTTTCCAGCATCCATGCTATGCTACGATCTTTGCCGCGAGGTGTATCATCGACTCCGCAGCGCGTACCTTGGAGATTCCCGGATCAGGAATTGTTTCAGAGAACTTGCAGAGGCTTGTGCGCTTTGCGTCTTTGGAGCGGATGAAGACTGTCGCTCATAGGCAGGACATTATTTCAGAAGAACTTGCCTATCTTTCTGAACGCTTGACCGTGCATGCGCACTGGATGGCGTTCATTCTGCTGGCCGGGGAGGGTGGTAAAATCACCTTCAAGGCTCACTATAGCTCAAGTGATATCCAAGGTTTGGTGGCTCGCGCTCTCAACAAGGATATAGACAAGATCAGCTCCGATCTCATCAGCGATTTCATGCGTGAATACTGCAACCTGACAGCAGGCGTCATCAAAGCTAAGCTAGCTGACGTGGGGATTCATACAGGGCTCAGCATACCGATCGTGACGCGTGGATTTGATGAAATCTGGCGGATGGATCGAGATGTCAGCAATGAAATTATTTCGATTGATGCCTGGCATCTCAAGTGGCCCTCCGGAAGTGTCATCTGCACGATGGCGGCTCGGGCCGATGTCTGGGCAGCAGCTCAGGATCTCAAAGATCCGACAGGTGACGCTGGAGCCGAAAGCGATATGGAGTTCCTATGAGCGTTTCGGCGAAAATTGAAGCGATCCAAAATTTACATGCGACGCACAATATTATCTCGACTTTGGAGCAATCTAAAGCCAGCATAGAACAGCTGGTCGATGAGATGCCCGATGCCTTATTTGTCTTCGATGTGAAAGGAACGATACTCAAGGCAAACCTGGAAGGGTGTCGCCTTTTACGAGTCGATCCTGAGTATTATTTAGGAACCAATTTGAGTAAGGTGTTCGACGCAGAAAGCTCGAATATCATGTTTAATAAGATACAATTGGTTGCGCAGACCCCCAAGAACTTCCAGCGTCCCCACGAATTTGAACTGCAGGCCATCACGGGCAAAGATGAATCCCAGCCCTATCATTGGGCGTTGAGGCCACTCGTCCCTAACCGTTTTGATAAAATTCCATTGATCGTTCTCTACGGTCGAAATCTGGTTGATATTCGGAGTTTTGAACGAGAGCTGTCGCAGATCTACAGTAGCATTCCTATTGGTATTCTGAGTGTTGGACCAGGAGGCCTAGTAGAGCCTAACTACAGTAACTACTGCGAGTTTCTTTTGCAGCACTCTCGATACTCTGGGCTGAATAATGGCTTTTCCAAGGTGGGGATCGTCGATCTCTTGTTCGAACCTGCATTTGGAACCATGAAGGCTGGAGAGGTCGAAGCATGTAAGCTTCTTGTTCGTGCCATAGGGGAATCAGAATACTGGTTTGAGTCAGTCAAGACTCAGTTTCCCAATCTTCTGCGGCGTAAAGTCGGCGATGGCGAGCTATGGCTTAAAGTCGATTATCACGCCGTGACTGCAGATGGAGTGGTTCAGAAGATCCTTTTGATTATGGAAAATCGAACAGACCTGATCCGAGAGCGGGAAGAGCGTAACGTTTGGATCAAACGTAACGAATCCGCAGTTCGCCGCATTTTGGAAATTCAGAATGCTGAAAACAGTATCTTACAGGGAATCTGTCTGGATTTGGAAGCTTTGATCCGGCGCTTGGATCATGCTTTGGCAACCGAAGATTTCAAAGCCTTTAAAACCGGGGTCGACGGGGTTAAGTTTGCCGCCGACAGTGCGGGTTTTTTGACCCTCAAAGAAATGGTCGAGATTTTAGAAGTCAAGATTGCGGGTGAGCCCGGCCAGGAACTGTTTAAAAATCGGAACGCTCTGGCCAAGGAGTATTCGCAGATTCGAACCGAATGTGTAGAGCTGGTTCGAATCTTTTATACTTTGAATACAGATGATGAAATTACCCGTGATTTTCAGCACAAGCTGGATCCGACTCTTTATAAAGATATCACTGATACTATCGATTTAGCGATACAGAGCATTAAGCCTGACTCTTTGGACGTAGCACGTGAGGTTTTGGCTAAACTTCGCAAGCACGTTTTGAAAATTAACTATCTGCGCCTATCAACAATGGAACCTTTTCTTGCGGATTTGGCCAAAGTCCAATCAGAACATGATCGCAAACTCGTTAAAATTACCTTTGACTGGGATGCCGTGTTAGTTTCTCCGGAACTGGCGCGACCGTTGCGCGATGTTTTTGCTATACTACTTGAGAAGTCGATCGGGGAGGGTATAGAAGCACCGGCACGTCGTCGCAAGTTGGGTAAGGCTGAATACGGACATATCCGCATCAAGGCCCAGAGCGACGAGGGAAGTGTGCTGTTTGTCCTGGCCGATGATGGGCGAGGAATATCAGCGGGTAAGTTGCGAGAGGTACTGAAAGAAAAAGGCATTTTGAGCGAATCCATTCTGCTCAAGATGACTGACGAACAGGTGTTTCAGCAGGTGTTTAGCTCGAACTTATTGACCAAAGAAAAACATGCTGCGGGTCCCATTGTTGATCTTATTGGCCTGAAGCACTTCTTTGATGAATATAAAGCGACAGAAATTCGATTAAGTTCGCAGCTGGGGCTTGGCCTTCTGCTTCAGTTTCGATTAAAATTTTATACAGGTGCTTCTTAGTCTGTTCTAAAGTGTCGATTAAAGTCATTATTGAGTCCTGGCATTCAATTGTGGCGGCGGATTTACCAACGGTGCTTTCTTGTGGGGATACATTATGGCAAAGATTCTCATTGTCGATGATTCGGAAACTCTCCGTATCCAGCTGCGTGAAGCATTGGAAGGTGCGGGTCACAAGGTCATTGAAGGTGTTGATGGAGCTGATGGCCTGAGGCAGGCTGTTGAGAACAAAGACATCAATATGATCATCACTGATTTCAACATGCCGCAGATGGATGGGGTGACCATGGCCTCCAAGGTTCGGGAGATTCCTGAGCTGGCGAAGGTGCCCATGCTGATGTTGACGACGGAAGCGACTCCCGATATCAAGGCAGCAGGTAAAGCGGCTGGTATTCTGGCTTGGATTGTCAAGCCTTTGGTGCCTTCCAAAGTGTTGCCGGCCATTGAAAAAGTGCTGAGCCGCTAACTCGAAGAAAGCCTGGACCGATCATGGCTGGGCCTTTCTCTCCCCATCAAAGCTGATCATCCCATCAACGATTCTGTTTGGTTCTCCTCCGCGAGCGAGGTATAACCAAGAGCATCTTGAGTGCCTCTATGGGCCAATAAGCAATTCAAAATATTAAGAGTCAATTGTCGTGAAATTACTCATCACCGGAGCTACCGGCTTTGTCGGACGCGCCCTATGCCTGCAGCTTTTTCGCGAGGGGCATGAGCTCCTGGTCGTGAGCCGTAAGAAATCTCTGCCTGTCGACTGGGGTTTGCCTTCCGAAGTTCTATCCTGGGATCCGACCAAACAGCCTTGTCCAAGGAGTTTGGATGATATCGATGGCCTCGTTCATCTAATGGGAGAGTCCGTGGCGGAGAGCCGCTGGACTCCAAAGCGTCGCAAAATCATTGTTGATTCTCGGGCCCTGGCCACTCAGCGCGTCGTGGATGCGTTGCGATCTCGGAGCAAGCCCTTGGAGTGCTTGATCAGCGCTTCGGCAATCGGTTTTTATCCCTATGATGGAGTGGCCGATTTGGTGGAGGAGTCCCAGACAGGCAAACATTTTTTGGCTGAAGTTTGTCAACAGTGGGAGGCACCGCTGGCCGCTGCTTCAGCCAAGCGAACGCTCATTTTGCGTTGCGGGATGGTGCTCGGTGCTGATGGTGGAGCCTTCGCCAAGCTGAGGCCTTTGTTTGCTGCTGGTCTGGGTGGTCGACTGGGATCTGGTCAGCAGGTGATGAGTTGGATTCATCGCACAGACCTCATTATGTTTATCTCCCAAGCCCTGCGAGAGTCACAGTGGAGCGGGGTTTACAATTGTGTGAGTCCTTTTCCCGTCAGCAATCAGGAATTTACTCGAGTTTTATCTTCGGCATTAGCAATGCCTGCGATTTTGCCGGTACCTTCGTTGGCACTCAAGTTGGTCTTTGGTGAAATGAGCGATATTCTCCTGAAGAGCCAGAAGGTTCGTCCGAAACGGCTGCTTGAACAGGGCTTCACCTTTCGCTACCCGCGTCTGACGGAAGCCTTGGCGGAAGTTTGCAGTTTGCACGAGAAAGACGGACGCAGCAAAGCGTGTCATCGATTGGAATCGCAGCAGTTTGTAGCTAGGCCATTGCCTGAAGTCTTCGACTTTTTTTGCGACCCTCACAACCTGGAGCGAATCACTCCGCCCTTGGTCCAGTTTAAAATTGAATCCATGAGCACTCCCCAGATTCAGGAAGGGACGATCATTCGCTATCGCCTCAAGCTGCATGGAATTCCAGTGCGTTGGAAGACCAAAATCCTGTCATGGAAGCCCAGAGAGCAGTTCGTCGACAATCAGGAAAAGGGTCCTTACGCGATCTGGTATCACACCCATAAGTTTGAAGCTGTACGAGGAGGCACGCTAATGACGGATCAGGTGAAGTATCGGGTTCCCCTGGGTTGCTTGGGCGAGCTGTTTGCCTTGCCTTGGGTTCGCATGAATGTGCGCAGCATATTTGCCTATCGCCGGGAAGTAATCGGTAAACTTTACCCCTGATTTGTTATAAAAACCGGGGAATCAGGCTCAAAACGATTCCCCAGGCCACCAGCCAGAGTTTGGAATCCAGGAAGTAGGGGTAAACCATCATGACAATTCCAAGGATCAAGGTCGGAATTTTGGATTGCTTGCGGCCATAGGTAAAGTAGACAAAACCAATGCCGCTGAAGATGACTGAAAGCAGTAAAAAGCCAGGATCAAAGTCCATTTTTTGCCTCGGCCAGTCGGTTTTTTCGGGCCAGAATCCCTTGCATTTGAAGCAGCTTTTTGTGGCGTAAGGGATAGAACAATACCAGCACTGCGCCCATTAGGAAAAACAGGCCAACACCGGGTCCGAACAGAAAAGCCAATTTGTCTAAAGTTGGCTCACTGGGAGCCTCTCCCGGTTTGAACCCGATGACGTCCAGCAATACTCCAGATAAGCCTATGGCAATAGCCCTCGCAATCTTGGTCCCCAATTTCCAAAGTCCAAAGTAGCTGCCATAATCTGCCGAGCCTGTTTTAAGGGCGCCGTAGTCCACAGTATCAGTGACCATGACTTCCAGGAGAAAGACGGAGCCGAGGAAAACGCCGCCAATCACGGCCATAAACATCGGACCTCGGATGTCGCCAGCTGGAAACAGAGGGTAAGCGATAGCTCCTGAGAGACCCATAAGTCCTACGCCGATGGCTAAAAGTTTGACTTTTTCAAAGCGGCGACTGAGCAAATTCCAGGCAACAATGCTGATGATAATGATGAGTGTAAACAGGATGAGGACTTTCTGGATGGCGGTTTCGTCCAGCTGCAACCTGAGTCTGTAATAATAGAGGGCCAGACTTGAATTGATGGCCTGGCCGATCGTGGCCAGAATAAAGGCTCCGATCAGAATCAAAAAGGGCCGGTTCTTCAAAACACCTTTGAGCATGATCAAGGGATTGTGTTGGCTGGTTTTTTTAGAAAGATCGAGGCGACGATCGACTCCGGCTGTGGTGGCCAGAGTCACGGCTGTGCAGAAGGCCACGAAGCAACCCAGCAGGATGGCGCTTTTCATGTAGGCATCCCATGAATTGCCATATTGGGCCATGAAGTAACCGGGCGCTGCAATGCCGGTCAGAAGTCCTATGGTCGTGAAGAAATAGCGCCAAGCAAAGAGCCTCGTTCGAGTCGCTTCGTTGTGGCTGAGGTCACCACCAAGAGCAGCATGGGGAACGCCGATGAGGGTCATGGCGGAGTTCAAGAGCAGGTAGAGTCCACCCACGCTCAGAATTTTCAAAGTCGAATCGAACTCTTTTACCTGTGGCAAAAACAGACTGATCAGTAGCAGAGGCATAAGGACTAGGCCCAGCAAAATGTAGGGACTGCGACGGCCCCATGACGAGCGGGTACGATCCGATATCCAACCAGCAATGGGATCGATGACACCGTCCCAAAGGACTCCCATAGACACCAGGAGTCCGGCTTGGGCCGGCGGAATCAAGAGTTCATTGGTCAGGTAAAACAGAAAATGGAGGCGTACAAAGGTTTCCGTTGCCGAAAGTCCACCCTCTGCGGCGGCATAGCCGCACTCCTGCCAACGACTGATGTGCATGCTAAACCGTCCCGTGCAGAGGGGTTAAGGAACCTTGCTGAACAGATAGTGGCTGACATGCCATTCGTTGCCATGGCGGAAGCCCCAAAGCTCGGCACAGGACATAAAGAATATTTTCCAAAAGTTCCACCATTTCACTGCATCATCTTGATAGTGGGTTTGGAAGATTTCCATGATTTCTTTTTGGTGGGCTTTCATGTTGGAAAGCCAAGCTTCTGATGTTTTCTGATAGTGCTGACCATTCACCACCCAGTGTTGATCGACGCGAAGATCCCGATTGAAATAGAACAACAGATGGTCACTCGGCATGATGCCGCCCGAGAAGAAATGACGAGTCAACCAATCGGAAGCATCATTATCTTCAAAGAGGTAGGTGAGGTTTCGATGGGTAAAGATATGAACAAAAAGCTTGCCATCGTCCTTGAGCCAGCCCTTGATACGTCCTAAGAGCAACTCATAGTTTCGCATATGTTCGAACATTTCAATACTGACAATGCGGTCGAAACGCTGATTGATTTCCAGCTTGTTAACGTCCTGAGTGATAATTTCCAAGTTCTTTACACCCAATTCCCCCGCGCGCTTCATGATGAATTCGCGCTGGGGCTTTGAGTTGGAAACGCCTGTGATCTTGCACCCAGGAAAACGATGGGCCACATAGAGGCTAAAGGAACCCCAGCCGCAGCCAAGCTCCAAAATTTCCATGCCGTCCTTGATGCCGGCACGCTCAACATAAAGTTTGAGCATATTCTCTTCGGCTTCGGACAGCTCAGTCGTGGAACCTTCCCAAAGGCCACAGCTGTATTTCAACCAGCGACCCATGACGAATTTGAAGAACTCAGGTGGCAATTCGTAGTGCTGTCGATTGGCTTCTCCGGTTTCGATCGCGATTGGGGACTCTTTTAGTTGGCGAATCAATCGATTCAGCTGCTCTTGATGCTCTGTGACGTCGCCTTTAGCTTCATCGTGCAATCGTTTGCGCAGCAGTTGTTGGATACTGAGGCGTATCACTTGTTCTGGGATAAGTCCTCGGCTCAGCAGGGCGTCCATAAGTGCTCCAGAGTGTGAGTTCATTCAGTCAGCGCGGTAGTTATTAGGACGGGTCAGCCCGATCTGAGCGACCGTGATATTGCGCATGCTGAAAGCTGCTTCGCAGTAGGCGAAGTAATAATTCCATTTGCGACGGAAAGCTTCGTCAAATCCCAACTTTTCGATGCTTGAAAAATTTCTTTCAAAATTTTCTTGCCACATTCTCAAGGTGCGGGCGTAGTCCAAACCCATATCTTTATAGTCTGTCAGAATAAATTCTGTTCCATCATGGTTGGCCGCCGACAGCATAGCAGAAAGAGAGGGCAGCAGCGAACCAGGGAAAATATGCTTTTGAATCCAATCCACGCCAGATTTAAAATCTTCATAACGGGAGTCCGGACTTAAGATGACTTGATGAACCATCTTGCCACCTGGCTTGAGCCAGCCATCGCATTTTTCAAAGAAAGTTGGCAGAAAATCATGCCCTACGGCTTCCAGCATTTCCACCGTGAAGATGCGATCGTACTGTCCATGAAAGCTTCGATAGTCCTGATTCTTCACCGTAATCAGATGCTCGAGATTTCTTTTGCGAACTTTATTGCGGGCGTAGGTAAATTGTTGATCAGAAATCGTCAGCGATGTGATCTGGCAGCCATAGGTCTCGGCCAAATAACAGCTGAATTCTCCCCAGCCCGTGCCAATTTCCAAAACCCTATGATGCGACTTGAGGCCGGCGAATTCAGCCATATTTTGTAGTTTACGCTTTTGCGCCAACTCCAAACTTTCCTCATCCTCGCTCGTGAATAGCGCACTGGAATAAGTCATAGTCGAATCGAGAAAACTGGCAAAGAACTCATTGCCCAAGTCGTAATGATTGCTGATATTCTTTTTAGAGCCGCTGATGCTATTGTTGTTGAAAGCATGCTGCAGCTTGTTGACGGTGGCCATGGCATTGACCATGAGGTTGCGCACCGACTGTCCGCCAGACATAGACGGCATATCCTGCAGGTTGAGGATAAACCAACGAATCACCTTGCCGATGTCGTCAGTTTCCCAATCTCCGTCGACATAAGACTCGCCTAGGCCGATATCGGTGGCTAACACCAACTTGCGGAAAAAGATCGGATCCTTGACCAGGATCTGTGCCTTTACCTCATGGCCTCGTCCAAAGCGATAAGTGCGGCCACTCTTCTGGTCTTCGATCACCAGGAGGCCTTTACGCATCTTGCTGAAGTGCTTGTCGACCAGACTGGCGAACAACGACGGACTTTGTTCGGCTGCCTTACGTAACGTGTCGCTTATAATCTTTGTGTACATAATAGTCCTTCTGCTTTTCTGGGAATTCCTGCTTTCTCAGGTATGGAATTCTTTTGATCATTAACCGTAAGGCTTGCCAATGGATCGCCGCCATGACCTTAAGCGGAGTCATCGGCATGCGAATAAAATAAGCCAGAAGGCTTGCATCGCTGATCGGTTGCAGCTTGCCTAGCATGCGTGCGACCAAGATAGGCTCGCGTCCATTGATCGTAGTGACCTGGACTTTAAGAGTATCGTCATTTTTCTTGATGTCAAAGATAAAGTCAGCCTGGTGTTCGATAAAGGGCGAGACGTAGTAGTCTTTAGGTATGCGCTTCAATATGTGACCGTCTGCTCCCAACGGGCCGAGCAGAAAGATTTTAGCGTCGCCAAAGGTATTGTCCACCTCAGCTAGACACAAGGTTTCTTCACTGGTCTTCACAAAAAATACGCTGAGCGGGTTGAAGTTCATGCCCAAGGTCCGCAGATGAGCGAAGACCTGAATGCCCTCGACAGCTGCATGATAGCCTCGATCTTTGAGCCAAGCGCCAAGATTAGCTTTGATATCCTGATGCCCGTACTTGATAAAATCTTGCGCACCCAGACTGTACAGGGAACGGCCTTGGGCGGAGAAGGTCCAAAGTTCTTGGTCGAGTTTTGGTATTTCGTCGACATCGATCAGCGCGTAAAACACGCGGTAGCTGAAGCTATGTCTTTGCCCCTTGCGCAATCGTTCGTGATAAACTTCAGCGGCTACGAGCTGGCTGTTGAAGCTCGCCAAGGATTTCACCATGGTTCTCTCCCGAGCAGAGATCGGGCTAGGTTGACGGCGGACATGAAGGCATCTTCATGAAAGCCATAGCGAAAATAGCTGCCACAGAAGTAATAGGGATCCGCGCTGTCATTCAATTCATGCAGGCGTTTTTGGGCCTCGATAGCATCTGAATCAAATAGGGGATGATGGTAACTGATGGTTTTGTGAATCAAGTCTGGATTGATTTGGCCCGGCTCATTGAGCGAGACAAAGTACGGCCTTTTTTCTGAAATTCCCTGCAGACGATTCATCCAGTAGATCGTAGTCGGATGGGTTGTGCCTTCGGCATCCACTTCAATACGATAGTTCCAGGACGACCAAACACCACGAAGCTTCGGCATAACCGATGGATCGCTGTGCAGGATGGTCGAGTTTTCCTGGTATTGAAAGGCCTTGAGCAATTCTTTTTGCAGTGGCTGAGGTTTTTCCAGGAGGGCTAGGGCTTCGTCTGCATGACAGGCGAAGGCCACTTTATCGAAGATTTCTTCCTGTCCGTCCTGATGACGAATGACGAGCTTACCATCTTCCCTCTGACCGACAGACTTAATTTTTTGTTGCAGACGAATGCGATCCTTGAAGGGAGCTATCAGGCGTTTTTTGTAGGATTCACTACCGCCATCCACTGTATACCACTGGTGCTGGGTATGCAGCCCAAGGAAGCCATGGTTGTGGAAGAAACGAAGCAGAGTCTTGGCCGGAAACATGCGTATTTTATCGGGCGGAGTCGACCAGACGGCAGAACTCATCGGGATCAAGTATTTGTGAAAGAAATCGTCGCCGTAGTCCTTAGCTTCGATCAGGTCTGAAATGGTCCACTGGTCGTAGCGAGGATCCTTTAAAATGTCTATGGCGTCACTATTGAAGCGATCGATAGCGAGGAGCATGCGGATGAAACTCAGGCTCATCAAATTGCGTCTTTGACGAAACAGACCATTCAGTCCGGTTCCGCTGTACTCAAGATCTGTCGGGCTGTGACGCACGGCAAAACTCATGTCCGTCTTTTTCATCGGCACGTCAAGCTGATGAAAGAGCCTGAGCATGAGCGGGTAGGTGACGTGATTGAACACCATGAAGCCGGTATCGATCGGTACGGACTGATCGTCCTCTTCGACGTATACCGTGTTGGTGTGTCCGCCCACATAGTCGTTCTTTTCAAAGAGCGTGATCGCAAAATCATTTTGCACTAGATGGGCGAGGCCCATGCCGGCGATTCCGGTTCCGATAATAGCCAGACTTTCCATAGTCAATCGACTCCCCTTCAATCAACTTGCAGGCTCCATCTGTGGAACCAATAATTCCTTGGGCGGTAACTTAACATCCCAGACCAACCCAAACATCTGCATTCCGCGAAGGATCATAAAACTCGGATCAAACTGCCACCATGTAAATCCTTGACGCGCCGAGTAAGGATAGAAATGATGATTGTTATGCCAGCCTTCACCCATGGTGACAACAGCAAGTATGGCGCTGTTTCGGCTATCGTCTTTGGTATTGTAAGGGCGGTTGCCGAAAACATGGGAAAGGGAATTGATCGTGAAGGTTCCGTGCCAGAGCAAAATGGTGCTGAGGAAAAAGCCATACACCAAGCCCGGCAGGCCCCAGATCGCGAAGATTGCGACCGCCAGAGATAGGGGCGGTATTAAATAATGACGATCAATCCAATCCAGCTCTGGATAACGGGTGAGATCGCTGACTTTACTGCGATCGATCACACGATTTTCTTTTTTGAGGACCCAGCCGATATGAGCTTCCCAAAGACCTTTTTGTCTTGGCGAGTGCAAATCCTTAGGCGTGTCAGAGAATTTATGGTGGTGCCGATGGATCGCTGCCCACCAGATTGGGCCGCGCTGTACGGATGAAGTGCCAAGCCATGCAAGGACAAATTGGACAGCTCGCGAGGTTTTGTAGCTCTTATGCGAGAAGTAGCGATGGAAGCCGGCAGTGATAGCGAACATGCGCAGGTAGTACATCGCCAAACAAAGTCCGACCAGCCACCAATGAAATTCGACCAAGAAGACGCTGCCAAAGCCGAGGGCATGAACGATCATGAGGGTGAGACCTGCTGGCTTTTGAAATTTCCGCTTCATTGTTCCTGCCTGAGTGTGAATCGGGACGGTCTGCCCGTGCCGGTTTTGGGAATTGTGACGCGTATCATTATTTGCCAAATATGCAGGTCTTGTACATCCTTTTAGTGCACTGGACTTCGGTGTTTACAGGACTTTGACCGAATTCTTAGGGTGAACCATTGGAGCTATCCCTGGGGACGGTCTTTTCTAAGTCAAAAAGCCTTCCCCCAATGAAGGGGGAAGGCCTTTCTCTTGGAATTAACGAGCGGGTGGCAAGAGCACGGTGTCGATCGCATGGATCACACCATTGTTAGCCACGATATCGGTCGCGATGATCTTCGAGTCGTTGATGAAGGCGCCTTTAGCGCTTTGAGTGACCTTGAGTTCCAAATTGTTTGCAGTCTTTAGAGTCGACTGGGCCAGCACCTTATCGGCTGTCAAGCTTGCTCCCACAACGTGGTAAAGCAAAACTTGAGCCAGAGCAGTTTTGTCAGCGAGCAAGGCGTTGAGCGTCGCAGCAGGAATTTTTGCAAAAGCTTCGTTGGTCGGAGCGAAGACAGTGAAATTTCCTTCTTTCAAAACATCAACTAGACCTGCTGCTTCTAGAGCGACTTTTAGAGTTGAAAACCGAGCATCGGCCAAGACCAGATCAGCGATCGAAGGACTCGGAGCTGGAGTTGCCGCAGGCGGCAGAAGAACAGTGTCGATTGCATGGATTACACCATTGTTAGCCAAAATATCGGTAGCGATGATCTTGGAGTCATTGATGAAAGCGCCTTGAGCATTCTGGCTCACTTTCAATTCCAAACTGTTCGCTGTTGTGAGGGTCGTCGAGCTCAAGACCTTGTCGGCTGTCAAGCTGCCGCC
>JBGSTF010000308.1:0-4653 GCA_041736645.1 Oligoflexus sp. | reverse complement strand
ACGTGCCGTCTTCTATCGTTTGCCTCTTCACTTGAGGGAGTGCGTTGAGTCGAGTCGACACTCTGTGGCGATGACCAATGCATGTCGAGCTGTTATTGGTTTCCAATCGCAGCTGGCTTTTTACATGTCATATTGATCTAGTCTGCCTCTGTCGAAAGTTCTTTTGTTGAAGGTTTTGACAATAAAAAAGTGATTTCATTTCATCTGCTTTGTCTTATGTTTCAATAATTACAGGGCTATATGCATTGAGGTGAGATGTTTCTGTAGTTTTTATTTGCAAGTGAATTGCATTTACACTAATCCAAGAGCAAGGCGCTTACTCAAGTCCAGTTTCGGAGATTCACACGCTTCGAATTCTCATCAAAAGAAAGAGGTTTCCCATGAAGTCCAAGATTTTCGCGCTATCCCTTGCAACCCTCGCTCTTTTCGGCTGCGGAAAAGATGATAAGAAAGATACTGCCGGTCTCGTGGAAGGCATTCTTGCCAGCAAATCCTACTATCTTGTCGATGCGGGAACTTTGGAGAGAACCGACTCACAAATCAAGGGAACAGGTTCGGTCGTCTTCGTTTCCCCGTTGGATGGCCTTGATGCAAAAACTAATTACAATTTGACCTTTACCCTTGAAGACGGCGGTTCGGTTGAGCTTGTTGCTCATAGCGACAGTACGCTCAGTAAGGGTGTTTCAGTTGTGTTGAGTCGTGCGGGTTCCGTCCTGAATGCCAAGCTCAAGGCTGATGGTACGGAGACGGAAACCAAGGTCCTTGGCGGCATCACAGCTTCCGGTGTGGCCAAAATTTCTATCGATGTCCACAACGATGAGAATCCAAGTCATATCTTGATTTGGGATGGAGCTGGTGACGCCTTTGCAGAAGATGACGCGTTGCTTAATTCTGAGGCTGAAACTCCTGGTCAAGGCAAAAGCACAGCTTGGGGCCTTGTCTTGACCAAAGCAACTTTGACAGCAGCGACCCTTGCTGAGCCGAAATTCGTCGAGCCAGAATAAGCAGGAAATACTCATGAACCTCAAGTGCAATGGTCTGATTCTGATGGGGCTGCTCTTCGGCACTCATCTATTTGCTGATGATGGGACTGGTCTCAAGACGTCTGCTGCAGTTGATATGGTTGGCACCTTTAAAGGCAACAAAGAAAGTTCTGCTGACGATTCGTTTAACGTTCGCGAAGCAGAAATAATGTTGACAGCCCCGATTGATCAAACCTTCAATGGACTTTTGAGTTTCGCCGCGCATCGTGAAGATGGAGTTGCGCTGGCTGAAATTCATGAAGCCTATATCAGTAGTTCCAAGTTGGTGCCGCGTTCGAACATTCGGGTCGGGCAATTCTTCTTGGGAGTGGGTCGACTCAATCGGTTTCACCGACATGAGTGGCCAACGATTTATGCACCAAAGGTCCATGAGGAATTTTTTGGCCCCGAGGGTGCCTTGGATTCCGGTATTGAGTATTCGTATCTCGCACCCTTGCCTTTCTATTTGGATACCACGCTCGGACTGACCAATGGCTGGACTTATGGGCACTCCCACAATGCAGGTGAAAAACCTAAAAAGCCGACCCACTATGCACGGGTTGCGAGCTATGTCGAGCTCCCTGCCAACGGCGGAGCCCAGCTTGCCTTGAATTACCTGAGTCGAACCGATGCTCAGGAAAATCTAATGACCCTGAATGGTCTCGATTTTACAGCCAAGTGGCGAGACACTGGGGTGTTGAATCTCCTAGTTCAAGGCGAGGTTTGGCATCGCACTAAAAAGCCTAAAGATGCCGAAGCCGAGAACACTCTTGGTCTTTATGTCATGCCGCAGTATGCGATAGATTCTCAAGTGTTTGTGGGATTGCTTATGGAGTATTACAGTGTGCTGAGCCTCAAAGATGTTGTTGGAAAAAGCATTAACAACACCAACATCGGCTTTGTGCCAACCCTGACCTACAAAGCTAGCGAATTTTCAAGTCTTCGCTTGGCCTATAATCGCTCCACTTACCATAGGGCCGATCAAGACGATAAAATTGAACAGCGTGTGGAAGTTCAAGCAACCTTTATGATCGGAGCACACCCAGCCCATGATTTCTAAAATACTGAGCCTCGCAGGTCTCGTAAGTTTTCTTTCTGCCCAACCGATCCTAGCGGCAAATCGCATTTCGGTTGTCACCTCGATTCCCGATCTGGCTTGGATGGCCCAAGAAATCGGCGGCGATTTGGTAGAAGCCAAGGCGCTCTTGCGTGGCACAGAAAACCCGCATTTTGTTGATTCCGTTCCAGATTACATTCGGCAGGTAGCCGATGCTCAGCTGGTCTGTATCGTCGGATTGGATTTGGAACTTGGCTATATGCCGCCTATTCTGGCCAAGTCTGGCAATGCCAAGGTTCAGCCGGGTGGTCCTGGCTACTGTGAAGTTGGCAAGTCAGTCAGTGTTTTGGAAAAACCGACTGGACCTGTCGATCGATCCATGGGGGATGTTCATCCGACAGGCAACCCGCACTTTTTTTTAAGCCCGAAGAGTATGGCTGAAGGCGGGGTTCAAGTGGCCCAAGCCCTCACCAGAGTCGATCCCGCTCACGCTGCTCAGTATGAAAAAGGCCTCGGCCAATTCAAGGTCAAGATGGAAGCTTTGAGCAAGGAAATTCACCTTAAGCTTGAACCATTCCGCAGTCTTCAAAAAGGCAAGCCTATCCTCATTGAGTACCACAAGGAGTATGCTTACTTTCTCGAAGAGTATGGACTACTTTCCTTTGGCAGCATTGAAGAAAAACCGGGAGTTCCTCCGTCTGCTGGGCGTCTGGCAGAGATCGCGACTTCAGCGAAGAATGCCGGCGTTCGCGTGGCCTTAGGAGCAGACTACAGCCCTATAAAAACCTTGCAGCGATTCCAGGAGATATCTGGTATACCTTTGGCGATTACACCGACAATGTTACAGGCCAAAGGAACCTATAAGACCTACCCCGAATTGCAAAGGCACATAGCCGACAGTTTGCTTAAAGCTGTTCAGACGGCGGGTCCTGGAAAGTAGCTCAAAGATGACTAAAGTTCTGCAAGTTCAAGACCTGTCCTATCAAACTCCTGATCGACGGCCGCTGGTCCGCAATTTAGGATTCGAGTTGCGGTTGGGAGAGCTGCTGATGCTCACGGGGCCTAACGGCATTGGCAAAAGCACTTTGCTTCGCTTGTTGCTAGGGAGTGATGTGAAGTCGTCTGGCTCGATCCATTGGCACTTGCCCTTGAGTCGGGTCAGTTTTCTATCGCAACTCCATAACCAGGAGTTCCATATTGGCCTCACCTTGGCCGACATCTTGAATTTTTCAGGAAAGTTTCGACCAAAAGATATTGAGGTCCTGAGCCACGGGCTTTTACATCCTTCGCAGTTAAACCTGGCCTGGAATACCTCCAGTGGTGGTGAACGGCAAAAGACACTCCTCACGCGGATTTTCTTGCAAGATCCGCAAGTGCTCATCTTGGACGAGCCCATGAATCATCTTGATGTCGCCAGTCGGAGGCAGTTGCGTGATGCTCTCCAAGGATTCATAGCGGATGGTCAGCATGCGGTGATCATGGTTGGACATGAATCCATGTTGGATTCTCAGGATTGGAGCCAGCACATCATTGTCGATTTAAAAGGATATGTTGCGATATGAATCAACTCTTTGCGATCTATGGTTGGACCATTGTTGCGAGTGTGTTCTTAGCTGCCGGACTCGCTCTTTTGGGTTGTCAATTGGCGGCCCGTGATCGAGCTATGCAAACTCTTTGCATGGGGCAGGGGGCTATGCTGGGCGTGCTTTTGGGTTTGGGTATCGTTCAAACCTTGCTTCACGACGAGCCTTTGGCGACATTTCTGCCACTTATCCTGG
The DNA here is from genome assembly GCA_041736645.1 of Oligoflexus sp. GTDB lineage: Bacteria > Bdellovibrionota_B > Oligoflexia > Oligoflexales > Oligoflexaceae > Oligoflexus. The sequence continues at coordinate 796 of JBGSTF010000308.1, read as the reverse complement.
CCCTTGTGGTGGCTGCTCTCACCTTTGTCCTGAGTGAAAGGCTGGTCGCCCATCGCATGGCTTCGAGCAATACCCATTTTGCCAGTCTGTTTGCGCTGCTTTTAGCGGGTGGTTATCTGGTAAGCGCTCTCTTTCCTGCTCTGGAAAACCATATGGCGCAAAAGTATTTTGGCGACCTCGCGACCATCAGCAGTGGTGAATCCTATGCTGGAATAGCCGTCGGCATCTTGCTCGTCGGACTTATGGCTCTTTGCAGTCGATCCTTCACCCAAGCCTCTTTTGAAAAGGCTATCACCGGGGAAGTTGTTGTTTCATCCCGATGGCTGAGGTTGTCGCGCTTTGATTTGCTGAGCCTTGTGGTCCTCTGCTTTTGCGTGCAAACGGTTGGATACCTCTTCACCATAGCCTGTCTCTTCATTCCTACGGCCATTGCCTCACGCACCCTGGCGGCGGGACTCAATCGACACTTGAGCTTCTGCGCAATCGTTGCAGCCTTTGCAACCGGTCTGGGATTTTGCTTGTCCTTGAATTCCAATATCCTGCCCACGGTGCCGACTATTATTTCTTGCTTGTTGTTGGTGGGTTTGCTGGTTTCTTTGTTTTTAGGTAAAGGTCGGTCTTTGCAAAGAGCATAGCTATTTCGTAGCTTGGGCGGCTCCGGTTTATTATCACTTTATTGCGATAATATTGCGGACGTTTTAATCTATCTGGCTATATATCGATCCTAGCTTCTTTTTAAATGCAAAAACCTGCAATTAGGATTTGCCAGAACTCGGCAGCCCGAGCTATAGATCGG
>JBGSTF010000300.1:0-15978 GCA_041736645.1 Oligoflexus sp. | reverse complement strand
GGTGTTTGGTCATCTCTTGCAAAACTCCATGGATCATGGCTTGGAAGCCAAAGCTGAGCGTGTGCGTGCGGGCAAAAATCCGGCTGGAACCATCCATATACAGGTTGAAATGATTGGCTCAGCGTCCCTGCGCATTATCTATCAGGACGATGGTCGCGGTTTGAATCTGACGGTGATCGAACAGCGAGCCCGCGCGTCGCAAAAGATTCCATCCGGAACTTCGGTTGACCCTCAGTTCATTGCCAATTGCATCTTTGATAGTGGCTTATCCACCAGGGATCAGACGACTCTTATTTCGGGGCGGGGCATTGGTATGGATGCCGTGCGTTCGATTCTGAATGAAGTGGGCGGCATTATTGAAATCGTCCTCGGTCCACCCAAAGATGATCAGCAGCATTATCATTTCCAATTCGAAATTCATGTGCCGATCCGTCCTATGGTTCTAGCCGGTGCCTCCTAATCATAAAAACGTCCTCGTCCTATGGAATAGCAACTCATTTTGCGTTAGGATCGCTGTTCTTTATCAAGGAGCAAGTGATGGATGCCATTCAATACAATAAAAAAGCCTGGGATCATCAGGTGGCGGTCGGCAATCCTTGGACTTTGCCAGTGTCCGCCGAAGAGATCGCTCGCGCCCGCCGTGGTGATGTTCATATGGTCCTGACACCACAGAAACCCGTCCCCAAAGAGTGGTATCCGGCGTGGCAAGGCTGCAAAGTTCTCGCGCTCGCTTCCGGTGGTGGTCAGCAGGCGCCACTGATGGCTGCTGCTGGGGCCGATGTCACTGTCTTAGATAATTCTCCCGCGCAGCTGGCCCGCGATCAGGAGGTTGCTGCCCGCGAAGGCCTGATACTTCGGACCATAGAAGGTGATATGAGTCGAATGGATGCCTTGCCATCCTCCAGCTTTGATTTTATTTTTCATCCCTGTTCGAATGCTTTTGTACCCGATGTGAATCCCGTCTGGCAGGAGGCTTTTCGAGTCCTGAAAAAAGGCGGCACCATGATCGCCGGTTTTTGCAATCCCGTGATCTTTACCATGGACTTTGAGCGGGAAAAGCAGGGCGTCGCTGAGATGCGCTATGCAATTCCCTACAGTGACCTGAACAGCCTCACCGCCGCAGAACGCGCCCAATTCCTAGCTGAAAACGAACCACTGTCTTTTGGCCACAGCCTCGAGGATCAAATTGGGGGGCAGCTCCGCGCCGGTTTTGTTCTGACTGGTTTTTACGAGGACGGTTGGGATGCGGACAAGGCTCCCATTCATCGTTTTTTGAAGTGCTTTATCGCTACGAGGGTTTACAAGCCGCTTTGAGTAATCACATAACTTCGAGAGTCACTTCTTTGATTGGAGCCAGAGGAGGTCGAGCTCAACATCCCGCTTCACGCGGGGAGAGATCGTCAGCTCTCGGTCTTCAAGATAGCTAAAGTTATGAAAATCAAAGCGCAGTGGATTCATCTTATGACAGGATACGCAGCTGGTATTGGGCACCAGATGTTGCCGCCGATCGCTGATGGCTGGTGTTAAGCGAGCGATGTCAGGCACCGTGAGCATAACGCTTTGCTTCAATTCCGATGATTCGGACGAGTCATCCAACAGATCGTAGAGATTGGGTTCATCCCGAGTCATCGATCCCCGCATGGACGTTCCAAGATCGGCCAGTGTGCGACCGTCTTTGGTCGATTGGATGCGCAGTTGATCGAGCTGCACCAAGCCTTTTTCACCGCGAAAAGCCAGAAAAACCCATTCATCCAGATGGGCAGGTTCCCGTCCCTCGGGCAAAGAAAAAGCTGTCAAGGTTCTGAGGTCATCCGGCAAAGCATAGCGAGCGAGAAAGCCTTTTAATCGCGACACAAAAGCGGTCTGTTCTTGGCTATCGCCGAGCATTTCGGGGCGCAGGCCTATGCTGCTATAGGCGCTGCCCGGGAAAGTTTGGGACCTGAGGGCCAGAGTGTCGCGCAGAAGCGAGCTGAGCACTTGATTTCTGAGTTGCACAAAGTCTGTTTTTTCATTCGCGCTAAGCGGCGTATAAGTGCTCTTCGTTCGCTGGTAGTTTGCAATCGTAAGGCGATACTCAGCCACTCTTTGGGCTTCCGCTGGACTGAGCAAGCGTGAAGCCTGAAGGGGATAGATGGCGTGAAAGGCCCGATCATCAGCAGCAGCCAGCATATACCGTTCATGCAGACGTATTTTTCTTTGAATGGGTTGCCATACGAGACGGACCTCGGGCCAGCATAGGGTGTCGATATCGTCGGCAGGGGTTTGGCCTAAAGGGGCGCAGGGAGCAATGCGGAGCGAGACCACACGCCAGTCTGCATATGGACTTTCAAAGGCTAGACTATCGCCCACACTGGTATTTTGAAAGCCGGCCTGGACGGATTTGTACCAAGTTTCTGGGAAGAGAACCGATCCCGGAGCCAGAATTGCTCGGGGTGCTGGGAGTTCCAGGGACTCGAGTGGCAAGGCTATGGCTAGATCTTGAGCGGAGACAGTAGGACTGCTGCTCACAGCTGAATAAGAAAAAGCGGAGCCGTAAAGAGCTAAAAGTGACACGAGGGAATGGAGCCAAAGCTTACGACAAGATGGGAGCATGATGCAATTCCTTATGAAGTTTCGAGGTCGCCCGGGAGACTGGTGCCGACAATAGAATAAGTTTTGGCAGATTTCCAGTTCCCGCAAGTAGGATTCATTCAAGAAAAGACAACTGAGGCAAGTGATGCCGTCCGCAGTTTGGTGCAAATCCGATCTAGAATCCTTAAATTTTTGCCTAGGAAAGCTTGCAGAAGCCTCGAATCGGCCTTTGCAACGGCGTCTTGATTCGCTATAGTGGCGGCCTTAACCGAAACGCGAGGGTGCTTATGCAGGTGATTCGAGTTGTTTTGTTTGGCATGGGCAACATGGGACGCAATCATTTTCGCGTTCTACAGGAAGACCCGAGGTTCCAACTGGAAGCGGTTGTCGATCCTGTCCTCACTGCGTTGCCCGATTCTACCATTCCCCTTTTGCGCGATCCTGAAGAAGTGCTTGCCCTGCGCTGGGACCTTGCCGTAGTCGCTGTTCCAACCGAATTGCACTACCAACTCGTCAAGCGTCTCTTGGAACAAAGGCGGCATGTTTTTGTGGAAAAGCCGGCGGCAGGTACTTTGCTGGAAGCTCGCGAGCTGGTGGAATTGGCTCAGGAGAAGTCCTTGCACCTAGCCGTGGGCAATATCGAACGATGCAATCCTGTTGTCGCTGCCCTACGGCGCCTCAATCAAGCCGGGGTTTTAGGGCGCCTCGTGCATTTGAGTGGAACTCGCGCGGGTGGTTTTCCGCGTAACGTCAAACCAGGCAATAATGTCATTTTAGATTTAGCTGTGCATGAGCTTGATGTCTTTCGCATGCTGCTGGGTCCTCTTCAGATCTTGCACAGTGTTGGCCATAGCACCCACTTCAAGGGTATCTTCGATACCGCCGAAATTTTAGTCGCCGGTCGTCAAGGCGCTACCGGATCGGTGCACGTGAATTGGTTGACGCCGCAGCGTCTGCGCAACATTCGAGTCACCGGCAGTGAAGCTGTGTGCACCGTCGATTATATTGCTCAGACCTGTGAAATAGCAGGAATGGGCCTGCGGGAACGGTTTGGCGAAATCTTACCAGAATTGATTTGGAGCGAGCCGGCCAATGGCTTGGATCGAGCCCTCCTGCCTGTCGACAAACAAGAGACCTTGAAGATTCAGTTGGACCAACTTTATCGCTATATGTCAGGCCGCGAACATTTCCTGGCGACCCAAGAGCAACTCGTCGAATCCGTGCAGCTGGTGGAGGAAGCGGTGCAGATGGCCGAAGTGCGTCACCGTCCTTGGGTCGAGCCGGCATCGGCTGTGGAGCTTCTCTAAACGATTATCCCTTATGAGAGGAAAGAGGACGCATGAGGCAGCCTCGAATTTTTATTTCCGCCGGCGAACCTTCAGGCGATCTTCTGGCAGCAGAACTCTTGGATGAGTTGCACAGGATCTGGCCGGGAGCCGAAGTTTTTGGTATCTGTGGGCCCAAGATGCGAGCCCAGGGTGCTGAAGCTCTGTTTGGGATTGAAGAATTGTCGGTGATGGGATTTGTTGAAGTGATCAAACACTTGCCATTTCTCAAGCACCTAGAATTTAGCCTGCTTGAGCACATCGAAAGACGCCAGCCTGATATCGCGATCTTGGTCGATTATCCCGGCTTTCATTTGCGCCTCGCCGATTCTTTGCGTTTGAGCGGTGTGTATGTTTTTCAGTATGTCGCCCCACAGCTCTGGGCTTGGGGAGAAAAACGCACCAAAAAATTGCGACGAGTGACGGATGAAGTCCTAGGTATTATGCCCTTTGAGGCTCAATTCTTCCGTGATCGTGCGGTCAATTATCGATACGTTGGAACCCCGCAAGTTGATCGAGCCCTCAAGGCAGTGGCGGATCGGTCGCGGTTTCATCTGGAGCCAACCACTGTCATCGGCTTTTTTCCCGGGAGTCGGGCCAGCGAGATTCGTCGTCTTTTGCCACGTATGATGCAAATCAGAGCCGAACTGCGTCAGAGATATCCTGCACTCCGTTTTGCGCTGTCGATGGCGCCCAATCTCAAGCCAGAACTTTTCGCTAGCATCCTTGGCGAGCCTTTGCCTTCCCCCGTCGTTCAGTCAGACGAACTGGCTGTGTTTATGCTAGGTGATACCACCCTGGTGCGAGGTCAGAGTATCCACCTGATGAAAACTTGCGATGCTGCACTGGTAACATCTGGCACGGCGACCCTGGAATGTGCGCTGACAGGTACGCCAATGGCGGTAGCTTATGTGATGCAGCCGCTCAGCTACCAACTGGCCAAACGCTTTGTTCGTCTTCCTTACATAAGTCTTGTGAACCTCGTCGCTGATATGGGTTTAGTCCGCGAATTCATTCAAGAGTTCAGTCCTTCCGAAGCCGCCGATGAGTTGGCACGATTGGCCCTTCCAGGGCCCGAGCGCGAGGCAACAAGGCAGAAGTTGCTGGACCTTTGTACGAGGCTGCAAGGCAATTTAGCCAAAAATGCGGCCTTGGCTGTCAAGCAGAGTTGGGATCGCGAAGGTCTTGCAAGGGCGGCTTCCGCGCTTCCATAGGAAACGCCTTGAGTCCACAAAAAGACTTGCTTTTTTTGGGGTTAAATTCTACCAAGATGCACCTTGGTTACCAGCACGGACGACCCCTTTTGAAGACGGATCTGCAAGCCGCTCAAGAGGTCTCGAGAACCGGCACAGAGCCATCTGGCTTGGCCGCATAGCAACGAAGGAAGTATTATGAAGTCTTGGCTCTTGGCCTCTACACTTCTCTGCAGCTCGGTCACAGCATGGGCGAAAGACACCCTCGTGATCCTGTCTCCGCACCGGAAATCCATTCAGGAGGAATACGTTCCTCTGTTCACCGAATACTACAAAAAGAAATTTAATACCGAAGTCGATGTCCAATGGCTCGACCAAGGTGGCACTTCCGACGATGTTCGTTTTCTGCGGGCCAAGTACAGCAATAATAAAAAATCTTCGGGTGTGGACCTCTTCTGGGGTGGCGGAACAGCGACATTCATGGAGCTTCGGCATGATGGCTTTTTAGATTCCTACAAATTGCCTGCCGAGCTGAAGGCGCAGGTTCCTGAAAAAGCCTCGGGCATTCCCCTCTATGACAAAACCCAAACCTGGTATGCCTCGGCGATGTCTTCCTTCGGGGTCTTCTTCAACAAGAAGATTATGAAGATGGACGGGCTGCCTGAGCCCAAAACTTGGCAGGACCTGGGTTCGCCGGTCTACAAAGATAACATCAGTTTGACTGACCCTCGTCGCTCAGGTTCGGCCAACACCATGAATGCTATCATCTTGCAGACCATGGGTTGGGATAAAGGCTGGGAACTCTTGACGGCGATCTCGGCCAATGCTCGGTCCTTCACTCACTCCAGTACTGATCCCATCAAAGCTGTGGTGGCTGGCGATGTCGGCCTCGCAATGGCAATCGACTTCTACGCTCTGGCGAAAATTGGCGATCTTGGTCCTGATAACCTGGGTTTTGTTTTACCAGAAGGTCAGTCCGTCTTAGATCCGGATCCTATCGCTCTCTTGCGAGGAGCACCCAATCGGAAAGTTGCCGAACGCTTTATCGACTTCACCTTGAGCGTTGAAGGGCAAAAACTACTGCTCTTGCCAAAAGGTGTACCGGGCGGTCCGAAGCTCTCTTCCTTAGGCCGTATGGCTGTCAATACCAAGGCCTACGAAGAGACCGAAGGCAAGCGTATTTCTCCGGCCAATCCTTTCACTCAGAAAGGCTTTATCATGCTGGACCTGGCTCGTGCGACTAAGCTGCAACGAGTGTTTAACGATCTTGTCGGTTCGACTTTGGTCGACACCCATGAAGATCTGAAAAAAGCTTGGAAGAATTTAGCCAAAGGCAAAACAGTCGATCCTGCGAAGCTCGCAGCTCTCGGCAAGCCGCCTGTGAGTGAAGCCGAATTCTTGAAGCTGGTGGATAAGTGGGACGATGAAGTAGTGCGGAATCAAACGATCAATGCCTGGGTGAGTGCAGCTCGCCAAAAGTACAAGAGTCAGCAGTAAGCGGTGGAGGATCGGCCCAAGGGGGGAGGATCCTCCGGGCCTAAAATCCCTGAGCTAAGCCTGGGCTTGCGAGCAAGTCCGAGGCGAGGATGAGAGCAGCATGGAAGTCGTCTTCAAGAGCATCTACAAACGCTACGGTCAGTCAACGGCTGTGCATGATCTAAATCTGAAGATTGAAAAAGGTGCTCTGCACTTTTTGCTGGGACCATCGGGCTGTGGCAAAACCACGACCCTTCGGATGCTGGCGGGTCTGGAAACTCCTACCGAAGGTCAGCTGTTTTTTGACGGCGATGATGTCACGCGTAAACCCGCAGTGGATCGCGGCATCGGTATGGTGTTTCAGAACTACGCGTTGTGGCCACATATGACCGTTTACAAAAACGTCGAATATGGTTTGAAACTTAGAAAGCTCAGTGCCACGGAAATCAAACGGCGAATCGATGAAGTGTTCGATATCACTCGACTGACACAATATGTTGACCGGTTGCCAGGTCAGCTCTCTGGTGGCCAGCAGCAGCGAGTGGCTCTAGCCCGCGCCTTGGCTATTCGCCCGAATGTTTTGCTGCTAGACGAACCGCTGTCCAACCTGGATGCCAAACTTCGCATGGAGATGCGGGATAATATTCTGCGCATTCATAGGCAGACGGGGATCACGACTCTTTATGTGACGCATGATCAACGGGAAGCGCTGTCGATGGGCACCAAGATTTCTGTTATGCATGCCGGACGTTTGATCCAAACCGATAGTCCTCGGACTCTTTATAACTTTCCAAAAACGCCTTTTATCGCCGGCTTTATTGGTGAAACCAATTTGATCCAGGGCAAAGTTGTCTCCCGTCAGGCAGGAATTTATCAGGTGGAAACGTCTTTTGGCCGTTTTGAAGCGAACCATTTTGCTGATGAATTCGCCGTCGGTGCTGCCGTTTCTCTGTCGCTTCGGCCGGAGGCGATTCTGATCGATTGGGAAAAGAAGGGACAAGGATCCAACTTCTTTAAACTGAAGGTCGAGCATTTAACTTATCTCGGCGAGTCTGAGCAGTTTCAGCTGCGCAGTGAAGATGGTCAGCCGATCAAGGTGAATTTCTACCATGCGCCTGAGCACAGTTTTGTCGAAGGTGACGCCATCGGTTGCATGATTGCAGCCGAAGACGTGCTGGTTCTGCCACCCAACACTGAAATGGGGCCGGGAACGTGACGCAGACTTTGACTGATGAAACATCATCGCGGAAAAGACGAATCTCGGATCTGATTGGCTACGGCACCGTCATCGCGACGATCGTGATGCTGTTTTTCTTCTTGGTGCTGCCAGTCTCAACGATTATGGCCCGAGCCTTTTTCAATAAAGGCGAATTCACCTTTCGCTATTTTCCATTGCTGTTTTCCAACGAACTTTTGATGTCGGCCATTGGCAATAGCCTTTTGCTTGGAATTGTGACGACTTTGGCTGCGACATTGCTCAGCTTTCCCTTGGCCGTGATCAATGTGAAGTGGGAATTTCCCGGCAAAAGTTTTCTGATGGGACTGCTGCTGGTGCCGATGGTTATGCCACCATTTGTCGGCGCGATCGGCATTTTGCGGTTCTTTGCCAAGCGTGGTTCGGTCAACCTTGGACTCCTGGGGCTGGAATGGATTGAGCAACCTATTGATTGGTTGGGGCCCGATACCATGTTCTGGGCTGTGGTTGCTTTGGAAGTTCTGCACCTTTACCCCATCATGTATCTCAATCTTTCAGCGTCATTGGCCAACGTCGATCCGAGTGTGGAAGAAGTGGCCACAACTTTGGGTGTGCCCAAATGGAAGCAGTTGAAAGATATCGTCTGGCCATTGGCCCGACCAGGATATTTCGCGGGCGCCATCATCGTCTTTATCTGGGCTTTGACGGATCTGGGAACCCCGCTTTTGGTGGGCTATCACCAAACGATTCCGGTGCAGATCTTCAACATGATCACCGATGTGAACGAGAACCCAGTGGGCTATGCCCTAGTGTTTCTGGTGATTGTGATGACCATTTGCTTTTTCCTGCTGTCGAAACTAGCTCTCGGCAGCAAAAAATATGAAATGATGGGCAAAGGGCAGGTATCTTCTGGCAAAAAGCAGGCCAGTTGGATGGCGCTGCCTTGGATTTACGGTCTGGTCGGTTTGACGATTGTGTTGGCTTTGGTACCGCATATCGCTGTGATTGTCACGGCGATCAGCAACAAGTGGTTTATGACCGTTTTGCCAGAGCAATATACCCTGGATCATTTTACACAGGTGTTCCAAACCAGCCTGTCCCTCATCGGTATCAAGAACAGCTTTATCTTCGCCGGTCTTTCAACCATTTTGGATTTGATCTTGGGTCTGTTGATTGCCTATGTCATTGTTCGTCGCTTGGTTCCCTTTCCGGGTTTACTCGACGGGCTTGTGATGATTCCTTTGGCCCTACCAGGAATCGTTTTGGCTTTCGGCTATGTGGTGACCTACTCCGATACTTTTTTGGATCCTCTGCACAATCCAGTGCCGCTCTTGGTCATTGCTTATGCGATCAGGCGCTTGCCCTATATGGTGCGGTCGGCATCGGCGGGTCTGCAGCAGATGAGTCCGTCTCTGGAAGAGGCCTCGACCACCTTCGGTGCCTCGCGGTTCCATACCCTGAGGAAGATTACGGTGCCATTGGTCACAGCGAACCTGATCGCCGGTGCGCTGCTCTGCTTCTCTTATGCCATGTTGGATGTGAGTGATAGTCTCATCTTAGCTATGAAAGAGAAGTACTATCCTATGACCAAAGCCATCTATGTGCTGTTCCTTGAACAAGGGTCTGGAGAGCTCCTGGCCAGTGCGCTTGGGGTGATTGGAATGGCAATCCTTGCCGCGTGTATCATGGGAGCTTCCATGATTCTGGGCAAAAAGATGGGTGAACTGTTTCGATCTTGATCCAAAAAAAACAAAAAAAAAGCAGGGTGTCTTACGAAACCCTGCTTTTTTTATTGAAGGATAAATGGCGAATCCTTGTACCCAATCCGCTCGAACCGCCGCGTAACAGCAGCAACGAAAACGGCCGCACAAGCTATTTTGATCACGAAGACTCAGAGTGAACCCAGGACCTCAGGACCAAAAGTGGCTTCCTCTTCCTTGCATTGCTGCGTGGTCCAGGAAACTTTTCATTTTGTAACTCAGCGACATCAGGATTGCAAGACGTCACTTGGCCATCCGGCTAACTCGACCTCAAGCGCTTGATAGGGCGCGTTTTTAGTTCATTGAGCGTAGAATTGTTCGCTGGATTATAGTTTGAGCGGAGATTGCACATAGAATGGCGTACATAGGCCCAGACTCCCTGCAAGGATGAGCCAGATTGTGGAGTTTAATTACAACAAATTGTGAAAAAAACTCTAGGAAGTGAATTTTTGTGTAGCTTTCTTACGAATCCTCGCATAGATTCCTCTCTATCGACAGACATAGGAAATGACTGACGATAAACAAAATCTGCCCGGTAACATTCGCCATCAGTTTTGATCGAGTGTGCCCCCTTAGAATGGCCCTGGGAAAGAACTCCTCCCAGGGTCTTTTTCTTTTTCTCTCCCGATAAATTCAGTCTTTTGCCACTTTAACGGCGACGGGATTTAATTTTTCACTCTAAAATCCAAAACAATAGACAGAGATCACCACGATCGCGCAGAGCTCCATGAGCAGCTGCAGTGAAATTAATACAAGTCGGAAAACCACTTTGTTTGAAGATGAACGGTTCGAATACGAGCGCTGTGCACAGATTCACTGAGGGTGCTCTTTGGATAGGCACAATATGATTGGTAATAATTGATTGTTAGAAGTATTGGCTATTTTCGGATATCTGGTCGTTTGGCGATCTTTGTCCTATGTTTTTCCTAGGAACGCAGCCTAACGTGAAGGGAGTGATCGACAGAGGAAACTGATTTAAGGATTGAACACTTGAATCGCCCGATGTCGTAAAACCTGCGCTAGGAGTTTGCCTTTGAAAAATCAAAAACCTTTGACATATCTCAACTCTATCCGGACAATTGATGCACCTTTCAAACTCGACCAAAGGGAAGCTATTTCCTGGCTGATTCGAGCTTGGGATCGGTCATCGCTCGAAAGTGATCGACCCGATTCCATCCGTAATCGAGTCCACCATCTATACGAACGTTTCCTGGGCAATCAAAGTATTCATTCGCGTCGATCCGTTCTCGGTGACTTTCGAAGGCGCGATTTTAGCAAAATGGAATTTTTTAGGCCTAGCCTTCGGAGAGATGGCACACCTACACTCTGGTCTTCACCTCCTCTCGAACAGCGAATGGAAATTTTCGCTAAAGAAGCTTTGGCCATGATTCAAAATGCGTTCCAGGAGGTCACCGAGCCTCCTGCGACTCTGATTGAAGTATCGTGCACGGGATACGATGCACCCTATCCTGCGCAGAAATTAGTCTTGGAAAAATCCTGGCAGAATTCGAGCAAGCTGCTCAAACTGGGACATATGGGATGCTATGCTTCGGTCCCAGCTATGAATCTGGCGAATAACCTCGTTCTAAGCGCTGATGATGATCGAACAGTGAGCATCTTTTCTGTCGAGTTTTGCAGCCTGCATCTCAATCCTGCCGCCTCCCAGGCTGATCAAATTGTTGCCAATATTCTCTTTGCCGATGGTGCGGCGCGTATGGACTTCAGTCGTCGAGCCACCAGGGATAGTTTTGCCTTGCTCGGCTATGCTGAGTGCCTTGTCCCCGACTCTGCCGAATGTATGACTTGGACATTGGGTGATTCCAACTTTCACATGAACTTGAGTAAAAAAGTCGGAATTAAGATTGGTGAAGTCCTCAAGGACCAGGTTGATCAGTTCCTCCAAAGCCATAAGCTTAAACAGAGCGATATTGGACGCTTTGCGATTCATCCAGGAGGGCCACTTATCATTGAGATGGTCCAGCGAAGCTTGGAATTGCCGGAGGAATCGGTTCGCCACAGCAAAGCAATTTTACGTGACTTTGGCAACATGTCCTCGGCAACCCTTCCCTATATTTGGCATTCTATGCAAGTCGATCCACAAGTGAAGTCAGGCGAATTGATTGTGTCTTTGGCCTTCGGACCCGGGCTGACTCTGGTGATCAATTTGCTAGGAAAAGGACTCTAATTGCCAATCATTGCGAAAGAGTGGGAAACAATGTCCTCCTTCCTAGGTCTCTTACTTTTGGCTTTGACTCTCATCCAGGCTGTCATTATGAGCTTTGATGAATTTATATTTCATCATAGGCGTGGTTTGGATCGATTTGAACGTTGGGGCCATGTTGCAGATACCGGACTTTTTCTACTGAGTATCCTGATTCCCATCTTTCTGTATCCGAGCCTAACCAGTGTACTCCTTTATGGTGTTCTTGCTGTGAGTTCGTGTCTTCTGATCACCAAGGATGAATGGATTCATGCCGAAGCTTGCTCAGCGACGGAGCAATGGTGTCATTCATTGCTTTTTATTCTGCATGGTCCAATCCTTTTGACTCTTGGCCTGCTTTGGTATGAAGATCCTTTGTCTTGGATTCTCAAAGTGCTTCCCCTCGGTGTTGCCCTCTGGGGTTTCTATCAATTCTATTATTGGAATATTTATTATGCTAGGAATCATCGAAAGCCCGGCCATTAACAATCTATTTTATGAGCAGCTCGGGGAACGTTGGTATAGCGACGACCAGCACGTCATCGCTCTTTTACGGGCAGAATCAAAGCTTAAGTTGGACTATATTCAAGGCATATTTGCCAACGAAAAAATCGACAAAGGGAAGCGTGTCTTGGATATTGGATGTGGAGCAGGTTTCTTAAGCAATGCTCTCGCGGCTAAGGGTTTCGATGTATACGGCCTAGACCAATCGCCGGATTCAATTGCAGTTGCTCAGCGACATGCGGTGGCGGGGAGCTTGGTGAATTATGCAGCCGGTGATGCCTTTGCATTAAAACATCCGGATGGCTTCTTTGATAGTGTCCTCTTGATGGACTTTTTGGAACACGTGAACGAACCAGAACGTGCGATTCAAGAAGCGTCTCGAGTGTTAAAGCCTGGTGGAATAATGATTTTTTATACCTTCAACCGAACTAGGATCGCCAAATTTTTAGCTATTGATGCCGTTGAGTTCATGGCGCGTGATTGCCCAAAGAATTTTCATGTATGGCACCTGTTTATTAAACCCCAAGAACTGGAAGGTATGGTGGCGGGCTCAGGTCTTGCGATTCGAGAGTTTCAGGGCCTTCGTCCTAAAATTTTTTCTTGGCCTTTTTGGTCTTCCCTGCTTACAAGGCGAGTGCACCCAGGATTTGGTTTTCAATTCACATCCAGTCTTGCACTGGGTTACCTGGGCTTTGCACGAAAACTACGTCACAATTAATGATTCAATCGGCCAGCCCATCTCTATGAGACATTTGGCCGAAGTTCGTGCATAATTCTGCTCAGGGTAGGGCGACTTGTAGTGACCGTTGTGAGAGGGCAGAAATTCAATGAAGATCGTTAGAGGAGAACTTTTATTCGCTCGTTCAAACTCAGCAAATTTTGAGGTCGAACACAATCAGGATTCGGCCTTGCTGATTGACGCTCAAGGTTTCATCAAAGCCAAAGGTGATTTTGCCGAAGTGCAGAAGCTGGCGCCAACGGCGCCAGTGTTTGATCATCGCGGCCACTGGATCCTGCCGGGATTTCTCGATACCCACGTGCATTTTCCACAAATGGATATGATGGGGCAGATGGCTCCGTCACTGCTGCCTTGGCTCGAAACCTATACTTTTCCAACGGAAATAGCTTTTCGGGGCCAAGGTTCAATGATTCTGGATGCCGCTCATCAATTTGTCGATGAACTTTTAGCCAATGGGACGACCCTGGCTTGCGTGTTCAGCAGTTCCGACTATGAAGCGACCGACCTATTATTTGCCGTGTTTGCGCAGCGTGGTTTGCGTGGCATTATCGGCAAAACCAGCATGGATCGTCATGCGCCCCAGGAACTCCTGGTTCCGCTTGACCGCGATTTGCAGGGACAAAACCATTTGCTACAGCGGTGGCATGGGCATGAAGGCCGGCTTGCGGTGGCTCTCACTCCACGCTTTGCCCCATCTTGTACCCCCGAGATGATGCGAGAACTGGGAAGGATGCATGTCCAGTATCCAGATACCTTCGTGCAGACTCACTACGCAGAAAATACCGCCGAGCTGCAGTGGATCGCAGAACTTTTTCCTAAGGCCAAAGATTACCTCGACGTGTATGAATCGTTTCAGCTGATCGGGTCGCGAACGATTCTTGCCCACGGTATTCATGTGGATCATTCCGCCATGAAACGACTGGCCGATCGAGGCACCATCATCAGCCATTGTCCATCGTCAAATCTGTTTTTAGGCAGCGGATTGATGGACTGGAGTGGTCTAAGAAAGCAAGGCGTGCCGTTGGCTTTGGGAACTGATATTGGTGCGGGGACCAGTTTCTCGCTTTGGCAGACGATGAATGAAGCCCATAAAGTTGCTGCCCTCCGAGGAGTCCCCTTGTCCTCAAGTGAACTGTTCGTGACCAGTACTTTAAAAGCAGCGGAAAGTCTTGGAATGACCGATCTGGGTACACTTGAAGTTGGCTATAAAGCTGATTTCCAAGTCATCGATCCGTCCCGTCGCCCTCTTTTGGATCGACGTCTGAAGAATTGTCAAAGCATACCAGAGTTACTTTCCGCCTTTATTCATCTCTGTGACGAACGCTGTCTTGATTCGGTGTGGATTCAAGGCAAAAAAGTCCGTGGCTGAGCTGGGGGCGATAGCCTCTTTGCCATTGATCACGGCTATACTGTCACTCCCTCTGAGCAATCTTATCGTCTGAACGAATGGGGAAAAACCTGAAAAGCTATAAAATTCACAGTTCGCTTGGGTATTTGTAGCAGTCGATCCAGGGTGTCGACCCACCCCGCAGGCAGCTTCGAGCCCAGACTCGCAGCTGCTTTTCTTTTGGTAAGAAAGTTCCTTAACCCAGGAGCTTTGCTTAAGTTAGACGAGAAAATGCCGAGTCCTTAAGATATTGCTTCGGGAGTAGTGAACATTGACCAGACTTAAGCATGTAGCGATCCAGCAAAAGCCTTCATACTCTGGCTTTGGCCTGATTGATGGTAGCCATCCTCTGCAGCAGGAGGTGCCTTTTTCGCACGTGACTTACCAGGTACGGTATCGTCCGGGTGGAAAGGTCTCCTTCTTTAATTTTTCTCTCGCCAAGGAAATGGGGCTGCTAGATCCCGGACACGGCCATGAGATGAATGCAGAGCTACACAGGGCACTGCTGGATACGTTCAGCCTGATCATTGTCAACGAATATGACCTCATGCACCCCGAGCGAGTAGACCCATCCGCAGTGAGACCCAAATCTTATATGGCCACGCGTTACCTCCAGCTGCAGCATGCGGATCGTCGGGGTTTGACCTCTGGTGACGGACGCAGTATCTGGAATGGAACTTGGCAATTTGCCGGCAAAACATGGGATCTCAGCAGCTGTGGAACGGGCGCGACCTGTTTGTCCCCCGCCAGTAGCAAGAGTAAAACATTCTTTCGTTCAGGCGATCCTCATGTATCCTATGGCTGCGGCTACTGCAAGCTGCATGAGGGATACATTGATACGCTTTTTAGCGAGATTCTGCATCGAAATGGGCTGAAGACCGAGCGCGTGCTATGTGTCATCGAGTTCGCCAAAGGCTTTGCAATCACCGTGCGAGCTGGCGAAAATCTGTTACGACCCTCGCACTTTTTTTTGCATCTGAAGCAAGGACGTCACGACCGATTGAAAGCTATGGTGGACTATCATATCAATCGTCAACTGAGCAATGGCACCTGGCAGTTGAAAGCTGGCGAAAATCGCTACATCCACTTCTTAAAAAACATGACCCGCAATTTTGCTGAAGCTTCGGCCCGATTTGAAGCGGATTATATTTTCTGTTGGATGGAATGGGATGGCGATAACATCTTAGCCGATGCAGGGATCGTCGATTATGGTTCCATTAGGCAGTTCGGTCTGTTCTTTCATGAGTACCGATTTGATGATCACGAAAGATGGTCCACCAATCTCAAAGAGCAGAGTAGCAAAGCTCGATACATGATTCAAACGTTTGCGCAGATGATTGATTTTGTGCGCACGGGCCGTAAGAAAAAGATCAGCTGTTTCGCTAGCTGTTCTGCGGTAAAAGATTTCGATCGACAGCTTTTAAGAGCCCAACGCTTGCATCTGCTCCGTCGCATCGGTTTTCCTGAGTCATTGAGTGAAACCTTGCTCGAAAGACACCTCAGATTGATCGCCCAGCTCGAGTCATCGTTCAAACGTCTGGAGTATGCGAAGACCAAAGAAGGTCACTACCGCGTTCCGGACGGCCTCAATTGGAATATGCTTTACGTGATGCGCACTCTCCTGCGTG
>JBGSTF010000238.1:0-30229 GCA_041736645.1 Oligoflexus sp. | reverse complement strand
TACGCATGGCGTTGGTGTAAGTCTTAATCCCTTGATCAAAGTCACCCTTGGCAACTTGAGAAATAGCGAGATTATTGAAGGCTCGAGCCAGTTCATTGCCATTTTCGGTTTCGGCAATCAATTGCTCAGCCAGAGTGAATTGACCTTCCTTAAAGGCCAGAGTTGCCATTTGATCCTTGCAATCCTGATTGCTGGGATCATCGTTCATGACATCATTGAAGATTCGTCGGGCATCTTCGTGACGATCGGCTTCGATATAGGCGCCACCAAGATTTATCTTGTTCGACAGATTCTTGGGTGAGCCTTTAACTAGTTTTTCTAGGATGAGGATTGACTCTTCGTGCAGACCTTTGCGCGATAGCAGCCGAGCCTTCAATTGCAGAGCTCGATTGTTGTCCGGTTGATTGCGAATAGCGTCATTGATACATTTTTCGGCTTTGTCGTTTTTCGCCAGACCCATGAAGACTTCGGTCGCGGCCAGGAGAGCTCGCGTTTGAAATGGACCTGAATCGAAGAGGTCATCGGTGAACATCTTAAATGCTTCCATGGGCTGCCCATCCCATGTGTACATTTCGATCTTGCGAAGTTGATTCTCCCTAGGATCAAGATGACCTTCGTAATGAATAATATTGCTGATCATATCCTTGACCTGTTGCCGATCGAAGGGCATGGCCAGAATATTTGTAAAGCCGAGATCGCGGGTGAGTTTGACGTCTTCAGGTGACATACGCTTGGAGAAGATGATACAAGGCGCGAATCGTCGCTTCTTTTTTGATCGAGCCTTTTGAACGAAAATCGTTCCTGGCATTCCTTTGAGTTCCCAGGCGACGATAAAAAACTGCGCATGGAGTTTGTCGGCTTGAATAAGGGCATCATCACCGGTAGGGGAAATGGTGACGTTGGAATACCCAAGCTCCTTGAGAATCATCTCAAAAAAGAGGGTATTTCCCGTGCTGTCATCTAAAATGAGGAATCGATCCATTGCCATCTTCCATCTATTGCCCCGAATCTCATGCAAGGAGTCTATCGACTCCTCCGTACGGGACTTTATGGAAAATGCGGTATAGATTTCTAATAGGCTGATAATGCAGCAGAACTATCCATGTCAGAGCCGCTTGAAGGGAGCGGTTGCGACCTTCTCAGGCTGATGTAAGTTATGACTCCGGAAAGATTTAAGAAAAGTTGGGAAATGATGAAGAGGTTGAAGACGGTAGCGCCATGATCCAGACGAATCATAGTGAACAAGCGATCGAAGGCCACGTGACCGACGCCTAAACCACCTGGTGTGACTGGGATGGCCGTAGTCAGAACGCCAACAGGAAAAATCGAAGCAATACGACCAAAAGCTGGTGCAAAACCAAGAATTTTACAGGTGATCAGATAGAAAAGTCCAAGGCTACAGCCTTGGATACCGAGTGATAAGAGAATGCTTCGAGCGATAGCCCCACGCGCATAGCGATAGGTGCGAAGCGCGTTGTAGAGCTTATAAAAAATGGCAATTCCAGGAATAGGTAATGAGAGAAATCTTAGAAAGGGGTCGCGGCCTTTGTAGTGATACAGGGCAGCTGTGTAGAACAAAACAAAGCCGACACTCACCACGCCCATCATCGTCACCAAAGGAACCAATCGAGGATCTTGCAGAAGTTCATTCAAGCTGCTCAGCATAAAAATCCAGCCGATTAAAAACAAACCACTCAGCCCGACGATACGGTCCAAAAGAACTGTCATCATTGCCTGGGTCTTGGATTTATCTTTATTGTCTCTAATGACATAGGCAAGTTTAATGATGTCCCCACCAACGGCACCAGGCATGACCGTATTGAAAAAGAATCCAGTCACTTGCAACTGCAAGGCCCGTTTCCAGCTTATACGATACCCAGCGCCTTCCAGTAAAGTCTTCCAACGCCAAGTTCCCATGAGGCAGGCAGCGAACATCCAATAGCTGACGGTAGCGATCAGCAGATCAATTTCAGTAACAAATAGGCGCATTTGGGAAAAATCGATTTTCCCAGATCCCACCAGCCAAGCGATAAGGGCGCCAGCCAAGGCCAGCTTTAAGGTCGTGATGAGAATGGCTTTTAGCAGGGGCACTTCGATGCTCCTTTCTTTATAACGTCATTTCGGGCCTTCATCCTAAATAAAATACCAAGATTTGTCGCGGGTTAATAGCGCGACCTGAAGAGAGGACTCAACTGAAGGTTAAATGTGTCGATAAACTTAACAGCCTGCTTTCAACGACAAGCGGTGGTGCTATGGATATTTTTTTTAGAGACAGAGACGTTAAGGTGCTGGTGGTTGATCCCTCCGGAGCTTCCCGTACCCTTTTGTCGGAAGTCATCCGCAGTTTGGGCTTTACGGATGTCAATGGTGTTCCCAACCTCAAAGACGCCCTTGGGGTCATGGAGGTAGAAAAGGTTCGTTGGCTCATCACGCCGCTTATGGCCGATCAGCATGAAAACCTCCTGCAGGTTTTAAATCTCTTCTGCTCGGTTCCTGAACTGAAGCAGCTCAGAATTTCAGCTCTGGTCGAAGAAACAGAAATGGATCTTCTGCCTCCCTGCTTTGAGCGGGGATTATTATCCTACCATAAAAAGCCTTTTACCAAAGATTCATTGATCAATGAGTTGAAAGACTTATTTGTACGTTATGAGAAATTTAACTGGCAATCTAGTCTGATGGCTGGTTCGTATCTAAGACAGAATCTTTTGTATTTAGGACTTTATGACGAGCTCTTGGCCTTTGAAAGGCAGCTGCTCAAAATATCACCGGCTGATTTGGGGCAATATTTAAATCTGGCAATTCCGCTGGCGAAGACGGGGAGAATAGAGGAAGCGAAAGCCATTCTGTCTCAGGTTAAAAAAATAGACCCATCTCAGGATGCAACTATCAAGCAGATTGCTGCCGCCTATTTGGGTGGAGACGATCTTTCCAGTTCGGATGGCAAGGGGATGAATATTCTCGGCCTTAAATCTGCAATCATTCTAGACAATGACACGACCGTTCGAAATGAAATTCAAGCGACCTTGCAAGAAATGGGAGTGGAATCGGTTCATGCATTCGAAGATGGAATTGCCGCTTTCGAGCACATCAAGCAGAATAACAACCCGGATATTATCATGCAGGAGTGGCGAGTTCCTAAGTTGACTGGACCACTCTTTTTGCAGAGGGCTCAGGAAGAAGGGGCTAAAGGTACGCCGGTGATCCTGGTCAGTTCCTTGATCCAAAAAGAAGATACTCCCTTTGTTCGTGAAATGGGTGTGTCGCACATTCTGAATAAGCCCTTTCAAAGAAAGGATCTTGTTCAGTCGATTATTTGGACCATTCAACAGGATCGACAACCGACCGAGCAAGGGAGTATGGAGCGCAAAATGCGCCAACTTTTGCACGATAAGCAATTTGATGAAGCAGCAAAAATTAAAGAACGCTACATTTCAGATGCGACCATTGCTGTGGGTTCTAAAGAACTGATGGAAGCTGAATTTGCCTATGCTTATGGTGACAATGAGAAGGCTCGAGACTTTGGTATTGAGGCAATCAAACATTCTGGCGAATCCATTTTTATTCTTAACCTTCTTGGCAAAGCTCTCATCAATCTTCGCGAATTCGAGACCGCTCTCAAGTGCTTTCAAAAGGCTCAAACTCTGGCACCGCTGAACCTGGAGCGTCTGTGTCAGATTGCGGAAATACACTCAGAGCTCGGCGATACAGCCAAGTCCAATGATATACTGGAAGAGGCCAAAGACATCGACCCTGACAGCCAAAGGGTGATGGAAGCAGAAGCCAAAGGCGCGATCAATGCTGGAGAGACCAATGTCGCCAAAAAAATCATGGCCCAGCTGAAAGCGATGGAAAACGTCGTCGCTTATATGAACAATCGTTCCGTGGCCATGGCGCGCTGTGGAATGATCAACGAAGGAATAGAAGGCTATAACAAGACTGTGGAAGCCATCCCAGACGAGCGCTCTGACATCAAAAGTATTGTTCACTATAACATCGCGTTTGCGCATATTCGAGCCAATCAATTGACTGAAGCTAAGACGCAGCTTGAAAAGTCAGTTTCATTCAAACCGTCCAAAGTATCTGATCGAGCAGAAGTTTTATTAAAACGGGTGAATCAGGCCATAGAGCGTGGGACTCAGCTGACGATAGCCAAGAGCGAGAATATTTTGAATCGATCGATGGGTGAATTGAGTAGCGGTCCAGCGGCTGCACCTGCCACTGAAGCGGAGAAGCATGCGATCGAAGAGGCGAAGGAAATGGCCAAGAGCAAAGTTCTGGCCATTGTCGACAATAAGCCAGGTGAAATGGCTTGTCACATGGTTTATAAGAGCAGTATCAACAGTCCCAAGCTGGTCAAGATGCTGGAAGGCCAACTGCGGTTTAGCACTCGTAAAGCCATCGAACGGGCTGAATCCATGGGTGCCGATAAACTGGCGGCTTCTGGAGGCTAGAAGCTCGGTCCATTCTTAGGAGGCATCTCAGGTGCTCCCGTATCGCCTCAGTCTCTGGACTTTGATCTTCTTGGTGAGCCTCATCCTTTCCAGTCAGGTGGGTGATCTCCTTGCGACTGACGTCGACTTGCCAGCCGTAGAAAAATTGGTACGTCCTGGACAAGAGCATCTTCTGCAATCACTGATCTCCGCTGAAGATCAGGAACGCATCAAGGAATTAATCGTATTTGGTGACAGTATCTCTGATGTCGGACGCCTGCGCAGCCGAACACTTGGGATCTATGTCCCGCCCTCCGTTTACTGGCGGGGCCGGCTAACCAATGGTCCGAACTGGGTGGACTACGTGTGTGGAGCAATTTCCTGCCGAGTTTTTAGCTATGCAGTGGCGGGAGCAGCGACTCGGCTTTCCATGATTCCTTTGCGTTGGATCGTGCGTCCGCTCGATGCTCAGGTTGATGAATTTTTGGGGGAGCAAAGTCAAATACCCCTGGAAAAGGCCATCGCCGTGATGTGGATAGGAGCCAACAATTATCTCAAAGCCGACAGGGACCGGAATCCTGATCAAGCTTATCGAGACATACGAGAGAGTGCGGAAAATGTGTTAAAAAGTTCTGTCCCAAAACTAATGATTGGAACGCTTCCTGAACTAGCTGGAATTTTGAATTCCCCTGAGTCGAAAAATAGAGCGACGGACGAAGAGTATAGAAAATCGACCAAAGAGCACAATATTCTGATGCATAAGCTCGTTCTGGAGCTTCAAACGAATTTTCCCAATAAAAAGATTGCGCTCTATGATGCCTATAAAATCAATCAAGCGGCCCTTGACGACCCGCGCGCCTATGGCTTCACAAGCCTGACGGAAGCTTGTTACAAAGGCGATTATCGGGGTAATTTTTATGGCGAAAAGAAGTTCTGTAAGGATCCTTTCGGTCTCAAGTTTTGGGACTACACCCACTCCAACAGTCGTATGCATTGCTACTATGCTGTCGAATTTCTATCAACGTTGAATCAACTCACATGGATCGGTAGCTTTGATGCTCCCAAGGCCATTGAGATCTGTCGTGCTCTTTAGGTGCGTTGATGAAGCGGAAGAGGGGACCTGTCTCTTGAGCACAGGTCCTGAAATCATTCAAAGATCAAATATTTTCCCAGGATTGAGAATGCTATTGGGATCAAAGACAGCTTTGATTTTGCGCATGGTCTCGATCACTTCTTTGGGTGCGCAGTAGTGCAAATCAGCCTTTTTCAAAAGACCGATTCCGTGCTCCGCACTGATGCTACCTCGATATTTTTCAACTAGCTTGAATACTTCGACCTCAGTTCCTCGGGTCAATTTCCGGAATTCATCATAGTCCATGGCAAAGGGCCCAACGTAATTGAGATGCAGGTTGCCATCACCGATATGGCCGAAGAGGAACATTTGTACGTCTTTGACTTGAGTGAGAACCTTTTCCATCTCCTGAATGAACGGAGGCAGACTGCTGATGGGCAGCGAAATATCATTCTTGCGAACATTGCCTTCGATCGAGACGGATTCGCTGATCAGCTCACGAAGGCCCCATATATTGTGGAATTCTGAAGAACTGGAAGCGATCACCGCATCCGTGATCAATCCTCGTTCAAAAGCCTCTTCCAAGAAGGGTTCCATGGGGTCTTTAGCACCATCTGGCTGCTTTTCAAATTCCAGAAGTACATAGAAGGCGGCCTTGTCTTGAAAAGGGTCCTGCTTTTGTTTCTGATGCTTGAGAACAAGGTTCAAGCAGGCTTGGGTCAGGAACTCAAAAGCGGTTGGATAAATTCCACGCAAGTTGACCAGTCCAAGCAGCTGAGTGATCTTCTCAAAGCTATCAGTAGCCATACAGGTCAGACGTAACTCTTTGGGCAGCGGGACAAGTTTCATCGTGGCTTTGGTGACAATGCCAAGAGTCCCTTCAGAGGCGATGAACAGCTGCTTGAGGTCGTAGCCGATATTGTTCTTCCGCAGATCGTAATTTAAGTCGATGACGGTGCCGTCGGCGAGGACCACTTCGAGCCCCAGGACTTGCTCCCTCGTGCCGCCGTAGCGAATCAATTTCAAGCCACCAGCATTGGTTGCGATATTTCCGCCTAAATGACAACTGCCTTTGGCCGCAAGGTCCACGGGATAGAATAGACCCGCTTCCTTTGCCGCTTTTTGCAGGGTTTCGATGATGACCCCTGCTTCGGCGGTGATGCTCATATTGATTGGATCGATGCCAAGAATCTGGTTCATCTTTTCCAAAGAAATGACGAGTTCCAGATTCAAAGCATTGGCCGCACCAGCAAGACCTGTGCGTCCGCCGCTGGGAACGACGCGAATTTTATGTTCGTTGCAGTAACGCAAGAGGCGGCTGACTTCGTCGGTCGTTTTCGGGAAAACGATCGCTAATGGATTGGGCGTGGATTTGGTCCAGTCCTTGCCATAGATCTTGAGGTCGTCAGGTTGAGTCGTCAGACGCTTGTCACTGACAATGGCTTTGAAAGCTTCGAGATGCACGGAGTTCACGGCAAATCCTTTCCTAAAGGCTGGTGGCAGAATGCAGGAGCATCGCGCCACGACATGTCTGCAGGCTGGGCCAGAATACTAGCAGGGAAAGCCCGGCGAGCCTAGACTTTGATCGCTCTCGCTATCGGCATTTTTGCTGAGCCTTACCGAAGCGAGGCCCTGCGGCCTCAGATTGTATCAAATTGACATAAAATCAGTAATTTTCCAGGATTTCATAGAGAGCCTGGTCTTGCCGTTTACGAAAGTCGGCCACAGTGGGTTGATTGCTTGGGCTCTGGCCATTGTTCAAAATGGCAAAGGCCAACATTCCATGCTTGGGATGGCCCATATATCCGGCCAAACTGGAGACAGAGACGGGCTGTGACAAGGTCCCTGTTTTCGCCCGGACCAGTCCGTGGAGAGACCCTTGGCTCAGAGTTTTGAAGCGCTTTTCGAGAGTTCCAGACCAACCTGCAGCAGGAAAGCTAGCTAGGTATTCGGGATACAGTTCCATATGATTGTGCATGTAAACCAAAACTTTAACAATTTGTTCAGCACTGAAGCGATTGCGATTATCCAAGCCTGAACCATTGAGGATTTCGAAGCGATCTTTGATACCGACTTCTTCGCGTAGGAATCGCTCGATAGCCTTCACTCCGTTTTTCAAGGTACCACTGCCATTACTGTCAGCCGTACCTTTATCGGGATAGGCTGATCCCAGACGCTTCACGAGCATGTCAGCTATAAAGTTGTTGGAGTAGTGATTGAGGCCCTTGACTATGAAGCCCAAATCATAACTTTCCAAAGTATAGAGAAGCTTGACTTGGCTGGGTAGAGAATCTTCCCTGACCTGGCCTTTGATCTCCACGCCCGCAGCAGCCAGAAATGCCCGCAATTGTTCGCCCCCCTCGATCACAGCATCGCCCATCGAGCGATAGACTTTAAGCATGGGAGCCTGAGTTCCAATCGATCCAGAAACCATCAAAGACGATTTACTACCTTGGCTCTGGCGAATGGCTTGAATCGAGCTTTTACTGCCGCTGGCTGTGCTGGTGTTATTAATCAGTGGCAAGTTAGGAATGGGATAGGGATCAAATCCCACGCGTCCCTTGGCTCCGGCCTGGTTGCCTGGTGTTACTGCTATGGGTAAGGTATTGAAATTCAGACCGAAGGCACTGACAGGAGCATCGTAAGCGCGCTCTGATGAATCCACGCCGTCCATCCTGGAACTGTCGCGTTTTTCTCGATCAAAAAGGTCATTGTCGATGATTAGGTCACCTGAAAAAGATTTGATTCCGAGGTGTCGAAGATCCGCTGCCAGCTGCCATAACTTCTCATTGATGACCAAGGGATCACCATCGCCTTTGACGTAAAGATTGCCTTGGACGAGTTCTCCACTTCGTGTCCCACTGTGATAAAAGCGAGTTTTGAAAGTATGCGAAGGTCCAAAATAATGGAGGAGTGCTGCCGATGTGATGACCTTCGTCACGGAAGCAGGTGTCAGCAGTCGATCCGGACTGCTGTCATAGATGATTTTACCATCACTGAGTCTTTGCACGACTATGGACTCGACATTGCCATTGATATCGGGCATCGGTGCCTTGGGTTTGGCGACACCGGTACCGAGAGCCGCAAAGAAGACGAGAATAGACAGCGAGGGCAAACGCATGGGGCATCCTTTCCACAGACGATACCGAATTTCGGACCATTATAGCATCCCGATCGACTTTTGCCGGAGTCAGACTTGATCATTTTGTATAGTATTGAAATTATGGAATATAATGAGATTTTAGGGGGTGGAGACGGCCCCTGCTTTGCTCCGTGAGGTGGGCAATCAAGACGCACTTTTTCGAGAAGCTGTGACTCAGGAAACTCAGATCTAAGCGCTCTTATTCATAGGTCTAACCAGCTCCAGTTTGTTGAACTGCTTGGGCATTTTGTAGGGAATATTCAAGACTATACTGAAATATTGATATCCAGGCTCACTGGGTCCAAGGAGTTCAATTTCAATGGATCCACCCGCTTCAGTGATATAGTGTTTGACTCCGTCCATGCCAACTCCACGTCCGGAAATTTCACTGATACTTTCAGCTGTCGAAAGACCACTTTGGAATATCAATTCGGCGATCTCCTGCATAGGAGCCGTTGGGGGAATTCCGTATTTAGCAGCTTTTTGGCGAAGTTTATCGATAGCCAAACCACGCCCATCATCTCGAATCACGATCCGCAATTGATCAAGCGATTCCGTGGCTTGAATATAGATATTGCCTGTTTCGAGTTTGCCCGCTTGCAGCCTTTCCTCGGAACTCTCCAAACCGTGGTCTAGAGAGTTGCGTATGATGTGAGTCATGCAGTTGTCCAGGAGGTGCTTGAGTTCGGGAAATACGATGAGTTCTGGAAGATCGCAGGTGAATTTTGGAGGCTGTTTTTTCAGACTGTTAGCCACCCGATGGGATAGGTCTATGTAGGACTCGAAAACATTCGGCAGCAGCTCAAAAATATGGGTCGCCAACTCCCGATTCTGATTTCTGATCAGATCGACAAAGTCTTCAATCGTCCATGTTTGCTTTTGAACAGACGAAATGGCATTGAATATAACATGATAGTGCTCTTCGATAAAATTTCTCTGAATCGATAAGTGCTGCTTTTCCTCGGATCGATTGCGTTTCAATTTGTCGAAATTGACCTGCGAGTAGAGATCCAATCCGTTGAGTATAGCTTCGTGTTCAGCCTTCAGCTTGACGAGTTCGATCTTTTCACCCTGTCTGAGAATTCTTTGGTAGTAGTCTTCAGCTTCATGAATGATGGGACTCAATTCTTTGAAGCCAAGGGTGCGAGCCGCACCCTTAATCGTGTGGGCATTGACAAATATGAAACGAATGTCATTGTGAGTGATATTCTCCTTTTCAAGAAGGCGTCCGTTTTCGGTGAGCAGACGGGTCGATGTGATGAAAAATGTTTGACATTTTTCGGGTGAAATATCCACCAATTGGCCAATGATGGCGAGTTCACGGTTTTTCGCATCGAGTTCCAGAGCCTTTTTCCGTTCTTCCGTAATGTCTTCCACCACGAGAGTGATTTTGGAGACAAGGTTGTCCTGCAGCAATGGGCTCCATTTCAAGCGTAATTCTCTTCGCAGGGGACCTGAAAGGTAAGACGACTCTTGAATGAATAGTCCTTCATTGGCCTCAAAATTGATGCGATCCTCGCCTATGGTAGCAAGAATCGTTTGCCAACATTGGTCTTTGGCATCGGAACTTGCCGACAAACGATCCAGGAGAATGTCCTTAATGGAATGACCTGCGAAGTCCGACTGACCAGATAGGCTTTTAAAGTACGGCGATTCTAAATCGTCGATGATGCCCGAAGGCAGAATAGACAGAATACCTACATTGATGGATTCCATGATGCTTTTGGTATTCTTGCGTAAATTCTCGGCCAGGGTCCGGGCCGCTTGAGCTTTAGCTTTTTGAATTTCGGCTTGTTGAATAAAGTACTTGGAAAGGCGATCAAAAAGATAGGAAAGCAAGTACACAAAGACTGTAGCCGATAAAAATTCAAAGAAATAGAAATGGTTGAAAGACTGCAGATAGAAATAGCCGGCTAAGCCACTCAATGCCAAGGTTACCGGAAGAGCCGAGGCGGAACCAAACGAGAACATCGAACCTAAAATAAACACGCCCGCCCAGTAAAAGCAAGGTGAGGTTAGCCCACCGGAATTTGCGATCATGACCGAAAAAAAAGCGATCGCTGTTATCATGCGGATGATGCGTGCGAGTTTGGATTTGCCCATGTCATTGAGTCGAATGGCGGCAAGCATAACAACAATACTGAGGATGGATAGTAGGGCGATATCAGCTCGATGTAGAATAGCCAAAGCAGCAGTGCCCTGCACAGCAAATCCAGCGATAGCACACCAGGTAAAGACTCGAGTCATCCCCACGCTCCAGCGTCGCTCCAGAGGGAAACTCTCAGCAAGAAAATAACTTCTGAGTAAAGTTTTCGGATTCATAATTTTTCTCGATGTTATGGGGCCGCTAAGACCGGCGATCTCCTTTATATAAGTTGAGATCGGCACTGAATTCGGATTGCCGCAAAAAAAATGTAATACTCAGATTTTATTGATAAAAATGCGATGTATTGAGCGCGGATTTTGGCGAGTTCTGTAAACTTGTGCATGGTCGTATGCTCCCTAATCCATTTGAATAATCTGGATTAGAGAGGCAATGTTACCCAAAAAATCGATAGATCAAAACGAGAACGATCCAAGCAAAGATTCCGGCAATGACATCGTCCAAAAGTGTGCCCCAAGCTCCCGGCAACTTGCGATCGGCCCAACCGATCGGTCCTGGTTTAACGATGTCAAAGAAACGGAACAGGACAAACGAAGCGAAAACGAGTTTCCAATCGCCGCTCATAAAGCTGAGTGGAATTGCTTGGCCCAGAACCTCATCAATGACGATACGTCCATCATCATGGGTATTCCAAAACGTTTCCGTGCGATCGATGACCAGCCAGGAAAACAATCCCAACAGGATCAGGAGTATCGATTGAGGCACCCAATCGGCCCACTGCCATCTTTCGGCGAGATTCTTGCCGAAAGTATAAAAGAATATTCCAACAGGAATGCCTGCTAGGCTGCCGAATGTCCCCGGAGCCTTGGGGGCCATACCCAAAGGATACACGACCGCCAAAAGGCTCCAAAAATTATGCTTAATGACTGTTCGTTGCTTGGACGAGCTCAATGAGAATCCCCCCTGTGGCGCGAGGATGAACAAAGGCAATGCGACTGTTGTGGGCACCATAACGGGGCTTTTCATCGATCAGTTCGATGCCCTGCGCCTTGAGTTCCACCAGCGCCTCTTCCAAATTATCGACGGAAAGAGCCATGTGGTGAATGCCACCACCTTTGGTTTCAAGGAATTTTTTGATAGGGCCTTCTTCGCCCTCTTGATTGGCCAAAATTTCCAAGCGAGCCTGGTTGGCACTTTTTACAGCTGTTGATTCGAACATGATGGTGTTGGTCTTTTGTTCTTTGACCAGTTCATCACCTAGAAATGGTAATTTAAGAATGTCTTGCAAGAACCATCGAGCTTTAACCGGATCTTTTGCCGCGATACCTAAATGATTGATGCCTAGAATTTTCATAAAAAAACCCCTTAAAGGACAAGTCCGACAACCCATCTTGCAATTAAAACCCAAAAACCAGCGATATAGCCCAACCAGCTCAATCCGCCAACCAGCATAAGGCCGAGCAAGGCGAAGGATCCGTACGGAACCACATACTCTTCGTATTTACGACGGCCTTCATAAGGCAGTAGCTCGTAAATAATGGTCCCACCATCCAGTGGATAGATAGGCAGGAGATTAAAAATAGCCAGGATCGCATTGATGCCGACCAGCTGCTCCGCCAGTCGATAGAAGCCGATCATGACGGTTCCCTCTTGCACATTGCTCAGAAAGTGGATGCCGACGATAGCGAGTATGCTGAGCAGGAGGTTGGCGGCGGGCCCGGCAGACGCGACCAGGATATTGCCCCATTTTTGGCTGCGGAAGCTCCGCGGATCGACCGCAACGGGTTTTGCCCAGCCAAACAAAAAGCCTCCACCCATAGCACCCAGGAGCGGAAAGAACACCGTGCCGATGGGATCCATATGCGGAATGGGATTAAGGGTCAGTCGTCCGTCCATTTTTGGAGTACGATCCCCCTGCCATGTAGCCACCAAGGCGTGTGCGGCCTCGTGAAATGTCAGAGAGATGATAAGTGCAATCATCATGTTGACGATATGAGCGCCGTAGGCAAAATCCATAGCAACCTCGTGGAGTGGAACTGCATCCCGCCAGACCAAGCGGGGACGAGGCCATCATAACCAAAGACGGAGGAAAATTCATTGTTAACCCGGATTCAGGACACCAAGCCGAAATATCGTCTGGTCACCGAGTGGGTACAGAGTGCCGTGCTTGAGAGCAATCCAGCCGGCATGGATCCGAAAAGGCCCGTCACAGTCTTCATCCCTGGAGCCGCGGAAATGCAGCCGCAGCGTCGATTCCCAGTGCTCTATTGCCTAGCGCCATGGACCAGCGCAGGACGCCAACAGATGGCATGGGAGCCCTTCAAAGAAAGTCTTCCGGATCGTTTGCAGCGTCTGATGGAAGTCGGGGCTCTGCAACCCTGTATTGTCGTTTGTCCTGATCTCTATACCGATTTTGGTGGCAGCCAGTATATCAACTCAAGCTATCTCGGCAACCATGCGGACCATATCGTCCATGAGCTCATTCCTTTTGTCGAGGCCCACTATCCTGTGCTGCCCGGTCCGGCATCGCGTGGCGTATTTGGACGATCGTCAGGGGGATTTGGGGCCTTACGCCTTGGCTTGGATTTTCCTGGAACTTTCGCAGCGATTGCTTGTCACTCAGGTGATATGGGTTTTGACCTGCTCTATCGTCGTGACCTTGTCGACCTTTGCTATGCTTTAGCGCGGCATTCTGGAAATATTTCGGCCTATTTGCTAGCCTTGCGGAAAGCACCGAAGATAGGCGGAAAAGATGTTCATATCTTAATGCTGCTTGGAATGGCGGCAAGTTATAGCCCTGATCCTGCGGCAGCTGATGGTTTTCGTCTCCCCATCGACCCCTTTACCGGTGCGATAGACGATCGAGTCTGGCAGCAATGGTTAGAGCACGATCCCGTTCACATGATCGAAGAAGCAGATAAGCTCGAAGCTTTAAAACTTTTGAAATATCTCTATCTGGACTGCGGCAATAAGGATCAGTACCACCTCCACTTCGGAATGCGACAGCTCAAACAGAAATTAGCCGGCAAAAATATTCATCATCAAGTCTTTGAATTTGATGACAACCATTCCGGCACTGGCTATCGTTACGATGTCAGTTTACCGCTTCTCAGCCAGGCCTTGATGCACGACAGATGACAGCCGGAGCAGAGACTGGTATCTTCCTTCCCCGTTATCCTGGAAGCTTTGTTTAAGGAATATATGCTATGACCACCAAGCCAGTTCGCAATGTCGTCATCGTCGGGACCGGTCCTGCGGGACTGACAGCTGCCATCTACGCTGCCCGCGCCAATCTCAGTCCTGTGATTTATGCCGGGATCATGCATGGTGGTCAGTTGACCACGACCACTGAAGTGGAAAATTTTCCCGGTTTTGAACATGGAATTCTCGGTCCAAAATTGATGCAGGATATGAGTGCTCAGGCCGAACGCTTTGGCACGGAAATCATCTACGACACGATCAGTCGGGTTGATTTTTCGGGCCCTATCAAGAAATTATGGACGGATAGTGAAGAGATTCACGCCAAGTCCGTGATCATTTCCACCGGCGCAACCGCAAAAACTTTGAAGGTGGAAGGCGAAGCTGCTCTGATGGGACGTGGCGTGTCGACCTGTGCGACCTGTGATGGTTTT
This sequence comes from Oligoflexus sp., assembly GCA_041736645.1. Lineage (GTDB taxonomy): Bacteria > Bdellovibrionota_B > Oligoflexia > Oligoflexales > Oligoflexaceae > Oligoflexus. The sequence goes on along the minus strand of JBGSTF010000238.1, from coordinate 15,849 downwards.
TTCTTCAAAGGTAAAAAGGTGCTGGTCGTGGGGGGCGGTGACTCGGCGATGGAAGAGGCCAACTATCTGAGCAAACTTTGCAGTGAGGTGATACTGATTCACCGCCGCGACGTGTTCAAAGCTTCGCCCATCATGTTGGATCGGGCTCGTAACAATCCGAAAATCACCTTTAAATTGCCCTTCACCATAAGCTCCCTGCTATCAGACAACTCTGGTTTGACCGGAGTGATTCTGGAAAATATCGAAACGGGAGCCAAGGAAGAAATGGTGATCGATGGCCTCTTTTATGCCATTGGTCATACCCCGAACGCAGGGGTCTTCAAAGACTTCGTGGACCTTGACGATCACGGCTATATCAAAGTGAAAAATTATACGAAGACCAAGACGCCAGGCATTTTTGCAGCCGGCGACATCGCTGACCCGACTTTCAAGCAGGCGATCACGGCTGCGGGTATGGGCTGTCAGGCTGCGATTCAAGCCCAGCATTATCTCGAAGAAATCAGCAACTAGGAGATGAAGTTGAGCTTTCTCAAAAAGATCCAAGAGAAATTCAGTGGCGGTCGGGAGGAACTGAAAGTTCCAGCCGAGATGAAAAAAGAAGTGCCTTTGATCAAGACTCCGGTGCGTGCTCCTGCCGCCCAGGCCACTCCCCCCAAATCAGGGGCCCTCGATCGAGTGAAACACCTGATAGCTGTCGGCTCAGGCAAAGGTGGAGTTGGCAAGTCAACCGTTGCGCTCAATCTGGCGATGTCCCTCGCTGTAGAAGGGCACAAGGTTGGTATTGTTGATGCCGATATTCATGGTCCTTCGTTGCAGCAGATGACCAACGCTCAAAAGCCGACTATGAATGAAGATGAGTTGATGGAGCCACCCGAGTATGAAGGCGTCAAGCTCATGTCGGTGGCGATGTTTTCCCCGCCGGGTCAAGCCCAGCTGATGCGGGGTCCGATGGTCACTCAGGTCATTCGTCAGTTTCTCACGCAGGTCAATTGGGGTGAGCTTGACTACCTTATTATCGATCTTCCCCCTGGAACAGGCGATATTCATCTAACTTTGGCGCAAATGGTGCCCCTCACCGGCGCGATTTTAGTGACGACTCCCCAGGAAGTGTCTTTGCTCGATGTTCGGAAAGCGGTTCACATGTTCCAAACAGTGAATGTGCCGATCCTGGGTGTTGTCGAGAATATGAGTTATTTTGTTTGCGATAGTTGTGACAAAAAGCATTTCATTTTTCAGCAGGGTGGAGGCAAAAAACTGGCGGCAGAATGCGGAGCCCCGCTGCTGGCTGAGTTGCCGATTGATCCTCGGGTCGCTGAATCGGGTGACGCGGGACGTGCCTTTGTGGTGAGCAATCCTTCTTCGATAGTCGGACAAGCTTACCTCGACATGGCGAAGAAAATGCAAGTTCAGCAACATGCACTGCAGCGCAGCAGTGATGGTGCTCTGGGCTATTTCCTGTTGGAGTGGAAGCAAAATGTCTGATCAACCGCGTGTTAAACGCATCTGGCAGCAGGATGAAAGAACTCTGGGGATCAACTGGACCGATGGGCGGAAGAGTCTCTACGATGTTGTCGAGCTTAGGCGTCAGTGCCGTTGCGCGCACTGCGTCGATGAAATATCGAAAAAAAGGACTCTCAATCCTGATGACGTTCCGGAAAGTATAAGGCCGATTAAAATCGAATCTGTCGGACGATACGCTTTGACGATTCAATTTACCGACGGTCATCGCACCGGCATCTATGCCTTCGAAAAGCTGCGTGATATAGGTTGAGCTCCTGTAAAACCCCGCCTTAATGTTTCTGATTTCGGATAGACTGAATCGAAGCTGCTCCGGCAGCTTTGCATTCTTCCACTAAAATCACAGCGTTCGATTGAGATCTGTAAAATGTTTCAGACTCAATAAGTTTGTTAGCGACTCTAGCTTAGCCTTCTATCCTCTATCAATTCAATGCTTCGATTCTATTCAAGTTTTCCTCTTCAAATCCAATTATTTCGATCTTGAAAGACGATTTCAGATCCGCAATTCCTTAGCAAATCTTGCTACTTTTTAGTCACTATTGCTAAATATTGGAGGTCAAGACAGGGCCTTGCCACCTGCAATTGAAATTTACCAGAATATTGATCGACCAGCCGGCAAGAAATTTCGATCATATATAGAACGGGCGGAGGCTCTGCTCAACTTAGCGACAGAGTCACTCAGTGTTCTTATAGAGGAGTTTAATAATGGGGCAGGCAATGAAGTCGTTCACTGGATCTCAGCTGCGGGATACGAAAACATTACTTGAAAAAGACACAGCTAAGATTCGAGACCAGAACTTGAGCGACCCTGCAAAGATCGTTCTCATCGATGATGATCCAATTTATGGCGCTGTGATAGGCCGATGGGCAGAGATTGAAGGCGTGAAATTGGATGTGTTCAATTCGTTGGATGATCTTGGTTTCGTTGGACTCCTTTCCCAGTACGATGTCGCTATTGTTGATTATGACCTGGGAGAAATCAATGGCAAGGACGTAGCAGATTACATGACGACGCTGTTTGGCAATAAACCGATGGTGATGATCAGTGGAATTGATCGCAGCAAAGAGATGATGAACTGTCCATCTTGTGTGAAGGCTTTTATGAGGAAGTCAGCCGGATACGAAAAAATCTTGAACACGGCGCTTAAACTTCGCACGAAAAGTAGAAACGGCGGCTGACAGGGAGGAACTTATTTCAGGGCTGCTTTTTGTGAAAAAGGGTTCGTAAAGCCTGTAATTTCTCTTCTTGGGGTCGGCTGCTGCGCTTTTCGAGTATTTTCTTTTGAAGATCTAAGGGAAGTTCGCCGAGAATTTCCATCTCGTATTCCATCCATACCCCAAATTCTCGATAGACCAGTTCACGCATGGCCAGAGTCATTTCGATGATCTCGTGACTTCCTGCGCCTCTGTTGTAAACAAAATTTGCATGTTGGGGATTGAGCGCAACCGAGTCTTTGCTCAACTTATGAGCGCCGGCTTTATCGAGTAGCATGCCGCTTGGCACGCCGACGTTATAATCATTTTTAAAGACACAGCCACAGGTCGGGTAGTGGAACTGGCCTTTATTCGTTCGGTCCTGCTCGTAGAACTTCATTCGTGTTTCGATCGATCCTCGAATTCCTGGTTCCAGTTTCAAGACTGTGGCGGCAACGATAGCACCGTTATCCATGAATAACGTATCTTTGTAGCCGCGAAAGATTCCTTCAGAATTTTGATAGATCCGAATACTTCCATCTGCCAGGACTGTATGCACTTCAGTGCTCACCTGACTGATTTCTCCGCCATAACACCGAGCGTTCATGCGCACCGTACCGCCGATTTGCCCTGGTAATCGATGCATCCAAGCAATTCCATCCAAGCCGGCTTCGAGCGCAGCTTTTGCGACATCAGTATTGTCGGCGCCAGCCTCGGCATAAATCGTATTCTCGCGAACTTCGATCTGCTTCATACGACTGAAAATGATAACAGCACCCGGCCAGTCTTCATCCAAAACCAGCGAGTTGGTTCCTCCGCCCAGAACAAAATACTTTTGTTGAGTCGCCCGTAAGGCTAGCACGATGCGGCTGAGGTCTTCGATTGATTTTGGTTCATACAAGGCCCGGCATCGACCGCCGGTGCGATAATAGGCTAGGTCACGCAATTTCAAGACTCGTCTCCCTCTGTTTCAGGAAAACTGGCGAACAGGGCTTTTTGATAGGCCTTGTAGGTTTCGCTGTCAAATAAAACCCAAGTGACTCGACGCAAGGCTTCAGGCTTTTCCTCGCAAAATCCTTTGACGGTTTGCATGGCAAGCATGGAAGCTTGTTCCAAAGGAAAACGGTAAGCACCAGTGCTTATGGAAGGAAATGCGATATGAAGCAATTTCAGTTCAGCAGCCGTTTTTAAACAGGAGAGGTAAGCTGATCCGAGCAACTCGGCCTCTTGGTGTTCTCCACCCTTCCAGATGGGTCCGACGGCATGAAGCAGCTTTTTTGCAGGAAGCTTACCGGCTCCTGTGATCACGGATTGTCCCGGAGCACAGGAGCCAAATTTTGCACATTCTAGGAGAATGTCGGGCCCGCCTTCACGGTGGATGGCGCCATCAACTCCTCCTCCTCCTTGCAATGAGGCATTGGCAGCGTTCACCATAACGTCACAGACGAAACTGGTGATGTCGCCGAGAAAGAGATCGATAGCAGTTCCACGGTAGTGACGCAGCCCGAGCATGGTTTATCTCCGTTTTTTCTCCATCGCTGTTTTCAGAGAAAGAGCGATATCGGCAGGACTCTTGGCGACGGTCACGCCAGCTTCTTCCAGTGCGGCCATTTTCTCGGCTGCGGTTCCGCTACCGCCCGAGATAATTGCTCCCGCATGGCCCATACGTTTGCCTACAGGCGCTGTTTGCCCAGCGATGAAGGCTGCCACGGGCTTTTTGATATTCTCTTTGATGAACCTGGCGGCTTTGATTTCGGCATCGCCACCGATTTCACCGATCAGAATGATGCCTTCGGTCTGTGGATCGCGTTCAAACATCATCAGGACGTCGATGAAGTTGGTGCCGATGATGGGATCACCACCGATACCAACGCAAGAGCTCTGACCGATGCCCATGGCTGTTGTTTGGCCGACAGATTCATAGGTCAAGGTCCCTGACTTGGAAACGATGCCAGCCGAACCGATCTTATGGATGTGTCCTGGCATGATACCGATTTTGCACTGGCCTGGAGTGATAACGCCAGGGCAGTTAGGCCCGATCAAGCGGGACTTGGAACGTTCCAAGGCCTTTTTAACAGGAATCATATCCAAAACCGGAATGCCTTCGGTGATACAGATAATCAGTTCGATTTCCGCATCAATGGCTTCCAAGATGGCATCAGCCGCATAGGGGGGCGGAACGAAAATCATGGATGCATTGGCTTTAGCTTTAGCTCGGGCTTCGTGCACCGTATTGAAAATCGGCAAATCGCTGACACCCTTTTGTCCGCCTTTGCCAGGGGTCACGCCACCAACAAAACGAGGGGCATATTCATGAGAAAGACGAGTATGGAATTCACCAGACTTGCCGGTGATCCCCTGGGTGATAACTCGGGTATTTTGATCGACAAGAATTGACACGTTGCTGCTCCTTCAGTCTTACTTCACAAGTTCGACAATTTTCTTGGCGCCATCGCCCATGTCACTGGCGGCATAGAGGTTCAGGCCGGAGCTTTTGAGAATCTCCTTACCTTTTTCTACGTTAGTTCCTTCCAGTCGGACCACCATGGGGACGCGTAGGCCAAGTTCTTTCGCAGCGGCAACGACGCCGTTGGCGATCACATCACAGCGCATGATGCCGCCGAAGATGTTGACGAAGAGGCCCTTGACGCCTGGGTCGGCGAAGAGAATACGGAAAGCGTTGGTCACCGTTTCTTGAGAAGCTCCGCCACCAACGTCGAGGAAGTTGGCAGGTTTTCCGCCGTAAAACTTGACGATGTCCATAGTCGCCATCGCCAGACCTGCGCCGTTGACGAGGCAGCCGATGTTGCCATCGAGACCAATATAGCTCAGGCCAAACTTGGAAGCGGTCACTTCGCGTTCGTCTTCTTCCATATAGTCACGGAAAACGTCGACTTCTTTTTGACGATAGAGAGCGTTATCATCAAAAATCATTTTGCCATCGAGAGCGAACATTTTGCCCTGATCATTGACGATCAAAGGGTTGATCTCGAGCATCGAATAATCGTATTTCAGGAACATTTTGTAGAGATTCCTGACGATGGGTGTCAGCTCTTTTTGTTCCGATTCAGGCAGATTCATCGCCCAGCAGAGCTGGCGAATATGATGACCTTGCAGACCTATGGTAGGATCGACCACGACAGTGACGATTTTTTCCGGAGTTTTAGCGGCAACTTCTTCGATATCCATGCCACCTTCAGTCGAGAACATGATGCCGACTCCGGCTTGTTCACGATCGAGGTAAAGCGCTAAATAGTATTCTTTGACGATCTTGCTGCCGGCTTCCACATAGACCTTGTGGACGATCTTGCCATCAGGATAAGTCTGATGGGTGACGAGGTTCATACCGAGCATAGCCTCAGCAATTTTTCGGCATTCGGCAGGGCTTTTGGCGAGTTTCACGCCTCCAGCTTTGCCGCGTCCTCCAGCATGGACTTGGGCTTTTACGACGGCAACTTCAGTTCCGAGACGGCGCATGGCAAATTCTGCTTCAGTCGGATTGGTGGCTAAATAACCGTCTGGGACGGGCACACCGTTCTGCTTGAAGAGTAATTTTGCCTGGTATTCGTGGATGTTCATTATATCCTCCGGAGCATCGACAAATCGTTTGCAGGTCGCAATAGGCTATCATACTATGATCGGTCCTTGCATCCCTAATCACGGACACGGAGGGGTTTTGATGCCATTGCCAAAAGTAGGTCGCGTTCTGATCGCAGGGGGCGCAGGTTTTGTCGGGAGTCATCTCTGTGATAGATATATTGACAGGGGCTGGGAGGTTATCTGTCTCGATAATTTCCATACGGGCAACAAGGCCAATATTCGCCACCTTATGGGTAAAGCAAACTTCGAACTTGTGCGCCACGATATCGTTGAACCGTATTTGGCCGAAGTCGATTTGATCCTTAATTTTGCCTGTCCTGCGAGTCCTGTGCACTATCAGAGCAATCCCATCAAGACTTTGAAAACTTCGGTCCTAGGGACAATGAACCTCTTGGGTTTGGCCAAGCGCGTGGGAGCGCGTATGACTCATGCCAGCACATCAGAAGTCTACGGCGATCCTGTCCAGCATCCGCAGACCGAAGCCTATTGGGGCAATGTGAATCCCATCGGACCGCGGAGTTGTTATGATGAGGGCAAGCGCGCCGCGGAAACTCTTTGCTCCGACTACAATCGGCAGCATGGTGTAGAAATTCGTCTCGTCCGTATCTTCAATATCTACGGACTGCGGATGGCCATCGATGATGGTCGTGTGGTGTCGAATTTTATCGTGCAGGCTTTGCAAGGCCAGGATCTGACCATTTACGGTGACGGCTCGCAGACGCGATCCTTTTGTTTTGTCGACGATCTCGTTGATGGCATTATCGCCTTGACCCATCAGGACGAAACCCAAGGTCCCATCAATTGCGGCAATGCTGGAGAATTTACGGTAGCTGAACTTGCCGAAAGAGTCTTGCGTTTGACAGGCAGCCGATCGCGCATTGTTCAAAACCCTTTGCCTCTTGACGATCCAAAGGTTCGTCAACCGGATCTGACCTTAGCCAAGCGCTATCTCAATTATGAGCCTAAAATCGCTCTCGAAGAGGGTCTGGTTAAGACTATCGATTATTTCCGCCAAGCCCTTGCTGCTCGCTAAACTCTCATAGATTCATTTTCATCATGGAAAAGATGGGCACCCGTCCTTACGGACGGGTCAATGCCAAACGAGCCATTTGGCGGCGAAGGGGGATAAACCCACGGGAAAGGGACTTTGTACCTCTAGGGCGAGTTGGTACGGGAAAACGAGGAGGGGTGGTGTTTTCCTGAAACCGAATTTGGTACGGCATGTTGAGAGTACGTTTGTAATAAAATTACGCGAAATCCTGCCGCTCCTCGAACTGTCCTGAGCGAGACGTTCGCCGAGCTAAGATTCTGATAGAAATGAAAAAAATCGATCATTCCAGGACTTTCGCGTTCAGACGATTCGGGCGATCCGGGAGCCATGGAGGCGGTAGGACCTGCAGGTGAATCTACGGCCAGCTGCTTGGCTTATCCAATACTTTGCATGGGTCGAAGCAAAGGCTTCAGTACAGTCGCTTTCAAGCTTTCATGAAAATTTCTTGCAAAAATTATCTTATGTAGGAAAGCAAGACTTTGAAAAATCAGTATCTTACGCAAAATGATATACAGTTAAATTGACGCTTAACAGAGAAGTGAGAGCGTATGAAATGGGAAAATTTTTTCATGATGATTAAAATTCGGTAAAAATATGCAGAAATTTTTCCGCAGAGCAAAGATTGACTCAAAAGAGTGAAAGTCCAGCTCAAGCTGTGTTTCGAGAGATCCCATGAAAACCGGCGGGAAATACTCACATTGTGACGTAATGAATCAAACCCCGCACAGGCTGGCTTTGCTGTTGTGATTATTCAGAAAGACGTAGAACTCTCCACGAAGAAAAGCCTACCCGATTTGGCCTTGGAAAATGAGCACATACATGCCAAAAAAAAGCCTCCAAGATTTCTGGAGGCTTTGGCTTGCTGTTTAACTCTCTTGGCGAACCATGGTTTGCAGATAATTGTTCTGTCCTTGCAAGACAACTCCACCCACAGGGGCCCAACCCTTGGAAATATAATAGTTCACTTGATCTTCAAGACTGCGGACCGAATCCTCAACGAAAAGTTTGTATTCCAAAACTTTTTGAGGAGCTGCATTTTTGCTGAGCGAGGAATTCGATTTCACACTCGCCTTGCCAATACTTTTACGAGCGCCGCTTTTCAAAGCACTTTTAGTCTTCACCGCAGTCTTACCGCTTTTACTCTTCGCGCCTGCGCTCTTCTTTGCCTTTGCCTTTGCCATTATTAGCCTCCGATTCAATAGATGGAATTGCAGCCATTGTACACCAAGTTCAAGGTGCTGAAAATAAACTACCTTTTTCCGGTACTTCAACTCAATTGTATCCTGATCCGAGCTTGGGCTTTCAACTTATCAAAATGGCATGCTGAGGGTCTTGCCTCGTGACCTCATTCACAAAATCGTGTAGGAACTGGGATTCGGGCAGACGTTTTGAAGGAGAATGGCCATGACCCTTTCGCAGGTAACGGTATATAAGCCACAGCACCAGATTCGTATCGTGACAGCAGCATCACTCTTCGATGGCCATGACGCAGCAATCAATATCATGCGGCGTATTCTGCAGGCATCGGGTGCCGAAGTGATTCATCTGGGCCACAATAGATCGGCTGCAGAAATTGTTGAATGCGCGATTCAAGAAGACGCCCAAGGGATTGCCATCACCTCCTATCAAGGCGGCCATGTCGAGTTTTTTAAATATATTCACGATTTGCTGAAAGATCGTAAGGCTCAGATTAAAGTCTTTGGCGGAGGGGGTGGGACGATCCTGCCGGTCGAAATAGAGGAGCTGCATGCCTATGGGATCGCCCGCATCTATTCTCCCGATGATGGCCGATCTATGGGCCTGCAGGGTATGATCAATCATCTTCTACAAAGCTGCGATTTCAGCACGCAAAAGCCGCCCGTCGACGCGCTTTTACAGGCTTTACCGCAAAAGGATCCTCAAGCGATGGCTCGCTTGATTTCGGTCGCCGAAAATTTCGAAGACTTTCGCGAGTCGCTCCGGCAGAGCGTGAAGTCTTTGCAAGGTGAGCGCAAGGTTCCTGTTCTCGGTATTACCGGGACGGGCGGAGCGGGTAAGTCGTCTTTGGTGGACGAGCTCGTTCGTCGTTATCTGCGTTCACATGCGGATAAGACGGTGGCGATTGTATCCGTCGATCCATCTAAGCGTAAAACGGGCGGTGCTCTCCTCGGCGATCGGATTCGCATGAATGCGATCCACAATCCTCGAGTTTATATGCGTTCCTTGGCGACAAGGCAGTCCAATTTGGCGTTGAGTAAATATGTGCATGATTCTTTGGAGATCTGCAAAGCTGCAGGGTTTGATTTGATCATTGTTGAAACCTCTGGCATTGGTCAATCAGACACGGAGATTGTCGAGCATTCCGAAGTTTCTCTCTATGTCATGACCTCAGAATATGGGGCTGCGACTCAGCTGGAAAAAATCGATATGCTCGACTTCGCTGACGTGATCGCGATCAACAAATTCGATAAACGCGGATCCCTCGATGCCTTGCGCGATGTTCGCAAACAGTATCGTCGCAATCATAATCTGTGGAGTGGACAAGATGATGAGTTGCCTGTACTGGGAACTATCGCTTCTCAGTTCAACGATAGTGGTATGAACCTCTTGTATAATAAGCTCATGGAGACTTTGAATGAAAAGACCCAAAGTCATTTCCAGACTCTTAAATCGGCAGACTTAAGCTTGAGTTTGAGGCGCTACTTGCTGCCGCCTGATCGCGTCCGCTATCTGGCTGAGTTGAGCGAAAATCACGAGCAATATAAGAATTTTGTGCAGCAGCAGGTGGGTCTGGCGAGGCAGCTGTTTCAGCTTCATGGGAGTATCGAAGCCCTTCGCCATGCGGCAAAATCGGAAAGAATGGCTCTTGTCAAAGAACCCCGTTACATCAGCCAAATTGAAGTTTTAGCCAGTGATTCGGCGACTGTTCAAGAGTTGGTGAAGACCTACAATTCCTGGGAACCCAGGCTGGATCATGGCTGTCGACAATTGCTCAGCGATTGGCATGATGTGAAGGAAAAATATGCTGGGCCGGTTTATCAATATAAAGTTCGCGATAAAATTTTCGAACAAAGTCTGATCAGTGAGTCTCTTTCCCATCTTAAGATTCGCAAGGTGGCCTTGCCTCGCTACCAGGATTGGGGCGAAGTCTTGGGCTGGCTCCTCCTAGAGAATGTTCCTGGCGAATTTCCCTATGCTGCCGGCGTTTTCCCATTGAAAAGAGAAGGTGAAGATCCGGCGCGGATGTTTGCAGGAGAAGGTGGTCCTGAACGGACCAACAAGCGTTTTCACTATGTGTCGACAGGAATGCCCGCCAAGCGCCTATCGACAGCTTTTGATTCCGTGACACTCTATGGAGAAGACCCCGACCATCGTCCAGACATCTATGGCAAGATCGGCAATTCCGGGGTCAGTATTGCGACCGTTGATGATGCCAAAAAACTCTATTCGGGATTCAATCTCGCCCAGCCGAATACGTCTGTTTCCATGACGATCAATGGCCCAGCACCCATGCTGTTGGCCTTTTTTCTCAATGCGGCGATTGATCAGCAGTGTGAACTCTATATAAGGGAGCAGGGACTTACCAGCGAAGTCGAAACTCGCATCAAAGAGATTTATCGAGCCTATGACGTGCCGAGGCCGCGCTACCAAGGAGCCCTTCCTGAAGGAAACGACGGCTTAGGATTGATGCTCTTGGGTGTGACGGGAGATCAGGTTCTACCTGCCGAGATCTATGCAAAAATTCGCGCCAGCACCTTGAAGCAAGTGCGAGGCACGGTTCAGGCCGATATTTTGAAAGAAGATCAGGCGCAAAATACCTGCATTTTTTCAACCGAGTTTGCCTTGCGTATGATGGGTGATATCCAGGAATACTTTATTGCCGAACAGATACGGAATTTCTATTCGGTTTCCATATCTGGCTATCATATTGCCGAAGCGGGCGCCAATCCCATCACCCAGTTGGCTTTCACCTTGGCCAATGGTTTCACCTTTGTCGAATACTATCTGTCGCGTGGCATGCATATTGACGATTTTGCACCGAATCTATCCTTTTTCTTCTCGAATGGGACTGATCCCGAGTACGCCGTGATCGGTCGCGTCGCCAGAAGAATTTGGGCCAAGGCGATGAAGTACAAGTACGGCGGCAATGATCGCTCGCAGAAGCTGAAGTATCATATCCAAACCTCTGGACGAAGCCTGCACGCCCAGGAAATTGCTTTCAATGATATTCGCACGACTTTGCAGGCCCTCTATGCGATCTATGACAACTGCAACTCTCTCCATACCAATGCCTATGATGAAGCGATAACCACTCCCACTGAAGATTCAGTACGAAGGGCTATGGCTATTCAGTTGATCATCAATAAGGAACTAGGACTTGCGAAAAATGAAAATCCGCTGCAAGGATCCTTTATTATCGATGAGTTAACCGACTTGGTGGAGGAGGCGGTGATGACGGAATTCCGCTCCCTGGCCGAACGTGGAGGCGTTTTGGGGGCTATGGAGCGTATGTACCAAAGGTCGAAGATTCAGGATGAGTCGTTGTACTATGAAACCTTGAAGCACACGGGAGAACTGCCCATTATCGGTGTGAATAGCTTTCTGGGTAAAGATGGGTCGCCGACCATCATTCCATCGGAAGTCATTCGCTCGACAAAAGAAGAAAAAGAGTTTGCGATTCTTTCCTGTCGGGACTTTATGAAACGTAATCACGGCGAAGCCATTCCAGCCATGGAACGCCTGAAGAAGGCCTCACTTGACGGCAAGAATATCTTTGACTGTCTCATGGACGTAGCTCGGGTTTGCACACTCGGCCAGATCTCCCAAACTCTCTATGAAGTGGGCGGACAGTACCGTCGGAATATGTGATTTGAATTTTGGTTTATTTACCAAAAAACTCTTAAATTAAAGCATTGTCTATAAGTTCAGCCTGGTTTGTACATCATGTACAAACCAGGCTTTGTTGGTTTTAGGCAAATGTGCTTGTTGGTCCCTCGGAAAACCGATACCGTAGTTCTTAGTCAATCATACCTAAGCATTGTTTGAGTGGAAGGAGGGTCCCATGCGTGAACCGAGTTCCCATATTATCACCTTCGCCAATATTAAGGGCGGAGTGGGTAAGACGACGTCAGTGACCAATATCGCCTATCTGTTGGGGACCGAATTGGGCAAGCGAGTTCTGGTCATAGATTCTGATGATCAGGGTAACGCCACCAAAGCTTTGGGTGTGCGTGAGCGATTCGATCGAGGACAAGAGACTCTTTGGCATGCATTGACTCGCAAGCTGAGCTATGACCAAGTGATGGTGGAAAGTCCCTACAAAAATATTTGGGTTATTCCCTCCACCAAAGAGCTTAAAGCAGCCCAAACCGAGTTTGGCCGCTCAGCGCGGGGATTGAAGCTTTTCAAACATTTGCTCAAAGGTGTGTCCAAGAATTTCGACTATGTGCTGATCGATACCAAACCGCAGATCAATGTCCTACTCCAAGCTGCTCTGGCGGCTTCCAACTGGTATCTCATACCGAGTTTTCCTGAGCCTGATAGTTATGACGGATTTTTGGATTTGGTTGCCGAATGTGAAGAGATTCGTGAAGAAGAAAATTCTGAACTGCGTTGCCTAGGTGTCATGCTGAGCTGTGTGAAAAAAATTCCAGCTCATGATTCCTATATCCGCTTTATTAGCAAGCATCTGAAAAGCGCCAAGGTCAATCTTCTGAAACCGGCGATTCGCGTTTCTAATGCTGTCGCTACGGGGAACCTGCACAGCTGCCCAGCGGCAGCTTTACCCGGAGCTCGTGCGGTCAAAGATGATTATCTCAAGCTCACCAAAGCTTTGCTCAAACTCGCTGACAATGCGAAAAAATCTGAGCGACCTGATCTGGATCGCCTGGGTGTGATTCGAGAAGTTGTTCGGGAAGGCGGGGATTGGCAAATTCAGGAAGGTTTGGAAGAAATTAATCTGCTCTGAGCAAAGAGGCACCGATGGCAACCATGCGTGAAACGGCCCGAAAGAATCTCGACAAAATGGTCAAGGGAGCGGCGCGCGAGGTGAATACTTCGCGTCCAGGGGCAACTCAAAGTCCGGCTAAGAGTCAGCAAGTGTCTGTTTTTGAGCAGCTGCAGGCGCAGATTGAAAAGAATGGCAAGACCATTCAAAAGGTGCCGATTGATAGCATCAAGCTGCATGAAAACATTCGTGAGGTATATCAGGAAGAGAGTTTGAAGATCCTTGCCGAATCCATTCAGCGGGATGGCTTGATCCAATTTCCTACTCTGTGTTTGAAACTCGATGCAAATGGTGAATATAGCTTCGTCTGTAAGAACGGACATCGGCGCATCCTAGCTGCCAAGCAATTGGGATGGAAAACTATCGAGTGTGTGATTCTCCCTTTTGCTTCCGCTCGCGATGAACTTTATCACACGATCGCGGCCAACCTCCGCGAAGATGTTTTTTACCTGGACTTGGCCCAGGCTTACCAGCAGGCCCATCGCTTGGGTGAGACCGATCAGGCGATTGCTGAAAGGGTAGGAGTCAATCCACGTACTGTTGGTTGGTATCGTCGCCTCACTTTAATGGCGACCGAGTGCCAAGCCCTTTGCCGTCAGCATCCCGATCTCTTTCATGCCACCTGGGCGATCCAGTTGGCTCGTAAGGGTGAGTTGCCGCCACTGCCGATCTTGATGAAACAGATGCAGTTCATGCTGGCTCGCTATCTGGAGCAGAAGGATAAGCCCGAGTCGCCGGTGAATCCGGAGCCGCTTTCCAATGTCATGGATCCAGAGCAGCAGAGAAAAGCTAAGGATTCATTGAAGGCTCTCTTCTCGGGAGCTCGCGGGACGGGAGAAGCGCAGCAGGCTTGGCAAATTGTCGAACAGCTCTGCCAGGCAGGGTATTTCAAACCGAGCCTTCTTAACCGCATGCGTCGCCAGCTTCTGCCTGGCGCCCAGAAATCTTCCAAAAAGCCGACGACCGCTAACGCTTAATTCCTTGTTCAATAATTCTTTTATTTCTATGATCGCTCCCTTTCAAGCCCTCCCAACTCGGGGATGGGCTTGTGATGGGGAGGTTTTGCATGCCAGAGCTGCCAGAGGTTGAATGTTTAACCCGAGCCGTGCGCGGAGTGATTCTAGGCAAGCGACTTGATGAAATGGTTTTTCATCGGGCCGATCTGCGTTGGCCTATCCCACAGTTGGACTTGCAAAAGCTTATCGCTGGCAAAACAGTGCTTTCCGTTGAACGCCGTTCCAAATACCTTTTGATCGAAACGGAGTCCGGCTTTGCGATCATTCATCTGGGCATGACGGGCAATATGCTTTTCAGTTCAGAACGGCAGGCACCCTGGAATCATACCCACGCCAGTTTTTTAGTGGCCGATCAAGATGGGGCTCGGGGTTATCTGCACTATGTCGACCCCCGGCGATTTGGATGTATCCTTTGCTGCAGTCGTGAAGAGCTCGCCTTCCATCCCTTGTTAAAAAATTTGGGGCCTGAGCCTTTAGAGACCGAAAGTCTGGATCAAATTCTTTGGCAGCGTAGCCGTGGCAAGACAGTCGCGGTGAAGAATTTTCTTATGGATGCCCACAATGTCGTAGGCGTTGGCAACATCTATGCGAATGAATCTCTCTTTCTTGCTGGGGTGCGTCCGTCTCGCAAAGCTTCGCGGGTGAAGCGAGAGGAATGGACAAGAATCGCTAGCTCGATCAAATCCGTGCTTCAGGAGGCCATTCAAGCCGGTGGGACGAGTTTCCGCGACTACAAGCATGTCGATGGTCAGCCGGGCTATTTTGAGCTCTCGCTGCGTGTTTATGGGCGTGGTGGGGATCCCTGTTTACGCTGTCAAACTAAACTCGCCAGCAGCAAAATCGGAGGTCGAGCGAGCTATTTTTGTCCTCAGTGTCAGGGCTGAACCTCAGGTCTAACGGGCACTGGGCCACCGATCCGTCGGAAGTGACATATCTGAAAAGGCCGGGTTCCCGTGTGATTTCAGCGGCTTATACAGTCTTCCCGGCACCGCGCAAAAAAATTTGCAGAGAAGCGCAAAAAACCTCACTAAATATGTTGACATTGTCTCTCAAACTGCTAATTTGTCGCAGCTAAGGCATTGGTTTCACGTCAAGCCTCCACGGAAGATCCGCAGGAGTCCTGCACAAAGTAGCTTCCCAGTCGATGCAGACGTGCTTCGTTGTGAAAGACGAGAGATGCCAAAGCTTGTTCTGGAACAAGAGTTCCAGGCCAAGGTAACAGGACAAAGCTGCAGGATGCGGCGACCATCGGTTATACAGTTCGTCCCTAGTGTGGGAAGAGATGTAAAGAGAACGGAATTCTCGGGTCCTGTGAGAGCGATGGGGTACCAAAGTTTCTTGCGGATGTGAGGAACGGGATAAATAGCCAAATCGGAGGAAATCAGCTATGATGACACCGGAAAACACGAACGATGCTGCACTCAACTTCGACACATCTTCTGTCACTTTTCCCCCCGGAACTAAACTGCGCGAAATCGAGCGCA
>JBGSTF010000205.1:0-16806 GCA_041736645.1 Oligoflexus sp. | reverse complement strand
CCGATCTCTCGAATTCGAGTGATTTGGCTTGAGGTACCAAGACGAATCGGCCACCAAATGCCACCGTCTCGATGGTGAAAGCTAGAGACTTGAAAAATAAGCTCCACCTCTGTTCCCTTGGGCACGAAGGTGTAGACTTCGGTGCCAATACTGGGCTTCTCTTTGCCGACCGATCGCCCCACAGTTCCAAAACTAACAACCAATTGCCCATCCAAAAAGAGCTTATAGGCTCCGGGCACGCTGGAGATTTCAAAGCTCAGTGGTGTACGGCTATTGACCAAATTTTCTGACAATTTGAGAAACGCACGATAGGTTGCATAGTGGTTGGCCTTGAGTGTGATCTCTCCAACTTGGACTTTATTCCAGACACCAGGAATGGGAAAGGACATCGGCACACCCAACTCCCGCCCGCTACGAAAGTCAACAGGTTGCAGAAGGCGGCCCCAATAGAAATCCCAATTACCCGACAAGGTCGTGGTTCCGTCGCGGACAGGCTCCCAGCTTTGCAAATCTAAAATCGCAGCTTGGATTGGAAAACTCCAAATCAAGCATAGACTATAGAATAGTGACAAAATCCTGGGCATTTTGATCCTCGAATGCTTCTCTTGGCATCGGAAGATACCTTAAAAAGCTGAGGAAGGCCGTCTGGACAGCTAAGTCTATGCCTAGCATCTAAGATTTAGAACAAATACAAATTTCTCGCCTTAACATGATCTTTCTCTATACTTACCGCAATCAAGCATCGCACTCTGGGTCCAGAAATGGAGCAAAGCCCCCCCTAGGAAAGCCATCAATCGACGGTAGGCGGAAGCTGCCTAACACTGCTATTATTTGTTGTATGCTATCTGCGTTGCTGATTGCGAGCTCAGGCCTTGGGAGAATTCATGGTTCCGATTCTTCATACTTTGCCAAGAAGCATTTATTTTCTGCTACTCGGGGTGATTCTGGCTCTCGGAGCCCCACTCGGCTGGTGGATCTGCAGCTCCTTCGTCGACAGCGAGCACTTCGAACTCGCGACCTACCTCTACATGTTTATCGGCACAACTATAACCTTTGGCAGCTTTGGGTTCTGGGTCGGACATTCGCAGGATCTGCTGTACAAACTCATTGAAAAAGATTCGCTCACCGTCTTGCTCAATCAACGAGCTTTCTTTCGCCACTTGGACGCTTATTACCAAATTGGTATTCGCTACAACGACGGCATTGGACTTATCATGTTGGATATTGATCACTTCAAACAGGTGAACGACCAGCACAACCACCTGATCGGCAGCGACATTCTCAAGCAGTTTGGCCAAATACTCGCCGTCATGACCCGAGAAACCGATATCGTCGCTCGCTACGGCGGGGATGAATTTATTGTTGGAATTCCCAGGATCGAAGACCCCGCTGCCGCCCTGGCATTAGCCGAGCGCATACGCTCGACGATAGAATCGAAGGTGTTCTATTCTCGAGGGGTGAAGATCCAAATCACCGTCAGCATGGGCCTTGTAGTCGCTCAATGCGAAGCGTCGGTGACCATTGACCAGCTTGCACTGGAAGCTGATCAGATGCTCTATCAAGCTAAGAAGAACGGTCGAAATCGAGTCGAAACACTCGTCAAGGCCAAACCTGCTAAGGCGAGTGCCTCTTAGGTCTCGACATCTCAGCCATGCTTGATGATACCGTGCTTTTCCAAGCGGTAGCGGAAGGTGTGCCGCGATATTCCAAGCAGCTCAGCAGCTTTAGTTTGATTGTTGCGTGCCCGCTCCAAGGCTTGCAGGAGCAAATCTCGCTCCAAATCCTCCAGATTGATTCCCGCATCAGGCAAGACCATAGCGCTGATGGGAGCTCCGTGATGAAAGTCCGTGCTGTGGAAAATCTGTCCCGAACCATTGACGAGACTGGGCTGTTGGCTGTAATTCACCGGCTCAACCACGGTATCCAGCTCGACATGATGCGCTTGAATTTCGGTTGGACTATGAAAGACCAGCGACCGCTCCAGAACGTTTTTCAACTCCCGCATGTTTCCTGGCCAGCTGTGCGAATTCAATTTTTGCCTTGCAGCAAGGCTCACTTTGGGTGTCTCGATGCCTAAGTCATAGGCAATGCGACCGATAAAGAAATCGGTCAATCCATCCAAATCTTCCATTCGCTCCCGCAAAGGCGGCTGATAGACAGGCAGTGCACTTAAGCGATAATAGAGGTCATTGCGAAAGTTTTTGTTTTGAATTTCTTCCAATAGATTTCTATTGGTCGCTGCCACGATACGAGCGGAAAAGCTAATATCTTTGGTGCCACCCAGTCGTTTGAATCGACGATACTCCAAAGCCCTGAGCAGTTTAGTCTGCAGCTTCATGGGCAATTCACCGATCTCGTCCAGAAAAATTGTTCCATTTTGAGCCAATTCGAAAAGGCCCAATTTGCGATCTCGCGCATCCGTGAAGGCGCCTTTTTCATAGCCGAAGAGTTCACTCTCTAAAAGAGTTTCTGGGATACTTGCGCAGTTGATTTCTACAAAAGGATTGTTTGCACGATCTGACCACTCATGGATGGCTCTGGCAGCCAATTCCTTGCCTGTTCCGCTTTCGCCCAGGATCAAGACTGTGCTAGCGCGAGATCGAGCAATTCTTTCCAGTTGCAGACGAACTTTCTTCATCGCCTGGGACTCACCGACCATCTGCAAGGGTTCGCGGACCACCTCATGACCGGTGAGTTGGCTAACTTTTTGCCTGAGAAAAGACAATTCTGCACCGCGATTGACAGCAGCAATCAGAGCCTTGAGGTCAAAGGGCTTTTGTAGATAATCGAAAGCCCCAAGCCTGAGGGCGTCCACAGCTGACTCCACGGCGCCATGGGCCGTAATCAATATGATGGGCATATCAGGCTTTTCAAAACGCCATTTTTTGAGAAGCTCCATACCGCTGCCATCCGGCAGACGAAGATCACAAATCGCTAGGTCTGGATTGAAACTTTGAAAATTCTCCAAGGCCTGCCGCAAAGAGTTGCAGGACATGACTTCGGCCCCATTGGCCTTGAGTTCCGTCTCGATACTCCACGCCAAAATCTCCTCATCATCAACGATGAGAACTCGGGTGCCATTTAATGCATGTCGGGGTAATTTGCCTTTGGACATTGGAAACACACTCCTTATTCGCTCAGGAGTCATTTAACAAGAAGCATACCAAGCCTTCACCTGAGTTTTATATGTATTATTTCAGTGAGTTATCTTCTCACTCCGGGCTTTCTGAGTGATTTAAATCAGATCAGTGCGGGATATAACGCCAATAGATTCCTCGGTCAACTTGATAATATCGCTTCCTTTCCTGACCCGAATGCTCTAAGAGACGCAAGGATTCGATCATTCTGGAGTGCCTTGTCATGCGTTCTTTCCTTCTTTATTGCCGCGCCGGATTTGAAAAAGATTGTGCCGCCGAGGCGCACGAACGCTTTGCCGAGCAGGGCTGGAATGGCTATCCACAAACCACCGAGGGCACAGGGCTTGTGGTGTTTCATGCTGAGCCATTTGACGCTGAAGATCGCAACATGATTCCCCCGGCAGGCAGTGATTTTGTCTTCGCCCGCCAGATGGTCGAACAAGCCAAAAAAGTCGAAAATCTGGCCGATGGCGACCGCGCTGGTCCATTGGTTCAGGCTCTCATGCAGCTTGCCCCTCGTGGCAGCTATCGCGAACTCCGCCTAGAATCTTTGGAAAGCCAAGAAGGTTTAGGCATCGCTCCTTTCTATAAAAAATTCAGCCCGGCCTTGTTCAATGCTTTGAAGCGCCAGGGCCTCAAACACGACCGTCTAGACACCAAAGCTCCCATCTTGCATATCCTGATGCCCTCTTATGAAGAAGCTTGGGTGGGTCGCAGTGTTCCTTCACGCAGCTCGCCATGGGTCAATGGTATCCCGCGTTTGAAATTCCCTAAGGAAGCACCGAGTCGTTCGGCACTGAAACTGGACGAGGCCTTCCTAACCTTGCTGACCGAAGACGAACGCAAAGTCCTCATGGACAACCCCGGCACAGCAGTTGACTTAGGCGCGGCGCCTGGCGGCTGGACTTGGCAGATGGTGCAGAGAGGCTTTTTCGTAACAGCGGTGGATAACGGCGCTATGGATGCCGAGCTGATGAACTCAGGCTTGGTCGAACACAAAGAAGCTGATGCTTTCCGCTATCGTCCAAAACATCCGGTAGAACTTTTGCTATGTGATATGGTCGAGCAACCTAAAAAAGTTGTCCCCCTGATCGCCCAATGGTTCAAAGACAAGCACTGTCGATGGGCTGTTTTTAACCTAAAATTGCCTATGAAGAAGCGCTTTGAAGAGTACGAAAATTGCCTGCAGAAATTTTGGGAGCTCAGCGGTCTTACCGAGGAAACCCATACCCTGCGGGCAAGGCAGCTCTATCACGACCGAGAGGAAATCACGATCCTGGTCAAGCCACGTAGCCTTGGAAAACGATAAGCATAAAACCCAGCTGTCAGCTTTCTTCCATAGGGGATATCTCGTACTTTGGCTCTTGTGACAATGGCCGCTGTGGACAGGCGACTCCCAAGCGACCAGCGGTACTCCGCTGGCCTTGAAGGTCTCTGGAATCTAAGACCAGCCATCGCCCTAGCCGTTGGCGTGATCGTGATCATCGCCACTGAGACCTTGCCATACGACTTAAATCTTGGGCATGTTCGGGAGACGATTTGCACCCGTTCTTCATCAAGTCCTAACGGTATCATAACATATTGATATACATTAATTTTTTGAATTCTGCCCCCAGCCAATTCACGCCATCATGACGTCAAACATCCTCTCGCTCAAGGCCCTCAAAGTCCTCATTGCGCCCGCCTTTCTCATAGTTCTTCCTCTGGAAAATGTTTATAGTCCTCCTTCCATACAAGGTCCTTTGCTATGGGAATGCCAAGGGGGATTTTTCATGTCGCAAGATTACTTGCAGTACCTGCAGGGCGAGATTCAAAAACTGAAAGATACGGGTCTCTTTAAGCACGAGCGGGTGATTACCAGCGCTCAGCAGGCTCGTATCAAAGCCGAAGGCCAGAGTGTGATCAATCTCTGTGCCAATAACTATCTAAGTTTGGCGAATCATCCAGAGCTTTTAAAAGCATCTCACGTTGCTCTAGATCATTATGGATATGGCATGGCTTCGGTCCGCTTTATTTGTGGAACGCAATCGATTCATAAGCATTTGGAAGCGAGTCTTGCCAACTTTCTAGGCATGGAGGACAGCATTCTCTACAGCAGTTGCTTCGATGCCAACGGCGGTTTGTTCGAAACACTGCTGGGCCCTGAAGACGCTATCATCAGCGATTCGCTCAATCATGCGTCTATTATAGATGGGATTCGACTGGCGAAAGCGCAGCGTTTTCGATACCAAAACAATGACATGAGCGATTTGGAAGCCAAACTCAAAGAGGCTGCCAACTGCCGTTATAAACTGATTGCCACCGACGGTGTGTTCTCGATGGATGGCACGATTGCCAAACTCAAAGATATCTGTGATCTTGCCGATCGATATGGAGCCATGGTCATGGTGGACGATTCCCATGCCGTCGGTTTTATGGGCAAGAAGGGTCGTGGCACGCACGAGCACTGCGATGTTATGGGCCGCGTGGATATCATCACGGGAACCCTTGGCAAAGCTCTCGGTGGGGCGTCGGGCGGCTATACCGCTGGTAAAAAAGAAGTGATCGAATGGCTTCGTCAAAGGTCCCGTCCTTATCTTTTTTCCAATAGTCTCGCTCCCGTGATCACCGCTACTTCGATCAAAGTTCTGGAATTGCTATCGGGCTCCGACCTGCTTCGTGAGCGTCTGCACAGCAACAGCCGCTATTTCCGTGCGGCTATGGAAAAATTAGGTTTCCGCCTTCTGCCTGGGGAGCATCCGATCATCCCGGTGATGATTGGCGATGCTGCACTTGCGGGTCGAATGGCAGAAGCTCTGCTGGCCGAAGGTATTTATGTGATAGGATTTTCCTATCCAGTCGTGCCACAGGGTCAGGCTCGGATCCGCACGCAGATGTCGGCCGAGCTCAGCCATGAGCAGCTGGATCTGGCGATTTCTGCCTTTGCCAAGGTCGGACGTCAGCTCGGATTGATTCCCGGATAATTTACTGAAGAATGGATGGATTGGAGAATACCGTGACCAAACTCATGCGCGCTCTTGTCAAACGTCATAGGAAACCAGGTCTTTGGATGGAAGAAGTTCCTGTTCCAGACCTTGCTCCGGATGATGTGCTTATACGAGTGAAAAAAACTGCTATTTGCGGCACTGATCTGCATATCTTTAATTGGGATGCCTGGGCTCAAAAAACCATACCTGTTCCAATGGTCACTGGGCACGAATTCGTTGGCGTGATTGAAAAATTAGGCTCCAATGTTACCGGTTATAAGATTGGTGATCGCGTTTCCGGCGAAGGACATATCACCTGTGGTCATTGTCGCAACTGTCGAGCGGGCCATCGCCATCTTTGCCGCAATACCGTCGGTGTCGGCGTGAATCGCCAGGGTTGCTTCGGCGATTATCTCGCCATCCCTTATGGCAATGCCTTTAAAATCGCTGACTCCATTTCCGACGATGTTGCTTCCATGTTTGATCCATATGGCAATGCTGTGCATACAGCGCTGTCTTTTGATCTGGTGGGTGAAGATGTGCTCATCACCGGAGCTGGTCCGATCGGTATCATGGCCGCAGCAGTCGCCAGACATGTAGGCGCTCGCCATGTGGTGATTACCGACATCAACGAATATCGTTTGAATTTGGCCAAGCAGATGGGGGCCACCCGCGTCGTCAATACTGCCAAAGAAAACTTGAACGATGTCATGCGGGAAATCGGTATGGTAGAAGGCTTTGACGTTGGCCTGGAAATGTCCGGCAATGCGAAAGCTTTCCGATCCATGCTCGACACCATGAATCATGGCGGACGGGTGGCGTTGCTCGGTATATTTTCCGAAGAAGTGGCGATCGACTGGAGTCTGGTGGTCTTCAAGGGGCTGCTCGTCAAAGGCATCTATGGCCGTGAGATGTTTGAAACCTGGTACAAAATGAGCAGTATGCTGCAAAGCGGCTTGAATATCGCTCCTGTGATCACTCACAGGTATAAGGCTGAAGACTTCGAGCAAGGCTTCCAGGTCTTGAATGCCGGGCAGTCAGGCAAAGTTATTCTGGATTGGACTTGATCGATTAGAACAGGGCCTGCATCACCTCAAAGTGGTTGTGCAGGCATTCTTACTCTGCCGCAGAATCCCCCTAGAGTATAATCCTCGCCCGACCGCGAATCAATGATATCAAAGGCATACAAGTCGCTGATAATCATACATCTAGACTAGACTTGCCAATAGCTCGCGCTTTGAAAAAATGACTACGAAAAATTTTCGGAAATTCACAGCCTCACCCAAAGAAAATTTCCACTTTTACCCTAAAGCAACATCGATCATCAGGACTTTAATACCAAAGAAAAATCCAAATTGTGTTGAGCTCTTGCTGTCTCAGCTCAAGATCCAGAAAGCTATCGATTTCGGAGAAGAAATCTAACTTACAGCAATGGACGGGATTTCTTCTTGAGAGGATTTAAGCTGGACCCCATTTTGGGCGATAAGCTTTGCAAGCCAAGCACAAGGGAGTACACTGCATGTCCATCAACTGGTCCGACAAAAGAAGAGAGTTCCGCTTCCAACTCAAGGGTAGCTTCGACGGCTACAAGTTCGCGATCGGCAGTCATAACTTTGCAGTTGAACCCATTGACATCAGCCGAAGTGGTTTGGGCGTGATCTTAGATACCCATATCGCCCCAGACGAGGAAGTTGAACTCAAGATCCACTTTCCCGACCAGAGGCCTCCCGTGACTTTGCAGGTTCGCTTTAGAATGTCTGAACGCGATGCTCACTCCATGAATCCTAGAACCCGTTGCGGCTTGGAATTGTCCGATAAAGACAAACGTCGCGGCATCGATTTGATCGCTTTGCTCAGCGGCACCCCAAAATTGCGCTTGCTCTGCGCTAGCTGATAAATTCCGCCCTCACCATAGGCCGGGTTGCCTTTAGAGTCTGATGCTTTTCGCTTCGCAACCGCCCTATGTATCTCTTGTGAAACATGATAAGGAGTCCCTTTTGGGGCTCCTTTTTTGTTTTGATTTGAGTTCTTGACCTTGACACTCAATCTACAGAGATCCTGCGCATGAATTGCTCGGCCCCGGGGTTTAAGGGTTGAGTGGGACCTTCCCGGCTGTCAAAATACTTTTCAAGTAGCTGGACTGCAAACTCTCAGGTTTTGCAAAGCTCCAGATAATAATAAGCTTTTTTGTGGCTTTGTTTATGCACTGGGGACCTTGTCTTTAACTTGTGTGGAGGTTCCCCCAATGCTCGGCTGGCTGAAACAAATGATCGCTACCAATAGATTGTCAACTGATAAATCGAATGTGTTTTTTCCCCTAGCCATGTCTATTTCCTATCCCAAAGTGCCTATCGGCTGATGCGATCGAGACTTACCCTCTAAAAAAATCGTTCTCCGAACGTAATTTTATCTTGGTTCCAAGTGGTTTCTCAATTAGATGTTGCCCGTATTGAATAGAGGAGTTCCCCATGGGAAAGATTTTGACCTACGTACTTTCATTAAGTGGCTTTGTCCTTCTTGTCTCCTGCGCAAAGACCGAAGATTCCAAGACCAAGGCAGGACGGGATGCTATCAATTTCGAAGCCATCAATTCCAATCAGTTTCGAGTTACATGTCAAGATAGCGTTACAGAGCTGCGTGATCAGCAAGAAATCGTTGCCAACAAAGTATGTTTGGACAAAGGTTATGTCCTGAAGATCAAGACACCAAGCTTTTATACCAGTGAAAACGGCAAAGATAACAATTGCTTCCTGGCGCCTGGGGTCACCCTGCGTTTGGCCAATTCTGAAGTGCCGAGGCTCGTGAATGACCGTCAAATGCGAGTCAGTCTTGGTCACGAAGCCGATGTCTCGTGCAAGCTGCCCGAAGGTTTGGTGCTGAGCAAAGATGTCGAAATCGGTCAAACTGATGGAAAAGTCGTGAGTTGGGGCATACTCCCTACAACCGCGGAAGCTCCGGCCAGCGAATTGCTTCCAGCGACCTTTGCTTTGGAATGGCTGAGCGATACGGGTGACTATATAGGCGGAGGCCTGCCGAAAGTCTATACGCCAGCAAACGCCATGGTCCGTATCAGCAGCGTAGACAAAAAGAAATTGAGTGTGACCATCGATGGTTTCGAATACTGGAACATCGATATCGCTGCGCCCAAGGGCGAGGAACTCAGTGTCAAACGATATGAGAACGTAAGCCGCTATCCCTTCCAGGCTGACGGAATGGGATTGTCGCTCTCTGGAGAGGGACGCGGTTGCAATACACTAAGTGGATCGGTAGATATCAAGGATATTGCGTTCGACGAAAAAAATCTTTTGAGTCGGGTCGAGCTGTATTTCGTGCAAAATTGTGAAGCCAAAGATAAGTCTTTGAGTGCTCACTTGGTTTATGACGCAAAACCAGCTCTGAATAGTATCGTAATATCTGGCCAGAAAGGCGATTATATTTCCGGCGGAAAAACCCGCTTTTTTACCCCGGATAATGCTGCAGTCACTCTGCGGAGCGGTTCGAGTCCTGATGGCGTCAGCATCAGCGTGAACGGTAATCCAGTTCCTCCTTCTACCTTTGGTGATTGGTGGACTCTCAATTTTACATCCAACGATGTTTCTCCCTTTGGCGAAGGCATATTCTTGAATGCTGCCCGTGATCCATTTCAAGGCGGAGTTCAACCAGGTCTGAGTGTTTCTGGAGGCGGAGCGGGCTGCAACAAACTGAGCGGCAGTTTCCGCGTGTACAAATGGAAGAAGACCGATGCGCAGATCACCTACTTCGCCGATTTTATTCAGTACTGCGACAAGAGTCAGTTCCCAAGCTATGGCTCGATTCGTTGGATTCAGAATACTGTGAAATAAATCCTTATCGTGTTCGAAGCCTCAGCTATGTTCATAGCTGGGGTGAAATTTTCCAGAGTCTTTATCTCTCTGCCAAATGCCACCTAATCGGAAAGATTTGAATTCCTGCAAAGCTTCCTGAGATCAGCACTCACATCAGGATTGTCGGCTAGATAGGAAACACAGCTTTTTCATACTTGCAGATGATTTGCCAGAAAACCTCAAAGTAAACATAGTCATATATCATTAGAATTATTGATATTAACTAAGCCCTAAGGCCGTATTGAATCTTGGAGCATCAAGGATGGAAGACACGTGTCAGACTTTTTGACAGCATCCTCTTTGCCAATATGTCATTGACGGCAAAAATTTCCCTTCATTGTTTTGCACGAAATCTCATATACTCAGCATCATTCATTCTTTAAATCTTCGGAGAAGCAAACATGGACGTTAAAAAAATCAGTCTAGCCGCAGCATCTATGATGACCCTTTTGGCAGCAAATATCGCGGTAGCCGGCGGTAAAAAAGAAGCTGAAGGTGCTTACTGTCAAACTACTCTCAAAGGTCAATCTGCTTGTGCTGGACACGGTAACGCAACGTGTGCTGGCAAGAATGAATGCGAAGGTAAGGGCTTTTTGAAATTTGACAAGAAAGAAGCCTGCGAAAAGAATGGCGGAAAATGGGCCGATGCAAAAGCTGCAGCCTCCCAGGAAAAGACCCCCGAAGCAGCCCCAGCCGCAAAAAAACACTGAATTCCAAAGGGGAGCCTCGTGCTCTCCTTTCCTCTTGAGGTCCCCATGCAAAAGCAACTTGGTTTTGGGATCGGCCTTCGTCCAGTCCACTACCCTGACTTCCATACCCGCAAATCCCTCAACATCGATTGGTTGGAAGTGATATCCGAGAACTTTATGGGTATTGGCGGGCGGGCGCGTCACCACCTGGAACTGATCCGAGCCGACTATCCGATTGCCACCCACGGTGTGGGCCTGGGCATCGCGGGCAGCGATCCGCTTGATGAGCGTTACCTAAAACTTCTTAAAGAATATATCCAATGGATGCAGCCGGCAATGGTCACCGACCATCTGTGCTGGACGTCATGGAAGGGACAGCACTCCTATGATCTGCTGCCTTTTCCCCTCAATCAAGAGAGCCTCGATCTTGTCTGCGCCCGCATACAGAAGGTACAAGATGCCATCCAAAGGCCGATCTTGCTCGAAAATCCCAGTGCATACATCGACTTTAAAAGCTCCGAAATGCACGAGCCGGATTTTTTCAACGAACTCTGCGCCCGCACAGGAGCTGGCATCCTGCTCGACATCAACAATTGCATGGTCAACAGCAAAAACCTCGGCTGGGATCCCCATTTCTATATCCAAAGTCTCAAGCCTGAGTATGTCCAGCAATTCCATCTCGCCGGTCATTCCGTGTCCGATGAGATTTGCATCGACACCCACGATCAACCCGTGCCTGACGAAGTGTGGAGACTTTACCAAAAAGCGGTCAAACTATTTCCTGGCGTACCAAGTCTCATAGAGTGGGACGGACAGATCCCATCCTTGGAACGCATGGAAGAGGAAATCACCACCGCACGGCAGCATCATGCGCTTGGCGAAAAGCTAGAGATCGCGCCCCTGTCCAGAGACCCGATTGCCACCAGTCTGCCGAATCTATACCTAGATCTAGCCACCCATCAGGAAGCTTTGTTTGCCGTCTTACGGGGGGATAAAGATCCGATGGCGATGTCGCCCGTTCTGCGCGACTGCAAGGTTCGTCATGAATTTGGCTTGCGAGCCTATTTTAACAATCACTTGGTTGGCCAGCTGGAAGCCTTAAAAAACAGCTTTCCAACCCTCCTTGCTATCATCGAAGACGAAGCGATGGCTGAGGTCGCACAGCAGTATGTCTCGCACATGCCACCCGAACATTTTTCCATCAACTATGTCGGCGATCGATTGCCCACTTTTCTTTTGGAACATCAAACTGGAATTGATTTTGGTGTCCCTCAAGCCTTGATAGCGGAACTCGCCGCCTTCGATGCCATGCGTTACGATCTTGCCCTGCAGGAGAACGATGCGTCCCTGGCTTTGCTGATGCAAGAGCTGATGAATTGGACGCCAGACCAATGGAATGAAGCCTCGTTTACCCTTCGTTCCGAGCATCGTCTTTTACACCTCAATTGGGATATCCTGAGTGTTCATGAAGCATTGGAAGCAGGTGAAAATCCCCCACCGCCTGCTGCGGCCTCGGCTCCTATCCTCATGACAAGAACCCAGCAAGGGACCAGTATGGAACATTGTCCAAGCCCTCTGCTTAAGTTCCTCAGTTTGAAGCAAAATCCTTTCTCACTGGTTGACCTCGTCGAGCTTTTCGCTAGGCCAGAGCTGAACGAAGAGCAGGCAACGGAATTGAGCCTGGATGCCTTGATTGCTGCCATCAAGCGTTCGATGATTGGTCTCGCCGCGTCTTAAAATGCCAAATCAGCATGCAGGACCGACTCTTTGAGTCTGTCCTGCGTCCGCACCTTTCTCGCCACGAGTCTTCCCTCGCCAGCAAGTTTTGCGAATGCTAAACCTTAGCCTAAGGGTTTGCCGAAGCCATGTGTTGCTAGAGG
Organism: Oligoflexus sp.; assembly: GCA_041736645.1. Classification (GTDB taxonomy): domain Bacteria; phylum Bdellovibrionota_B; class Oligoflexia; order Oligoflexales; family Oligoflexaceae; genus Oligoflexus. The sequence goes on along the minus strand of JBGSTF010000205.1, from coordinate 4,271 downwards.
AAATTTCATGAGATTCTGTCCAATGATGATTGTGCTTGGAATCGCCTCGGCCTTGTCCATCAGGGCAGAGGCCGCTTTTACTCTGGATCAAGTGTTTGCTATGGCCCAGCAGAAATCTGAAAGCCTCAATATCAGTCGCCTGGAAATTGAAAGTTTAGAGCAATCCGGCGTTGTCATTGAAACCCGGAATCGCCCGCGTATCCTGTTATCAGGTGAGTTTGACCGAGCCTATACCAAACTCGGCAGCCAGGACCTCAAAGGCGACTGGCAACCCAGTGCGCATACTGAAATTCGCCAACCGCTGTATGAAGGCGGTCGCAACGCCGCTCAGCAGAAGAGTCTCGAGCAATCCAAAACAGCCGCACGATGGGATATGGAGGCGCGCCGCGAGTATCTCTATAGCCAAGTCAGCGAACTCTTCTATCAGATCCTGAGCAGCGAACAGGACATGGCCAATCTACGGGAATCGGAAAAAATCTACCAGGATCGCATCAAGACTCTGGAGAGCCGTGCCCGTATCGGCAAATCAAGAAATGCCGAAGTCTTGGCAGCCAAAGCCCAATTGGACGCCATCAGCGCTCAGATCAAAGCCTCCGCTTCCATCCAGGGTATTGCGCAAAGAAATCTCAGCTCTTTGACCGGTCAGCAGGGACCGCTCGCCCTCAGCGATCGAGTGAATCTATCAACAGCGACCTTACTGCCAGGGCCAGCAAAAACCATAGCCACAGTGGAAGCAGCCAAAGCCCGCATAGCCCTTGCGGAAAGTCGTATCGAAGAGCAAAGAATCGGCAACAAACCCAAAGTCGACCTCATTGCCCAGCATAACTGGAGCTATCCCTTTCCAGATGGAACACAGGCCAACAAGCTCAGTTTTGGTGTTGGTCTGACTTGGATCCTCTATGATGGCGGTGAAGTAGAGGCTCAGATCGCCAATGCGCTCACAGAAAAGTCCAAAGCAAGCGTAACGGAATCTTTGCAGAGGAGGGAAAACACTCTGGCCCGTCAGCAAGCTGAGCAAGCATTTCGCGACGGCATGGAACAGATTCGACTGTATGACAAGGCTTTGGCTGCAGCTGAAAGAAACGTCAAGGTGCAGCAGCAGGAATTTGAAAACGGCATGCTCAGCAACCTGGACGTGATGCAAGCATTGGACAGTCGTTTGCAATTAAAAAGAAGCCGAGATCAGGCCCTTTATCGGGCAAAGCTTGCCTTCGTCGATGCTCAGCTTCAGCTGGGCGGACTTGCCAAAAACTGAAAAACCCAAGAACCTATAGAATTTTGCCGACTCAATGAGACTTGCAAAGGGCTCCACGAAGGTGTCCCGCACTCTGCACAATCTCACACTCTGCAGGCAATGGATCCGAATCGACAAAGAGTCCATACTGGGACTGCTCTGATCCCACTCTTTCTGCAAAGCAGAGTCCGACAAGGGGATAGGCTCTTGGCGTCACACGAAACACATGGTTCTGGTGCCAAGGCCAGTCGGGAAGCTTTGCCTTCAGCTGCTGACAGTCGCCAAAAGCCAAAAACCGATCCGCCGGGGCGGTGATATAAAAAGGCCGCCATTCATAGGCGAGATAAGTCATGGAACTGCCAAAAATCAAAGTATAGAGCCCAAAGCGGGCCAGCTTATAAACACCCCATTCCGGTAGGTCTTCCAGAACAGCTTGCAGCAAAAGACAGAGCACCGGCAAGGTTCCCAGGAAATAATACTGATGCACAAAACTATGCTCGCCATCCAAAACGGCAATGGCAAATACTTGCAGGCCCAAAACCAACCAAAGCCTCTGGAGCGAACGCACAAAAGGCAGAAAGGAAAAAATCAGCAGCACCGGCAGAGCGCCATAAAACCCAAGGCCCTGCAGAAATAAATCCCAAAGCTTAGTCCCCGAGGAAAAGAAACTTAACAGAGCCTGCCAGGGATTCTGCGGCTCGATCCGATAGAATGATTCCCCGCCAGCGAGCTGTTGAATCCATTTGGTGCCGAAAACATAATAGAGGACTGTCAGGGTCAAGGAGCCAAGCAGCGGAAACCAGGCAAACAGCAGAGTCGAGGCCCATGTCCTTGAGAGCAGGAGTAGTCCAAGGACAATGACCGAAGTTGGTTTCATCAACAGACCCGTACTCAGCAAAACAGCGGCCAAGCCCAGTCGCTGCTTTTTCCAGATCAACGCCGTAGCGGCCAGGACCAGCAGCATAGCCGGTGAATCGGGAATAAATTTGGGAAAGTAAATCAAGCCGAAACCAATGAGTGGCATCCAGCGCCAACTTTTGCTGGCACATATGCCCAGGGGCCGGACGGAACGCCAGAGCTGAATATTCCACATGACGAGGATAAGATTCAGTCCAAGCACAAAGCAACGAGCCAAGGCTGTCCCCACGGCCGGGCCGAATTGAAAGAATGGTGCCGCAAGAAGATTGAGCAACGGCCATTCCATCGCCATAAAACCGGGCGCATCGCCACTATGCAGGATAGCAGGAACCAAGGGCCAAGCCGCCGCAGTTTCCGTTGTCCAACGGAGCCAGTAGCGAAGGCTCACGCCCAGAGTATCAATCTGTCGCCAGATGTGAGGATGACCGAGAGGCAGAAAAAGTGCTACGGCGGCAAACAGCAGCCGCCCGAGCCAAGCCCAGCGTAGGCAAAAGGACTCTCGGGCTTGAAAACGCACGGACCTGTTCAGCATCAAATCCGCGGAGCTTTGCATGGCCGGTTTACCTTTTTAGTTCACACGATCCAGAAGTTGCTGGAGATCATTGACCAAGTCCATAGAGTTTTCAATACCGATCGAGAGGCGAATAGAGGTGGGATCGATTCCCGCCTTCACGCGTTCTTCGGCACTTAAGTCACCGGCGAAAAAGAACAGAGCCGGAGTGATCAAAGATTCCGTCGATCCTAGACTAGCGGCTAATTTAAACAATTGACCTCGCGCGACAATATCATCCAGCACGTAATCTTTGTTTTTTAGATTGAACAGCAAAACGCTGCCAAAATCCTGATAAGCTTCCTTGAAATGCGCATGCTGCGGATGCTCGGGCAGTCCCGGATAGCTGACCTGATCAACTTTGGGGTGCTTGGCCAACCACTGCGCCACCGTTAAGGCATTCTCGCACTGAGCCTTGCGTCGCAAATGAAAGGTTTTCATCCCGCGCAGAATCAAAAAGGCCGCATGTGGGTCAAGGGTTGCCCCCAGCAGAATCAAATACTCTTCGAATTCTTGTCTCAAAGCCTTGCTGGTGAGGATGACGCCGCCCATCACATCGCCGTGTCCACTGGCGAACTTGGTCAGACTGTGGATCACGACATCACAATCAGCCGTCTTCAGTCTCTGAAATCCGGCGAAGGTGTGATCGAGGATCGTCAACACTCCGTGCTTTTTCGCTTCCGTGACAATAAAGTCAATGTCGGGGGCACGGACCTGGGGATTGGTCATACTTTCGAAGATGATCGCCTTGGTATCGGGCAAAGCCAAAGCAGCCTTGATTCCAGCATGGTCATCAATAGACAAGCGGGTCAACTGCACACCCATTTTGCGGAGAATTTTCTCGGCAAAGACTCGAGTCGGTCGGTAGGACTCAACGAAGTAGACCAGCCGATCGCCCGACCGGAAAAGGCTCATCAAGGTGCCAGCAATCGCCGCAATACCGGTGCTGGTCGCGATTCCCGCTTCCTGCCCCTGTAACTCTGCCAACAGTTCTTCCAGTTGATTGACTGTCGGATTGCCATGGCGGGAATAAAAATACCCGGTGCGTTCGTTGCGAAAAATGCGCTTCAGCTCTTCAAAATCTTCAACCGCAAATTTCACGCTCTGGTAGATGGGAGTGGACAAGGCATAGTTGTCGGGGGGGAGCAGACGGGTTTCCATATGATTGCAGAGCGTTTCTGGTGCCATAATGCTGCGATCCATCCAGAACTCCTATCACCCTTGTGGGGCCTCTTGTCAGAATTGTTAGTTGTAGAGCTCAATCCAAAGAGCGACCGCTGTATCCTGCATTCCACAGTTGTTGCAAAGGACCGTCAGCTTTCTATCCCAAAACCGCCCCAATCACCCATAAAAATCAGGCTCTTCCAATGCATGTCGATTTAACTATGCCATTTAGGAAGGGTGTTTTGTGCTCCAAATCCCGGAATGCGCCTTGCAGTAAGGCTTGCAACGTGCCTGTGCACGAAAGGAGAACCAAAATGAACCTCGCGTTACTTTATCGCTTCAGTCCTCTGGCCTTTATACCCCTACTCTTCGCCTGTGGGGTCGAAATCTATCATAGCCCCGCCA
>JBGSTF010000167.1:0-75877 GCA_041736645.1 Oligoflexus sp. | reverse complement strand
GATAGTGCATCGATCACGGGTTCAGCGGCTTATCATCTGCTCACAGATTATCATTCCCAGGATCTTGGTACGGATGGGGCCTTGATTCAAGAGTATGTTACGGACGTGGAGCAAACAATATTCCAGGGTGGCGGGATGATTTCCTTTGCCGATTGGATCCGTTTGAGTGGAACCTACACAGTGACCAACAATAATTTTATCAAAGCATCTGCGACTGAACGTGCTTTCCGTCGTCGAAACCCAGACTATATCGCTGACTCGGCCATTTTCTTGGAGGTGGCGAAGTCGTTTTAGGAGGCGGGGGCGCTGCAAGCGCACCGATCTCCGCCATGATACGCTGGTAAAATTCCCAAAGACAATGAGGCACAGCTGCAGATTCTTGCTCGCGGAGGATTTCAGGTATAGCCTGAAACTAACTTCAGAAGAGGGGTCTACCATGCGAGCCATCCTGGGAGTCAGTCAACATGCTTCAGCATTCCAGAGCTTTGAAGCCTTGCTCCGTCTGCAATTTTCCGATTTAGAAATCCACCCGACCCATGTGGTTGAACATGTAGGGAGTACGTTAGGGAAGTTTCTTCTGACGGCGACTGAGAGTGAGTTCTATACCCACTACATGCAAAGTGAAGAAGTCAAAGCACGTGAACTGCTCACGAGTTTTGAAAAAATGATTCTAGAGCGAGGGATCGTAAGCCAAGGACATTTGCGCCAAGGTCATGTCGTGAACGAGCTCATTCAGCAGGCCAAAGACGTGGATGCGAGTTTGGTCTGCGTCAGTCTAAGAGCACAAGAGTCTCTGGGACATATGGTGTTTGGCTCGGTGGGCCGCAAGATGATCTTTCAATGTCCAACCAGCCTCTTAGTGCCTAAGCCCAATCAAGCTCCAGAGGCCATCAAGCGAGCCGTCTTTGCAACCGACCATTCCCCGTTTGCTCAAAAGGCATTGGATCAACTGATTCGTATGCGGCCTCAAGGGTTGGAGCATATTACTGTTCTCACGTCTTATCCACAGAATCTCGCCTCCGCATTGGCTCCCTTTGTGAGTCAGCTTGGTTTGGATGTCAGCCGCTGGGTGGAAGATAAGCTGCTTGAAGAGAACACGAAAATTGCCAAAAAATTGGAACAAGAAGGTTTTCATGCAGTCGCAGAGGTGTGCGGGGAACCGGTGCATGACGCGATTGAAAAAAGCCTCAAAAGCCAGGAAGCTGGACTCCTCATTTTAGGAGCCCAGGGCCACGGGATGCTGGAAGGTCTTAGTCTGGGGAGCGTGAGCGCTCACCAAGTTTTGCACACCAATCACTCGGTGCTAATCGTGCGGCCTTGAGTGCTTGGCTATTTTTTGATTTGTTTATCGATCGAACTTAGGCCTGCTTCATGGAGAGTGTCCATTCCCTCTGCATAGACCAGCGAGTCCTTGACTCTGGTATCAGGTTGCAAGGGTGCAACCTGAGCCCCGTAGCTGAGGACATTCCAAGGTAAGCTTTTTAAAGTCCATTGCTGCTCTGGAAGCAAAGGATTGCCGCTGGTTTCGCCGATGATCTGAGCCTCGAGATCTTTTTTAAGCCTTTGCGCAAAACGAGCGGCTCCTTCTCGGGTGTTTTGATTGATCAAGACCACGGTTGGAATTTTCTTGGCCGTCTTCAAGGTGCCGGCGGGATCCTGCCCGAAGGCATCGCGCAAGTCGATCAGCTGGGCCGCGCAATTTTCACTTTGAAAATTGATCTTGGATACCAGATGGGCGGCGACGGCATCGTTGATCCAAAACCAAGCTTTTTGCAGGCAGATGCGTTGGTTATTTTTGGTGAACAAGGTCCCCGCCGCTTGAGTTTCGGCTAGAACATAATCAGCGAAAGGCAGTGTATGCACGGGAACCGACACTCGCCGGGCCGCACTCATCGGGCTGCTCTGCAGCTCCAGATCAATTTTTTTGGTGTTGACCGGACTCGTCATAGGATGAAATCCGGCTGTCTTGACTTCATCGCCACGACGAAAAAACTTTTGGCCTTTGCTGCCGATATATTGCACAGTCCACTTCGGCCCTCGGGATTGGAAGGTGGCTCCAAGATCTGAAAAGAGAGTTTTTCCCGATCCCAGCGCCCAGTACTGAGCGTCTCCCTGATCCAATATTCGGAAGGCTTTACCTTCCCAGTGGTCGAGAATGCGACTGAAACTTAATTTGAGACCTGCCTCTGACTCGGCCTCTTGCCCTGCTTTTTCCAGTGCCTTACGAATCTCGGCCCAAGCATCTTTTTGAGTCTGGGTCGAGGGGTCAGCTTTCTCGATGCCTGTGATCAGTTCCTGTGCGGCGTCAGAAAAGCTGCTAGCTCGGGCCGTATTCCAGGTCAAAAGGAACGAGAACAGCCAAATTACAAAAACTGAGCAAGTCAATTTAACAGAATACATGCTACCGACCTCCAGGCGATGGTTGCCGCCGGATATTACCCGGCTTTGAGGCATTTTTCGTTGGAAAAAAACCAGGGACTTTGATTAAACCAGGGGGCTGGATGCTGTTTGAGTCATGCTATGCGTTTCTGGATAGATCAATGCATTTAACATATTTTTTCTTGAACATCTTGACTGGATTGGTTTATCCGAAGAGAATGCCTTCCAAGTCCATAGTGGACTTGGGTGAAAGGTTTTCACTCGTGAGTGATGGAATAATTAATTCATGACAAGTGGAGTCATCTGACGAAGCTTCACCGCGCCAGCGGGCAGGTTTTATCTTGAACATCAACACTCCTGTTAGCGCTGCTTGCAGTGAATCGACAGGCATCGGATGAGTTAGGATTGGCTCCCAGCCTGACCGCCCATCCCGGACTCCAGTTGCAGGCTCATAAGAGACATCAACGGAGAGCGAATTACCAATTCTATGCAAATCCAGGTTTGCATAGGTTTATTGGAGCGGCAGCAAGCAAGAATTGTACTTAAGGTCAAAAAGGCGAGCCATGCAAGATCAAAATGACACCAGCAACGAAAGCGGCAGCATCGAACAGATGGGAAATTTTGTCCTGTCGTCATCGGTGTTCTATGTAGGAATGGCTGGTGTAGGGGCGATGGTCAGTCTCTATCGGCACCACTCGCTCAAGACCATTCTCACTTTGCCACAGGAACCGATGGCCCTTTCTCAGATATTGGGTCTTGGCGTTTTGGGCGCTGCCGTCCTCTTGATAGCCAATTATCTGTTTGAAGAGCAATTCCCTTCTTACAAAGTTTTTCGTCACATTCTGATGCAGATGATCGGCAGTGCGACCGTGCCAGTAGCGCTCTATTTAGCTTTCATTTCTGCTTTGGGTGAAGAGCTGCTGTTTCGGGCGGCACTGCAACCCGTTCTAGGATTGGTAGGAACGGCTTTGTTGTTCGGTCTTTTGCATCTAGGCCCGCAGGGCGTGGTTTCGATTTGGACCCTTTGGGCTATTATCTCTGGCCTCATGATGGGTTGGATTTTCGATGCGACGGGCAATCTTTGGCCGGCACTGATCTGTCACTTCCTCGTCAATGCAGTGTCCATGCTGACCCTTCGCGTGCAGTATCGCCGCTTTTTAGAGGCACACGCCAAACAACAGGCGAACAAGAATTTGCTGTCCGGTCCTTGAATCCTTACGGACCTGCTGCAACGGAGCCTCGTATGAAACCCGGACATGTTCAGATTTGTCTTTTTCAACCGGAAATACCGCAAAATACCGGTAGCATTGGTCGATTGGCGGCGGCCACCAGCTGCCGCCTGCACCTCATCAAACCTTTCGGATTTAGCACCAGCGATAAGAATTTGCGTCGTCCCGGACTGGACTATTGGCCTTATCTGGATCTAGAGATTCACGATAGTATCGAGCCTTTGGTGCAGGCCTACCCTGGACGCATGGCTTTTTTCTCGAAGTTCGCGACCAAACTTTACACCGAAATGCCGGATGACACGGAAGTTCTCGTATTTGGCCGGGAAACTTCCGGATTTCCTGAAGAATTTCATCAACGGTTTGCTGATCAACTTTATCGCATTCCGATGTTTCATCCCCATGTTCGCAGTCTCAATCTGGCCAACGCTTGTTCGATCGTTGTTTACGATCTACTCAAACGCCGCGGCCTCTTCCTTTAGAAAAGGTGTGTCATGGTTTCGCAAAATCCCCTGCAGCCGAAAAGCCCCGACATGAACTGGCTGGCCCAGTATTTCCAACCGAGTCTGGTGGCTGCCAAGCCCTATAAAATCGATGCACCGCAGGGGATCCGCATAAAGTTGGATCAAAATGAAAGTCCCTGGGACTGGCCTGTGCATTTGAAAGATAAAATCCTTGCCTCTTTGCAGACCAAAGAGTGGAATCGTTATCCTGAATCGATGGCTGCCTCGTTGTCCAAGATTCTCGCTGAGTATGTAGGAGTCACTCCCGAATGTTTGATCACCAGTCCAGGATCGAATCATTTGATTGCTTTGATGCTCGAAGCACTGGGACATCGTTTGCCGGGAAAGGTGGTTATCACGCGACCCTCGTTTGCCCTGTTTGAATCCCATGCTCAGTATGCAGGCGTACCCTACGAAACTTGGGATCTAGATGAAAATTTTAACTACCGCCGTGAAAATTTGCCAGCGTTGCCAGATGGTTCCCTGCTTATCTTTGCTTCGCCCAATAATCCAACGGGAACTGGATTGCCCAAGGAAGAATTTCGCCGTCTGCTGAAAGAATTTCCGAAAGTCTTGTTTCTGGCTGATGAAGCCTACTATGAATTTGATGATGAGCCCTATACCGATTTGTTGGCTGAGCATGCGAATCTTCTGATCCTTCGCACTCTGTCGAAGACAATGGGAGCTGCGGGCGTCCGCTTGGGTTATGCGATTGGCTCTCCGCAAGTCATAGGACTCTTGACCAAGCTGCGCTTGCCTTACCTTTTGAATCATTTCGCCTTGGAAGCGGCTAAGGTTATGCTGACCGATCCTGAAATGCAGGCTTTCGTGAAGCGCAATATTGCTAATGCTCGTGAACAGAGGGAGCGAGTGTTTCAAGCTTTACGGACGATGAAGACGAGCAATAAATTGGAGGTTATCAATTCCAAAGCGAACTTCCTTTTGATGCGCTGGCCTGACCAAGCTGATGCCGAGAAAGTCTATACAGGTTTGAAAGCTCATGGCATTCTCTTGCGTAATGTGTCGGCAGGTCCGGGATTGAAAGGTTGTCTTCGGGTTAGCATCGGAACTGCTGCAGAAAATGATGCCTTTCTGCAGGCTATGCAGATTCTTTGTTCTTGAAATTGGCGAAGAATCTTACGGACTCAGGGACTCTGATTCCTTGGTAAGAGATAGCCTGAGAAATTGTGTAACAATCTGAATATATTGATATTTCCAAGTATTTCCTAAGACCTCCCAACTCTGCGGTTAACTTTCCCCGGCCAGCGCCGATGGTAGTTCTAAGCAGAAGTGGGAGTGCTCCATGGCCGACAAGAAGAGTCTTGCAGAAGAATACGGAATTAAACTTGGGTCTCAGCTAGAGCACGCTGATCCCATTATGCTGATCGAAGATCAGCAAGATCTTAGGCTCATCGTTGCTCATCATCTAGCCAAGCTTGGTTTTCAAACCATCAAGCAGTTTACCAATGGTCATGAAGCACTGCACTATTTGAAAGACAATCCAACCGCGACCTTTCCCGTGACGATATGCGATAAAGATATGCCGATTTTGGGCGGCTATGATTTTCTCACCGAGATCAAAGAGAACCCCCAGTTTTCCCGAGGGTCATTTACTATCTCACTCGTGCAACCTGATAAAAGTGAAATTATGCTCGCCACCGAAAATGGTGTCGATGAAATTATGGTGAAACCCTTCTCTCTCAAAGACATTGTTCCAAAACTGCGCAATGCTTATAAGAAATTCCACAATCCGAATAATCCTGAGCAGGTTTATGAATTGGCTAAGGCGGAATTGAGGGCTGGCAATTTTGATAAGTCCGAACATATCTTTATTCGCTTGGCTCAATCAGCAAAAAATGCAGCGCGTCCGGTCGTGGGTTTGGCTCGTATCGCCTGCGAAAAGAAAGAATTTGACAAAGCTTTAAAGTTGCTTCAAGAGGCTGAAAAGCGTAATAAATTCTATGTATTGGCTTTTGTTGAACGGGGCCGAATCTTTGCTAAGCAAAATCGCATAGAAGAAGCTGTTGAACAGTTCAAGCAGGCCATTGAGATATCACCTTTGAATCCCTTGCGCTATGAAGAAGCAGCTGAGCTGCTGTTCAAACTCCAAAAGCATCAGGAAGCAGCCAATCTACTGACGATGGCATTGGACAAAAATCTAAGTTTCCCCTCTTTACACAATTACCTGAGCCAGGCCTTCTATTCCCTGAAGGACTATAAAAAGGCCATTCGGCACATCAAAGCAGCCCTTTCCGTGGAAGCTGAAAATATCACCTTCCTTAATCAACTTGGAATTTGTTATAAAGAATCTGATCAGTTTGATGAGGCGAATAAGACTTACAATACTGTGATCAAGTTGGATCCGACCAATAAGTCTGCTCTGTACAACAAGAGTGTCATGCTTTCGGCTAAGGGGCAGCATGAAGAGGCGATTAAACTGATCAAGCGTTGTATCGAAAAACATCCGGACTTTGAAGCTGCCAAACGAAAATTGCAGGAATTCGAGGGCCGATCGAACAATAAGGCTGCCAGCTAATGCGTCGGTTGATTTTGATGAGACATGGCGAATCGGAAAACGCGCAAGCCGGTCTTGATGACCGAAAGCGTAAGCTGACGCTCATTGGTCAAACAGCAGCCCTTCGTTGCGGACAAGAGATTCGAGCCCGAGGCTTTAGTCCTGAACTTATTCTTTGCAGCGACGCGGAACGAGCCGTCGCAACGATGGAGGCTGTGGTCAGGAGTGCTGGATTGGTTGGAGTCGCTGCCAAGGTACGCGCCGACCTTTACCTAGCAGACGATCTTCTGGTCATCGAAGCTTGTGGCGATGAAGACGATGCCCTTGAAACGATACTCATCATCGGCCACAATCCGGGCTGGTCGGAAGCCGCGACTTCACTCTGTGGTACTCCCTTGAGTCTGGGAACAGCTCAAGCCGCTTTGCTGGAACATCCTGCCAACGATTGGATCACAGCTGTCGGTGAACTCGGGCGATGGAAATTGAAAGGCATTGTTCCCTAAAGTCGGTTTCATTGCGAACTCTTTTAGAGAGCAGACTCTAACGATAAGTGTCTCAACCCGAATTGGAAAGTGCTGCTATGGCCGAAGTCGATAAGGAAGCGATACAAGTTCTCGTCGTTGAAGACGATTCGGATATCTGTGATATGCTATGCCTAGGTCTGGCGTCGGCAGGCTATAAGGTTGTCAAGGCTTCCGACGGTCGCGATGCGATGAGAAATTTGAAACGTCATTCCGATATCAGTCTTATTGTTTCTGATATCCGGATGCCTGAGATGAGTGGTGTTGAGCTGCTCGAGTTTTGTAAGAAAAATCGACCTGAGATTCCGGTCATTCTCATTTCTGGCGATCCGAGATTTTTAACTGCTGGACACTACCTCAGTGAAGTGGTGACAGTGCACCCTAAGCCACTGTCTTTAGAGAAACTGCTTCAATCGATCGATAGTACCCTCAGGAAAGCTGCCGAAAGTCCCATGATAAAGACTTCGGCTTGAGCTCCTAGCCTATCTGAAGCTCATTGAAGTCAATGCAGCGCTTGCGTCCCAGGATGATTTTGCTATCATGCATGTCATATCCTCGCGCAAAGGTTGCCCAATGAACAAAAATTTCCTCCAGCGCCTGCAGGCTTTATGAGTCGATTTATGCCCATTTCCAACAGCAACTCGGAGCACACCCTTAGTTTCAACCGCATCCGTCGCAGCTTTACCTATACTCCTCAAACCTTTGGCTTGGCGTGGAAAGCTTCGCCGCGACTGTTTGCCTGTTTGGGAGGCTTTACTCTCGTAAGCGCGCTCTTGCCCTTACTCGTGGCCTATTTGGGCAAGCTCATCATAGATGCTGTCGTGGCCGAACAGTCCCAATTGACTTTGCGTTGGGTGCTCGTCGAATTCGCAGTGATTGCCCTGCAGGCCCTGTGCATGCGTGGATTGAGTCTTTGTCGGCAGCTGATGGGCGGACGTCTGGCCGTTGATATCAATGCCATGATTCTAGAAAAAGCTTTAAGCCTGGAGCTCAAGGATTTCGAAAATCCGGAGTTTTATGATCAATTGGTGCGAGCTCGTCGTGAAGCATCGTCCCGACCTTTGGCAGTGATCGCCGATAGTTTTGTGCTCTTGCAGCACACCTTGACGCTCGGTGGCTATTTGTTCCTTCTGATCAGCTTCAATGCCTGGGCCGTAGCAGGACTTTTTTTGTCGGCGATGCCGGCAGCCTTAGCGGAAATCTATTTTTCCACAGCCACTTTTTGGGCGCGAAATCGTCGTTCAGCCGAGGTGCGCCAACTGAATTATCTGGAATATGTGCTGGCTAATGATGGGCATGTGAAAGAGGTGAAACTTTTCAAGCTGGGGCTAACACTGCTCCAGCGTTACAAATCGATCGCCGAAAAGCTGAATACCGAGGACCAGCAAATGAGTGTCAAGAGAGCTGGTTGGGGCTATCTGCTCTCGCTGATTGGAACTCTGGCCTTCTATCTCTGCTATGCTTGGATCGCCTGGGCGGCTGCCCTTAAAAAGCTCTCATTAGGCGATTTAACCCTTTATGTGGCGGCTTTTCGCCAGGGCCAGGTGTCATTTCAATCGATTCTTGCAACCATGGGAGGCATGTATGAAAACAATCTCTACATGTCGAATCTTTTCGCATTTATGGCTATTCCCAGTCGCCAACCCCTGCCTTTGGCGGAGCAGCTTCCTGTTCAGAAGGAGCAGGGAATCCGTTTTGAGCATGTGTCGTTTCAATACCCAGGTCAACTGCAAGAAGCGCTGACGGACATCAACCTCTTTATCCCGAAAGGGCAAAGTCTGGCTCTGGTGGGACATAATGGTGCGGGCAAGACTACATTTATCAAACTCTTGACCCGGCTCTATCAGCCCACGCGAGGACGAATTCTTTTGGATGGGATAGACCTTAGGAACTGGAATGAAGATATTCTCCTGTCGAGGCTGGCCGTGGTTTTTCAGGACTTCAATCGCTACCAGCTCAGTTTTGCCGAAAATTTAGCGATGGGCAGTATTCAACATGAAAAGCAGGCAGATCGATTGCAGAGAGCCGTAGATCATGGTGGAGCTCAGGATCTCTTGAAAAGTCTGCCACAAGGCCTTGATACACCACTTGGACGTTGGTTTCACGACGGAGTTGAATTGTCCGGAGGTCAGTGGCAAAAGATTGCCTTGGCCCGAGCTTTCATGCGCGAAGAGGCAGATATCCTGGTCCTTGATGAACCGACGGCTGCTTTGGACGCAGAAGCGGAGTATGCGGTCTTTCATCGTTTTCGCGCCCTGACCCGTGATCGAACCTCTATTCTTATTTCTCACCGCTTTCCGACCGTGCGTATGGCTGATACGATCATTGTGATCGAGGGAGGCAGAATCATTGAGCAGGGCAGCCATGAACAATTGATCGAACGTCAGGGGCGATATGCTCAACTTTTTGCTTTGCAAGCCAGTGGCTATGTTTGAAATCGCGTGCTATCTAACAGTGGTTATGAGCTAGGATTCAACGAGATCGAGGATAAAACGATGGTGCTTAAGTTTCTTCGGCTGATGCTCATCATACAGTGCTTTGCCGGTTGCATAGGAACTGAGAACTGGTTTGGTAGCCAAGCCTTGGCGGAGCAACCGGCGGCCAGTCAAGCCAAGGCCGACAATAAAGAAGATATCGCTTCGCCGCGTTATATGTTTCGGCAATTTCTTAATGTTATGAAACGGGACGATTTGGATGCGGCCTTCACCTATATTGAGTTTCCAAGGCGGTTGGGTCGAGAAAGCAAACGGAAGATAGCACGTCAGCTGATTGATGTTCTGAATAAAAAAGGTCAAATCGATGTCACCGATCTTTCAAACGAGCCGAATGGTCGATTGACGGACGGACTGCGACCTGATTTTGAAGTCATAGGTAAAGTGGATGTCAAAAATTCTTCTATAGCTGTGACGCTCGTTCAACTCACCGAAGACGATCACAAGGTCTGGCGTTTCGCTCCTGAATTTATCGACCGTATCCCGTCTCTCGCCGAAGACATGGAACAATCGGATATTGAAGCGGATTTACCTCCTTTACTGGTCGAGCACCAGTTTCGCGGAATCAAGGCTTGGCAATGGCTCGGTCTGGGCTTGGCCATTGTACTCGCCTCGCTGGTTTCGCGTATTCTGGCCATTATTCTACTGAGAATGATCAATTTGACCAGTCGTCACTTTAAGATTGTTTTGACCAACAAAATATTGAAAGGGTTTATTCCTCCTTTCCGTATGCTTACTGGCTTGGCCGTGTTCCACCTTGCGCTAAATTCTGTCGATCTGAATCTCAGCATTCGTCAGTCTGTTCAATATGGGATGGCGGTTGTGTTGACCCTGACTTTGATGTTCCTGGCCATGCGTTTGGCCGAAGCATTCATTGAAATGATGAAGATTTCTTTTGAGAAGCAGGGAAGGCCGGGATCGGTCGCGATGCTGCCGCCGACCCAGCGCGGCATTAAAGTTGTGATCGTGGTGGTTGGGCTGGTCTTTTTACTGAGAGATTTGGGCTTTGATGTAACGGCGATTGTCGCTGGTTTGGGGGTCGGTGGATTGGCCATTGCGCTTGCTGGTCAAAAGACTATTGAGAACCTATTTGGCGGCATTTCGGTCATCCTGGATCAACCCGTTCGAGTCGGAGATTCCGGGCGCTTCGGCGATATCATTGGCACGGTAGAAGACATCGGCCTGCGATCGACCAGAGTGCGCACCTTAGATCGAAGCATTGTCACGATACCCAATGCTGAGTTTTCGCATATGAAGCTGGAAAACTTTGAGAAGCGAGATAAACTCCGCTGGACCACCAGTTTGACTCTTCGTTTTGATACAGGTCCCGATCAGATACGATTAGTGCTTATTCGCCTGAAAGAATTGTTGATCGCCCATCCTATGGTTTTTAATGAACCGGCTCGTGTTCGATTTTTGCGCTTTGCTCTGAATGGTTTGGAATTGGAAATTTTCACCTACATTCGAACCACTGACTGGAATGAATACCTCGCTGTTATCGAGGACCTGAACATTCGCATCCTGAGTGTTCTTGAGGAATGCGGCACTGCTTTGGCCTTTGCCACAGCCGTCGTCATGCCTGAAAAAATGGAAGGTCTCCACAGGCAGAAGCAGCAAGAAGCCAGCCTGAAAATTAAGGAAATGGAGCGTTCAGGAGCGTTGCCTTGGCCTCTTTACCCGCAAGAATGGATTGAGCCCAGGACGGACACCTTGCGCTTTGGGCCGGAGAAGAAAGACAGCCAGATAACCGGCGGCTGAAGCTAAGCTTTGGGCCGCGGCATCTTTTGAGAGCGATCAATCGCCGAAGGATTCCAGGAGTATGTGTTCGTCGGGGACGCCATTTTTTTGCATAAATTCACACACCGTCTTCATCATGGCATCTGGACCGCAGGTCATGTAAGTGGCATCTGAATAGGTGCCCGAGCTGATTTTTGCGAGCATATTGGCATCAGGACGGCCGTAAAGGAAGCCTTCATTCTGGACATCTTCACGAGTTAATGTGGTGAATATGCGGATACCAGGTTTGCCTTGTAGGGCTTTCAGATCGTTCCAACAGATCAGGTCTTCACGGGACCTATAGGCGACCAAGAGTGTCATGGCTGCCGGAGAACCTGGTTGACCCAGCGTATCTGCATACTCGCGCAGGATACTGATGAAAGGGGTGACGCCACTGCCTGCACCGACCATCACCAATTGTTTACGACAGCGTTCAGCATCCCAAGCGAAGCGACCAATCGGGCCACGGGCTTTGAGCACAGAGCCGGAGACAACTTTGTCACAGAAGTGGTTGCTCACGAGTCCGCCGACCACGCGCTTGATGGTCACTGCGGCGAAACCTTTTTGATTGGGCGAGCTCGACATCGTATAGGAACGAGCGACAGGTCGTTCGCTGATGTCATCAAAGCGAAAGGTGAGATACTGACCCGCGATATAATCGAAGGGACAGGAACCGTCTTCGGCGTCTTCCATCAAAAATGTTTTGGTATCCCAAGTTTCATCGATCACTTGGGTGACTTTGAGACTCATCCAGCCTTTTTTTCGGCGGGGTGCGACACTCTCTTGCATCGGCTTGTCCTTTGTTCGGGGCAGGTGTGACTGAGGAGGGGGACTATATCCAATTTTGTCATGTGGAGCAAGGCTGCTGCGCGAAGGTCTAGGACCGAGTTTCGCCGGCGTAGGGTGCTTGCGAAGAGCCGCAAAAACCCCGGAACCCAAAGGACCCCGAGGCTGGAAGCTCGCAAAGATTTCAACGGTCCGTGTTTGGCTGCAGGGTGAGCTGCAGACTACGGGTTCGATCACGTTCGACCGTCAAACTCGAAACCTCCTGATTTTCGAGGTAAAAGGCGCCGAGTTCGCTGGGGTCATAGTAGCCGTTGCCGTTGCTATCGATGAAGGCAAACAGGTAGTAGGCGCCGACAGCCAAGCTTGGCGTAATGAATTCGGTGGAGGATTCTCTACCGTTGATGAGGAGCAAATTGCTGCTGAGGGTGAACGCGTAGGCTGGCTTGGCTTCAATGTCCGGGCGAATGAGGAGAAGAATGCGAATATCGCGATCAGCTGGCGCAGTCTGTGTGACTGGTACGCTGAGTCGGAGTCGCAGGTGGGCGTTGCTGTCAGGCTCGCTACCGGGCTTTTTGAAAAGTTGGTTGATATAGATATTCACTGTTTCAGGCTTCTGATCGTTCTTGACCAGGACCCGCTTAGCCCCCGACAAGGCGCCATAAACGCCGACTGGCTGATCACCGACCAAGATCATGTCACCCATGGAATAGGGCGTCGGCTGGCTTTGGCCGGTCCGAAAATAAGCGCGGAAATAGTATTCGCCCGATGCGAGATAAATTTCCTCCAAGTCGGTCGAATTTGGACGAGTGGCATCAAATCCTGCGATCTGGATATTCGCAACAGGCGAGCCCGAGAACTGGGCATTCTGGAAGGCTTCGATGATAAGAGTCTGGTTAGTGCCGAGATTTTCCTGCAGGGAATAGTGGGCAAAGACGTTAATTATTTGGCAGTCAGAACCACGGCAGTTGCTCTGCCAAGTATACTGTTCGTCGCGGCTGGGTTGTCCGGATGAGTCCGGACGATAACCGCAAAGTTTTGACGCGGATCCGGAGCCGGAGCACTGGACATATTGATAGGTCGATGAGTTGGGCTGGCTTTCCCAGCTGCCATACTCGTAGCTGTACTTATCCTGATCTTTAGGCGTGTCATCTAGAACGACTGCACAGGCTGGAAGCCACAGGGAAACACTCGCTAAAGCGAGAAGGCGATACATAAGACGCATGAAAAGAATCCTCCGCGTGGTGAAGTGAAGCGCTTTTTTCTAGAGCTAAAGTCGTGCCATGCCTTGGAAAGATGGCAACACCTTGCAGGCCAAGGCTGAGATTCTGATCTCGAGTCGCCGAACACATTTTGGCAGATTGGGCCGCAGCACAGCTGTCAGCCTTTGGTCACAGCTGCTGCAGTGCTCGGGTTACTGCGTCAAGAATTCGTTTGCGCAGGTGATGCATCCACGCTGAATGTCTAGCAAAAAAACGGCTGACACTTGCGACAAGTCGAGGTATCTGTAACGATCACCCTTATGCGGTGAGGTCTGCTTAATTAGAAGGAATGGAGCCCCCCAATGAAGTCCCTGCGATTCCGCGCCATAGCAATCCTACTGATCACGCTAGGAGCGCTGTACTACATTTCGCCGACTTTCATTTACTTCTCCTTAGCGAAGGAAAAGCGGAATGATCCGGCCGAATTGGAAAAAGCAATTCCATCGTGGTTGCCCAAAAAGCACATCAAACTGGGTCTCGACCTTCAGGGTGGTGTTCAATTGGTTCTGGGGGTTGATACCGAAGCGGCAGTCGATAACCGACTCGGTCGCATGGGTACCGAAGTGGAACGTTGGGCGAATCAGGATAAAAAGCAGGTCAAAGAATCTTACTCCATCAAAGGCAAACAGATTCTGCGCGTGACCTTGGAAGACGGCGTCGATCAAAACGAATTCAAAGGCAAACTTCGTTCGCAGTATCCAGGTTTGGAGCGCGTCGCTGGCGAAGGGCAAACCGTCGATTTTAAATACGATGATGCTCAGCTGAAGCGAATTCGCGAAGCGTCTTTGGAACAAGCCGAGCGGGTGGTGCGGTCCCGAATTGATAAATGGGGCGTATCCGAACCATCTATCAACCGCCGCGCTGATAAATCTATCATGGTTCAGTTGCCAGGCTTCAAAGATCCAGAGAAAGCTAAAGAGCTGCTCGGTAGAACGGCGCAGTTGAAATTTAAGCTGGTGGACGAAGAGTTCCGCGGTTTCGCTGGGCTGGAAGGTAAATTGCCTCCCGGGGTTCAACTGGAGCGCCGCGGCAATAGCGGTTCCCAGGTCTTGATCGGTGAAGACAAACAAGTTTTGGTCGAGTTGGCGAAAGGTTTGATTCCAGAAGGCCGTGAGCTGCTCTTTGAAGAAACTGTTCTAGCTGGTGGTAAGAAGACTCGCTACACCGGTCAGGTCTTGAAAGCCGCGACCGAACTTTCTGGCGAAGATGTCCTCGACGCCAACGTCACCTACGATCCGAATTCTCTGAACAACGATCCGGTTGTTTCCATGAAATTTACCCCAACTGGCGGAAAGCGCTTCGGCGATATTACCGGTGCCAACATTGGCAAGCGGATGGCGATCGTCCTTGACGATATCGTGGTTTCCGATCCGGTGATTCAAACGAAAATTGCCGCGGGCAGCGCTCAGATTACCTTGGGATCCGGCGAAGGCCATGATGTCAAGCAGGCTCAGGCTCAGCAGTTGGCTCTGATTCTCCGCTCAGGTGCTCTGCCTGCGCCGATCACAATTCTTGAAGAACGCCAGGTCGGTGCAACCCTCGGGCCTGAATTGGCCAATCAGGGTGTTATGTCCGTGCTCGTCGGCTTGGCTTTCGTTTTGATTTTCATTACCGGCTACTATAAGCGTCCAGGTGCCCTGTCTTCTCTTGCCCTGGTCCTCAACGGTATCCTGCTGATGGTGCTGATGGCGGCGTTTGGCTTCTCTCTCACTCTGCCAGGCTTTGCCGGTTTTATTTTAACTCTAGGTATGGCGGTCGATGCTAACGTTCTGATCAACGAACGGATCATCGACGAATTGCGAGATGGACGTGCCCCGCTCAAAGCGCTTGAAAATGGCTTTTCCAAAGTCTTTTGGACAATTATCGATACCCACGTAACTACCCTTTTAGCTGCCTTTGTGATGCTGGAAACCAGTTCTTCAGGTCCAGTGAAAGGCTTTGCCATTTCCTTGATCCTTGGTCTCTTGGTTTCCCTCTTTACTGCTTTGACCGTAACTCACACTTTCTTCCAGCTGATGCTGTCGCGGGCTAAGAACGAAGCGGAAGTCAAAGTTTGGTTGGGTTGGGCTAGGGCTCAGAAACAAGCCCTTGCTCCAAGGCGACACATCGATTTCCTGAAATTTGGCAAACTCTTCAGTATCGCAGGCGCTGGGATGGTTGTCGTTGTGTTGGTTCTCAGCACGACGATGGGCTTCAACTGGGCCGTTGATTTCGCTGGTGGTACCCAGATTGATGTGGTTTTCGCAAAGCCTGTGAAGGTTGAAGTGGTTCGGGAAGCTTTCGTCGAAGCTGGCGTTAAAGATCCTCAACTGCAGGCTATTGGTGAGGGTGATAAGCAGTATACCGCTCGATTCGAAGGCAGCAATATATCTGGGTCCGAAGGTACAGGCTCCGCTGCGAATTCTGAAGTTGCCAAATCGATCCGTCAAACCTTGGTCACTAAATTGGCAGACTACGGTCCAGACGTACAACGAGTTGAATATGTCGGTCCTGCGATCGGTAAAGAGCTACGCAAGCAGGGTGTTTATTCGGTATTTTGGGCTGTATTGGGTATCGTGCTTTACGTTGGACTTCGCTTCGACAGCCGCTTTACTCCTGGAGCCTTGATCAAGATGGTGTACGACGTGTTCACTGTCCTAGCGTACTACCTGCTCTTGCAAAAGCCATTTGACCTGACGGCGGTTGCTGGGGTTTTGACGATTGTCGGTTACTCTGTCAATGACTGTATTGTTATCTACGATCGTATCCGAGAGAACATCAAGCATTTCCCAAGGCGAACGATGTATGAAAACATCAACTTCGCCTTGAATGAAACACTGACTCGTTCCATCAACACCTCGTTCGCAACGATGATATCTTTGTTCGGGATTTTGTTCTTCGGAACTTCACAGATCCTGCACTTTGCGACAGCGATGGTCATCGGTATCATTGCCGCCACCGCGAGTTCGACTTTCGTGGCGACCACTGCCTTGCTCTATTTTGAACAATGGCAAAGAAAGAAAGCGGTTAAAGTTGGAACCGTGACCGGAGCTTAAATAGCAAAAGGGGGCTGAAAAGCCCCCTTGGTTTTTTTAAGTGATTCAGCATTCGAAGATTGCCTGCCCCTCGGGTGAGTCCAGGATTCAACCCGTGCACCTCTTAAGAATGCTCACATTACAGGAGTTCCATGTCCGTGATCGAATTGCCTGACAGGACGTCGGAATACTGGAAATCCTTGGTTGGGATCACATCGTTCTTCCGAGTGGTGGATTTAAAAGTTTCCTGATAGACACTGCAGTCGATGTAATCGAACACATTAGGAAATGGATGGTTCACGCAATCCATATTGGGTTCGAGGTCGCCCTTCTTGAGCGGCTTTTTCACAGGGGCCTTCTTCGGGCCTTTGGCTTTTGGATCCTCGATCACAGGTTCAGGTGCCATGTGTTTTTTCATCACGAGTCCACAGAGATTCTTAAATTCAATCTGCCCGTTTTCGGGTACATACTGTCCATGACGAACCAGATGAGGACAACGCTTGCAAAGCATCACGGCTACCTTTCCTGGCAAGGCAGTTAACGCGTGAGACTTAAATGCTAAGGGTTGAATGAGCATAGCTACGCTCGTCCATGGCCCAGCAGTCTCCGCCATCAACTTTTATTTTTTTATCTTGGGGTTACGGATCATCTTAGGGCATGATTTGACGCTCTGCAACGGGAAAATGTTTGTAATATTTGGGAAAAATGCTTTTAGCCCTGCCCGAAAAAGTGGTTCTTTGTTAAGATAATTGGGTTCTTAGCTCACTGAGTTTGGGGAAAATTCTTGGATTTTGATTCACTGTTTGCCAAACGATCCACGCATATCAAACCAGGGTTGCAGCGTATTGAACGCAGCTATGAATTTCTGAATCGACCAGCTGCGCACATTCCAGCGGTTCTTATTGGTGGAACCAACGGCAAAGGCAGCACCAGCGGATTTTTATGGAGTTTGCTCGCGCTCAATGATCGTACGATTGGGCTTTACAGCTCACCTCACCTTGCAGCTTTTTCTGAACGTTGTCAGCTCAGTCGAAATCCTTGCCAAGATGAAGATTTGGCAAAGCTTTGGCGGCAGTTGCAAGCACAGTTACCGGCTGATCTTTACCAAGAGCTGTCGTTTTTTGAAATTGCGACAATTCTAGCTTTTATGATGTTTGAACAGCGTTCGGTGGATTTTCAAGTGCTCGAGGTGGGCCTTGGCGGCCTTTGGGATGCGACCAATGTGAGCGATCCATTGCTCTCAGCAGTCGTAAGTCTATCGAAGGATCATGAAGAATATTTAGGATCGGATCTTTTAGGAATTTTGCACGAGAAGCTTGGAATCATGCGAGCGGGTCGTCCTTTATTCTGGGGCGATTCGGGTGAAATTTTAGGAGTTCCTGGCTATCACGAGCTCATAGAAGCCCGAGCCAAAGCTCTTCACGCTCCGCTTTTTGAGGCCGGCCGTGAGTTCTTCTATCACGATGATCATAAGACAATCTCGATTCAGCTCCCAGGACTGCCGCCATGCACTTTGCCTTGCTCGGGAATTGTCGCCAGGGCGCCTCTTTTCCTGCGCAAAAACCTAGCCCTGGCTGCAGCTATGTACCATTACGTGTCCTTGGCACAAGCTCAGCTTAAACTCCGGCCTTTGATGGACATCTGGCCTGAATTTATTGTGGGATCTCAAGCAGCGCCAGTCACTTTGTTTGGACGCAGCCAAAGACTTCTGGTGCCGAGCGCTCAGGGTCCTGTGCCACTGCTGCTGGATGTTTGTCATAACCCAGACGGTGCCCAGGCTTTTGTCGATGGGCTCACGAGTCGGGGACTGACTGAACCCCTGCCGGCTTTGGTGAGCATCCTGAAAGATAAGGAAATGGATCGCATACTCGATGTCTTGCGTTCCCGTCTCCACCCTGTCATCCTGTTTGGAATTGACCATGAGAGAGCCTGGCAGCCGGAATTGCTGAGTCCGAGGCATCGAGCTCTGCCTTTTTATGGAAGTTTTGAGGAAGCCTGGCAGCAGCTGCTAGGCATGCGGCAGCCGACCGATGGACCGGTCGCCGTCTGTGGTTCTGTTCTCGTTGTGGGACGGGTACTGCAGCATTTTGAAAGCGCTCCAAAGGATGGAATCAGCATTGGACGGATTCTTTGTGGTGATTGGTAAGGATCGTGTTCGATCCTTTATATGCTATGTGCTCTTCCTGCTCGGGCTGCTGCTGCAGGACCTGCAAGCTCAGACGCGCCCTGTGGCGGAGTTGGGTGCTGCCGACGACCCTGGTCTGGCTCTAGACCCGCTTGATATCGACCCCGACTATTCTTTTCTCTACGATACCCGAACAATTGGTATGGATAAGGAAGGCAAGACCTATCTTTTTGAAGGCGATGTTGTCCTGATTGGGGGCGGCAATGTAATCACGGCAGACAAAATCCAGGTGGATAAGGCCAGCTCTACATTGGTCGCTGAAGGTCACGTGATACTCTTGCATCAGAACGAGGTGTTTACCGGCACTCGCATCGAGATGCAGTGGAAGAGTGGTGATTTTACGATCACCGAAGCCGTTCTAGTCGCTAACGATAGTGCCCGAGTGGATGAAGTCAGCCGGCGAATCCTAGGCCAATCCAGTCGAGAGCTTGCCTATGATGCAGCGCGAGAAAAACGGCTTCAGGAAATCCAAAAGGGCAAAGACGATCTGAAGCGCGATTTTCGAGTTTTGCCCCAATCTGAACCGACTCAAGATCAGCTGACGGGTTATATCCGCTTGTTGGAGACTGAGCGCTTCACTCGAGAATCTTCGCCGCCTTCGATGGCGAGCCGAAATCCTGAGAGCAGGCGTCGATTGGAACGTCGACGAGCCTATTGGAAAAAATCAAGAGCCGAAGCCGGAGCTGCCGCTCTACCGAAGACTTTTTATTTTCGCCTGGAAGGTGACAATCTTCAGCGGCGCGATGGCAATCTCTACAAGGTGGATCGGGCGACCTTCACCCCTTGTCGTTGTGCAGATGATGAAATCCCAGCTTGGGGATTTCAGGCGGATCAGATTGAAGCCCAGCAAGAAGGCTATATTGATCTCCATCACCCGGTTCTCACTATCAAGGGTGTGCCCATCCTTTATCTGCCTTATCTCAAGCTGCCTTTGAAAGCCAAGCGACAGTCTGGTTTCCTGATGCCAAGCTTTCAGAGTGGTCAGGCCAAGAATGGTTTTGTCTACACTCAGCCGGTATTTCTTGATATGGGCCAGGACGCTGATGCAACGGTCACCACCGATCTTTTTCAAAAGCGCGGAACTCGCATCGGTCTGGAGACTCGATATGAAGCACGTAAGCATTCTGGCATTCGCTTCCAGGCTGAGATGATCCGTGATACCTCCTGGTTGCAGCTGGCAAGTCAGCGTGAGGGATTGCTCAAATACCATCTCTTGGAGCAGCCTGTCTGTGCTGCGGATCCCAATCCAGCCCAGTGTGAGCAGCAGGTGCGTGATACTCTCACAGCGCCTGGCAATTCTTGGCGCGGTAAACAAGAGTGGCAGGGGCGATATTTTCTAGCGCCTCGGGTGTCTTTAGTGACAGCGGGAAAGGCTATGTCCGATCACCGTTATGTGGAAGATCTCTATCTGCCCGAAGATATCGTGGCGGCATTTGCCAACCAAGCGAATGCCAATGCTTTTTCCAAGACCAAGGCCCGGGTGGATTTTGATGGTAAAGACTTTTACCTAGGGATTGGGTCTTCCTATGGTGACAATGTATTAGCGACCGAGCGCAACTACGGCCAGCAAATTCCGGCATTCTTTAATTTTCAGACAAGGATGTTTCGCCTGCTTCCTGCACAGCTGATTCCTGTGCCGGTTTATGCTGAAATACAGGCTAAATCTTTATCTATTTCACAGTCTGATGGTCGCAATCAATTGAACTCGATCACGGGGGCTAAGTTAGGGGATGGCTCTTGGCAGCGATTTGCGATGCAGTTGACCACGCCTTTGACGACCGACAGTATCGTGCGGGTTGACCAATTCACGGAAGGTGAATTGAGGGTGATCCGTCATCGATCTTTGACAGAGAAAAGCAGCACGATTCGAAGCTGGAAAACAGGCCTTTCCCTAAACCTACCAATCGATGGTTTGGGACCTTTACCGCGGTGGTTTCGTCAGCCTGCTGATGGAGAAGGCACAAGCTACGTCCGGCATATTATGAATTGGGGACTGAGCCTTTCGATGCGTCCGAGTGTAGTGAGAGACGGTCCCTATGGAGAGTTGATCGATACCAATGGAGCTCCGCTGGTATACTTTCCTTCGGATCGTAAGAAATACTATGCGGAAGATCGAGATATTCGCGACGAAGATATGATGATTCCGCATCAACGAGTGACCTTGAGCACCAGTCATCGTTGGCAGGTGTTTGATAGAGTCTTGGAAACAATTCCAGGCCAGCCTTTTGAGGATAAGGACCAGCAAAAGGCCCAGATCAAAGATTTGCAGATGCAGGCGTTTAAGGAACTTATGGCAGTCAAGGATCAACCTGCTGGCAGCGTCAATGACCTTTATCGCGAGCGTCCAGACGGTGGAGTGGATTGGTTGGTCAATCGCTACCGCAGCAGTGATGTGAATGCAAGTGAACCAGTGAACTTTTCCATTTCGATGAGCTTTGATAATCAGCAGGAAAAACTCCGTCAGGAGCAAATCAAGATTAACAAAGAACTGGATCGAGAACTTGCGACCATAACGGACCCTACAAGTGCAGCAGCAGCTGACCTTCGGCGGCAAAGAGTGGGCTACTACTCCTTGCCCGAATCATGGTTGGGTCCTTATTCCACTTTGGGTGTCAATTGGCGAGGGTTCAGTCTCACGACAAGCTCGACTTACAATATCTATCGGAACAGCAATACTTCCCTCAGCTTTTCACTTGGCCTGCCAGCTGTAGCGTCGACCAGTTTGGGGATGAGCTATGTCCTGGAAAAAAATGCTGAGTTGGATCCCGCATCCGACAATCTCTTGCTCAAAAAAATTAAAACATCCAATGCTGGTATCAGCACGGGTCTGGTTCCTTATGTGAGCATCGGTATGAATTTAATCCGCAAGCAAGTTGAGGAACAAAGAATTCAATACGGAACATCCTTTCAGATTGCTTATGATAGCCTGTCCGGTTGCTGGGGCTTGCGTTTTGTGCGCGAAAAAGATTTGAATCAGAATGAAGAAAACGCCAACTACATCGTGCAATTGGCGGTGATTTTCTTGGGCAATCGTCGTTCGAGCGATGTTTCGCCCGGTCTCAAACGTGAATTGGGATTTCAGCCCCCAACACCTCGCTGATTTTTAGAGGAAGGTATAACTGGAAATTGGTCCCAGCACTTTTTTATCGCGATCAGTAAACTGATAATAGATCGTTGAACCTTTAGAAAAGTTGGCCTTGAGTGCTTGAGAAAAATCCATCCAAGGCGATGAAACCTCGAAGGTCTTTTGCAGCAGCTCGGGTGAGCTCGCAAAACGGACCCATTGAGCCGTACTATTTGCTGAATAATTCAATACAAATGAAGGGTTAAACGACTCAAGGCCGGAAGGAGTGACGGCTATGCTGCCGGTCGGAATCAAACTGTCAAACAGTCTAAATTCCTGGACTCCTTCTCCGGGTAAGCATTCACCTAAAGTTTGAACAAAGCCTTTTTTCTCTATCGTTACAGGACTCATAGTATTCATTGGTGCGGTTCCACTGAACTTGCCGTCCCCATCCGTGACCAAGGCTTTTCGTCCCAAGAGCACGCGTGCAGCAGCAATAGGCTGCAGCGAACCATCGGCTTTCGATAAGGCGAGGACTTGACCTGAGATAAGGACTTCTGTTTGCAGGATGACGCGCCCCAGACTTCGCTCGCCACGAGCTGTCAGCTCAAGAACTTGCATCACGGTCGATTCGCTATTGTTTCTTTCATTTACAAAATAGATGCGCAAAGGCTGCTTTTGCAGGCCATATTGCAATCGGAGCTGGTTCAAACGTTTAGCGTCGAAACTCAAGGTGAAGCTGCCATCACTCGAAGATAGTAGCTCGGGAGCAGAAAACTGCTCGATATAGATTGCAGTTTGACCAGCAGGCTGACCATCGCTCGATAGGACTTGGCCGCTGAGGGTGAGTGAGGGGTTTGACTTTTCTGTTTCGCTTTTTGGTCCTGGAAGACAGGCTGCAAGGCCAAGCGCATAGACCAATAGAGGGCTCATTCGCAAAAGCAAGTTCAACATAAATGCTCCAATCCCACAAAGAGAGCCAGAAGCCACCGAGGGGTGGCCCTTCCAAAATGCAAAGTCTTGTCCAATCAGGCTAAAAGCCGCAAATACCCCAATTTATAAATGATTTGTAAGGCTTGAAGGCCTTCTGCTACACTGATAAGCAAGGCCAACTGACTATAATTTTGACAGTTCATCCCTCAGGCAGGCAGACATGAAGCCTTGATGGGATGAGAGAAGGAGAAGCATGTACCCTGCTTCAAGGCTACCGATCACGGGTTGGGTCCATGTTGGTGCTTTGTTTTCGATCTGTCTGGGCTTATCCAGCTGCGGTTTGGTCAAGCGTGGGAGCAGCTGCGATTTGAAGGCTAATCATCTGCGGGCGGAGCCTTGGACGGGCGCCGACCTCCCCGACAATTCCCTGTCTTTAGTTTTCTTGCGAGGTCCATCTTCAATCACCGGCGATATTGGAAGCTTTTTGGAGCAGCGGGGCATCCAGGCGAGCTTCTTTGTGCGTGGTGCCTCGGTCGAGGATCACAAAAGCGTTCTCGCTGAGCTTAGGGAGCAGGGACATCTTATAGGCAATGGTGGTTATACCTTCACTCCGCTGACGCATTCCAAAGAGCCGATTTTGGAGCTCAGAAAAACTGATGCGTTGATTACGCCCGAGATCACGGGTGATATGTTTCTGTATCATGCTCCCGATGGCGAATTTAGTGAAGAGCTGGCGAATCTTTTGAACAGAAATGGTCTTGGCAAATATTTCGGGCCAATTGCTGCAGATACAGTAGCGAGCGAAACTTTCATGGATGATGCCGGTTGCTGGAACAATGATCTGACAGTGGCTGCCTGCAGCGAACAGTATTTCAATGAGATCGTGAGAATTAAAAAAGGCATCATCGCATTTCATGATGAAGATTCCAGAACTCTTGAACTTCTTGATTCTATTCTTCCTGATTTGCAGGCCTTTGGTTTCAGCTTCGTGCGTCTGGATAAAATTCCAGGCCTAAGGGCAGCCCTGGAAGAGCAAGGGAGTCAGGTGGATGCAGTGGCCGGAGAAGCTTCCTGTGATGACTACGAATAAGGAGCGAACCTTGTTGAGCAAAAAGCGAGCTTTAGTCGGTTCGATCCTGCTGTCTATCGGATTTCTTTCGCAGAGTGCAAGAGGATTGGCTGCCTGTGAACCAAACCTGTACGGCCAATTTCTTGATCAAGTGCAACGCTTGGGACCACAAACAGAGAGTTTGGGGCAACAGCTCCTATCGTGCCCACGGGATGACTATCGCCAGTCAGCTGTGTTTTGGCTGAGTTTTTACTACAGCATGGAACAAAAATCGGTGCAAATTCGAGGTCTGGGTAGAGCTCTGCCACCATCGGGATCTGGCGATGAGAGGATTCAGGTGCTCTACCGCGCTTGGCAAGGGGACTACGCCGGCCTTGCTAATCGTGTGCGAATAGGCCAACGAGGTTTCGCCGATGACGCCTACGCAATGCAGGTCCTGGCCCGTAACTTGATGCGATTTGAACGATACAAAGAGGGATTGGCCGCCTACCAGCAATTGATCAGCATGCAGGAAGGTAACGACAATTCGGAGGTAGAACGACTCTATGCCCTTATCTGGAGTCGAGATCAGGAGGCGGCGCTGCTGCGCATTGCAGCTTTGAAGCGCTATGATTTGTCCCCCTATCTAAAGCAATCGGTTGATCGGGCGGAAGGACTCTTGGCAAAACAAGGACATCCTTTGCAGAAAAACGATGGTGAATATGGCATCGCTTGGTTAAAACTTGCTGGAAAAGACTGGGTGGATCGTCGAGGCTATCGCCGCAAAACGGTTGAAGCCGAATACCACGGAGTTCTGGAGCTTACGGCTGGAGCTCACGAGTTCGGTCATCCACTCGAAACCGAAAGGCAGAAGGAAGTGTCCGTTCAGCTTGGGTCAAGCTGGCGTTTGACCAGCAATTGGCGACTCCTCACAGAACTGGGCTACTTTACCGGCGGCAATCGCAACATCACAGGTCGACTCGATAGTTTTATCCAAGCTGGCAACGATTTACAGATTGGATTGGGTGTAAGGCAGGAGGCCGTCGCCCTCGTAGAAAAACCTCTGGTTGTCGGAGATTTGGGGCTTATGCGCGACACGGCAAAGGCAGGCGTCAGCCTTTGGAAAAGATGGATTTTCACCGCAGCTCTGGCTCGTGACGGAAAAGAGGCGCCTTTCGAAATCTATCAAAGTGAAGTCCGCCTAGGACCACTCGTCACGGAAGAAACTAAACAGGACCTGGGCTTTTTTATTCCGGTAGATTTCACTCAACGTCTGAAGCCAGCAGCTGACACTGTGAGCTATCCCCGGCAGCTGGTGGTTGGACTGGGTATGCGGGCGGCTTATGGCAATGATCAATATTGGCATTTGAGTGGTGAGCTGCGTCTGAACTCAGTGCATCGAACCTATTATAATAGTCCAGATACCTACCAGAACCTGTTGGGAGCTGAGCTGCGCATCGAAGCTAAATACTTTGTCCAGCGGTCTTGGTTCGCTTTCATTGAAGCGGAACGATCCTTTATTGAAAGAAATCCGGGGGAAGATGCAGACGAAAATGAAAGTCTTGTCGTCATCGGTTTGGCTCTCACCGGCGCAGGTCATGATACTTCGTCTCATGTTCAAGGCAAGGAGTAAGATCCGTGAAAATTTTTCTTCTACTTTTGAGTCTCTGCCTCATGCCTCTCTTAAATTCTTGCGTCTTTCATATACCGGCAGAGGATATTTCTCAGCTACAGGCAGGGAAGACCTTTAATCGCCAGGGCAGCTATTTGATCGGATCGGGTGATGAAATCGATATTGTCGTCTATGGTGAAGAAAAATTGAGTGGACGATTCACGGTATCGCCGGCGGGCGTCCTGACCTTTCCATTGATTGCTCCCATCAATGTGATCGGCATGACCGCGGCTCAGCTCACCAAACGTTTGGAAAGCGCCTTGGATGGAATGATTAAAAATCCTCGGGTTACCGCTGGTCTGCTTGGTGTTCGTAGTTTTTCGGTGTATTTTGCTGGGGAGATTACTCGTATTGGTGTCGTGCCTTTAACAAGTGAAACAACTTTTTTGCAAGCCATGACGCTAGCGGGTGGGCCAACCGCTTTTGCTACAGGTCGAATCATATTGATTCGTCAGGTGGGAAATAATAAAGTCCGTCGATTCTCCCTTCGCTATGAAGATATTTTAACGGGAGAAAGGTATATCGACAACATCACTTTGGAAAGCGGCGATGTAATCTATGTTGAATAGCCTCGGAACCAAAGCATGGCTATGCTCCGAGCTGATTGTAATCATCCTTATATTGATGCCAAATTTTCTGTTGGCACAGGCTGCGCGCCGGGATGAAGGCAGCTGGCAGCATAGTGATGGCATCTGGTGGGGCTGGCAAAGATCAGCAGCCGACCCGGTTGAGCAATCCTTCTTTCTTATTGATGATGGGAATGTCCAGCTGACTCGCGGCGAGGCAGGGCAAAACCAGCTTTCCCGCATGAACTGGACCCTGGGACTGGGTAAGGATCTCAATCGCTTTATTCTGCTGAAGGCGACAAGCTCCCTCCAAAGAGCCTTGGGCAGACATCAATTGAGTTTGGATTTGGATGGCGGAGGGAGCCTTTTTCTGGGATCAACTCGATTCACTGGACTGGAAGACCAATTTTTGACCAATAACGGTGTTGGATTTTCCGACGGGAAAGGTCGAACAGATCGAGTGAGTAGCGATATTAATCTAGCTGATCGTATCGCCTTGACCCGATCACTGGATTTGACCCTGGATGCTAATCATCAAGAGTCACGAGTCGACGTTAATGCTGAACGGCAAAGCCAAAGCATCGTCCAGAGTCTGGGGAGTCGAGTTGAGCAGCGCTGGTTGCGCGGCAGTTTGCAGGCGAGCGCTAGAAAGACAGAGCTGGAGCTTCGGAGTCAGCTGGGAGTCCTTCCCAATCTATCGAAGAGTCAGCAGGAAGTTTTAGATATGCAAGCTCGGCTGATTTACCCCATTTTGGGCCATTTCAGTGGCAGTCTGGGTTGGCAGGACCTCCAATCCAAAGCGCCTGGGGTAGACGATCTCCGCCTGAGTGGGCCTGAATTGGGCTTGCTCTATACGCCTTTTGCCTCGTGGAGCGGCTTCGCCTTTGTGCGCGTTTTGAAGGAGGATGGCAATCAGCAGAGTGAGGGGCAAATCTTTGGTGAAGCAAATCTAGCTTGGCGAAGCGATAGTTCCAATAATTTTGTTTTTACCACGAGCAAACAGATTGATCTACTCACGAGCTATCGCATCTTTACAGCCCAATCTTTAGTATCAACCGAAGCTCAACGCAGCACGGTGAGCAGTCAACTGCAGTGGCTCAGGCAGAGAGGACGCTATCGGCTCAATCTCTCGCTATCGCAGAGTCGGCAGGAATTTGAACAGAGTCGCAACCGCTTCGAAGAATTGTCCCTCACTCAGGGCTACAGCCTATCGCGCTTGATCGAGCTGGATCTGACGATCACGGAAAGTTTAACACGTTTTCTAACAGATGCCTCGACTGCGGCAGCGAGGCGTCAGAATTTGAATGCAAAGCTGGGTTGGCAGCACATTCTTCCCGGTGGACTTCGACCCTTTGGTGCTCGGAGTTTTTATCGCTTGGATCTGAGCTACGAAAATCTGCAAGAGCGCATCTTAAGTGTCAGGGCTGAGCGTTTAACGTTTCTGGCTAGCATCGGACAGATTGGTAATTTTTGAGGAACGCTGCAGTAAAAAGGCCAAAAAGCAAGACCGAAGCCCCAGACTGAGCTTCGGTCCTTTGGGAAAAACCTGATCAACCCACGCCGTGCATTCTTTTTTGCAAGGGCTTGGCCAGACCAAAAATTAAGATAGCAGAAGCTGTGAAAGCTGTCGCCGCAATGGCTCCGAACAGCTGAGTTTCGCCCAGTGTCTCAGCAAACCCGCCTATGAAGCCAGCAAGTTTGTTCGCGACAGCATTCGAAAGATACCAAATACCCATGATAACTGTGCCGTATCGTGCAGGAGAGAGTCGATTCACCATCGACAAACCAACGGGAGAAAGACAAAGTTCCGCCCAGGTTTGGAGCAGATACGAAGCGATGAGCCAGAGAACACTAGCTTTGCCAAAGGTGGCGCTCTGCTGAGCAGCGAAGACCATACACATGAACCCGCAACCCATCAGGAAGAGCGAAAAACCGAATTTCATAGGAGCTGAAGGCTCTCGTCCTTTCAGAGCAAGACGAGCCCAAAACCAAGCAAAAATAGGCCCGAAGATCATAATGAAAACCGGATTAATGGACTGAAACCATGTTGTCGGAATCTCAAAGCCTAGCAGATTTCGATCGACTTTGGTGTCAGTATAAAGAGTCATGAGGCCGCCCGCCTGTTCGAAAGCTGCCCAAAATATCACGACGAAAATCATCAGACTGAAAATAACTGTCAGGCGTTCCTTTTCCACTTTCGAAAGCGGTTCACTTGCTTGGTTAGCATTGGCAGCTGATTGATTACGAGGTTTGATTCCTATATCACCGAGGATACGGGGACCGACGACATTGAACAGGACCTGGCCTAGGAACATTCCAACAGCTGCAGCACCGAAGCCCCAGTGAAATCCTACCCGCTCACCCAAAGTGCCTGATATAAGCGGAGCTATGAAAGCGCCGGTATTGACGCCGACGTAAAAAATCGTATAGGCAGCATCGCGGCGACGGTCGCCTTCTTGATAGAGAGAACCAACCAGTGTTGCCATGGATGGTTTGAAAAAGCCGTTGCCGACAATAAGGCAGGCGAGACCGAGATAGAAGGCAAACTCACCTTTAAAGGCCAATGAAATGTGACCGATCATCATGGTCGTAGCGCCGATTGTGATGGCCTTTCTTAGCCCCAGGAATCGGTCGGCCATATATCCGCCAAGAATGGGAGTCAGGTAAACAAGACCTGTGTACCAGCCATAGATGCTGAGAGCTTCGGGTCGGGTCCAGCCAAAGCCACCTGCGGTGGTCGCTGCGGTCATGTAAAGAACGAGAAGGGCTCGCATTCCATAGAAGCTCATCCTTTCCCACATCTCGACAAAGAAAAGGAGATAGAGAGCAGGGGGTTGCCTCTCCATGTGACCAGGTGCTTGGGCGATCTGTGCGCTGCTCATCGACTGTCGATCCTCCTGAGATGGGCTGCCTGCTTTAGTTTAGCCGGCTTTACAAAGGGAATTTGCGCCTCATAGTAATATTTTTATTTGAAAATGTAAGGTCCGAATCGCTGAAGACTGCCCGCGCTGTGTCTATAGGGCCCTGGACATATGGATTCGTCAGTAAGCGGCGGGCCTCTTCTTAAAATGACATGGTTCGCCAAGATCCGTGGAGCTGACCAAGGCCCAAACCCCAACGCAAAGTCCCGGAGCTTTCAGTTTCTTTCTGCGGTGAAAGATTAGTTCACTTGGGGGTATTTTTGTTCTTTCCCTAGGGAACTATTCATCAAATATGGCAAGTCTAAATCGTTAAGATTCATGGTTAAATTTTTTTTTCTTAGGAATTTAGAGTCTGTCCCGAAGGCATTCCTTGTCTGACCGCTCTTTGGGTCAGACTTGGTATTGCCCATTCTTACGAGGAACGACTATGATTTCGAAAAAACTACTTGCAGGACTTTTGGCAAGTTCTGTTGTCGTGCCCTTCGGGTGCTCGAAAAAGAAAAGTTCCAAGAGCAGCGCAGCTGCCACAGAAGTTTCCGAAGCGGGTGAAGACACAAAGTTCTCGACCGCGGTTTCCAACGGAGCCTTGGCCATTACCTCGATCGATATTATCGGAGCATCCGAAGCGACCTCGACCGGTTTACGCTTGGCAGCGGGTGACTACGCTGCCGATTCCGCCCGAACTAATGTCTACGATCCTGCTATGGATGCTCTCAGTACAGCTGGCAACATCATCTGTTTCTTCAATCAGGCCAACTATTTAGACATGATCGGCAAGGGCTCTTATGTCGCGCAGGCTGATATGAAAACCTGCTTCAACGAAGGCGGCGGAAGCGAATCAGGGCAATCGTCCGGATCTACCAAAGAGTTGACCACGCTTTATGTTGAATCCACCAGGGCTGACGATTTTAGTCCTCTGATTGCTAAAGTCTGGTTCCAAATGGAACAAGGCGGTGAAGGCGGAGGTTCCACGAAAGTCGATATGCAGGTGAAGATGGTGGTGGCTGAAGGTCAAAGTGATGCCAATCCTGTCGGTATTTTTAAGCTGGCCTGGGAAGGCAAAGTTCAAGGCCAAGCAATGATGAAAGGTTTCATTGAAACCAAGCGATCGGCGGAAGAAGGTAAAATTGTTCTTAACATGGTGGACAGCAGCTCGCGTGGTGAGGGAAAAACCGAAACCACAGCGGGCTCGGCTGAGTTGAGTTACGATACATTGCTCAAGGAAGTGACGGGCGGTGTCGTCCACACTTCAGCTCCAGTTTGGAATAATAACACGCCAACCACCCAAGAATTTGCCGCGGCCTTCAATGACGGTTACTTTTTACGAAAGAACATCACCGAAAGTAAAACCGCTTGTCTCTCAAAAACAGAATATGACTTCTCGGTCTGGCGCTATGGTCTCTATAACGCTGCTGACGGCAGTCGAGTGGAGCGAAACTCGGGCTTTCCCATCACCGTCGATAGCGAAGGCCAAAAAGTGTACGGCTGGGCCGGCTATTGGGGACTCTGGCTGCCGCAAAGCGTTTCTGTCGTCGATAATCTGGTCGTCTCGCGCAATGACAAGGCCGGAGCAGGCGCGACCTACAGCGTCAAGGTTGGTCCTGGTAAACTGATCAAGAAGACTCGTCAAGAGATTACCTTGAATGAGCTCAAAGGTATCGAACTGAGCGCTAATGGCCAGAACATAATTTCCTACGATGGAACTTCGTTCAACAAGGTCGGTACCCAAGGCAATAATGGGGGCGTGGATTACATCACACCCACTCCTTATCCTCTGCAAGAAAGCTGGAATACAAATCGTGCGGGTTCGGCGATGATGTATTCCCAAGCTCTGGGTGGTCAGGTGATTGTTTACTACAACGCAGCGGGAACACCGACCTCTCCCGCCTACTACTACAAAGAAGAAAACGTGACAGCCACTGCGGATAATTTGACTCTGAGTTGCTTTCAACAGTGTTTGCAACCACAGATCAATAGCTCGCAAGTGTCAGGTAATCCTTGGGATATGGACGCAACGGATGCTAGCTCGCCCTATTTCACTGTTTCGACCTCAGATCGCCAAGCTGTATGGAACAACACTAAAACCGCTGCCGAAGTCTATAAAAAGAACTATAGCTTCGATGCTGCCAGCATGACTCTGAAATATGGCAACTCGGCAGTGACACTCGCTGATGGTGTGACTTTGAGCGGTAATAACAGCTGGGGGCTACAATCAGGGCCTCTGGTCACAGCAGCTGTGGCGGCAACGATAGCCAATCCTTTCGATGTCTATAGTGCCTCGGAATACTATCAGTGGGAAACGGGGTCGAATACCTGGAACAAATTCATTGCGATCCGAGATGGCAATGGAGCAGCAGTCAGTTTTGATCCGCCCTTGTTCCTCAATTATGTACACTCTGCGGCCAACGATCGTTCGGGTTTAGCCGATGCTCCAGGGGCCAAGTACTATGACAAGAAAATGCTTTTGCAGTATCAAGGCTTTGGCCAATTGCAAGGGATTCCCTCAGCGTCGAATGAAAACAATCGCTATGCACCTCTGTTCGCGATCAAAGACGGAACTTTGGCTGGTGATGCCAATCAGTACAAAATCAAAGCTCTGGACTTGGAAGTTCGCATGAAACTGCAAGCGGATGCCTCCTGCTCGGCTCTGTCAGTGGCCACTCTTCCCAGTATTCCGACCATCGATGGCTTTAAATCGCCCGATTTAGGTTCGGCTCCATCGAGTCTTGAAGGGGAATCTCCCTCGGTCATTGAAGGTATTGTCCAGTAAATAGATTCCAAAAGTCGACAGCGAGGAGAAGCCCTGGAATTGATTCCAGGGCTTCTTTGATTTTGCTTGATCGAGAGTCAGGTTTGCTATGCAGTTGAAATCCCAATGATCTATAAGGAAGAGCCTATGGGCGATTCCCATCAAATCGCATCACAAAATTGCAGTTCATTGCGATTTTGTATTCCGGAGGGGCGCGCTATAACCGGGAAGTCAAAACACTCTTTCTGAAAAAGGACCACACATGAACTTGAAATCGATTCTCGCCAGCTCCATTCTTCTGACCAGTGCCACCTCTTTCGCCGGTTATGTGAAGCACGGCAACCTGAATGTTGACCAAGATAGCGTGCGCTTCGTCGGTGACTGTTCGGATGCTGATAGCTTTGTCAGCTTCAACGACGACGGTAGCTTTGATCTCGTCTTCACGAATCTCGAAGCTGTGGCGCTCGGTTCCCCAGCTCGCAAAACCTGTATGCTTAAATTCAATGCCAAGGTTCCATCGGGATTGACTTTGGCGGTGAGCAAGGTCGGTATTGCTGGAACATCGGAAATCAATTCTGAAGATGGATCGGCTTCCGCTACTCTGCGTCACACCCTGGCCGGTACCGTAGGTGATGCGACCATCGCTGAGTACAAATATGATCCAAGTGCAGGCCTGCGCGATGTCGTTTTGGAGAAAAAGTTCTCAGTACTTTCAAAGAGTTATATCCCTTGTGGAAAGGATGTTAACTTCAAGACGACGATCTCTTTAAGCGCCAAAGGACAAGACGCTGATATCGTGATCACCGAAGCCGCTCAAAAAGGTAAGACTTACTCTGTGCGTTACTACTGGACTTGGAAACACTGCAGCTAAGTTCACTGGGCTCCTAGGATCGCGAGTTATCCGAGGAGCCGCTTTCAGTCTTTCAACAGTGATAAGCTCGGGGAGGTTTCATGATGGGTCCAATCAAAACAAACTACCTGATGTCTGCCTTTCTTCTTATAATCCCACTATTCAACGCAGCCCATGCCTCCACACTCGTCACGGACCCTTCCCGTATCGTGTTTGTGGGATCGCATTGTAAAAATCTGAGTGCTGATCAAATCAGAGTGGATCTGCAGAATAGGTTGCATATTGATTTAAGTTCATTTCCAGCAGTTACTGCAGCAGAACCGAGCAAAGGCTGCCTTATCAAAATCCCTTATAGTTTGACAGAGCCGAACCTCGCGGCGTCTCTTGTATTGAAGGGAACTTATGCGCAAGGGACTGCCGATCATTTGACCGGCGTTTTGCGTGTAGGGTCCGCAGGTCAAGTCGGGCCCGCGAGTCTCTTGACCCTCAGTGAAAGTCCTCAGGGCAAATTCGATTGGCAACAGCCCCTCGTCATCAGTCGCTCGGAACTAGGTGAAGACACCCTTAAAATTTCCATGTTTCTCAAGGCGGAAGTGGCAAAAAGTCCACCAAGTGAACCAAAGTCTTCTGAATCTTCGGCTCTCCAATTCCAGCCACTGGAATTGATTCTCGATCACGTCAGTACCAGGCAACCTTAGTGCTGGATTTCAGGCTGAATCGCGAGCTTCTTTTTGGGAAAAGCTTGGGAATAAAATTCCAGCCTTTTTCTTTCTTTTTGGGCAGCCCCAAGCGATGCAATGGTAATTGATTCCTCAAAAAAGATAAGGCGCTTGCCGTAAAGCAAGCGCCTTTTTCCTGTTTTTCTAAGGAATCAATCTCATCACTGGAAAGTGTGTCCGACTGTTAAGAACACAGTTCTTCCCATGTTGCTGTAGCGGCTGCGGCTGAACCATGGCCACTGTGCATTGCGGTCATAGGCTGGAGCAGCGTTGGTAACATTCTGCATGCCGAGACCGAAGTCTGTCCCAAATGGAGCTGTATATCCGACATTCAGTCCAAGTTCAGCATAGTGTTTCACTGTGAATTTGGTGTCTGGATCGACCAGATTACAAGTTCCTGATTTCACGCCACCTGAAGTTGACTCGAAAGGAGCGTAGTAACGCAGGCTGCTGCCGACACTGTATG
Organism: Oligoflexus sp.; assembly: GCA_041736645.1. Lineage (GTDB taxonomy): Bacteria > Bdellovibrionota_B > Oligoflexia > Oligoflexales > Oligoflexaceae > Oligoflexus. The sequence goes on along the minus strand of JBGSTF010000167.1, from coordinate 42,233 downwards.
ACTTGGTCAGAAGGTCCAAACTCAGACTACCATCAGCACCTTTACTGTTTTTTGCATAGTCACACAGAGGGTCGACTGGAGTGTCTTGGGTTTTGGAGACCAGAACCTTGTTGAGTTTAAGACCGGACTCGACGCGACCGAACTCAAATTTTTCGCCGTAGTTGACGCTGATTTCTGCGCCCGCGCTCTCGTTCTTGTTCAAGTTTTGAAGGTTCGAGGCAACGTAGTAATCTGCTCCGTCAAAGCCACCAGTTGCCGGGTTGCGCTTGACTAGGTCAGGATACTTCGCGGCATTGTTCAGGATTTGCTGAACGGACAAGGAATCAATTTTGTCTTTGATTTCCAGATGCCAGTAGTCCGCTGACACAGCCAATGATGCTAGAGGCTGGACCAGAATTCCGAAGTTATAATAGGCAGACCTTTCTGGATCCAAATCTGGGTTGCCGCCAGATCGGGAATTGATTTCCCTTGGAGTACAATCGTCTTCTGCAATGCCTTCTTCCGCACAAGCTTCGTAGTCGGAAGCTCTTTGCACGCCGGTGGATAGACTCAAGAAACGATCATGAAGCGCGGCAGGTTTGAAACCAGTTCCATAGGAGCTACGGATCTTAACGAGGTCGATAGGAGAGTAGGAAACACTGGCATGATAGGTGCTGGTGCTCTTGGCGTTCGCTTCGCCCTTGGTGCTGCTTATGGAGTCATTGCGGACAGCAGCTTTGAATTCCAAGTTTGGCAGAATGGGTAGCCCCAGTTCGAGGAAACCAGCTTTAGTTTCCTGGCCGCCGCCACCAACGCCACCAGCGGAACCGATAACGCGGTTGGTTTCTTGAGAAATCGAATCGGCTTGGTCAAAGTATTTTTCTTTGCGCAATTCCAAACCGGCAGCGAAGCCGGCGGATCCACCGTTCAATTTCAGCGGCAAATCTCCGTCAAATGCCAGAGTGTAGACGTCCAGATTAGATTCACCCAAGCGGAATATCTCTGTCACGGCATCTTCTTTAGCGTCTATTTTGTCTTGGGTATCGAAGGTGTTAAGTACGAAAGGATTGAATACTCCAGTTTTGAAGTAATCAATGACTTTGGTCGAGTCCAAATTGCCATCGACGCCGTACTGCAGGTTTTTCAGCTTGTGGCTTGCAATCGAAAATTCCCAATTGATGTCGTCAAAGATTTGGCCATTGAGGCTACCGACGAGCGAGAAATTTTCATTGAGGGCTGTGGTAGCTCGAGGTCCGAATTCTACAAAACGACGGCCAATAACGAATTGGGTATCGTCTGCTTCCACGCGACCTGGATTTTCCGGATCGAAGAAAGGACTCAATGCTTTGACGTCGGCTGGCAAATCATTCCACTGAGCGCCAGTCATTCGAATTTGACCTGGAGCAGCGCCGTTACGAATGTCCGTAGACGTTCTGGAATAGCGGGCTTCGCCAGAGAATTTCACGGAATCGGTGAGCTGATTATCAAAGATTGTGTAGATGCTTTCTCGAACAGTCTTCGGATTCACTTGATAAAGCGGTGCCGTATCAAAGTAACATTTATTGTCCGGTTTCAGCGAGCCTTCCGGACAATCGCTGAATGCTTTTGTTTGAGCCTTGGCGCCGGCTTCCGTTCTCTGAACGTAACCAGGAAAGCCCGTTGGACTTCGGCTGTCTGTCCCATCAGGCGAGATTGAGGACTTTTGCAGAGGGCGATTGGTGGCCTGAACAGCCTCTCGCTTGAACATATCAGCAGCAATCAAGAAATTGGACTTTCCACTTTGGGTGCCGCTCACAATTTGCAACGAAGTTTCCACGCCGTCGTTATGTTCGGTGCCCATTCCAACCCGAGAATTGACCGAGGTTCCACTGAAATTCTTACGTGTAATGATGTTCAAAACACCAGCAACCGCATCCGAACCATAGATAGCCGAGGCGCCATCTGTCAGATATTCAATTCTCTCGACCGCAGCTAAGGGAATCAAGTTTAGATCGACAGAATCGCTGGCGATCGCATTGCTAGGTAGGCGCCGACCATTCACCAAGACGAGTGTATACGATGGATCAAAATCTCGTCCACCGAAGCTGGACCCGCCGTTCGATTGTGAAAGAGTTTGGTTTTCAGAACTCATATTTCCCGAAGGAACCTTGTTCCGAATAAAATCAGCAACAGTTGGCTGTCCTGAACGGTCGATATCTTCTCTTGTGTACGTTGTCACGGGAACGGCAGTGGCCACGTCGATCTGCTTGATTCGACTTCCAGTAACTCGAATGACTTCCTTAGTTTTCTTTTCTTCTTTTTTCTTTTCTGAGTTCGAGTCAGTTGCCTTTTCTTCGGCGGCAGGCTTCGGCTCGGCAGGCTTCTGCTCCTGAGCTTGAGCCGTTGTCAGCGACGAAAGCAGCACGAGGCTAATCGCGCTCAAAATTCCACAATTCATGGTGATGACTCCCTGTAAAGCTTGATATTCCTTGCTTGTGCGCTACTGCGTCCGTTATAAGGCACGTCGTTTGAGAGAGCATCAAATATTTATTTAATTCGAAACAAATCTTTTCACGGCGAGCTAGTCAATGTTGCGGGAAGCACACAATGACTGTTCGTTGCTTACTTCGTTTCGATCATAATCATGAGTAGAATTGGCCAGTTAATCTTCGATATGGTCGTTGTGAACTTTTGCGCTTGTCATCACGAGCGATGGATGGCAGTTCTTGCTATAAGTTTAACACCCCGGCACAAGCCCTAACGGCAAGCTGTTGGCCCGATGTTCCCCTCAAAATTGGAGTGACCCGGACGCAAAAAAGCCAGGAATCTAAAGGATTCCTGGCATAGTCATTTTGCTAGAGATTCGAGACTCAGAAAGTCTGGTCGATCTGCAAGTAGAGTTTACGGCCACTCATGTCGTAAAGGTCAGCAGCTCTTTGATCGTCGCCAGCACGTTGGGTGAAGTCCAGAGGAAACTTACGCTCGAATACGTTCATAGCCCCAATCGTGATCTCACCGTTCCATGCATGTTTATAGGAAAGCTGGGTATCAGCTTCGGTGTACTCGCCGATTCGGCCTGTTTCAGCATAATCTTTCATCGAACTGATAGTACGAGTTCTCGCTAAGAATGTATAACCGTCCATTCCCAACGTTAACTCGTTATTGTATCGATATTTCGGTATCCCACGTTTATCAAGGAAGGTTATATATTCGCCACCAGGAGCAAGGATTTCTTTATACATCGTCCTGCGGGAGAAATCTGTTTTCCAACCGGTCTGGATAGTTCCAAATTTTTGGTTGAAAGTGAAAGCTGTATCCCATCCTTGGTTAATACTCTTGCCTACGTTGCTAAGTGGATTGAGTAATTCTTCGAGTTTTTTGGTCCCATCAGCTGAATCGGAGAGCTCTCCTCCGGTTCTTTTGAATTTAACACCTGGAACTGTCTTACCGTTCGCATAGGCTTTCAAAAGTTCATCGTTGTCGATATTCGCGATCTTGTTTTCGATCACCGTGTGCCAGAAATCAAAAGTGAAAGCGATTTCTTTAGTGGGAGATAAGACCATTCCAAGGTTGTAACTTCGGCTAATCTCTTGTTTAAGGTCTTGATTGCCGCCACTTATCAACTTAACTTCGGTTGTTGGCTTGCAATTCTCATCAGCTGTACCTTCGGCTCGACATCGGGGCAAATCTTTCATGTTGATGAAATTGGTCTCTTTGCCACCAAATATATCTTTTAGGGTCGGTGCTCTAAATCCGTTGGATACGTTTCCACGAAATTTCACGAAGTCAGCTAACTTATAGGATACGCCTAACTTCGGGTTCGTCGTCGAACCGAAATCACTGTAGCTGTCGTGACGAGCTGCTAGTTGAACTTCCAAGTCTTTGATGACTGGCAGCATAGCCTCAGCATAAACTCCAGTGACATTGCGATCACCTTCTGAGTTCTCACTAGGCTGTGTACCGATGACGTTGCCTAAATTGCTTTGCTGGTCTTGACGATATAGGAAAGTTTGATTCGTAGTATCAACTCCAAAGGCAACACCAATTTTTCCGCCTGGCAGTTCACCAAGTTCACTTGAAACTGCGAAATTTGTCGTGCGTGTTCGAGTGTCTGTAACCGTCCAGCCTTGGTAGAAGGTTGCGTTAATAGTCTCAGTTGTACCTTCGTCAAAACTCGTTGCAAACGGATTGAACTTTTTATCCAGGATAGCTTGGGTGAGGCCCGCTCCGAGGTACCATCCCGATGGATTAAAGTTATGCTTCCGACTTTTAGTTTCGCCTGTGACCAAACTCCATTCCCAGTCCTTCAGCGTGCCTTTGAATCCAAGATTTGCGCCAAAAACGTTGTTGAAGTCCTCGAATTCACGGTTTCCGTAAGGTTTCCCGCGGTAATAAATATCGATGTCTCCAGTCGGTTCTGGAATTCCCAGGTAGGTCCAAACCGTGGGGTCAGTCACCTTGGCTTTTTCTAGAGTAAACGAATCAGCATTTGGCGCCATGTTCCAGGTTCGAAGGGCTCGCTGACCGCGAAGAGTCCCAAAAAACGAGACATCGTCATTGATTGTATATTCAAAATTATTCATGACGTTAAATGTTTCGGATTTAGGCGCAAATCCAGAGGCAAGAGCGTAGTTAAAGGTACACTGCTGAGGACCGCCGGCACTGACCTGATCTGCAGGATCACCCAAGTCGCCAGCTGGGCAGTTAGGGCTCGGATTTAAATACCCGTCAGCCGAGTCAAGATCTACATAGTTTGCTGGGAAAGAATAGATCGACGATCCGACTTTCGTCCAGTCACGATCGCGATAGTAGATCGGCGTGCTGTCTTGGTAAGAAAATGTTGTTAGTGTTTTGTATCTTTCGTTGGAACTACCAGATACGACACTCAAGGTGCGTTGTTCGCCACCCTTCTCTTTCGGCTTCAACCAGCGCATCGAAACAGAAGTACCTTCAAAATCCTTTTTCGTAATGATGTTAACAACACCACCCGTGGCGTCCGATCCGTAGATGGCCGAAGCCGCATCGTGCAGGATTTCTATGCGTTCTACGGCAGCCATAGGAATAGTGCTTAAGTCGACGACACCCATTCCACCTTCATCTGGCAGTCGTCTTCCGTCTAATAGAACAAGCGTATTTTCCGCACCAAGGCCGCGTAAGTTGACGCTAGTAACAGTACCGCGAGAGTCGTTGACGACCGGTGCGCTATACGAGCCGAAGCTAGAAACGCTCAGGCTGCCAAGAGCTTCGGAAACATTCGATGCGCCAGAATTTTTCAGATCCTCGGATCCTAAAACTGTCACACTTTGAACCGTTTCAACATCTACGCGTTTAATACGAGAGCCAGTCACAGAGATTTTTTCTGCTGCGGGCTTCTTGGCCTTTTGGTCATTAGCTTTTTCGTCTTTTTTTGTATCTGCCGTTTGCTCCTGAGCTTCTATTCTTGTCATTGCCGAAAGGAGCATTAAACTAACGAGTGGAACTTTAGCCCATTTCACTTTCAAACTCCGAATCACAAAGGTCAATTTTGTCGTGTATTATACAGAGTCCCAGATACTATAGCTATTTTGGAAAGTCATCTACCTTTCAGTTTGCTCAATCGTGCATTTTTGGCTGTTCGGGGCTGTTTTATAGTCCTCTATTGAGCCCTGTTTAAGTCGATAGTATGGCGCCATTTTTTTGATTCATGAATCCGCGTGCCTGGACGGTCAGAAGCCAACTTATCGATATCGATTTTTGGGGGAAGTGAAAAGCTCTGACCCGAAAATCAGGCCAGAGCTAGCTTACGCGAGGAGTTTAGATTTTTTCAATAGGTCAAAGTGCTGATCAGACCTTGCTCATTGGCTCGCCACTGCTGAGCCGTAGGGTCAAGTTCACGGTATTTCAGGCTGGTACTGCCCGGCAAATAGGTATCAAGAATATCCCGAAGTTCGTCGCGAAGTCCTTCCTTGATCGCTTTCACCTTCCAACTGGCTTCACTGGGAAGTGTTGAGACGGTTTCTGCGACTAGGCTTCGTAGATCCTGTGGCGAGGTGAATTGAGGCAAAGAAAGGGCGACTGCTGTGCCATCCGCTAGGTATTTTTTGGCCTGAGTCACGCCGTCGGTGCTCAGTAAGACCAGGCGAGCCTGCTCGGCAGTCCAGGTCAAAAGCGATTGCGAAAAGTCGCTGTCGGTCATCGGAGTTTCCAGGCTGAGGCCCGACCATTGAGCCTTCTGCAAAGCTCTTTGCAATTGCGGAGCAAAATCGCGTATGAGGTTCTCATAGCGCTGCTGCTCTTCGAAGCTAAAGCTGAGGGTGGCGTCGCCTTGAACTTCTTGATAGTCCCGCATCAGTTTACGCAGAGTGCTCGGCAGATTCTTCAATTCTTTTTCGTCAGGAATAGCTAGCAACTGGTTCCAACCACCATTTTTGTCCAAAGCAGCCTGGAGGATCTGGTGTTCCTCTTGCAGCATCACTTGGCTGCTGAAATCGTCGGTGACAGGAAAATTACGTCGAACCTGCCACAAAGGAACTTCAGGGCCTAACAAAGCGAGAAGTTCAAACCGGCTTCCAATCAAGCGTCCTGCCCAAGCATCCGCATAGAGTAAAGGATCGGTGCCGAGTTTTTTTGCTCGCAAGATGCTGTTGAACAGATTTTGAGTCAAGTTTTGACGTTCTTGCTGAAGCGACCAAGCAATAAAATCAATTGGATTTTTTCCCAAATCAAAGGTCTGGCAGTCCCAATGATCGGTCTGTGAATCACTACAAAAGGGCGGGACTTCATCCATGGAGTAAGAGGTGCCACTGTAAAGTGCGCCGATCACTTTTTGATCATAGTCGAGAATTCTAGATGTCTTGCCGATGATATGACCTGTCATCGCCGATTCTTCGAAGACCTGGTATTCCATGACAGACGAAGATGGTTGCAGATCCTGCGGTATTTTTTGCGAAACAATGTAGTCTTGCACGATCGCCGGCCTTTGCGCCAAATCATAGCTTGCCGCCAGGGAACCTGCGAAGTTGTGCCGAAGGCCTAGAGTATGACCCACTTCATGAGCCACGACTTCACGAATGTAATCTTGCGAGATGCGGAGGTATTCGCTATCCGGAGCGTTGCTGGCCAAAAGATTTTCCAGCGCCGCATAGAAACTTGCCTGCATTTCAAAGTTGCAGAGCGGCTGCTGAATCATGCCGGCGATGGACAGGGCTTCATTGAGAACCTTGGTTTTGTTCGGAACTTTTTTCAATAGAGCTTTGGCCCGGGACTCGCCGGAAACGGCGAAGGTACTCGTCATGAAGACTTGAGCATGTCGAATCTCGCCCGTACGAGGATCCATTTGAGCATCAGCATAGGCATAGCCTGCGGTGTCCCAAGGAACCCATTGAACAACGTTGTAGTCATAGTTCGGTGCGGTGACGCCAGCGGGAGCGACCACTGCCTGCAGCGGAGCTCCGGGCAGGGCGCGATTCCAATACAAAATTCCATCTTTCACAGCTTGCACATAATCAGCCGGTGTATTGGCTGAAATCGCATAAATAACAGGCTTTCTTACATCCCACTTGCTAGCATAGACGTCCAGCGCTCCGTTGCCTTTGGATGATTGGTATTGAGGAGCCACTTCGAAAAGGCCGAACTTTTGCACAGGCTGGCCTCGAGTGGATTGGAAACCCTCATTGCTCAGGTAAGGTTCCAGGTAGTATTTCACTTCAACCGTATCGAGTTGAGTTCCAGCAACTTGAGCGATCTGCCTTATGCTCAAAGCATTGCCGTGAAAGGTGATATCGTCAATGAAGCTGGCTTTGATATCCAAGCCTCGGAATGTTTTCGCATAGGCAATGCCTCCGTCTGAACTGCTCCAATCACCAGAAACAAAGGCTTGGGCCATACCCTGACCAAAATCCAGCACCAGATCGGTATCGCTCTCGCTGAGAACCGGCAGTTTGGCGAGGATCAATTGCGAAGGAAGGTCTTGACTGATGACATGGCCTTGGGTCGCTTCCATGAGGAACACGACATTGCCCGTACGTTTGAAGGCGACCACTCGGCTTTTCAAACCGTTGGCCGTGGGGATCGGAATCTGACGCATGAGGGAAGCTTGGAGCAGAAACTCCTTATCAAGAGCGTCTTTTTTAATGCTCAGCCGCTTGAGATCTGTCATGCCAAGTTGAGCTTCTGATTGGATGCTCTGCTTGTCGATGATGCTGAAAGAGTTTTGGATCGTAGGATCCGCTTGAACCTTTGGCCGCTTGTCCGCGCAGCTAAACATTTGAGCTAACACTAGTATGCTAACAATCCCATTGCCCAACATTCGTAATACCACAGTCGTTCCTTTCCGAGAGAGATCACCTGAGGACACGTAACCCTTGACCTGCGGGGTAAGCCGACAGATTTGGGGATATTTGTAAAAAAGCAAAAAACGATTGATGTAATATCTATCCGAGTTACTTAGTTCTGGAAAAGTATTTTTGGATGGATGGGGCTTGAAGAATTGTGACTTGCTAAAAAAGCCAGTTCTAGGCTAAATGATGGACCCTTCCAGACGCACTCAAGAGCCAGCAAGATAGCGTCGCCAATTGCGAAGCCCTGGTGCGCTGGAATTTTGATCGTTTGCTGCCGGCTCCTTTATATTTTCAACTAACGAATGTTCTCTTAAAAACGGATCTTGCTGCCGGTAACGTCCACTGAGGCGAAGAGCTCGTTCAACTCGCATTTTCTGTTCGGCATTGAGACTTTCGTCGAGAAAATGGCATTCACCGCCCTCGCGATAAGCCACATAGCGCCCTGACCAAAGTGCAACTCGATGCTTGGCTTGAGTCGAAAGTTTGGGGTCATCACTCAGGATGCCCATCCAGTTCAAGGGATCAGCAGCGGCAAGGATCACAAAATCGCCATCAGGCGCCGCATCACGACATGATCGGAGCTCGTTGATCGCATCTTTGAGTGCAAACTGTTCCCCGCCTACTTTGTCGACAAATCGTCCGCCGCGAATGAGGCCCCTTGCTTCGAGTGTTCGATAGACCACTACGAGCTCTCCCCAACTCGGAGCAAGCGATTCCTTGCGTAGGAGATCGCGAAAGATCACACCATAGCGTTTGAGGAGTTGCCAGGCCCACTGTTCCAATCGTTCTTCTTGCGTCAAAGGCAAGCGAAGGAGAGCGAAGGGAGCATAACGACCGCCAGTTCGGAAATCTGTTTCATAGCGAATGCCCTTGGGATCACGCACGCTAGAACTCGAGCTGCGCAGGCGCCGATCGGGATTGAGCAGAGGACGAATCACCGCAAAGCTATCGGTGGCAATAAATCCCATGCTCATAAGTTCACTGAGTCCGTCTTCGATTTGGGTGGGCAAGAGTTTAGCTAAAGCAGCGATCTCATCAAAGAACAAGGCGCCCCTGAGTTCCATAAGCTGCCAAAGTTTTGCAGCGCTATCACTCAAGCGATCGACTAACAATTCCCGAGTCGGAGGCACCACCCAGGTAAGGGCAGAACGGGTCAGAAAGCTGAGCGGCGTTGTTCGTCCTAATAGTCTGTTTTTATTTGATTTTTCGCCTTTTGGAGGAGCCACTTGAATGCGGCCCCAGACGACCTGACCGCTTTGACAAAGGCTATCCAATTCAGGACCACGATAGCCTTGCACGCGACTCATAAAGATTTCGTTTTCCCAGACGCTGGCGGGTAATTCCAAGCCTTGCATCATTTCAATCAGTGGCAGCAGATTGTCTTGACTCTTCCAGCGTCGATCGCCAAGGACCCTTTGATGCGAGGCGAGATAGCGCAGATAAACCGAGCGAGGCACGGGCCGAATCTGTTCACGTAAGCCTTCTATGGTCAAGCGGTGCATGCGCTGGAGGAGTCGCCGTTCGCACCATTCGCGAGGAATCGTGCCGCCATCGCTATGTCGAGAGAAGGATCCCGACAGCAGCACTCCGAGACTTTCCAGTTGCTGCAATCCAGCTGTAATTTCGTGATCGGGGAGTTGTAAACGCAGGCTGAGAACCTGTGGTGTCTTTGGGCCCAAACATTCCAGCTGTCCGCGTAGAAGGCCTAGCAAAGCTTTTTGCTGAATTTCTAGATCGACCGCTTTGAGCTGAAAGTGTTCCGGAAACAGAACTGTAACCCATTCCTGATGCTCGTGCGCATAGCCGAAACTTTTGCCTTGAATCTCTATGTGATGGGCGCGACCCTTTTGTTCCAATTGGGCGAACATGGATTGATAAAACTGCAGCTCATCTTGCGGAAAGAGCACGAGCTGCTTGAGGGCATCATAAAGCTCATCGGCATCCCGGATCAATGGCCAAGCGTCGCTGACGACTTGCGATACCGCCGAGGGATCCAAGCTGGTAAGGTCAGAGAAAACTTGAGGATCCAATCGGTGTCTTGTGGCAAGGGCTCGAATGCGCCTCTCTTCCAGGGGCGCATCATCAAGGAATGCATAGGGATTGGCATGTATCAATTCATAGCAAAAAGGCGAGGGTTCCCGAGTATCTCGAGCGAGCAGTTCGATGCCACCCGACGCCATCCGGCCCAGAACCTGTTCGAATCGAACGCAATCCATAGCTTCTTGAAGGCAATCTTGCACAGTCTGCTGAACCAAAGGATGGTCAGGGATTTCCAAATCGCCCGTGCGATGTTCAAAACATTGTGTTTGTTGAGGAAAACAGGCTGTTAACAAATCATTGGATTGGTACCGCTGCAGGTGTGGAGGCACCCGTTTGCCCTTGTTCATGCGCAGCACAGCCAATGACCTTGTGACATTCCATCGCCAGCGGATTTCAAACATCGGTACTTCAAGCAGGGCTTGAATCAAAATGGAACGACCATTGTGTGGACCAAGCATCTTGAACATTGCTTCCAAAGGAAAGCTTTGATTCGGACCGACCGATAGCAGGATGCCATTGTCTGTCGCGCTGGCCTGCAGCTCAAAATCAAATCCTCGACAGAAACGCTTACGAAAGGCGAGTCCCCAGGCTCGATTGATTCGACTGCCAAAAGGCGCATGCACTATCAACTGCATGCCACCTGTTTCGTCAAAAAAACGCTCATAAACCACCCGCTCTTGAGTGGGCAACATACCAAGGGCAATCTTCTGCGCTGCTAAAAAATCAGCAGCCTGCAGAGCGGTGCCAGCATCGATTACAAAAGTTTCTCGCAAGAATTCATGGAGTGGCTTGCGATACTCATTCCAAAGTTTTTGGTCAGCCTGAGGATCCGGTCCTGTCCAGGCCGGTACGTCCTGGCGACTCAAAATATCATCGGCTTCGGCACGAAGTCGGCTCAGTTCTTGCGAAAGCTCATACGTGCGGCCTCCCGCTTCCCCTTTCCAAAAGGGAATGGTCGGAGGAGCTCCATTAAGATCTCGCACCATCAGGGTGTCGCCTTTGAGGCCTTGTATTTGCCAGGAATTGTTGCCCAGGAGAAAGATATCGCCTTTGGCACTTTCCAAGGCAAATTCCTCATCCACTGTGCCGACAAAGGTTTGATCATCGCCGTTCATCACCCGATACAAATTTTGTTCGGGTATCGCGCCGCCGGACGTAACGACAGCAAGACGCGCATTTCGTCTCGGACGCAGTTCGTTATTCACTTTGTCCCAGTGCAGATAGGCTCCGCGACGGGTGCTGGAGCCCAATCCTTCGGCCAACCAACTGAGTGTTTTAGCGAAATCTTCAAACTTCAGATCGACAAAAGGGTAAGCCTGTCGGCACAGATTGAATACGTCCTCAGGACTGCGATCAGCACAGGCGACGAGACTAACAATATGTTGAGCAAGAATATCAAAGGGACTCATCGGAATTTCAATACTATCCATGCTGCCTTCGCGATACGACCTGAGCAGCGCCATGCATTCGATCAGCTCGTCACGGGTCATAGCAAAAAGCCTTGCTTTAGGCTTTAGTCCAAGCGCATGACCCGATCGACCCACCCGTTGGACAAAAGCAGCAATGCTGCGCGGGGATCCGATTTGACAAACCAAATCAATGGTACCCACGTCAATGCCGAGTTCGAGCGATGCCGTGGCGACGATAGCTTTAATTTCACCCTTCTTTAGGCGATCTTCGGCTAGGAGTCTTTTATCTTTGGACAGACTGCCATGATGCGCCGCAACAGATTCCTCGCCCAGCATTTCACTCAGCTGAAAGGTGATTCGTTCCGCCATGCGACGGGTGTTGACGAAGATGAGAGCACTGCGATGCTCTTCGACCAATTTGGCCAGCTTTGCATAGAGCTCAGCCCACATCTCATGACTGCATACGGCGCTCAAAGGCGTATCGGGGATAACGAGATCCAGGTCGGCATCGCGCTGTTTGGAAACGTCAACAATAGCACAAGGACGAGTCTTGCCTGCGCCTCCCACCAAAAAACGCCCGATGGTTTCCAGCGGCTTTTGGGTCGCCGACAACCCGATCCGCACCGGTGGATGTTCGCAGATGGAGTTCAGATGCTCTAGGCTCAGGCTGAGGTGTGATCCTCGCTTATCACGAGCCAGGGCATGGATTTCATCGACGATAACCGATCGAATAGTTTGCAGCAGAGGACGAGCTCGAGCAGAACTGAGCATGAGGAATAAAGATTCTGGCGTCGTCACCAAAATATGCGGTGGATCGCGCAAAATCTTGGCTCGTTCGTTGGCTGTGGTGTCCCCTGTGCGAAGGCCTATTTTTATAGGATCGGGATCCAATCCTGCATCCCTGGCAGCCTGCATAATTTCGGCGAGAGGTTGTTCAAGATTTTTTTTGACATCGTTCGACAGAGCCCGCAAAGGTGAGAGATAGAGAACCTGAATGCCTTTGCCCAGTCGTCCATCCAAAGCCTGGCGAAAGAGATCGTCAATCGCGACAAAAAACGCCGCCATAGTCTTGCCACCACCCGTAGGAGCAGCAATAAGCGTGTTGCTATGCTGCTGCAGGAGAGGCCAGCCCTGCTGCTGTGCTGGTGTCGGACATTGAAATCGCGACTGGAACCAATTCTGCAGAATGGGGTGAAAACCCAATAGTGCGGGATCGTTGATAGGACAAGTAGGTAGGGAGGCAGCTGTTAAGGCCAACTTGGAATCTTTGATTCGCGGCATCTGTGCTCCCTACCTTGATTGAATTACAGACTGGCTTTGGCAAAGTTTTTGAAAGCTTCGAATGAACGAGCATCGGCCAAAGCATTGTAAGCAGCGCCCTTGGAATTGTCGTTGCCAGCCCCTTTTTCGGTAAAGCTATGCACGGCTCCACCAAATTTTATGAGTTCCCAATCGACTTTGCTCTCGCGCATTTCCTGTTCAAAAGCAGCCAGATCTTCGGCTTTGACATAAGGGTCATCAGCGCCATGCAAAGCCAAGACTTTGGCTTTAATGTTTTTGCCATCGGCGGGAGCGGGACTATCGAGTCCACCGTGAAAGCTGATAACGCCTTTCAGATCAGCGCCACTTCGGGCAAGTTCTAACACGCCTGTCCCACCGAAACAGTAGCCAGCGGCGAGCAGTTTGCTGGCGTCAACACCAGCTTGGCTCTTTAAAGTGTCCAAACCCAATTGCAGATGCTCACGGAACTGCTTACGATCACCACCTCGGTATTGGCCAGCCAATTTACCCGCTTCTTCAGCGTTTTTTGGACGAATGCCTTTACCGTAAATATCAGCAGCAAACACCACATAACCTTGTTCGGCAATGCGAGTGGCTTGGGTTTTGGTTTCGTCGGTCACACCCATCCAGTTGTGAATGACCAAAACGCCAGGCAGTTTGCCTTTGGCATTTTCTGGATAGGCCACGAAACCTTCGAAGGTTTCATTGCCCTTTTTGTATTCAACAGTTTTGATCTTCACTGCGGCCATAGCAAAGCTGCTCGAAGCGAGGAAAAATGTACCGAACATCAATTGGCTGATCCGTTTCATAAATAACGCCCTTTCCCAATAGGAACCTGGAAAATTGTATGGAGAGAAGTTGGCAGAAAACCACAGGGCAGGCAAGAGGCAAAGTGGGACAGCGAGCGCTGTCCCTTATCTTCGAGCAGAAAGGTCTATCAAACAATTCTTAGCGGAACAAACCGTCTTGGCGATTCACTCCCGTACCGACCATACTCACGGGAAAGCCAAGAATTTCTTCCACGCCTTCTACATACTTGCGGGCGTTTACAGGCAAATCGCTGATTTTACCAGAACGGGGCATCTCTTCGTCCCAGCCGGCAAAGGTTTTATAGATCGGTGTACAAGCGCTAAGGACTTCGTGATCCCAAGGGAAATCTTCGATGCGTCCGAGCGTTGGGTGTTGGTAGGCGACGCAGACTTTGATATCGCCAATGCCGGTGAGGATATCCATCTTATTCAGGATAACCCCGTCATAGCCACTGATGGCACCGCTGTAGCGAAGGGCAACTGCATCTAACCATCCGCAGCGACGCGGGCGACCGGTGGTTGCGCCAAATTCTTTACCTTTACTCGCGATCAACTGACCGATTTCATCCTTCAGCTCGGTAGGAAAGGCTCCTTCGCCGACGCGCGTTACATAGGCTTTCGCGACGCCATAGATTTTATCGATGCGCTTGGGCGAGAAACCCAAACTCGCAAAGGCTCCACCAGCGGCGGTCTCACTGCTCGTGACGTAAGGGTAGGTGCCATGGTTGATATCCAAGAGCACGCCTTGAGCGCCTTCGAGCAGAACTTTTTTCCCAGCATCGATGGCGGCACGCACCCGAAGCTCGGCGTCACAAATAAAGGGGGCAAGCTGCTCGGCTGCCGCATCAAATTGATTCCATTCTTCGCGGTGGACCTCTTGATGGGTGGCGAATCCAGGAATATTATGACGCATATTCATGTACCAACGCTCTCGACGCGCCGCAGTTGCGTAATCACCAAGACGCAATCCGGTGCGATTGGCCTTTTCCGCATAAGTGGGGCCGATGCCGCGCTTGGTGGTGCCGATGGGCTGCGAGGATTCAGCTTCTTTTTTGGCATCCAGGTGAATGTGCCAGGGTGAAATTACATGGGCCCTCGCCGACAGCCAGAGACGATCGGGAGTGAGCTTGACAAAAGGACTGACCTTTCGCATCTCTTCGACCAGTTGATGCGGGTTTACGACCACACCAGTGCTCAAAGCGCTAATTTTGGCAGGGTGAAAGATACCGCTTGGAATCTGATGCAAGACAACTTTTTGGCCATCGACATACAAGGTGTGGCCGGCGTTGTTGCCGCCTTGAAAGCGCGCGACGATATCGACGCTCTCGGCCATGATGTCGATCCACTTGCCCTTGCCTTCGTCGCCCCACTGCGCTCCGACGAGGATGGTCACGTTACCCATGGGATAGCCCTTCCTACTGTTGGCGTTCTACTGCTTTGCATCGGCTTTTTAGCTGATGAATGCCTGGCTGTCCACTGGAACTGGGGTGCGGACCGTGGTATAGCATGGGGGTTCACAACGCATCGGAATCAGCATCCGCTACTGCAGTCGGAAAGGAGCCTTCCTTGACACGATCGATTCATGAGCAACTTTTTGCAATTTCGGCTATCGATGGCCGCTATCGTTCCAAACTCGAAAGCCTTGCCCCCTTCCTGAGCGAAGCGGGTCTGATCACTTTTAGAGTCCGCGTTGAAGCTGAGTGGATTCTTCATCTCGCCGATCATCCAGCCCTCCCGGGCGAGATCGAATTGAGCCCTAGCGTGCGCGAACAGCTGGAAAAGCATAGAAAAGGCATTCCAGAAGAAGCATTGCTTCGCGTCAAAGAATTGGAAAAGACCACCAATCATGATGTCAAAGCAGTCGAGTACTATCTGCGTGAAACACTGACCAAGGCCGGTGCGACCGACAAAATCCTGGCCTTTATTCACTTTGCCTGTACCTCTGAAGATATCAATAACCTCTCCTATGCCTTGATGCTTCATGAAGCTCGGCAGCATGTGATCCTGCCAGCCATGGATCAGATCGTAAACGAATTAGAGGCTATGGCGCTTCGCTATAAGGATCTTGCCATGCTTTCTCGGACGCATGGTCAGAGCGCCTCACCTACGACTCTTGGTAAAGAGTTAGCTGTGTTTGCCCATCGTCTTTGGAAACAGAGACAGCGTTTGGCCGATGTCGCATTGGAAGGTAAAATGAGCGGAGCTGTGGGCAACTACAATGCCCACCACGCTGCTTACCCTGATGTGGATTGGGCTTATCTCTCTCTTGGATTTATCGAAAAGCGATTGGGATTAAAGCAAAATCTTTTGACGACGCAAATCGAAAATCACGACAGTATGGTGGAGTTCGCCGAAGATATCAAACGCTTCAATACCATTCTCATCGGATTGAATCGGGATATCTGGTCCTATATTTCCATCGACTATTTCAGCCAGGAAAGTAAGGCAGGGGAAATCGGTTCCTCGACCATGCCGCATAAAATCAACCCGATTGATTTTGAAAATTCCGAAGGCAACTTGGGTGTCGCCAATAGTTTGGCGACCCACTATAGCGATAAGCTTTTGATCTCGCGCTGGCAGCGGGATTTGACGGATTCCACCGTGCAGCGCACTCTGGGAACTTTCCTCGGTCATTCCCTGCTGGCCTATCAGTCCTTTCTCAAGGGCCTCGGTAAAATCAGCGCTAACGAAGCCGTGATCAGCCGTGATTTGGATCAGTCGTGGGAAGTGTTGGGCGAAGCCATTCAAACCTGTATGCGACGTTTTTCGATCGTGGATGCCTACGAGCGCTTGAAGCATGCAACCCGTGGCCAGAAGGTTACTGCCCAGGCCTTGCATGAATTGGTGCAAGCTTGTCCAGAGCTGCCCGATGCCCATAAAGAACGTCTTTTGACGATGACGCCGAAAGACTACACAGGATTTGCGGCAATTTTGGTCGATCGATTTGTTCAGGAGCGTCGTGATGCGGATCAGTGAGCTCGCCACCTATCTTAAAGCTGCTGTGGTTTATGCCGGTGATGATTTAGATCAGATAGAAGTGAAGGGTGTCGCGGCTATTGCCCATGCCAAGCCCGGCGATCTCACCTTTTTAGGGAGCATGGCCTATATCGCTCACCTAGCGACCACCCAGGCCAGTGTGCTGATTGCACGCGAGGCCCAGAGCTCTTTCAAAGGTCCTCAATTGATTCATAAGGACCCTCATTTCGCCTATGCGAAGACTTCACTGCTGTTTCATAAAGTGGATCATGGTCCTCGCTCGATCCATCCAACTGCGATTATTGAAGACGGCGTGAGTTTAGGGGTGGATGTGACTATTGGCGCCTACTGTTATATCAGTCGTGGCTCGGTGATCGGCGATCGGGTTGTGCTCTATCCCCATGTCTATGTTGGGGCTGATGTCACCATTGGTGCCGATACAGTGATTCATCCGCATTCGGTGATATATTTTGGCTCAATCATTGGTCAACGTTGCTTATTCCATGCAGCTTGTGTGATTGGTGCCGACGGTTTTGGTTTTGCGGTTAGCAGTGGCGAAATCTGTAAAATTCCGCAGGTTGGTATTGTCCGCATTGAAGACGATGTGGAGTGCGGTGCTCAGTTCACTATCGATCGGGCTGCTTTTGGTGAGACTCTGGTGCGCAAAGGCTGCAAATTCGATGACAAAGTCCACATCGGACACAACGTCGAAGTCGGTGAAAACTGTATGTTCTCGGCATATTCGGGTGTTGCTGGATCGACCAAAGTGGGATCCTGGGTTCTCATGGGAGGACATTCCGGAATTTCGGACCATCTGCATATTGTCGATGGGGCCAGGATTGGTGCTAAAACCGGGGTGATTGAAAGCATCGATAAGGTCGGCACCTATGTCGGCTTTCCAGCAGAACCCGCCAATGATTGGAAGCGGAGCGTTGTTTATCTCCGCCATTTGAAAGAGCATCTGCGGAAGATTCGAAACTTCGAGCAACGCATCTCGGCTCTGGAAGGTCATGGAGCGGATAGCGATGAACAGGGGTGATATTGAAATTCGACCGGCCCAGCTGTCAGAGCTTGAGACCCTCATCGATTTTCAGATAACGATGGCCTTTGAATCGGAAGGCATGGTTTTGGACCCTGAAAGTGTTCGACGTGGGATTGCGGGTTTTTTGGCTCGCCCCCAGGACGGCAACTACTACGTGATTGTTTGCGACAAGCAGTTGGTCGGCTGCGCCATGATCCAGCATGAATGGAGCGACTGGCGAGCCAAGACGGTGCTGTGGTTGCACTCGGTCTTCGTCGATCCAGCCTTTCGCAAGCGAGGTTGTTTCCGCGCTCTTTATGTTTTTTTACAGAAACTTGTTCAGGATGATCCCGAACTAGCGGGAATTCGCCTTTATGTTGATAAGAAGAATAACCGAGCCGAAGCCGCTTATCGCAGCCTGGGTATGAGCGACGAGCACTACAAATTGTTCGAATGGCTGAAGACTTGACTCTCCCTCGGGGATTTTTGCTAAACTGGCTTGACCCTGATATGCAAAAACGAGGAATTCATGGGCAATCATGAAGAGAAGTCGAAGAAGAGAGCCAAGAGAAAAGCCGAGGAGCTAAAAAAGAAAGTCAAAGCTGCGGCTAAGCAGCCAGCCAGTTCTCAGCGGGTGCTCACTGTCAACGCTCGGTCGATTGTTGAGAGATTGCCGCCAAGTTCAGCGACTCGCAATCAATTCGAGCTCGACTTTCGTATCTATTGGGAGCGGATCCAACGCCTCTCTGCGGAAGAAGCCTACCAAGAAGCTATCCGCCACATCGATCAAGCTCTTAGAGAAGCGACAGCCCCCATTCGTTGCGGGCGCGGTTGTTCGGCCTGCTGTCATCAGCAGGTGGATATTTCGGCCTTTGAAAGCCAAAAAATCATCGACTTTATCCAGGCTCATCCCCTGTCGATCGACAGGCAAAAGCTTCAGAAACAAGCCGAAACTCTAACCGAGAAAAATCGCGTGTGGAAGTCCCTGCCCTTCTCCGAGCGTGCTTGTATCTTTTTGGATGAACATGGGGATTGCCGGATCTATGCAGCGCGGCCGCTGGTCTGTCGGCGTCACTTTGTAACATCGGATCCCATATACTGCGCTCAAGAGGATCAGGATAAGATTATTTCCAATCTACATGCTCAATGCGAAGCCTATTTAAGCGCTTTTCTTAGCCACTACCCAGTGCTGTCTTTGCCAGTCTCCATGCAGCAGAACTGGGCTGAATGAACTCCAAAATTCCGGAAAGTCCGGAACCCAAGTCTTCTGCTGGACAACACCTCAGACTTATCATACATTTTTATGGAAGTTGTTGGGGAACTATGTCATGCAGTCATTAAGATCACCAGCTGTCGGGGACGGTCCCAAAGCCATCCATCCATCGCTCCTGGAGCGAAAGATCATCCATTTTGATATGGATGCGTTCTATGCTTCAGTTGAAATTCGCGAGGATCCAAGCCTTAAGGATAAACCCTTGGTGATTGGTGGTTCTCCGAATTCACGTGCGGTGGTTTGCACGGCAAGCTATGTTGCCCGAAAGTTTGGAATTCGATCGGCCATGCCTTGCTCCCAAGCAGCCCGTCTGTGTCCTGAGGCGGTTTTTCTTGCCCCGGACTTCAAAAAGTACCAGGCTGCTTCGATCGCCATTCGTGCGATCTTTCTGCAGTATACTTCTCTTATCGAGCCGCTTTCCCTAGACGAAGCGTATTTGGATGTCACTCACAACAGCCAGGGCGTCTATGCGACCAAGCTAGCTCGTCTGATGCAGCAGCAGATCTATGAGGAGTTGAAACTCACTGGGTCTGCTGGCGTTGCCCCTAACAAACTGCTAGCCAAAATAGCTTCGGACATCAACAAGCCTTACGGACTGACGGTGATACTTCCCGAGCAGGTTCTACGATTTATGGAACACTTGCCCTTGAGGCGGATTCACGGCATCGGTCCTGCCAGTGACAAAAGGCTGCAGCAAGCCGGGCTCATAAGCTGTCGGGATGTGTGGCAACGCGATCCTGATGAATTGGAGTCGATACTGGGAAGTATGGGGCGATGGATTTGGGAACGAGCTCACGGTATTGATGAACGAGCAGTTGAAGTCCAAAGAGAGCGCAAGTCTTTAGGCAAAGAGGATACTTTTGCTGCAGACATTTTAGATTTGGCTCACCTGCAACGGGAGTTATCGGCTTTGGTGACTTCAGTCGCAGAAGCCCTGCAGAGACGATCATTGAAGGGTAAAACGATCACGCTCAAATGCAAATATGCGGATTTCACTCAGGTCACTCGCAGCCAATCAGTGGCTTTTGCGACCTCGTGTCAGGAGGAAATTGAAGCGGTGGCTTTGGAGCTTTTAAAACAAACGGAAGCGGGACGTCGCCGAGTCCGTTTGCTGGGAGTGAGTCTGGCCAATTTTGAAGCCCCGCTCACGCAGGACTCGCATGCGGGCTTACTCTTGGATGATGATCTCTAAAAATTCAGCTTGAGCTGCGATTTAAGGGTGTTGGTGTAAACATCCCACTCATGAACAAATGACTTTTTTACCTGCCGGCGCAATCCCATCATCGTTTTATAGGGCCAATTCTTTTGAACAATATTCACCACCCAAGAGGGTAACATTCCGCGGGGATCGGTCAGATATTCGACTTTGACGAAGGTTTCATTGGGCTCTTTCGGCAACAGGATGTAACGACCACGGGTGACGTTGCCGCGGACTCCAATGGATTCACTGGCCGGTGCTTTAGGATGCTCAACCGATTTTACATCGACAATGACCGCATTGATGTTCTGGTCGACCGAAAAATCATATCGGTACACAAAGTCTCGATTGGTGACAGGGAACGGCATAGAAAACGCAGCGTATTGAATATTGGAAAGTGGGGTGGGAGTTTCCAAGGTTTTCGTGCTCTTGAATTTATCGACCCAATCAGCTTTATGCTCGTTATCCATCAGGACCCAGAGAATCTTGCCGACAGAGGCTTCGATCACACCTTCACCGCCAACTCCCTTGACGTTACTGTCGGGAAATGATTTGCGATAGACGTTGATGCCATCCACTTCATTGATCATCTCCCAACCTTGATTCTGCCATTCGCGAACCGAAGCCAGACTTGAATTTTGCCAAAGACAGAGGCTGAAGAAAGCCGCAATCACGAATCGTGATGTCATGGATGACTCCCAGTTGTGTTTTCTATTTTATCGCTAGATGCCTATCCTGACAAGGTTCTCACACTTCGATCAGGTACAGTCCAGCTTGGATGGGAGTGTTGCCCTGCTGGCGTAACACCTGACGCTTAAAGGATAGGAGCTTCATGCCATGCAAATCGATACACATTTGCATGTAAGCCCGACTATGTTGATAGCGTCCTGTCAGCTGCAGGCGAGGTTCATCACCCTCGGCAAGATCTTCCGCGGAGAGGACGATATAGGCTGGTGATTTGGCTTTTTCCCGAATCGCTGCAAAGAGGTTTTCCAGCTTGCCAATATAGGGAATAAGATCGGCGACTATGAAAAGATCGTAAACATCGGCCTTCTGTAAGCTTTCTGCACAATCGCCTTGCCATAACTGGCGATAAATAGCCTTTTTCTCGGCTTTTTCTAACATGCCTGCTGAAAGATCAAAGCCGTCGATCTCAGTGATAAGATGTTCAAAGGCTTCACCACTTAGACCTGTTCCGCAGCCTAAGTCAGCAGCCTTGAATCGGCGTAGACGCGCTGGTTCATGGCTCATCAGCAAGGCACACAAAAGCTCCGGACCTCGGTACAAAAGGACTTGACCCATATGCTGATCGTAGTTGCTGGCATAATGATCGAAGAGCTCGATCACATAACCAGCTGGCGCTTGGGCCGGAGCTTCGCCATTCAAAGCGGATAAAAAGTGCGTGGCGCTGGGGTCGTCAGGATTGAGCTGCAGAATTTTTTCATAGCAAAGGCGAGCATCATCCCATCTTTGGCAACTGCGATAAAGCGGAGCAAGGTTGCTGAGAATGTCAGTATCCGCTGCATTCAGGCGATGAGCATGTTCATAGGCGCCAATGGCTTTTTCATTTTGACCAATCGTGCGGAGCAAATTGCCCAGATTGAAACTCAGATCGGCATCCTCTGGGTTGAGTAAGATGGCCTGCCGGTAGATGCGTAAAGCTTCAGGATAGCGCCGCTCCTGATGCAGCGACGTCGCTAGCACTTTCCAATACAGATGACTTCGCTTGGCATCGTGTTCCAGCATGAAAGGCCTCCTCAGCTTGAGCTCCCTTTAGTATAGACGAAGGGGTCCCTCGCAGAATAGACCTTCAGCCGCTCTTTTGCTCATAGGCAAGACCATGTCCTGCAGGGCAAATTTTGCCTCTTGGGTCCCGTGCATAGAAGCCGATAGTGAGATAGCCGCGAGCTGTGTTCATTCTTGTCTGCATGGGACTTAGGGTTGAGATGAAATCTCTGATGCCATACATGAGCTCATCTATTCCTTGGGGAATCTTCCTCTTGCTATGCAGTTTTTCTGCCCAATCAGCCACAGTGTGGAATACAAATCAGTCCATGAAGTCTTTGAGTCAAGAATTCTCCTATTTCTGTCAGCACCGAACGAGTGAGCACCCAAGCGATCCCTCTCAGCTAAAAGATGACACATTCGTACCTAGATACGGGCCAGTAAACCTAGGATACAGTGGCAATGAAGAGTGCTGGGTCCAACTTGAAGTTGATCTTGAGGAGCCTAAAGCAAAAGATGCAATGATTGAATTTGCCTTCGCACAAGCGGATATTGTCCAGATATTTCAAAAAGGCGAGCAAGCATGGGATGATCGAGGCCGCGCGGGCCATCTTGTAGCCATGAATAGCTGGCCTGTTGAATATCGACAGCCGGTCTTTCCAATCACTCTCCAGCCTGGATTGAACATCTTTCGAGTCTATCATCGAGGCAGCGATATTAGCGGTTTGAATTTTCGACTTTGGGAACCTCGAGCCTTTCAGCGTGCGATCAATTGGGAGGCTTTACTCTTCGGTGGATTTTTTGCTGTTTCCTTTGGACTGGCTCTCTACAATATAGGGATGTATATAGCCTTTCGAAAAATTTCTCATTTCTATTATTTCGTCAACTTCGTCTTCTATGTCTGGAGTCAGATGTACCTGACAGGTCATCTTAAAGTGCTTGTTTTACAGGATGTAGGGAGTGCTTTGCCTCATATCGGATTGTTCCTGATAGCGATGGCCTTGTTCACCACCTATCGCCTCGTTGGGAGCTTGCTCGAGATAGATAAATTTGAAAGATGGCAAAGACTTTTATTTCATTCAGCAAGCTATGTAACGCTAATTATCATGCCTCTCTCTTTATTTGCCCCAATTGGGGTGACTGGACCAATTTGCTTGTTTGTTTCAAGCATCGGTACCATTTTAGTCATAGGGTATGGAGTGCAAGCCTACCGAATTCGTATTCCCATGGCGCCTTTATTTCTTTGGGCCTGGGGCTCGGTCCTGCTAGGTTCAGCGATTCAAATAGCAATGATAGCTCAAGTTATTCCAGACAATCCGTTCACCCGTTCGGCAAATTTTTTGGGAGCTTCTCTTGAATCGATCATTATTTCTATAGGTTTGGCGTCGCGCATGCGCAGGGAGCGTTTTGAAGAGGTTCAACGTCGGAAACATGCCTTCTGCCAGCTGGCAAAGATGGTTTACCCGCATCAATTAAAAATGATGCAGGATGGGAGTCAGCTTGAAGAGACAATGCCCCTAACGGAAGCCAAAGAAGTTTGCGTCATTTGTGTTGATATGGTGAATAGCTCGAAATTTGATCCTCAAAAATTGAAAGTATTTCTTCGAGATTTTTTTGATGCTTGCCAAGATACTATGAATCAAGATTACAATGGTGACAAAATGCAAGCCTCGGGATTTCGAATAAAGGAAATGGGAGATGGTTTCCTTTGCTCGGTTGGTTTTCCATTCCATCCACCCTATCAGCAAAATATTCGAGCTTTGTCTTTGAAGATGGCCGATAATTTTGTGCAAAACTTCGCGCAATGTGTCCAGCGCCATCAGGACTTTGCTTCTTCCCAGCCGCTTTTGGCGATTGGAATTGCGGATGGACCTATTGAAGGTTTTTTTAGCTTGGCAGGGATTCGGAGCTACGAGTTGTTCGGACGTAGCATCATCCTTTCAACTCGCTATGAGGCTTTGCGCAAGTTGATCGAGCTTCCGGGGCAGGGGCATTTGATCTGCTTGCGATCTAATGTTTTTCTTGGCTTGCCAGATGAGCTGAAGCAAGATTTTGAACGAGTCGATCTTTCATCCATTCGAAAATGGGTTCGAGATGATGAGGACGTCCGAGAATTTTATTTCAAGAAAATCCCCGTTTCTCGCCAAGCCAACGGACTGCAGACGGCTGTTTGAAATGACTTCGAATCTTAGCTAGTTTCCCAAGGAACTCAGGGATTCGTGCCGAATAGAGCGTCGTTCTGAACGACAGCTCTGACACCAAATCATACAGCTTGGTCAGAAATCCAGACCGCTCTTTATATAAAATAAATAGTATAATCAATGTGTTATATGGGATATAGACCATTTGAACAATGGTTTCACGCTGGCATCCCCCTTGCTTGGTAAGAGTTGTATCGTGCGGAAATGCGCTCACTTGCTGAACCTGCCGAGGTGGATTATGCGAAAGTTCTTCAGACTTTTATTGCTTCTGTTGCTAGCTTTTTTCCCAGGGTCGACACTCCTGGCGCAAAACACCTCTTCTCCGCTTATGCAGCGAGTTGCGGATCTTAAACGTGGCCAGCTGCCTCCTACCGGTTTTGTCGCTTCACTGGAAAAACATGATCAGCCCAAGTTTGCCCGAGCCCTGTGTCTGCATGCCGGGCAACGGCAACAGCTCTGTCATAAGAAATTAAACCCGACGGTGGGTTGGGCCCTCTGTATGGTGGGAAGCCGAGACCCGGACGAATGCGATCTGCCAAAAAAAGCAAGTGTCGGCTTCGGGCTTTGTATGGCGGCTGGCCGCGATGTCACGGACTGCAATTATGTGCAAGGCAGCACCACGGGCTACGGCTTATGCATGGCAAGCGGGCGTAGTTTCCATGAATGCTCCGCTCCCAGTCAACCTTCACAGGCCTTTGGCTATTGCATGGCTCGCGGTGAAGATGTAAGCAACTGCTTGAACCTTGGCATGCATTCATTCAACCAAACAACCTGGGTACAGAATTGAGCATCACCTTCAATGACGATGTGCATCATTACCCTGAATCAACACTCTGGTTGGTGACTCAGGAGCCTGTCCTCAACGAATTTGTATGCTATTTGAAAGACAAGAAAGAGCGCTTCCTGCGCGAAGGATTGGGCGGTCAGGAACTGGTCGTGTCGAGAGCGCAGCTGGAGGACGTTCGCCGAGCCTATACACGCATGATTTTCAAAGGTGAAGAGAAGCTGCATAGACTCTGTGGCCTCCTGAGTGACGATCTGTTTGCCGGTCATTTGCAGATGAAAAGTGTTGTCATCGCGCAATTGCCGGGGACTCATCAAAGACTTAAATTGATCCAGGATTTGCAGAAATCTGAAGTCTATAGTCGAACCGACTTGGACCTGGGCAATTGGTTGCTGGAAAAGCTCCGCTACAATGGTTCGCAGGGTTGGGAACGACCCAAACTGATCGCCAATTTTGTCGAATACCAGCCATTGGACCGAAACGTCCATAGTATCAACAAAATGATTTCGAGGATTAAAGCCGAAGAAGAAATTTGGTCCAAGGTTGTCGATGAGATTTTCGAGCTGGATAAGCTGGTCAATCAGGACAAAAAGCTACGTGAACTGAGCTACTTCATCAAAGATATTTTTGGCATCAAGATTGTGGTCGACAATGTTGATTGCATTCAGGGCGTTTTGCAGGTTCTTGAAAATTCAGCTTGGGACAGTGAAACACTTGCATTGCATGGTGTTGCTCATGAGCCTTCGACTCAAAGGCTGAGTCTGATTGAGGTTAAGAACCATCTAGGCGAAAGTCAGCAGAAGCAGAGCGGCTGGCAAGCTATTAAGGCCGTGTATTCCTGGTGGAATAAGACCTTCGAGATACAGGTGCAAACGCTGGATATTTATCTTCGTGAACAGGAACTGCTGACCAGCGAAAGTCATGCGGCTTTCAAAGAAAAACGCGAAAGAGTAAGGCAAGAGGTGGCTGATCACTTGCCCCTGTTCGGTTTCTATCTCAAGCTCTTACGCTGGCTTTTTATCAGTCCTGATGCGCCGCCACCCGAGCTTGAGGGCATTCATATCATTATGAAAGACATTTAAATCCTTCAAGAAATTTTCTCTCCCGCAATTTTCGTCCTCACTCTGTGACCGGCTTTGCACGCCCTCTGAACAAGATAATCCTTGCTAATTATGGGACCTTGCGCGACGATATTGCCTGTTTATCCCAGCGGAATCATCGGGAGGAAATGAGCCAGCCATGACACACGCTATTCGCATTGAAGCCGTTTCGAAAGTTTATCCACTTGGCAATACTGAAGTGAAAGCCCTGAAGAATATCAACCTGGTCATTGAAGAGGGTGAATTCACGACTATCGCCGGTCCATCTGGTTGCGGAAAATCGACCATGCTCAACTTGATCGGCTGTATGGATACCCCGAGCACGGGCGAAGTCTATATCGACGAAAGGCCGATTTCCAAGTTGTCTGATAAAGACTTGACGCGTTTGCGTCTTGAAAAGTTAGGCTTTATCTTTCAAAGCTTCAACCTGATTCCGGTGTTGACGGTCTATCAAAACATCGAATTTCCCTTGCTTATCCATGGTGGTTTTTCAGCTGCCGAGCGAACCAAGATTATCGATCGGTTGATTGCCGAAGTTGGATTGAAAGATCAGGCTCGGCAGAAGTCCAACGAACTTTCTGGTGGACAGCGGCAGAGGGTGGCGATCGCTCGCGCTCTGGTCACTTCGCCCCGCATCGTTCTCGCCGATGAACCGACGGCTAACTTGGATTCTAATACGGGCGAGAAGATTATCAACCTCATGAAAGAGATCAATATCACTCACAAGACGACTTTTATTTTTTCCACCCATGACCCTCAGGTGATGAAGCATGCCGGTCGCATCATTCGGCTCAAAGATGGCGAAGTTGTCGAATCCTGAAACTGCGGGAAGGAGGGCGGGATAATGATATCGCTGGAAATGGTCAAGCTCATCATGCAGGTTGCTTTTCGCAACCTTTGGCTCTATCGAATCAAAACTATCGTGATTGGAACCCTATTAGGGTTTGGTTCGTTCCTGGCCGTGGTCGGTCTTTCGCTTCTGCAGGACGTCCAGGGCTCCATGCGTGAAAGCATCATCGGCAGCATCGCCGGTCACTTGCAAATCTATTCCGATAAGGCCAAAGATGATTTGGCCCTGTTTGGCGGCGGGTTCATGGGGCGCGCTGATATTGGGGAGCTTTCCGATATTGTGCCTTATCGTGATCTTGTCATGCAAAACTCCAATGTCTCGGCGTTTGTCCCTATGGGTATGGATATGTCGATCCTTGGGCGTGGCAACGAGATGGACGACAAGCTTGATGCCCTTCGAGCCGCCCTTAAGAGTGGCGATAGCGACCTAATCAAGAGCCGAGTCGAGCAGATGCGGTTTCAGCTGGATCAGTTGAAATTGGAAGCCTCTGAGCAAAGAAAGTTAGTGGCTGATAAGACGGAAATTGACAAGAACGAGGCACAAATTGCCAAGGCCGAGGCGCCAGGTTTTTTAGATTCACTATCGATCCACGACGAATCGAAACTGCAATTTTTGGAAACCAAGATCGCCCCCCTGTCTGGCGAGAAAACGCCTATTTATCTGGCCTATCTGGGCACAGACATCGAACTCTTCACCAAGAATTTCCCTAAGTTTAAAGTGGTGGAAGGGGAAAGTCTTCCGCCTGGGCAAAGAGGTATTTTGATCAGCCACAAGGTGCGCGAGGATCAGCTTAAAGTGGTGGTTGCCAAACTGTTCGACCGGCTGCATAAGCGCACCGGCAAGGGCGGTGTTGCCATCAAAGGCGATGCAGAAAACGAGCGCAATGCTGGGGATCTCGGTCGACAATTCAGCGCTATTATCAGTTCTGTGAATCGTCAGCAAGCCACGGATCTATCGCAAAAGCTCAAGGATCTTGGGCTTGACGGCGGCGAGAAGAGTGACGATCTGATCACCCATCTGACCAATCAGCTTAAAGAATTCCTCAGCGTTGATGATCAGAATTTCGCGCAGCGCTATGACTGGTTCTATAAGAATATTGCCCCTTTGATGAAACTCTATGAGATCTCGCCTGGTGAGACGATCGCCCTGCGAGCCTACACGCGAAGCGGCTATATCAAGAGTTTGCCCCTTAAGGTTTATGGGGTCTTTTCCTTCGCCGGCTTTGAAGATTCCGATCTGTCAGGACAAACAAATATAATCGACCTTGTGAGCTTTCGGGAACTTTATGGCAAGATGACCGAAGCCTCCCAGCAAGAGTTGACGGACATGCGTTCGCAAGTAGGTGTCAAGCAAGTTGATGCGAGCAACGCTGAAGATGCTTTGTTCGGTGAGTCAAGTCAGACGGAATTGGAGACACGCTCGCTGGAGGCCAAGAAGGATGCGCCTGTCAGCCAGCCTCTCAGCATTAAGCCGAGCATTCCCAGCAATTTTAGCCTCGATGAAATCACCAGAGGGCTAGCTCTCAATGCGGCAGTCAAGCTTAAGGATCCGAGTAAAATCGAAAGCACGCGCAAGGAGTTGGAGCAGACTCTAAAAGAAAAGGGCTTCGAAGTTCGGGTGATTGATTGGAAGCAGGCATCGGGGATAGTCGGCCAATTCGCTAACATCGTCACACTTGTTTTGCTCTTTGCGATTGGCGTTATTTTTCTGGTCGCCTTGGTGATTATCAACAACTCAATTATTATTGGAACCCTCAATCGCATTCGAGAGATAGGAACGATGCGAGCGATCGGTGCGCAAAAATCCTTCGTAGTCGGACTTTTTTTGGCCGAAACTGGTATCACTGGTTTAATTGGATCTCTGGCTGGAGCTGGCCTAGCTACGGTTCTGCTCTTGGTTTTAGCAACGGTCGGGATTCCTGCACCGAACGATGTTGTGGCCTTTTTGTTTTCAGGTCCAAGGTTATATCCAGCGCTTCGTTGGGGGCTCATTATAGGGGCTCCGCTGATAGTGACATTGATCGCGACGATTTCATCGATCTACGCAGCTCGTCACGCTGCGCACGTGCAGCCGGCGGAAGCCATGCAAGAGAAGGAATGATTTATGCTGACCATTCTCAATATTGCTTTCCGAAATTTATTTCAGGCCAAGAAGCGAACCATTCTGCTCAGTGTTGCTGTAGCGATCGTCGCCACCCTGTTTCTCTTCTTACGCACAGTGTCTGCCTCGGTCAGTGAACGCATGGTTGAGTCAGCGACAACACTTTCAGCAGGTCATGTGAATATCGGCGGATTTTTCAAAACACGCAAGAAATCGTCTGCTCCCATCCTTGCCGATAGAAATAAAGTCCGGGAGATTGTACAAAAAGCTATTCCCGAATACGTGAGCATCATCGACCGCCATCGAGGTTGGGGGCGAGTGATCAGTTCGGCTTCCTCCATCAATGCCGGAATCAATGGTATTAACTTTGACGAGGAACAGCGTTTTTTCGCGAGTGTGCGACTGGCCCCTGAACGTGAATATAAGAAAAATGGCAGCGATCAGACTTTCGGCAATTTTGAGGATATGCGTAAACCCAATACAGTCCTCCTCTTTGCTGGCCAAGCGAAAAAGCTGGAAATGCGAGTGGGTGACACTCTGACCGTTGTCACAGAGACTTCGGGGCGCTCCAATACCGTCGATCTGCAGGTTGTGGCGATTGCTTCGGATGTTGGTTTTATGAGCAATTGGAATCTGTTTACGCAAAGGCAGACCGTACTCGACCTTTATCAACTCGGTCCGGAGTCGACGGGGGTGGTCATGCTTTACTTGAAGTCGACCAAGGGTGCAACAGAGGCCATGGAACGCTTGCGAAAAGCTTTCAAGGAGGAAGGTTTTTCGGTGATGGATCACGATCCTAAACCATTTTTTATGAAGTTTGACAAAGTGTCAGGGGAAGACTGGTTGGGGCAAAAAATAGATTTGACTATCTGGAGCGATGAAATTTCTTTTGTCCTTTGGATAACCGCCGCCTTGGATCTTGTGTCATTCTTTGTTATCGGTGTCCTGGCAGTGATCATCATTGGTGGAATTATGAATGCCATGTGGATGAGTGTTCGTGAACGTACCAAGGAAATTGGTACTATGCGAGCGATCGGCGCCAAGAAGAGCTTCATAGTCCAAATGTTTGTCTACGAAGCGATTATGCTTGGCCTCATGGCATCGGTCCTGGGAGTTGTCTTTGGATCTTTGGTGATCGCCCTAATCAATAGTTTGCATATTCCGATTACAAGTGAAGGTATACGCCTATTTCTGATGGCTAATACGGTTAATTTCAGTTTGCACTGGAGCCAGGTGATCAGCACTCTCGTACTGTTTTCCTTCATTACTGGGCTGGCGGCGTTGTATCCAGCCTTTAAGGCTGCAGGTCTAAGGCCAGTGGAAGCATTGATGCAGGGTAAATAACGGACGACATGTTCTTGGAAAGGATCGTGTGATGGTAAATCTAAAAAAATTAGTCTTTTGCAGTTTGTTCATTTTGAGCAGTAGCCCAAGCAAGGTTTGGGCTTTGGATGAAAACCAAACCAAAGACGTCATCAAACTCGTGGATGAAAGACAAAGAAGCACGGGTGACTATGCTTCGACCGTATTCATCGATCAAAAAGAAAAAGATGGTAGCACCAAAGCCTTTGAGGCGCGTGTTTATAGGCGGGATGCTGATGACAAGTGGATGATTCTCTTTACCAAGCCTAAAGCTGAGGCCGGTAAAGGCTATCTGCGGGTTGAAAAGAACCTCTTCCTCTACGAACCTTCCCTGGGCAAATGGGATCGTCAGACCGAAAGGGCCAGCATTGCGGGCACCAACAGTCGCCGGGATGATTTCGATCAATCGCGACTGACCGAGGAGTATGATGCAAAATTTGTGGGCGACGAAAAGCTCGGCAAATTCAATGTTCATCGGATCAAGCTAACGAGCAAGCCCAAAGTCGAAGTCGCAAGTCCTATTGTTGAGCTTTGGATTGATCAGGATTCCAAGAATATACTCAAGCGTCAGGAATCGGCGCTTTCGGGCAAGTTGCTGAGAACCACCTACTACCCTGGTTGGGACAAAATGTTCAGCAAGTCCAAAGGTTCGGACGTCTATGTTCCTAAGGAAATTCGAGCCTTTGATGAGGTCGACAAGGGCAATAGCACAACCGTTGTGCTCCGTGAGGTCAAGCTTGATCCTTTGGATGCGAATATGTTTACCAAAGCATGGCTTGAAACCCAAAGTCGCTGATCGCGAGGACTATTATGAAGCTATCAATCTTAGTCTGTTTGTTCGTATTTGGAAATGCCTTTGTGGCGCTTGGGCAGGACAGTCGTGATGATGATATTTTTGGCGACTCCAGTAAAGCTGGCGAAAAAGACAACAAGCCAGAAAAAGACCAGAAAATCGCCGAAAGTCAAGCCAAGGCCCTTGTGGATACCTTGCAAATCGGTGGGCGCTTGGAATTGCGATCGACCGCATCGGGTCAGGAGCATCAAAGATTTCAGGAAGGCGCCTTCGCTCCCAGTAAAACGGCAGATATCTATTTTGATACCAGACCGAGTGATGAGCTAAGAGTATTCCTTCGAACACGCATTTCAGAAACTCCCAACTACGATGTCGCCGTTCCCGGCGCCTCCAGGTCGCCGACCAAAATCACCCAGAGCATTGACGAACTCTGGTTCAAATGGGATATTGCGCGCACAGTTTTTATGACTTATGGCAAGCAGCATCTGAAATGGGGTAGTGGCAGGCTCTGGAACCCGACAGACTATACGGCAAGGCAAAGCAAGGATCCCTTCGATCTGTTCGATCGTCGCTTGGGCCAAGAGCTCTTGAAAATTCATATTCCTAACGAAAAATTGGGTTTCAACTACTATGCCGTGCTGCAGTTTGATGATGCCAAGCGCAATGACGATCTCGGTCTGGCTTTGCGTGCCGAGTTCGCTTTTCTTGGATCAGGTGAACTGGCTGTGACAGCACAGACGCGGCGCGGCGAGGCTCAGCGATTGGGTTTGGATGTCTCATCGGCATTGGGGCCGATTGATGTTCACTTTGAAGCATCGGCGAGCAAGCGAGAAAACCGAGATTTCTATCGCGATGGAGTCTTGGAGGACGAACTTGTGGTTCTCCCCAGCGTCTACAAGGACCCGGATAAGACCTTTAAACAGGCAGTCGGCGGTGTTCAGTATACCTTCAAATACAATGAAGATGACAACATCAGCTTTGGAGCCGAATACTTTTACAATGAACTTGGCTACGAACAGCGATTCGAAGAGCTTTTCTCGCTTATTAAAGCGCAATCCTCGAGTCTATATGCAGGCCGTCGCTATGCAGGCGCTTATATTCAGCTGCCGAATCCGGGATCTTGGAATAAGACTTCTTTCTTTCTAACGGGGCTCAGCAACCTGAGTGATGAGACTGGCAGCGCCCGACTCACAGGAACTTGGCTAGTAGCTAATTATGCGACGTTCGAGGCCTTCGTCAGCCAATGCGTAGGTGATTACGGAGAACTTTGTTTCAAGATTCCTGAACGTTTGCAGCAGGTGGGGCAGGTGCAGGACGATGATCCGGTCCTTAAGCAAATTGCGAGCAGTCTGCCGACTCGGAAGACTGTTACGACAGCAGGCGTTGGCCTTAGCATCAATTTTTAATCGAATAGCTGAGATCGTCAATGTCGCACATTCCCTTGGTCTTTCATCATGGCTGTATGTGCACGTTTAAGCTGCAGATCCAGCAACTCAGTGAAGCAGACCATTGGTTGTCCCAACAGTTTGAAATATGGGAGTGCCGTTTGGATGGTCTTGCTCAATATTTGAGAACTTTGGAGAAAAATGAGCCATGACGAATTCCTATAGCATCGACCCCAAGCTTGATTTGGTCTTGGAGAGAATTGTAGACGTCAAGCCTGAGCTGTTGTGGAAAGCTTGGACACAGCCTGAGCACATTAAAAAATGGTTCACCCCAGCTCCTTGGAAAACAGTCGATTGCCAGATCGAACTGAAGCCCGGTGGAACTTTTCGCACAACCATGCAATCTCCCGAAGGTGAGACGTTTCCTAATGTCGGTTGCTTTCTGGAAATTGTCGCTAACAGAAAACTTGTTTGGACGTCTGCGCTCCTGCCAGGATTTCGACCGGTCGCCAAAGTGGAAAACGGTGCTGATTTGCTGTTTACCGCTACGATTTTGCTCGAACCGCATGGCGCAGGAACCAAGTATACAGCAATTGCTATGCACAGTATCTCTGCAGACTGCCTGAAGCATAAAGAGATGGGCTTCCATGAGGGATGGGGGAAGGCTCTGGATCAGTTGGTGGAAGCTATGAATTCTGCCGCGGATTAAACACGTAGAACTCTCATCCTATGCGGATTCCTTTATTTTTTGCAAAGTTTTTTGGTAAGGAAGGAACCATGAATGGCTAAGTTGGTAGTTCGTTGCTTTACGCTTTCTCTTGACGGGTTTTCTGCGGCTCGTGACCAAAGTCTTGAGAGCCCATTTGGAACCGACGGAATCAGAATCATGGACTGGGCCTTTGCCACCAGCACATTCCGACAAATGTTCGGTCAGGAAGGCGGCAGCACTGGCATCGATGATGGTTTCGCTAGGCGCGCGGATGAAGGTATCGGCGCAACTATTATGGGTCGCAACATGTTCGGCCCGATGCGGGGGCCATGGCTCAATGAGGAATGGAAGGGCTGGTGGGGACCCAATCCGCCCTATCATACGCCGGTCTTTGTTCTAAGCCATCATGCAAGGCCCTCGATTCCCATGGAAGGTGGCACCACTTTTCACTTTGTTACGGAAGGCATTGAAGTCGCTTTAAAAAAGGCTTTCGAGGCCGCCAAAGGTCGCGACGTTCGGTTGGGAGGCGGAGCCTATGTGATCAGGCAGTACCTTCGGGCTGGGCTCATTGATGAACTGCATCTGGTGCTGACTTCCAAACTCTTGGGTGCGGGAGAACGCCTATTCGAAGGCACGGATGAGATATCGAAGACTTATGAGTGCGCTGAGTACATAGCTTCTGAAACTGTGACTCACGTCCGCTTGGTCAAGCGTCCTTAGACGAAGCGTTCCGCCGCTTACGGCTCGACCGCCTAAGAGGCCTTCGCCATGGGAGTAGCATGGATCAGCCTATAATAAAGCCTTTTAGCTGCCTTGTCGTCACGGACTAGGGGCCCATCCGGGCCGAGTTCAAAGCCAACAAAATCGTTCTTTTGTAGAGCCGTAAGATCGCGGTAAACCGCCTCTTGAACGATAATGATGTGATTTTTTTCCAAGTTGATCGGCAGGTCCTTACGCATGTTTTCATAACGCTTTGCCAGGACAATCGCCCTTCCAAACAGATCGTACTCCTTGGTTCCAACCTGCGGATAAAAGCCGCTTATCGCATCAATAGCCAGGCCTACGCTGCAATAAACTGGCGGCAATCCAAAGCTCCGGCTGCGATCTTCGACGGCCTGCAAAAACCGCAGGCAAAGATCCATGGCTTCGGCAGCTAGGTCGGGACCGACACTGGCAAAGGGATATCCCACCGAACAGAGGAAGCCGTCGCCCATTTCCTTGATGCGATAGGCCCTTGCCCGCAAAGGTTCGCTGCTATAGTTTTCCATCATGAGCTGATTGCAGGCCGCAAAGACCTCGCGAAAGAAGTCCTTGGCCACCTCGGGAGCTAATTGCGAGCTGGCGATTAGATCAAAGCACAGCACACAGGCTCGCGCCGGATGCGTAGGCATGGTCGATTCCAACTCCTGCCCTTGACGAATGGCAGTCAATTGATGCGGATAAATGAGCTTTTGCATCTGCGTGAATGCATGCCGATTCTCGCTGATGAATTTTTGCTCGGTGCTTCTCGTTTTCAAGGCTATAGCGATGCTGAAGGCAAAGGTTTCTAGCGCGACCGCGATGGGAACTATGGGGAACATATTGGGCGAGTCGTCAGCAATAGTGGTGGTGGCCAGAACCACAAAGGCCATAGTCAGGCTAAGATTACCAAGCAGCATCACGACGGCATGGCTTGACTTCTTCAATGAGGCCTGAATCGTGGCCCAGGTGCAGATGAAAAAGCCTATCGGCTGTAAAGAAAAACTATAGGGCAGAGCTTTTTCAAAGCCCGCTACTACCATAAGCAGACAAAGCACCGAAGCCGCACTGACTAAGATGCCAGCTCGATGCAAATAGCCCCTAGAATCGTCGGTCCGTAGCATCTGGAATGTGAACTCGATCATAAAGACAAAGCTAAGACCGCTGGCCAGGATGAGACCCAGCATGGTGATATTGGAAGCGACGATCATGCGGCTTTCAAAAAGAAAACAATAGAGGCCGCAGAGTGTCGCAGCTGAAAAGTAGAAAAAGTACAAGCGACGGCTGATCAGCATAGAGCCCAAGTTAAAAATCACCATGCCACCGATAAGACCAAGTATCATCGCATAGAAGTTGTAATGAAGGGACCTTGTCCATTGGTAATCGGGCAGGGATAAGAGTTGTACTTGAATCTTACTAATCGTCGGGAAGTTTCCCCCTCGTAAAGTGCGAATCAGGATGATGGGGGTCCCTGTGCTCTGCAGCCGATAGCTGGAAACCCGATCGCTTTCCGGCTCCAGCTTTTTCAAATGAGCATCTTCCAGACGATAGGTATCTTCACAGTAACTCCGTGTACTGCTGCATTCATGACCCAGATTTTCACGGACGATGAAGTCTGTCCCTGGCGGCAAGTCAATAATCATGCGTCTGACAACGGCCATATCACTCGGAATGAGCAAGGTTTCGCCCTGGTAAGCCTTCCACGTGAGCTCACTGGGAAGGCTTGGTGCGTTCCAAGAGCCCAGACTTTCATTGGCTATCATGGCAAATTCAATTTTTAAGGCAACTTGCTGATTCCACCCAGCAAAGCTTATAAGCGGTGTC
Source organism: Oligoflexus sp. (assembly GCA_041736645.1). GTDB lineage: Bacteria > Bdellovibrionota_B > Oligoflexia > Oligoflexales > Oligoflexaceae > Oligoflexus. The sequence goes on along the minus strand of JBGSTF010000167.1, from coordinate 6,379 downwards.
AGTGCCGCTATACTCAAAATCATGCTAAGAAAAAACTGGCTCATGACCCTCGATTCATTCTGGTATTGAGGTGATCCACTTTTGGGATCGGCCGAATGAATCTTTCATAAAGAGGCAAAATTTGCAGCGCAGGAACAGTCGATCTTTGCAGTTTAGTTGTAGGAGCTGTTGCCAACTCCGAGGCCCCAGCCTACTATTCGGACTGCGATACTGTGGAACTAACGGCAAAAATCTCAGCCCAATTTAGAATGTCCCTGCAAAATCCGGGAATGATTGGAAGACCCCTTTCGGATAAAACGAATATCGCCTAGCTGATGACCAAAAGTCCTGACGCAATGCAGGACACTGTTCAATTGAGAGTCTTTCAACACTTCCCCAAAATAGCCTTAAATATAGGATGAGCGTCGTTGAAACCACCAGAGCTCGAGGCTTAGTATTCCCAGGGCTAAGAGCAATTCGACGAGCAAGAGACTAGGCTGCCATGCCGGGACTGCCGGCGTGATGGACGCAGGCAAAGCCATATGCGGGATCATCTCGAGTCCGAACACCTTGCCAAGTCCGAAGATTCCCGCCTGCAAAGCGATTCCTAAAAACAGCGAAGTGCTCAACCATAGCGAGAAGCTCGAGCGTTTGATGCCGGGCCAGATATCATCGATGAGTAGAGGCAAGCTCGAGATCATCAGAGCCATACTCACCCAACCGATGAATTGAAAAGGCAGACTGGCTTGACCAGCGCCGAAGACAGTCGTCAGTTTATCGAAGGCCCAAATCCAACAAGCCTGAATCGTGCTCCAGGTCACAGTATGTTCTGTTCGCCAAAGATCGGTATGAAGCAAAGCATAGCAGAAATGCTGGACCAGACGCACGGCATTGAGCAGAAGGCCTAGGGCCGGTATGATGACCAAGGCTGGGAGATACCTGAGAACAGCCACTTGCCAGCGATTCAAAGGCAGACTCAGCAAACTGGCGAGGCGGCCTTCGGAAGAGGATTCGGTGGAAAACAGCAGCAGGATGATCGAAGCCATCATCGCAAAGAACCAGCCGGATGCCGCGGTAAAATTCTCATTGCCTTGCATAATTGAGTCGCCGATCCGAGTCGCGAATGTTCTCGGCAGCGCGAAGCGGTACAGCAGAGTATCAAGCAATTGCAAAAGGGGTATTGACAGAACGAGCAGAAAGAAAGTCCGTTTCAGTTGTCTCAGGTCGGCTAAAAAAAGCTTAAACATGGCTATTGTCCTCCAAAATAAAAGAGCAAATTTCATCAAGATTCAGGGGCTGTGATTCGATATGCGACGCGCGGCGTTCATTTAATAGTGCCAAGTCAGTGGCGGCATCCTGCGAGATAAAACGTACGGCATCCCCATGGGATTCCCAACGGCGTGACCTGGGCAAAGACTGTAAGGGGTTCGATACGCGACATGAGATTTGACGCCAGGACTCCAGAAGAGAATCCTTGTCAACGTCGGCGACTATGTGACCCTGATTAACAAAGACCAAACGATCGGCGAGGTTAGACACATCGGACATCACATGCGTGGCCATCAGAACTGTCATCTCGGATTCGGCCATGAGCTGGAACATGCATTCATTCCATGCCCTTCGGACTAGAGAATCCATGCCGTTGGTAATCTCATCCAAGAGCAAAAGTTGGGGCCGATGAGCGAGAGCGAGAAGGGTGCAGAAGGCCTGTTTTTGGCCTCGCGACAGCCGCGAAACCGTCTGCTTCCGATCGAGCTTAAACGCCGTCATCAGATGGTCGACAAGCTTGGAATCCCAATTGGAGCGCAGGCTGCGGTGTAAATCCAGATTGTCAGCGATGCTGAGTCTTTCGTGTAAATTTTGTCCGTCAAAGGCAAAGCCGATTCGGTCTTTCCAAGCTGCACCACGAGGACGAATGGTTTCACCTGCAATCGTCCAGCTGCCGCTATTGCTTTGCACAAGTCCCATGATGGCCTGCAAGAGAGTGGATTTTCCCGCCCCATTCGATCCCACGAGACAGCAGAAGACTCCCGCAGGGAGTTGCCAATTCAGAGGGCCGAGCTGGAAGCTGTCTCTTTTGCAAAGCAGATCGTTCAACTCTAGGATCTTATTCATTCATAGGCTCCTTCGATTCTGCAACGATGTCCCGAACGAGTTGCAGAATGCATTCCAAATCGAGACCTTCACTTAAGCTATCGCGAACGGGTTTCTTCAAAGAGTCCTTGCAATGTCGCCTCGCCATCTCTTCTTTGCTCCTGTTGGTCAAATCCGCGACGAAGAAACCTTTGGCGCGACGAGCGACAATCAGATTCTGGCGCGCAAGCTCGTCATAAGCTTTTTGCACTGTGATCACGCTGATACGCTCCTGCCGCGCGAGCTCGCGGATGGAAGGCAGCGCTTCGCCCTCAGGCAGTGAGCCGGTGATGATTTGAGCCGAAACCTGGCGGACTATCTGGAGATAGAGCGGTTCACCGCCATAGTCGCTAATATTGAGCAGCATCAGGTGTTTCCTCTCCGTAAACACTGTTCATACACGACATGTACAGTATCGGCAGATGCCGGTCAAGTCTGAAGTGCAAACTTTTAACCACCTTAAATTACTCAGTTTTTAAGATATGACGCAAAATAGCGTATCCTGGGCCCCTAGGCTGTCGACCCATCGCGCTGCAAATTTTGCCCAGCAATACTTACGAAAAAAGACCGATCCCTCTGTGTGGCGGCAGAGTATTTTCTTAGCAGGAGGGCTTGCTGCTGAATCTATTTTATGAGGTATCTTCTATGATCAATTTCTTTCAAATTATTCTGCTGTCTATCGTGCTGATTTCTTGCAAAAGCACCAGCGTGAATCGAAGAAGTTCGGTTGAAGCAATCGTCGAAGGTGGTGACCCAAATTCGGGCAAGCCTAGTCTTTATAAAAGTTGCACCCAGCTTGATGCTGATAAGCTTACGATGTGCATGGAGATTCAAGATGCTTTCGTTGAATACTGTCTCGGTGAAATGAGTGAAGCTCCTTGTGATCCAAAGCAGTATGCAAGGCAATGCACACAAGTGTCCTCGTCAGATAGAGGAAGTGAAACCTACGTCTACTTTTTTAAGGCTGATTCTAAGACTTTCTGCGCAGGTAAAGAACTTGTGTTCGATAAAGGAGCGGCGTCAAGCGTTCCAAGCGTTCCAAGCGTTCCAAGCGTTCAACCGGCAAATCCTCCGATTCCTCAGGCCATGGCCAATCAATACTGCACTGTTAAGCTGATAAGAGATGTCAAAGACGGTGGTAGCCAGTTCAAAGCCATGAAAGATCAAACTTACTTTGCTGCTGCAAGCTCGCAAGCACTGGCTTTGGTGCCTCTAGTTCATTCTTATATAGATATTTTGCTGCCTGATGGAACTTATACTTCAAATTGCGATTCATCTCAATTGAACGGGTTTTCTTCTGAGTCTGTCGCTTTGCAAGACTTTGATCTTTATGCGGAGCAAGGTCTGACGCAAAAGATTTGTACAGTCAAACAAGCTACGATTTTTGACGATTTGACATTCAGCTCAGTGGTATCTGATACGAAAATATTCCTGTTTAATAGTGCTTCGGTCAGCGTTCCAGAAAGCTGTCGGGGCAAAGACTTCTATACCAAAGATTCTTTTATCGAAAGATTGGCAAAGATCGCCGCAAGCGCACCTGCCACGCCGCCTCCTGCAAGTCCTCCCGCGAAACTACCTATTCGAGCGGTAGCCAATGCGAGCGAAATTATGAATGCGAGGACGGCTTATGCAGGCGATTGCGCCTCATGTCATGGCGTCTTGGCCAGTTCCACCAAGAAAGGCGTATCGATTGTGAGGTTGAATAACGCTAGCTCGATTGCCGCACACACGACTGTGAACTCTGTAGGCAAGTGGCCTATTGATATGAAAGATACAACCGACGATGGAATAGACACTGCCGTATTAAAAGCCTCAGCTATGGTTGAGGCTCTGAAGTAGATCAAACCCAGGTCCGGAACCTTCTGGTGACCTGTTGAAGTTCAGTTCATGCCTCTCAAGGCAATAGTCGCATTGGTGCCACCAAATCCAAACGAGTTGGAAATGGCGACACGAACCCGGCGTTGCCTAGCTTCGTTTGGAGTGTAATCTAGGGGACAAAGAGGGTCTGGACTGCGATAATTGATGGTGGGCGGTACCACATTGTGATAAATCGCCAGCGCAGAGAAGATGGCTTCGATGGCTCCGGCGGCTCCCATGCAATGTCCCGTCACTCCTTTGGTGGACGAGACGGATATTCCCTTTATAGCATTTCCAAAGAGATCAGCGATGGCTTCGCTCTCATACTGATCGTTCATCAGTGTGGATGTGCCATGGGCATTGATATAGTCGACTTCATCGCGGGCAATTCGTCCAGTTTCCAGAGCCATTTGCATGCAGCGCCTGCCGCCAGCTCCTCGTTCTTGAGGTGATGTGATATGAAATCCATCTCCACTGAGTCCATATCCAAGCAACTCTGCATAAATCTTCGCGCCCCGATTCTGTGCATGGCTGAGCTCTTCCATGACCAGCATGCCCGATCCCTCGCCCATAACAAAACCATCGCGGTCGCGATCAAAAGGGCGAGATGCTTCCGTTGGACTTTGATTGTGAGTGCTTAAGGCTCGCAAGGCTCCAAATGAGGCAATGCCCAGCGGGGTAATTCCACCTTCAGCTCCTCCGGCCAGCATACCATCGACAATACCGTCACGGATTAGGCGAAACGCTTCTCCCACAGCATGGGTTCCGCTGGCGCAAGCTGTGGTTTTGCAGAAGCATGGGCCGCGAAAACCAAAGCGATTGGCGACAAACCCTGCAGCCATATTCTGCATGGAAAAAGGAATGAAGTCGGCAGATAGGGTGGGACTGCCCTGATCATCCAACCAAGACGATCGAGCAATGTCATTGATGGATCCCATGCCGACACCAATGATGCAACCAAATCGATGCGGGTCTTCCGCAATTTCCAAGCCACTGTCTTGCAGGGCCTCATGAGCAGCGACCGTCGCGAAGCGAATAAAGCGTGTGAGGACTTTGTCTTCCTCTGGACTTAAACAAGCAGAGACGTCAAGATTTTTCACCTCGCCTGCAATTTGAACCTTGTGCGGACTTGGATCGAAGAGGGAGATGCGAGCAATCCCGGATTGACCGGCGAGGGCCGCACCCCATGCAGTGGCAACATTGTTGCCATTGGGGGCCACCATACCTAAACCAGTAATGACGACTCTACGCAAGGTAAAGACTCCTGCAGCATGGCAAGGGATACATGAAAAATTGAATACGATGCCGCTACAGTAATCTATCCCGTTCGTGCGCTGATAAAGCGCAGATAGATCTTTTGTGAAGAATCTCGGTAAGCCTTGAAGAGATTTGATTTGGTCAAAGAGGCATATTTGCGATGAATCTTTCTCCATGAAGAGTTACTCTCTTCCGTAGGAGCCAATCTTTTTGAAAGGAATCGCGATATGACAAGAGTCTGGCTGGTCCTGGGATGGCTGGTTTCCTTCAAAGTGGTAGCCGCAGTCATGCCCCCAGGTCAAGTTCGGATTATTATGACAGTTGACTGGGAAGGAGAGAGCCTCTTTGCTGAAAATATGGATGCCTTCAGCCGTATTCGACAGCAATTCCCCGAAGTCCCTCTTTTACACTATTTCAATGCGGCCTATTTTACCAAACCCGAGGCGAACGCCGCTCAAATAAAAAAGTCATTGGATCGAGTGATTCTTCCTCATGATCAAGTGGGTCTTCATCTTCATGGTTGGAAGCGATTGTTTGAGGCTGCCGGAGTCACGCATCGAGTTAAGCCAAACTGGGATCGAGGCGCTAGACCCTTGGAAGCTAAGAATTGTGTCCTGGATTGCGGTATTGAGATTCCGATCAATGCCTATAGTTTCGAAGAACTGCGCAAGGTGCTAGCATACTCACGTCTGATTTTGCAAAAGTATGGGTATAAAGATCTGAAGCACTTTCGTGCCGGTGGTTGGGTGACAAGTTCTAGTCTCCTAGACGCATTAAGGGCTGAACAATTTCTCACCGACAGTTCGGCAGTTCCCATACCCTTTGTTGCTAGCGAATTGCTTGGAACAGGTTTGCTGTCATGGTTGCGATCCTATTGGAAGGACGTGACACCAGAGTCCCAACCTTGGCGAGTGAAAACCTCAAATGGACAGCTATGGGAGGTGCCGAACAACGCAGCGCTTGCTGACTACATGGAATCTGCAGCTACTCTGGCCGTTGTGAATGATACTCTGAAAAGACTCAAGACTGGCGAAGTTCTTTATGTGGTTGCAGGTTTTCATCAAGAGACGGCCGACGATTGGGAGTCCAGAGTTAGCGGATTTTTAAAGGGCGTTCAGCGCCTTATTCAAGAGCAAAAGGCACCGGTAACGTT
>JBGSTF010000148.1:0-4248 GCA_041736645.1 Oligoflexus sp. | reverse complement strand
CCAGGATAAAAATTCTCGAACCCCTTCACGAAATTTCCATTGAGGCTCAAAATTAAGTGCTTCAGCCGCTATCGGAGATGATTTCCTTGGTCTACGCAGCGAGTTTGTGAATCTTTTGAATCGTGTGTTGAGCCGCAATGGAACCCCGGCACAACCTTAAGATTCACAGGCTGCCAGAATACTCCCAAACATTCCCTAAATATCTTCATCCGGAACGTTGTCTGGATCCAAGTGGATGAGAACATCAGCCCTCGGGTACTTGGCCTTGATGCTGTCTTCGACTCGATCTCCCAAATCATGGGCATCGGCCAAGGGCATGTAAGCTGGGAGCTTGAGATGAAAGTCGATAAAGAGATTGGGTCCCATGCGGCGCGTCCTGAGGCGATGAATACCTTCGACCAGATGATCGGTGGCTAAGGCAATGCTGAGGATTTCCTTTTGAACATCAGGTTCAGCTTCGACGTGCATGATGTGAGTGAAGGTATCTTTGAGCAAAGGCCAAGCAGTTTTGAACAGAAAGCCTGCTCCAACCAAACCGAGGAGGCTATCCAGAGTATGACTGCCGCTCATATAGACCGAGACGATTCCGATGGCTCCGAGACCATTGGTATAAACATCAGACATATAGTGGGCCCGATCAGAACTGATCGTGAGCGAAGCTTCGCCGAGATCAGCCAGGTCCTTTTCATGACGACCTAGGTACCATTGAATGCCATAACCCGACACCGTCGAGAGCAGCATGATGCCGAGCACAAAGGGAAAACTATGCGGATCCAAAGGATTCGCGTGATTTTTTATAAGCTTAATCACTGTCTGATAGGCAAGGAGCAAACCCAAGGTGCTGATCATAAAGCCTTGGATTAAACTGCTGACGACTTCAAAACCTCCATGACCGAAAGGATGCTGAAGGTCAGCTTTCTCCCGTGCTTTGCGATAGAAAATATAATTCAAATAGGAAATTAAACTATCGGTGAAAGAATCATAAAAGCTGGCGAGTACGATCATGGATCCCGAGAGATAAAAACCCACCAGCTTCAAGACTGTCAGCAGTAGGCTCAAAAAAAAGGCTTTCTTCAAAGGCATGCTTGAAACCTCCAGCATCAAAGATAGCGCAAAAGATGTTTGATCAAAAGACCCGAGGTTGCCAGCATAACGATAATGCGAATCAATCCCTGTCCCCTGCGCAAAACCAAACCGGCTCCAAGATAGTTGCCGCAAAGATAGAAAAATGCTCCGGACAAACCAAGGGGCCAAACGACTTTTGCCTGGGCCGTAAACCACAGCAAGGCTCCAGCGTTGGAGGCTAGGTTGAAGACCTTGGTGATAGCATTGGCGCTGATCGTTTTTAAACCCAAACCTTCAAACAAGCTCAGAAAGAAGGTTCCTGTGCCAGGCCCGAAGAGTCCATCATAGCCGCCAATCAATCCCATTCCGAGTCGCGCTGGGGTCCGCTGTAAAGCCTCCGTCAAGGGCTGTATGCTGTCGATATCGCCAAGGTTCAGCTGAGCCGTCCGTTTCAGTTTCTGTTCGTCCCAAAACCAACGTTTGAGCATAAAGGCCATAACAGAGAAGAGCAGGCAGGGCACTAGAAAATGCAAGTGATCAAGAATGAGCTTCTTTTGCGAAAGATAGGCGCCCAAGATCGAACAAAGAGACACGCCTAGAAAGAGGCGAATCCACAGTCGCGGAGCTAAGGCTGGCAAAAGCCCTGCACGCTTATAGCGCCAAACGGCCGGCAACGAGCCAAAGCAAGATATGCACTTATTGCTACCAAGCAGCAGGGGAGCCGGAATCCCCAGGGTAAGAAGTGTGGGTATCGTGATGAGACCGCCGCCTCCGCCAATCGAATCGACCAGTCCTGCTAGGCTAGCCGCTACAAACAGGGGCCAGGCATTATGAGCCAAAAAAGCCAGAACATCATGGAGCGGCATGGACGAAAGAGAGAGCCAATCTGGAGACATGAACAACCTCGCTGCGGCCTGGGTTCGGCCTAGCCACGCAGGATAGTTCAACTGGCGGCATCAGGCGAGTTCAAACCGAAAGCGCCTCTGGACCTACGGAACAAGGGGCGCTCTGGCGCTTGGCAAGGCGATAGTTCGAGCTCTGGCCTGATGAAAAGCTCAGGCAGGGACTTGATTCAGAAATCCCACAGCCTCGTCGAGCTCTGATTCATGATGCGGAGCCCAACCTGGTTTGCCAAGTAAGAAGCGCAGTCTATGACGCCAATTAATGGTTGAACCGAGATCGCTGTAAAGCTTGGCAAACTCATGGGCATTGATCCAAATGATGTTGCTGCTCTTCAGCTGTTTGACCAGACCATAATCCACGGCCTCTTGCTCTTCGGCAAAGCTTCCAAACAGACGATCCCATAGGATCGTTATACCGCCATAGTTTTTGTCCAAATACTGCGGATTTCTGCCGTGATGCACGCGATGGTGGGAGGGCGTAGAAAGAATCAGTTCGAGAAAGCCAAGTTTCTTCACTGCTTCGGTATGCAAAAGTACCTGGTAGAGACGTACAAGCATGTAGGCTACCATGCTGATCTCGGCGCTGAAGCCCGCTAGAGGTAGGATGATCCAGAAAGGCCATCGGAGAAGGCCTTCCAACCAAGACAGACGAACAGAGGTCGAGAAGTTGTAAAAAGTTGAACTGTGGTGAACGTTATGAACGGCCCAAAAAAGGCGAATCTCATGGCCTGCACGATGGTACCAATAGAACGCGAAATCCGACAGCAGGATAGCTAAAGGCCATGCCCACCAGTTCTGCATGTTTATGGCAGGCAAGGAAGCATGGGTGGCGATGGCCTGAAAAGCGAGGTACATGATCGCCGTCCAGAGGAATTTGGTCGCCAGTCGATCGATCAGTCCGATGCTGAAGTTGACAATGAGATCCTTAAATGGATAAGAGGCCCGAGAGGACCGCCAGTCCTTGATGCTGCGGATGAGAGCTTCGCCAAAAATAAAAGTGGGCACGAAAAACCAGGCAAATTCATTGATATCCATGGTTTGGTTCCTAGCTTTGAAATTCATAGGACGAAGGCATCCACTCGACTGGATCCTCGGCAGGTGTAAGCCAATTTTATTCATTTGGAAAGGGTAAAGAGCCACAAAAAGCTTGTCTGACAATGCTTTTACACAGTGTCATCAGGAAGGATAATCGTCCCTGCAGCTGTTCCCAAGTGCTGCTTATGAGTCGCTGAATGCTTTATTTTCCGACGGTCCTTCGTTTCCAACGCGCCCAGCCCATCATTCCTAGGAAGTAGACACCCATGATGATGTAAATCAAGGGACCGCTGATAAAGGCCCAGGCTCCCTTGGACATAGAGAGCGCAGCATAGACGATGAGCAGTGTATGAAGAAAGAGAACCAAAGCGAGACCTTGAGCTGAGTGCTGCATACTGTTCAACTGAGCTTCAGAAATTTCCCTATCTTTCATAAAGCGCCCCGACATGCTCGCTAACAGCTTGGGTTTGACAAAGGCGACAAATCCCAAGAACAATACAGTGACCAATTGCACCAGCGCAGGCTTCATTTTGAAAAAAATCTTATCACCCGACAGCAGAGAAAACCCGCCCATGCCAACGATCAGCAAGGTGTCCAGGAGTATCATCTTATCGAGTCTTTGTTCTTTGAAGTAAACAAACAGGGCCTGCGAAATTCCCATGCCGATGCCCAGTAGCAGAGCATAGCGAGTTGCTTCGGCCTCCGGGTAATGCTCCGACAAAAAACTATCTGCTGCCACGAACATCAAAAGTGGCAAAAAACCCAGCAGAATGTTTTTTATGAAAGTCTGCCTATCCATGGGAAATCTCCAAGAGCTGAAAGCAATCCATTGGCTCGCTCATCATAGCAGTTTAGGTGCATCCCGAGCAGTTCATGGGCCGATTTGAGCCAATAAACCGCAGACCAGACTGGTCAGGCCAACCACGAGCCAGGGTGGAATCTTCCAAAAGACGAGCAAGAGAAAGGCCACTGCAGCTATAGTGAAATCTTGGGCGCCATGGATCGAACTGCTCCAGACCGGGTGAAAAAAGGCCGCTAAAAGCAGCCCAAGAACAGCAGCATTGATGCCGAGCATGGACCTTTGCATAGCAGCTTGGCTGCGCAGTCTTTCCCAAAAAGGTAAAACCCCTCCAATCAAAAACAGTGATGGCAGAAAGATTGCTATGAGGCAAAGGGCTGCCCCTAACCATCCTGAAGGCTCGACTGTCGAGAGCGCTCCCAGATAGGCAGCAAGACTGAAGAGCGG
>JBGSTF010000116.1:0-57089 GCA_041736645.1 Oligoflexus sp. | reverse complement strand
GATGATCGAAGGCCCTCAGATAGCGGCCGCCTTGAAAGACTCTGTGATTCGGTGGAAACTTACAATGCAGAGATGACATGATTCCCTCAATCCTTGAGGGAGCTTCCGGCAGTTGAAAAACACGCCCGCCCGTAATATGCTCATTCCGGGAGCTTAAGCTCCAGAGCATCGGGGTCTGTTTTTGTCGAAAATTGCCAGGCTCCGGTTGTTCTTGGGTGAGGAGGGTGCGAACCTCCTAGCCCACCTAAAGAGCCAACTCATCCCTTACTCAATTCGAACCCTGAATACTTCCAGAGAAGAAATTTTGATTTAAGAGAGGCGAATTAACTCTGTCCTGCTTCAGACGAAGTTAGCGACTCACTATATTATTTCAATCGGTTTTTTTTGTGCGCTGACTGAAGCGCAAATTTCAGATTTTGGAAACTATTGAACCTAACAAATGCTAGAAAGGGAACAGAATTTCTAAGAAGGAACGGAATTCACTAAATGTTTCAACGTATTCCGTTCCAAAAAGTTGGCTTTTAATCGAAGCTTAAAGCTACCGGATCTTCAGCTATCGCGGTTCGAAGTTCGAGAAGCAGGGGGTACTTCGTTTCTTCTGACTTGATTCTGCTGATCATCAGAAATGGTTTTCTTAAATTATATTTTAGAGTTCCATCCTGATATTGCTGCACTCTTCATGAGCACACCTGATCCATCCACCAAACATTGACTTTTTTTCCTGAACCTGCCGCTCAAAACCCGATGATATTTATAAAAAGTTAGAAACCTTGGTGTCCTCGATAACACCGATTATAACTCGCTTACCATACGCCGCTAGCAGCTCCTGAAGCTGAGATAGCGATGGTTCCATGATTCCGTTTTCATATGCAAGTATGGAATCGGCATGCTGACTGCAAGGCGCTTTATGCTTTAGTCATGACCATCCGTGATGCGGCATTTTCTGCAACTGGTATCAGGCTCAGGCCCAAAAATTGTTCCGGGCTGTCCTGGACTGGGGGAACCCCCTGGAGTCTCTCCGCCGCCACCGCCACTTCCTTGATGACTTCCACCATGACCGGATTTCTCACTCTTAAGCTGTTCAAGAAGATCTAACCTTTTTTGACCTAATTCAACATTGGCCGCATCCAAGTCTTCACAATCCAATCGTGCAACTTTACAAGCTGCCAAAGCCAATGGAATACCCCAAGGGCTGGTCAACATCGCCGCTACTAGGCCACCGCCACAGCCAATTCCTTCCCAAAGGCATTTGTCGGAATTGTGCTGTATTTGCCTATCGTAGCCACTCGTTGCTTGCTCTTTAAACTGCTCAACAGTCATGTTCGCAGTTTCCATACCCTTGCTTTTGAGTGTATTGTACCAAGTAATATTTAGGGGACTGACCGTAACTCGATAATCAAAATCTTTCGGCATGGTGTAACCGGGCGAAGCTGAAATTCTGGCTATTCCCCTGTTCATGACGAAGGAAACAACGCCGCAAAACGTACTCCCATTAAAGCAAATTTCAGTATAGGAAACGTTGTTTTCCACTATCAATGCTGAAGCCTTGTCTCCAAAACTCAAGCTCGCCACGAGAACCGTAAACAACAGAACGAACTTTTTCATTTTTCGATACTTCCTTTGATTTTTCGATATCTGCTGTACCAATAGATTGCTTCGACCAGGACCCAATTATGAAAATATACGACGATGAGGTCGGTAGTCAGATGGCGTTCTGTGAAATCTGCACCGGCCAAGTTTGACTCCTTAAGAATCAACGCCAAGAAAAAGATCCCCATAAAAATGTATCGAATCGCTGCAACTAATTGAAATCTCGCATTCTTCAAGTCCATATGCTTTCCTTCTTGACCAAGTTCTGGTGTTAGATTCCAAGACGGTTCTAGTCCGATCAGGGAATTCGTGCAAACGGTAAGACCGCTTCTAACCCATCTTGGTTCAATACTTAAGTCAAATTCTCGACGCTTGTAGTCTTTGTCACTTTTGTACCTCCTGATTGCGTCTTGCAATTCCAGATCCTAATTCTAAGTATCGTCCATTAGTTTTCTCCAAATATTCAATCACTTCTTCAATGCAAGACTTTTCGAGATGCTACACTGGGGCTTGCCTTAAGCTTTTTGGCAAAATGCTCCACCAATCAACCCAATCGCATATAGAGCAAGGTTCTTGCCAAAACTTAGCATTCGGAATTTGTTGTCATAATTTTTGGCAGAGAATGTAATCTACCCTTTTCGAAGAAGTGCTTCTGAGTTTTCCATGAATTTTTTCGAGATTTGTTCTGATGTGTTCTAACCTGAGTTTAAAGCACCGGACGGTTTGGCAGCGGAAATTGCGGGAGGCATCGGGACCGAACACGGACAAAAGCCATCATTTTAGACTAGGCTCTTGTCGTCAATTCATAGATAGCTTCAAACCTCTTTCCAGGCCCACCAAGTATAGTGATACTCACGCTCTTCGACTTGGAATTTTACGCCACAGTACACACATTCACAGCTATAGTAATCCACCCACTTTCCCTCGAGATACTTCGTCTCTACAATCCGAATATAACCGCTCGCTTCTTCTCTCTTGGGATTATACATCTCATCCAAGGTGTAGAGCTTACACAGGCATCCCTTCGAATCTCTTACGTACTCCAGCTTTTGCAACGCAAAATTTAAGTGACTCGAATTCGGGCGCAATGCTCCGCCTAGGTTTACTCCTTTAGTTGCGTTCCGAATCTTATCAATATGAGAGGCCAATTCCAAAAGTTCCAGTTGGTCGCGAAGATGACGAACAGAGCCTGATGCTGACCAAATACGCATCGGATCTCCCGACAATAAGTCATCCAGAATACTCATAGGCTTCCTTGCTAAAGCAAAAGTTTAATCCTTACACACCCAGACGAGCTCTTATAACAATCGCTGGCCAGCCTTCAGTGCAAAAAATCTGTCTCTGACTCAGGTTTATTGGTCATGCAGCATCGTCCTTGAAGCTATCCAGGTCCACCTTCGACGCTAAGCGGAAAAATTCGAGGTGTAAATACCGGCAACATTTTTTGCAAGAGTTAGCGGGCGAACCTTCTGGTGCTCGCCACTTTCCCCGCCACAATCACCTCGCAATTCCAATCAAATTTCCACCAATGCCGAAGAGAATGGGCCACCAACGCTCGAGGTCCCTTCCTATCTGGGCTTTGGCGCCTTTTCATCTACGATCAACTGGAAGGCTTTGAGAACGAAAAGTTTCCATCGAAGCACTCTTTTTGACGTCCTTCGAAGAGGTAAATGAACTCAAAGACAAACTTGAGATCTACTTTTTTTTTGGCCGTTGGGTCTATCTAGACAGAGCATTATTGGCGCACAAAGAAACGCACGAATCGAGTTTTTACAATTTCTATTATCGGCATAAATAGAAAAGCCCTTTATTCTATTCGCAAGCTGCGTCTATTCCATAAGTCTAGGGATTGTCAGCCGATTCTTTCGAGATGGGTCTTGACGCCTTTGAAAAATATAACAGGAACGGCATGTTAGGGGTCTTTCGGTTTTACAGTAGGACTCGGATGTCGACCAACCTGCATTGACCCTAACAAGTTGAAAGTGTGAGGGAAAACAGCTTTAAAGGTGTCGATGTAGCGCGGTTTGTGTGTTATATGAGACGAATGACGAATTTCTGCAATTCAAATGCCCACAGTCAGGCCCTGCGCCGAATCCGAACGTTATAACAAAAAACTAACGAACATTCGCCAGCTCCTCAAAATTCCGATTACCCGCTAGCATAAAGAAAAAGCCACATTCGGAAGTCTCATGTCATCACGCTATCGGCGATACGATCACAGAATAACAAACATGATTGCCGAGACCGGCGATCCTAACTTATTTCCTGATCTCGCTATACCACATTCGACAGCCAGTGCGCCCTGCGCCGAATCTATCCGCTTCTCTTACGCAGAGTTGATAAACGCAACATAACCCAAACAACCTTCAACTGTGAAATTTTTGCCTAGAAGAAAAATTTAACTTCAACCGAATTTAGATCTGAGAAATTGTCGAAGAGGCTCGACCTGAATGCATCGATTTCGAAATGACATAAAATTGATCTTTTTATGGTTTCCACTTTTCCTTGTGGTCTATTTCATGCCGCTATCTGCTCATGCGATTTCCATAGAAAACGATGAAATTTAAAATCCGGGCTTTGGCGGGCAATCCAGTTGAATTGCGGACTCAACTCGACAATCGTTTCCAAGCTTTGCGAGGCCAGAACGAGACTATCAAAAGCAATGATCTTATCAGGGTTGCTGCCTGGTACACGTTCGTCGTTTATTCGCTTGAGGATTGGCCATCAATCAAGGCTGAAATGCCTTTCATTCAGGAGTTACAAGCGCTTGCCAAAGACAGACATCTCTATACAGACGCCACCTTACTTACCATCGCTCTCAGTTACGATGCCATTGAAAACAATCAATTAGTTTTTGGCGAAAAACTAGCCACTCGCGGCGCATTTCATCCATCCACTCCTGATCAACCTAGGGATTGGCGCCGATTCATTTAAAATCGTTGCAAATAAGGTCGACTTCGCTCTTCAAAGATCTCTCGTGAGGTCGATTAAATCCTGTGCTATAATTCCGTGAGCCGCTAACACCTCCCGCTGACTTTGATCAAGTTTTGGGGTTACGCCGGCGTACTCTATCTTCCAACCCCGATATTCATTTTTTTCTGATAAAAAACGTTGAGCATGTGCTTGGAGATTTGTGGCATCAGCAACAAGCTTAGAGCCAGAGCGTTTGCACGAAATAAAACGAATAGCTTGAGTGGTGGAATTGCAAGCAACTAGATCAATTTCAGTGTCCGATCTGTCCCAGTACCCTTGCACAGTCTCGGTAACAGTGAAACCTCCCATTCCAAGTCGACTGCGCTCCTCGTAAAGTTGACGAGTTAACTTCTCCAAACTTCGACCTTCGGTTTCAGCAAGCTTTTGGTCAGCCTCTAATACAAGCTGGTCAAGAGGGCGAAATGCAATTGCAGAAACTGGACCGGCCAAAGCCGAGAGCCAAGCTTGAAGAAAATTATCTGCAAGATAATATCGATTCTTTCTGGCTTCAACCTTGGCAAAAATAGGCAGCTTTTTTTCAATAAGTCGATATCGATCGACCAATCCTTGCAGGTAGCCACCAATCTGCTTCTTGGATCCTCCCTCAATATCAAGAATAGCCTGAACCAAATCGTTATGCATGCTACCTGGATGCCTAGCTACGAATTTCAAAACAACATCGTATCTTCCTCGCAACTCGCGAAGAAACCAATTTTCTGCTTCACTTCTAAGAGGCGATGAACTTTCGAAGAAAATTTTTCGCAAAAGATCTTGTCTTGGCGAAGCCAATACCCCACGTTCGAAGCAATCTCGATAAAACTTAGGAACACCCTCAAATAAGTTCCACAGAAAGAGCAATCGCTCAGGATCGCTGTCAGCATGTTCCCGAAGAATTTCAAGTATTGAGGAGATATCGAGATGAGGAAGGTCAATGGCATCAGTCACTCGACCGTACAAAGGCGCACTTCGGTCTTCGAGAAGTGCTGCCATCTCTGTATGGATCGAACCTAGAACTATGAGTCCACCCTGAACACTCGCAGCTTTCGCTGACAAGCTATCCACTTCTGATTGGAGAAGGGAACAAAATTCTTCATACCCTTTTCGATTAAGATATTGAAATTCATCAAGCACGATCATGTATCCGGCACCAGCCATCGCTGCGAATGACTTTGCAAGCTGTAATAGATTCTGAGGTCGAGGAAATCGATCCTTCGGAACTTGGAAAGTCTCAAATGCATCCGCCACGGCAGACATAAGCCCCGCAGGTTCAGAATCCGGGAATTGCACATAAAACACGAGCTGTCCCGGCCCCGCTGTACGTATGGCTTCCTGAATCAATGTCGTCTTACCAATACGGCGTCTGCCTGAAATTTTTAAGAAGAACCAGCGCCTCCGACTCAATATCTGAGTAAGCTCTTCCAGAAACGACTTTCTTCCATAGAATCGCCAAGATGCCATGTCCAGCCCCTTAAGATAAAGTCGCTTTACCTTATTAAGATAAAGCCATCTTATCTTATCTGCAAGAGAATAAATAATTTAAATATAACCGCATATTAGAACGGCGCCTTGATAAAATCCCTTCACAAAACCTTGCAATCAAATAGCCAAAGCCGTTCGAGAAATTTGCCAGTTCGAGTCTGGCCACCGGTCCTTCTCACGGCCCGATGTTTCAAATCCCAATTTCACCCTTTTTGTGATCACACTGCTTTATGTTTTCAGCCAATTGTGCTTATGTCAGTCGTCAATCACTCGATTCCTCGAGGGAACTCATGCCAGTTGCTCTATCTATCCTTGATTTGGCCTTTATTGCTGAAACCAGCGACGCTAGTGCCACGTTTCAATCCAGTGTAACACTTGCTCAGCACGCCGAACGCTGGGGCTACAAGCGTTATTGGTTTGCCGAGCATCACAATATGCCAACGATTGCCTCGTCATCGCCGGGCATTCTCATCGCCCATATCGCTGCTCATACCCAGACCATTCGAGTGGGCTCGGGTGGCATTATGTTGCCGAATCATTCGCCGCTAACTGTGGCGGAACAATTCGGAACATTGGAGGCTTTGTATCCAGGCCGTATCGACCTTGGCTTGGGTCGAGCGCCCGGTGGTGATCAAAAAACTTTTGCCGCTTTGAGGCGGGACCCACGGTCTGCCGAATTATTTCCCCAGGACGTCGTCGAACTACAGAAACTATTGGGGCCTCTTCAAGCAAATCAGGACGTCCAGGCTATACCGGGAACTGGACTGAAAGTTCCCCTCTATATACTTGGCTCCTCGCTCTTTGGGGCTCGCCTCGCCGCGGCACTCGGTCTTCCCTATGCTTTCGCCTCGCATTTTGCACCGGATGATCTTGAAATGGCCTTGGAAATTTACCGCGAAGAATTCCAAGCTTCTGAGCAACTTGCAAAACCATACGTGATAGCGGGCCTCAATGTTTTTGCAGCCGATACCAAAGAGCTGGCCGAAGATCTCTTTACGGATTGTTTGCGGCGCTTCAGTTTGAGTCTTTTGAAACGCATGGGAGGAAATCTTCCTGAGATCCGTGACGATCAACTCTTTTCCTCGCCCGCAGGACGTCAGGCGCGGCACATGCTCCGCTATACAGCTCTTGGCGATCCAATGGGAATGAAGCAAGGCGTCGATCGTTTTCTCCGATTGACGCAGGCTGATGAGCTGATGGTCGTCAGCAATGTGATTGATCCAAACACTCGCTTGCGATCCTATGAGATTCTCGCAGAGACTATGGCCAACGGTGCTTAGGGACGTTTTTGCCGGCGAATATTGATCGGAATCACTGGAGCCAGTGGCCGTTCATCCGATTCCAGATCAACTGCTAAAACGACTTTATCGGACAGATCAGCCTTGGCCTTTTTGCTTTTTTTGAAGGCCTGGTTTCTTTCCTTAGCCTTTTGGTAGACGGCTTTTCTCTGTTCCTTTGCAAGGGCTTTACGAGCCAACTCTCGAGGATCAGTCTTCTTAAATTCTTTGGCGCGAAGGTAAGCTTCGCGCCTGATTTTTTTTGCGAGATCCTTTTTGGAGATTGTCGGTTTCTTTTCGGAAGATTCTTCTTCGCTATCATATTCTTTTTGCATAGACACCTCGTTTGAACTTCAGCCAGAAAAATAAGGAACCTGAGCGAGACAAGGCTTAGAATGTTTTATACCACTTTGTCGCCCGACACCAGAACTTCCGCCAGCCGAATGCCCAAGATAAACAAATCCACGAAAAAACAGCGAGTGACATAGCTTTATCCTGACACCCACAATGACAGAAAGAGCTTCAGATGATCACAAGAAGAAGGTACAAAAAGAGTGGGTAGAAGTCGACTGACATATCAAGGATAAGACAACAAGTGACGAATAGAACTCTATGTTTCATCGCATTTCTTTTGATCAACCGGGCCACAGCCCATGCCGAAGTCAGCAAACAACGCTTGGTCTCTTTGGGCCTAGGCGCAGGATTTTACCTATTGACTGAAGCCGAGAAAGACCAACTCAGCAGCGGCCGCTGCCATTGGTGTGATGATAATTCCTGGGATAGGAAAGCGCGTGGAAGTTTAAGATGGCAGAATCCAGAAAACGCCGATAAATTTTCCAACCTCGCGGCCTTTGGATTGATTCCTTTAGGATCATTTTCTGCGCTATGGGCCGCGCACGGAGAATGGAATTCCGGATTCGCAGAAGATTCCATGCTGATCCTGGAATCCCTCATTTATGCATCAGACCTCAATCAAATGACAAAATACGCGGCAGGGCGCGAACGCCCTTTTGCCCATGATCAAACACCCGAGCAAAAGACGAAAGGCCCCAAAGCCAGCGACAAAAACCTTTCCTTCTATTCCGGTCATACGAATATGGCGTTTGCCTTGGCCGTGAGCTCGAGCAGAATATTGGAGCGCTATAATCAGCCCGCCATCTATCGCTATGGCCTTTATTCACTGGCTACGGCAACCGCCTATTGGCGAGTGGCCGCAGACAAACACTGGACCAGCGATGTGATCACGGGCGCCCTTTTGGGCGGAGGCTTTGCTTGGTTTTGGACAGGAAAAAACTCTCCAGTCCATCTGACATTCCTGCCGGATCGGATCCAGATGGATTATCGTTGGTAAAAATTCCTTGGACCCGAAACTTAAATTCCAGTGAAACGAACAATCCAAAGATACCATTCGGGAGCGATAGGAATAGCCAAAACGATGGGAAGAAAAAAGCCTGCCACCAAGAAGAAAAGCCCCAAGTAGACCGGGGTGATCGGCCAGCTAGGTTTGTGCTCCTTGACGAGTTCCAAAAGCCGACAATTGGCAAGAACGATGAGCGGCAAAGGCATCAGCATATAGTACAAGAAGCCCTGTCGATTCATAAGAACCAAAAAGAATGGCAAGTAGCAGCAAGCAAACCAACCTAGGATATAGGCATCCTCACGCCGGCGATGTTGCCGATAGTTCCAAGCTATGAAACCGAGCGCGGGCAGTGCCCCATAGATAAGAACGGGATTGATAAGGCAGACCAAACCCGTTATCGATGATCCCGGAACCTGTTTGAAGTAGTACCAAATGTTTCGAATATTGAACAGCATCGACAGAGCACTGGCTCCGTAGGGATGCTGCACTAAACTCCCAGTGGTCACCTGCGCAGCTGCCCTTTGAAAATCAATCCATTCCCAATAGCTAAATCCATGCGCGAAATAGAAGAGGAACCAAAGATTGTACAAACCAAAGGACACGACTCCCACAAGAGTCAGGGCCTTCCAACGCTCCTTCCAACTGCTGTTGCCCAAAAAAAGAAGGCTCCAGGAAAAGCCAATGATAGCGAAAGCAAAAACCCATTTGATCGACAAACCAAAAGCAATGGACCCAGCCGAGCAGAGTTGATAGCGCCAATCTTTTGGATTTTCTATCAGCTTAGCACTGCTCCAAAGAAGACTCAAAACGGCGAAATGCACAAAAATATCCAACATCGCCAGTCTCGAGTGCAGCATATGCATGCTGTCAAAGCCCAAGAAGGCCATGGCAAGCAAAGCGGACCAAGAATTTCTGCTGAGCTGCAAAGCGACAAGCCCCATCAAAATGATAGAAAGACAAGCAAAGATAGCCGAAAAAAAGCGCCAACCCCAGGCTTGGTTCCCCCACATATTCATGCCAAAACCAATGAGAAATTTACCAAGCAAGGGATGTTCAAAATTTGGGGCCGGTGATTTGCCTAACAGGGGATGACTCGCCCACAGGCCCATTCCAGGGTGCGACCTCAGGCCCACCAGGACTTCTGCCGCAGGAACATAGTGCACTTCGTCAAAGATTGGTTCCACTATCATACCGAGATTTGCCCAACGCAGAGCACTGGCAACTAGGAAGATGACACTTGCCAGGATCAATCCCGCTCTACCATTCCATGCAAATTCCCTGAAGCTCATTTGATACCTCGGAATAAAATTCAATTCCACGCACCCTTCGCAAACAATGTCTCAGCCCGTGAATAGGCTCTGCGAGAGCAAGGGCTCGATGCATGGACTTCGTACAATACGGACAACTTCAAGAAACGCGCTTCACTTTTTCTAAAGTTTGTACGCGCTAAGATGCATCGAATTCTAGGATAAATTATGACAATTCCGCACATTTTTGTTCAAGCTGAGCAAGTGTTCGTGAGGTAAGTGGGATCATGATCGTCCCAGGCCCTGGGACTCGAGGCTCTGGATCTGCTATAGACTAAGCTTTTCTGCTAGTTGCTGAAAGTCCCTACCCACATAGCTTGCCAGACTGCAGTCAGCCAGGATTTACTCGTGATGAACTTCTTGAAAAAATCCTTTGGCTCAAGTTCCCACAATCGTGTCGCCGGACCGAACAGTGCTCACGGAAAAACTCAGGATTGCTCACTGTGAAAGCGATCTCGATGCCAAGGCTGGCTTAATTCCGACCGACCCGAAGGCTACCGACAGGAGAATGCAACTCATCTCACCAAACCTGCTCATGACAAAGAAAGCAACTTGGGGGACCGTCCAGGCCAGCTCCTTGCAAGTCCGCTCCGTGACACTGCGTGCAGGTGGCATTGACCTGATCCAGCGACTCGTGATGCAGATAACCACCACGATCCAGACTATGAGTCGACGGTGCAAAGACGAAGGCAGGATCACTCGCCACCCATCGTTGTCCATGGCACTGGTAACAGGAGGGTTGAGCCTCCTCGCCCCCAAATAAGCGGGCGCCATGGCAATGCTGGCAGTATCGCTCAGCATGCAGGGCAGCAGCACCATGGGCTATGCCTTGCTTTGCCAGGGTATGTCCACGAATACTCCGGATTCCCTTGTTTTCAAGGCTGCAGCATGTAAAAATCATCCAACACATTACGGCCGTTATGATGAGTCTTTGTAACAAGGTTGCTTGTCTCCCTTATGGCCTTCGCTGCAGGAAGTTTAGCATGCCTCGGAATCTCTTCACCATGCTGGCTATCTTTTTTTTGTATTTGAACCTAGCTTCGCCTTCGGCACAGGCGACACCCTTGATTGCATTGCGCGAGGCCCAAAACTGCGGAGGCTGTCACAACCCGGGCCGCAGTCAACGCCCCTATCTAGAACGCCGTTGCACACTGGATTGTCAAGGTTGCCACGCGGATCCCACCGGCGGGGGAGCACGCAACCAATGGGGTTACTACTATTCTATTGCTCAGGCTCCGAGCTATGTACCCTATACTCCCGTCGATCCATTGAAGGACGAAAGCCGCTTTGATCTGCATGCCGATGCCCGCTCTCTGCAGTGGATTAAACCCGGAGGAGCTCGCGAAGTTTTTCCTATGTCCATGGAAACCACGGCGCGACTTCGACCATTCATTCGCTATCTGAATATCAGCTACACAGCAGTCATGCTCGGACGTTTGGACGATATGAACTTTCGTATCGACCGAGAGGGTTCACGGCGCTTTCGCGAAAAATACTCTGTTATGCTGGATAATCTTCCTCTCAATGCCTATGTTCGTGCCTATCGCGGCACACCCATGTATGGCCTTAAGCGCCCCAATCATACTCTATGGATCCGCGAAAGAATTGGCCTGGATCAGTTTGCGACAACCGATGCCTATGAGCTCGGCGGCACACCCAATGTACCTTTCTTCCGCTTTTCGAAAATGCTTGGAGATCCCTATGTCGATGCCTCGGCTCGGCAAAAAGGGAGCAGCTATCACGCAGGCATGCGAGGTGTCAGTTTCGGGTGGCACGTGAACACCAGTGGCTGGTCCACCCAATCCGACTTCCATAAAATAGATATGACCGCCGTCGGTGCGGGAGCCACCCTATTCTATCTCACTCTTTATGGAGAAAGAAATTGGCGCCATGTGCGTGATATCAACATCGACTCTGCAGATTTACCCATCTATATTCATCCTTCCTCCAGCATTGGAGAATATACGGTAGCTTTTCAAGGCATTCGTGGAGTATCGATAGGAGCTGTGAAAGAGGAGTTGGATACGATGGGTGTTCAAGGCAAACGCGAAAGCTTCTTCCTCGATCTCCATCCCATTCCTTGGCTGCAATTCGAAATTTGGCGCCGAAAGGAAACTCTGACCCGAACAGCCAGCGACACCCTCGGCGTTTTGCATCTTTATGCTGATTTTTAAGGGGAATGAGTGAAACGACCTGTGCACACATTGTTTGGCTTACTGTTGATTCCCACCCAAAGTCCCGAACTTTGGCAACCTGAAAAATACTCAGGCATTCCAGCTCACGTCTTGAATTTTTCACAGGATGGGCTTTTGATTCGAGTGAAAAACTCCTCCAGTCCACTTTTCTATCCCTTACCTGAAACCAAGAAAATTGTTGGATTTAGTGTGGATGGTGAGTTTCGGGGCCTGCCTCAATTTTCCAAGCTAACAGATCAAGGTGAAAAAGGAGCCGATGATTTTGCTCTGCGCGTTGGGTTTGTCATTCCTGGCAGCAAAACTCTAAGTGGACTTAAACGGATGATGGCACCAGCTTGGGTTAAAAATCTCTATGGAAAAATCCCTCCAGGACAGGGTCTGGACCATGTCCAATTCTTTAATCTGGTCCAGAATCCGGCCTTGGTTACTCGCCAGCGGGTTCATCCCATGTCGGATCTTATTCAAGAGGATTTCGTCTCTACGATTGATAAGCCCGGTTCTTTTCATTTCAACTATACTCTCAAAACGCCGGTCAATGCTGTCGCCCTTTGGCTTAGTACCGATGGCGATGACACCAAGTCCAGTTTTGATGTACTCGTTTCCAAACTGCAACTGGTGATCGAACCCTAACCAACAGCAGAAGTTTCTCTAGCTCTGCTTAGGATCACGGAACAGAGATTCTATAGTCGAGAGGATTGGCAAAAGTCCCAGCGCTCATCTTCTTTTTACTTTCCTCTCCATTCAGGTATGTTTTGTAGCGCTCGTCGCCATCCAGATAGACTCGATACCAAGCCGTTCCATAGTAAGCGATGTTCTCATGTTGCAAGGCCGGACCATCATTCGGAACATCCAGATGGGTCATATCATTGAATTTCGCCAAAGCCTTTGGATTGGCCGCAGACATAGCTTCATAGGCTGTTTCAATGTTACGTGGCACGGCCACTGTATCGGCAGTTCCGGTCTGCAAGAGAATGGGAATCGCAGCTGCCGGGGTAACAGGTCGAAACGCGCAGATAGGAACGGCGGCCTTAACCTGAGTATTCAGTTCATTGACCGCAAGAATGGTTCCCGCTCCTCCCATCGAATAGCCCATCATGCCAATCTTTTTTGGATCGACTCGGGATTGAATGGGACTTCCTTCGCGTTGACTCTCGCTGATAAGTTTCTGCAATCCACCTTTATGTCCAGTCGCCCAAATCACTGGGTTGAGCGACTGATTGTTGGTCGGGGTAAAAACCAAAGTGATCACACCATGACTGGCGAGATGTTCTCCCAACCAAGACATTTGCTCCTTGGTATTGGTGAATCCGCCACTCAAGGTGGTGGCACCCATAATCCTTGCTTTTGGATCCTTGGGAAAATAGATCACCGCAGAAAGATAAGCGGGATCAGCGAGATTATCGGTCGTACTTGTGACCTCGTAAGGACCTTTGGTTCCAGGATAGAACAGCGCTTCCATCGGCTTAACGTCCGGAGCCGGAGCTGGGGAAGACTCAGAACCTGGCGAAGTTTGTTGACTCACAGCATCATCGTTCGGCATATCGACAGTCGCATCCACAACCGATTCGTCGCGTGCTTGAGGATACTCCATCGTACTTGGATTGAGAATATTGCTCTTTCCACCCTTAAAACTCGTGCCATCGCAGGCTGACAAACACACGATGAACACTAAGAATCCTATCTTCTTCATTCTGATCTCCTGCTTGCTATGGCCCAGGATTTAGCTTGTGCAAAATTTATACCCTGCGTACAACACTATTAAAGATCTGTAATTATTAATAATAATTGAACTCACGGAGCGATCCTGAATGAGTTTTGGACAGCCAGGACTCTTGAATGTGAACAGACGGGGTGCAGGCCTTGACGAAGGCTTCGTTACCTTACTAGAAAGTAAGAACCAGGGATTTCATTTCGCTTGGATTGAGTCGAAAGAGAAAACTCAGAAGAACGAGGTCTCAATGGCGAAGATTCTCTTAATTGATGATTCGGATTATCAGCGAGAAGCCGTGGCGCTGATACTCAAACCTACCAACCATGTGGTCATCCAGGCCAACAATGGTCGTTCAGGATTGAATCTCATTATGAAAGAGAAGCCTGATTGCATTTTCACTGATATCCATATGCCCGAGATGGATGGCTTGACCCTTCTCAAGGAACTGCAGGACAAAGGGAACATTATCCCAGTCATCGTTCTCACAGCCGATGCCAAGCCGCAAACGGTCGAAATCTTACGAGCATTGGGCGCTCGAGGATTTCTGGCTAAACCAGCCTCTGAAAGCAATATTCTAAGAATTGTCGACGCTCTCTTGAATGGCAAGGCTCTGAAAAAAACAGGAAGTGCCTGACCTACCTTTGGTGGGAAATGATGAAGGATTTGAAAAAGACGATCACGCCGATGATCACCAGAGTCATCAAGCCCGGGTAAGAGTAGAAAATTTCTGAGATGAAAAGAGTCTCCTGAGAAACTATAGCATAATCTTTGGCCACGCTATTTATTGCTGGCTTTCACCCCATACTTCTGCATTCTGCGTAGCAGCGATTTCTAGATGAAGTCATCATCGTACAAAGCTGGACAGCATTCAAATCTTTCGCTAACTTATGCTCACTCTCAAGGAGAGGCCTATGAGCTAAAGGGGGCGCTATGTTTGGCAGGTGGTCGGTTTATTTTGTCAGTTGCCTTTTGCTGCAGCAATCTCTGCAAGCAACACCTTCGACCAATCCGGAGGTGTTGAAGAGGCGAGGCATTCCAGAGGCAAGCGCTCACGCCAATGGACTTCGCATTGATCTCGATGCCCCCCTGGGCGGTTGGACAAGCTCGCAGATGTTGCTCGTGAAAGGCAAGTGCCCCAGCCCTGCGGTCGATCCCGTGCTGCTTTCGTTGAATGGACAACGGGCTTATATTCGGCTGGAAAATGGCGAGTTTCAACGAAGTTTTCCCATCGCCCGGGGCAAGAATACGGTGCGGGTTACTTGCCAGAATGACAAAGGGAGCGTGAGTGCCACGCGCACCATCTTCGCTCAATCTTCACCGATTCCTCTCAAAGTTTTACTGACCAGCGATACGGATGGGGTTTACACCGATCTTCACATCTACGAACCTGACGGTTCCCATGTCTATTGGGCAGATGAACATTCTCCGTCCGGAGGTCTGTTTTTTCTGAACAAAGAGGGCGACTCTTTCGATAAGCCAGGCTATGGACCCTATATTTATACCCATCCCAGTCCGCCCATCGGCGTATTCAAAATTGAAGCTCACTACTGGCCAGGCGGAGCCATACGACCAACCTTGGCAACTTTGGATATCGTTCTCAACGAGGGGACAGCCTCCGAGCAAAGGCGTCGTGTGCGACGTCCACTTTCAGCCCCCGGCCTGAAACAGGTCATGGCTTATATTCAGTTCTTCGGCAACAATCAGCCTCCTAAAATATGGGTGCCCGAACAGGATCCTATTCAAAACGCACCGCCTTTGCCTAAAACCGCGGCATCGAATATTAAGCCTTGGGATAGCGAGAGCGTTCAGGCTTTCCGAGTTGCAGTCTCCAATCTGGCTTTAGAACAGAGCCGACGAATCAGCTCGCGCTGGGATCCTAAGCAAAGGGATTGTGCTGGCCTTGTGCGCTTTGCGTATCGAGAGGCATTGTCGCCTCGCAGTCCGGAGCAGTTGAAAAGCTTGGGACTTCCCCGCAGCATGGCTTTTCCTCAGGTAGCTCGTCAAGTTCGCGAAAACTTTCCCTGGTTTCCTTGGCTATGGCAAGTCAAAACATCTCACAATTCTTGGGGTCCCTTCGCCGATGCTGGCACTTTGCTCAACTATAATTTTGTGCTCAAATCAAGGACTCTACAGAATTTAAAACCTGCCGATATTCTAGCTTTCTATCGAGGCGACGACCAAGCTTCACCGTGGCATCTCATGCTTTATGCTGGAGGTCGCCCTGGACAGGAGGTCGTTGTTTATCATAACGGAGCCGATAGCCTACGGGCCGATGTTCGAGTCGTTCGCTTGACGGAACTCCAATCATCAGCATTTCCGGAATGGCGCGCGGATCCGAAGAATCCCAGTTTTCTGGGCGTCTATGAATGGAAATCTCTCGCGGAATCAGCTCAGGCTTCGTAAAGGACACAAGATATATGCAAGACCTTCCTAATCCAAGTGCAGGGGCGAGCGTGCCCTTCTATAAGAATAAGATATTCCTCATCAGCGCCGGCCTTGTGAGCTTCGGGATTGCCGCCGCCCTGCTCGATGTGACTGTCAACAAGGGCAAAATCATCGGTAAGATGAGCCAGCCATTCTTGAGCAATTCGCTTGGGGAATTGGATACTCTTGAAAACATCAAAAAAATACAGCTGATCCCGATCATGACAGCCGATGAGATGGCACAAGAATTTCCGAACAAAACCGCTGACAATCAAAAAATATTGGAAAAGTACAAGGCCGACGGTTGTTTTCCTGATAAAATTTCTCGATTCGATCTTCGACTGAGGGTGTCTGCCAAAGCTAAGACAAGCTATGTAATGCCCACAGACCTTTCCACTCGTCCTACCTACGAGCAACTGCTGCCAAAATGTAAAGCCTATACTGTGCTCGCCTTTGTCCGGCGGCCTTTTCTTTTCAGTGCCACAGTCAATAATGGTGAAGGACTTGTCCAGTGGGCTCAGAAAAATGCCCAAGCCACTCAGCTTTGGGAAGCTGAGCTCATCAAGTATTTCTTAGCCGATTGGACTGGATTTGCCAGCCTTTCGCAGGGCGCCTTGGGACTGGATAGAGTCGCCGGGGCCTTGGTCGAAAATTTTATAAGCAACCTGTTTTTAGCTTCACCACGCTTTCATCTCCAGCATGAATTGGGTCGAAAAGGCTGGGTCATGAGTATCGCGAAAGACCGTTCCTCGCCGGTTCTCAAGAGTCTCCTGCTCTTTGCGAGGCAAAGTATGCAAACTATTTATGAACTGCCTCAAGGCGGTAAAGTCTACGAATGGATGGTGCTCAACAATAGGATATTTGTGACTCAAAGCGACGGTGAACTGCTGGTTGCCACGGGACTAGGTTCCTTGATCAGCTACATGTCGGTGGATGCCAAGCTTTGGGAGTCCAAGCAAGCGGGCGATGCAGTCCTAACACTTCGAATGGATTCCTTATTTGATAGTTTGGTCCCGCTACTGCAGTTGAAGACGCAGAATTCACTCTCGCAACTCGATGCGTCCTTCGCCTTAAAAGCCAGCGAACAAGGTTTGCAGCTAAGCGGCGGCACGACGGCGCCATCAAAAATCAGCGGACTCTTGAGTGAAACGCTCAACCCAGAACTCTTTGATGCCATCCCCCAAGAATTCGCTGCTGCTATCGGTCTGGCTTGGGAAATGCCGTCATTGCAAGTGCTCAGCGACAAAGGTCCTGAAGGTTTTCTGCAAAAATCTTCGGATGACAAAGCTAGCTTCATGATGATTTGGGACATCGATCCCAAGCAGAACAGCCAGGTCGCACTGGTCGGCATGGGCGCAAGCGATCAACCAAATCAAGCATTGTCCGACCAAGCTGATCATCGTAATTGCGAAAGTGCATCAGGCAAGAAAATTTGGATTCTGGCATCACACCCGGACCTCGGAGCTCGCATCCAAGCCAACTGTCGCAATCACAAAGCCTCCCCATTACGCAAAGTTGTGGAACAACAAAAAATCGAACAGAAAGCGCCTCAAGCTTTGTTAGCTATCAATCTTGGCGAAGCCATCAACAGCCTGTATATGCTGGGCGGAGGTCATCCCGACGCCAGCGAAGCGGAGCCCAAAAGCAGCAAGGATGCAGGACGTCTCGCCGCTAAGGCTGAGGCCATGAAACAAGTTAAGGAGCTGACGTCAAGACTTCCTGTGATCGGTTATGCCGGACGTAGTCTCGGCGATGGTTCCATTCAATGGCAGGGATTTTAATCTATGCGAACACTTCTAATAGTTCTTCATTTGGCCCTCACTTTGATGAGTTTGCTGAGCCTTCCGACGCAGCTTCAGGCATCAAGCCCACTTTATGTCACGATAGAGAGATCCTTCAGTACCAAAGAATCACCGGTCTTTCGATTGGATACCAGCAATGGTCGGGATCTAATCGCGATTCGCGTCCTCAAACCCAAGGACACGGATCGCTTTTTGGATGGCCAGCTGGAATTGGCTCGATCCTACGAACCGGTCGAAGTCGTTTACAATCCCGCTCATGCCTTTGCCAATGGTATCAATCGGCTTGAAAGCCCTATTTTAAAGCTAAGGCAGCTGATCAATTCAAGCTTTCGCAAAGAGCTGATTGCGCGTCATGCGAGCTTGGCTGACAGTGTCAAAGGCCGAAGCCAACAGACCCTTGTTGAGGATCGACCGGAAACTCTCATTCACATGCCGAATGGTTTTGAAATGGTCAAGTCCATACAGTTGGCTCCACAATTTGGCTTTGATGGCAACAAGAGCAGCCTCAATATGGGCTTCGATAGTGACTACGATGAGGGCTATAAAAATCGTAATATCACTCTACCGCAACTGGCGGCAGGGCTCTATCTGATACAAATCATTCAAGGCCAAGTCGAAGCTCAAGCACTCTTACAGGTGTCCGATCTATCAGTTCTCGTGACACGGAGCGAGCAATCGCTGGTCCTCAAGGCGATCAATGCTGAAGGCAGTCCGATGTCCGGTGTAAGCTTTCGCCAACGCAATACCAGTGGTCAATGGATCGCTCTAGCAGGAAAAACCGATGAAGTGGGAGAACTCCTGGTGCGTTCCGACAAAAGCATGGGAGAACGTCTAGTTTTTGAAGCCAAAGATTCGAAGGGGAACAGCAGCTTCACCGACACAGAATTTTTATCCAATGCCGAAGATGGACAATCCCTATTCATGCTCACCGATCGTCCTATTTTCAAGCCCGGGGATCAGGTTGCTTTCAAAGGGATCGTTCGAGAAGGCCAAGCTGGTGGCTGGTCTCTGCCGAAAAGTGGACCAGTGAATGTCCGCTTTTCCGGATTTGAACAGAACGGTCGAATCATCGCCAGTCAACTCAAAGTCAACCCTTATGGCAGCTTCAGTGGCAACTTCCAGCTCAATGAAGACGAATCGCCAGGCCTTTACCAAGTACAAGCTGAAATGGGCAACCACGTGCACAAGGGTGAATTGCGCGTACGCGATTACGTAAAACCAACGTTCTATGTGACGCAAGAACTCGCCACAGGCGATGTAAGGCCAGGACAGACAGCAACGATCAAACTCAAAGCGACTCGCTATGCGGGTGGCCCCGTAAACGATGGACGATATGAATACTATGTCTATCGCAAACTGATCGATATCCCGCAATTTGTTGAAGATGCTGGGGGGGCCCTTCAAGCCGGCATGTCCTATGGTGGAGAAATGAACCGCACCGTTCCCAGTGCCCTTCCGGAAAAAATTATCAGTTCCTTGGATCTGCGTAAAGAATCCACCGCTCCGGCTGCAAGTGAAGAAGGAGAAACTCCAGCAAGCCCGGAAGAAGGAGCATCCTTTAAAGGTTCGTGGGCAACAGCTGCGAGCTTTGATGACAAAGGAGAAGCCATACTTACCTTGATCCTTCCGGCTGAGGATGCTCGCGTCGCCAAACAGGAATATCAACTGGTGGTCATGGTCCGTGCCATGGACGCACAGGGCGCCGAAGCCACAGCCTCTGAATCCCATTTTGTAACAAAATCTGAAGCGAGCGTTGCACTGGCTTGGCCTAATGCATTACTCGAAGCAGGCAAAGAGGTAGAACTAAAACTCGCCAGTAAAAATATGCGAGGCGGACCAGCACCCGAAGCCAAAGGCCAAGTGGATATTTATTTGATCAATGCCGAGGGTAAGGAAGACAAGGTCGATTCCATTTCCTTTATGACTGACGCTCTGGGTCGAGCGACTCTCAAAGTCATTTTACCTAAGAGTGGCGGACAGTTACGAGCCATCGCTAGCCTGAACACACTGCAGGGACAGGCCATGAAAGTGGCTTTCACTTCCAGTCCCGCTCTGGCCTGGAATGCTCCAGCAGGAGACGGCAACCAAGCATTGGCAAAAGATGCGCTCTTGGATGTGGTCGCCGAAGCTCAGACTCTGGAACCCCAAGGTCGAACTCGAATGTTCGTTCTGCTCCCCGACGTCTGGGGACAGGAGCGCAGTGGACCAGTTTGGGTCACGGTCTCTGGGCCGCGCATTCACAGCACGACACATAAAAAAGTCAAAGGCTACAGCACCTGGATCGATGTCGAAGCCAAACCAGAATATGGAACTGGTTTTTTCGTCACCGTAACGGTGCCTCTTTCTAATGGACAGTTTGCCGAAGCGACCCGCGCCTTCAGTATCATCAATAAAGATCGACAACTGGCGATTCAAATCCAACCGGAAGCACCGTCCGCAGAACCGCTCAAACCTTTTAATATCGATCTGACAGTCTTGAAAAGTGATGGCCAGCCGGCGACACAAACTGAGCTTTCGCTAGGCGTGGTGGACAAAGCGATCTACGATTTACAAAAAGAGATGCGACCGTCCATCTATGAATTCTTTTATCCCACGCCTCGCCTCAACCTTATGAGCTTTCGCTCCCGTGATTTACAGGGCTATGGCTATGGCGACATTCTCAGAACAGCGAATTATCGATTGAAAGCCATCAAGTCAACCTCTCTCTTCAACGC
This sequence comes from Oligoflexus sp., assembly GCA_041736645.1. GTDB lineage: Bacteria > Bdellovibrionota_B > Oligoflexia > Oligoflexales > Oligoflexaceae > Oligoflexus. The sequence continues at coordinate 36,257 of JBGSTF010000116.1, read as the reverse complement.
CTTGTTCCGTGATACTGCTGGGTTCTTCCCGCATGTCGTTACCGATGACAAAGGCAAAGCTCGGGTCACCGTGCAACTGCCTGCGAATATCACCGAATGGGTGATCACGGCCATTGCTGTGGATGATCAAACTCGAGTCGGCGAGGCAACGGCTAATTTTCGCACCAGTACAGATATCAGCATGGCCTTGGTCGGCCCCCAGTTTATCCGTTCAGGTGAGCAATTTGAATTTTCCATTCGCTACAGCAATTCGATGACGAAACCAGCGACGATTCAATCGGACATTATGGCCAGTACAGGTCTGAAATTGGAAAAGCCATTGGATCCAAAAAGCTTGACGGTTGAACCCAAAAACTCCAGCGTGGCTAAGGCTCTGCTCAGCGCGGAAGGCAATAAACGCATCCAACAGGATGGCAGTCTCAATTTCAACGCGACCAGTGCACCTGATATTCATCTCGGACTGATACCAAAGATTACCCTGCCGATTCTTCCTGCGGGTCTTGAAACTCGATGGATGCGCAGCTTTCCACTTGCTGGAGAGGGAGGCAGCAGTCGGCAGGTCACGATGGATTTAGGTATCCCTGCTCAGGCAGAGGCTCAAAGTGTCGATATCGTGGCGGTGAAGGGTATGATCGGAGCCGTACTCGCCCGGGCCGAGATTTTGAGCACCTATCCTTACGGTTGCACCGAGCAGCTGATTCACAGCACCTTGCCCAACGTTGCTCTCCTTGCAGCGCTTGCGGGTCAGACGCGTATCAGCGAGAAAACTTTTAGCGAACTGAAGGTTAATCTAGGGCCCTACCAACCCATTATTAAAGAATCCTACGAGAAAGCTCGACTCGGTTTGGGCAAGATTATCAAGAATCAAAATAGCCAGGGAGGCTTCGGCCTGTTCGCCAGTGACCAAGCGAGCGTTGATCTAACCTCACTGGTTGCCGATGCTTTCTTTGAAGCACAAAGTTTAGGCTTTCTAGAGGTCAATCCTGCCCTGAATAAAATACGCGACTATATGCGCGACAGCTGGTGGCAACGGAAAAGTGAACTCTCAGTCACTCAAGTATCGCCAAGGGCTATGAGGATTGCGGCTTGGTTTGGGGTGATTCCAACGAAAACGGTCAAAACTTGGCTTGAGCACGTCGTGCTTGAGGGGGATGCCTACGAAGTCAGCGAGGCTGTGAAAATTCTCAATCCACCAGCCGGCTCTCCCCACATCAATACTCAACTGTCTCGATCGCCTGAAATCGCTTCGATGGCAGAAGGGCTCAAAGCACGATTCAAGTCACAGCTCGATACTTTAAGCATAGGCAACCTAAGAGATCAGCACTATACACGCCTAGATTTGGCATCTCTCGAGGCCACTGACGGTGACCCCTTTGCCCGTCTTCATACTTTGCCTTTCGGCAGTCTCGCCGTAGCAGCGGAATTTGCCAGAAGTGCAAAGGATTTGGATCTATTGACTGACGAGCGACGTAGCCAGCTGCTCAAGGATTTTACCCAATCATTGTTAAGCGAGGCCGGCGATAGTACCTATAACGCTGGACGAGCTATTCTCGCTTTGCGACCCTTTTTCAAAGACGAACTGGCCCGCAATACCGAAGGGACTTGGGAGCAAGTTCAAATCAAAACTTCCAAAGGCCAATCGCTCGGCGTATTCAAGCCCATGGTCGGCGGGGCTCTCCTTCGCCTTGCCATGGATGGTCCTGCACCTCAAGGCTTGAATGACTTGGATGTAAAAGACCTCCCTACTGATACTTTGGCCATCAGCAGTATCGTCAGAGCCTACGTTCCTTATAAAACACTGGAAGCCGGTGATACAGGAATTCAGGTAGAACGATTTCTCTATAAAATAGATAGCGGCAAAGCTAAACCCCTGACTGACAAAACCATCAAACTCCAAGTCGGAGATATAGTAGCCAGCGTTGTGCGTGTCAAACGCGTGAAGCCAAAGCAATGGGAGCTCGACCCCTCGGCTATGATTGTGATTCAAGACAACATCCCAAGTCTGTTCCAGGCAACCGAAGAAGAGAAATCTCTGCTAGCAGGTGTGGATATTCCAGAGCTCACAGCAGAAAGCAAAAACTTTCAAACCTTGCAGACACTGCGTTTTCCGGATCGTATCGAAAGAATCGTCAGAGCGGGCTGGTGGTCAGATCGTCCGCTCTCAGCTGTCTCTGTATGGAGAGTGGCGTTCCGTGGTCAAGGCGTTCTACCAGCGGCTTCGTCCTTTGATATGTATGCCGAATCGGTTCGCGGACACACCAAAGCCGGCGAGGTTGAGGTATTATAGCTTTTCTTTCCAGCATGGCCCTCGCAGGAGTGTTTGCAACTCCCTGCGGTCCCCTTCGTATCGAAGGGGATCGTCCCAGCTTTGTGCAAGATGTCTGGATCGAGTCTGTATTAAAGGATGCCTGCAATGAACTCGTGGCCCGTGGCTATGGTAAAAAGCTGAAGCAAAAGCCACTGCCCTTTGTCTTCAGCTCCCAAATAGCTGAGAGTCACACAGCTGGACTCTGGCTGGATGGGAAGGTTTTCTTACCCAGCTGGATCCGTGATTCCAACCAGCTGATGCTTACTGTTCGGCACGAATTTATGCACGCAATGACCCAGGTGCACTGCCCCAATTTTCCCATCTGGGCCCATGAGGCCGCTGCGATAAGTTTTAGTGGCGAACTTCATGATCGATTCAATGCTTCTAAAACTTTTCGTTCCAGCGAAAAGGCTGAGGAGACTCGTCGGCAGAACCTCATACAAGGTCTCGCTGAGTACCCTTGGCCGGCAGAACCCTGCGCTATTCAAAAAGAATTGGCACACCAGTTCAAACAAACAGAGGCTGTGCAGATGGCTCCTCGAAACTTTGCGTATCGCATTGTTCATCTGGCATCAGGCCGTGTGTATGGCCATCAAGGATCTCAAACCGATGTAGCGCCGGCAGGCTCTCTGCTCAAACTTGCCTGGTTTGCTTCTTTACCAGACGAGCTACAGACACATTCGGACATTCAAAAAGCTATCCTGAAAAGCGATAGCAAGAGTCTCCTGGGTCAATCAAACAAAGCCGTGGATCGGCTTAAACTCAAAACGTTTCTCGACTTTTCTGGAAGCAACAGCTGGCTGCTTGCTCCTGAAAACAGTCCGCAGATTATTCAGCAACGCTTGTCTCAAGCTATGGGTGATCGTGATGTGCTGTGGAGTTTGGAACGCCTCGGGCTGATGCTTCGCCAGCTGATTTTGACCAGCAATGTCGAGCATCTCCAATTCCTGCAAAAGAACGGTCGCGTCGCAAGCTCAACCCTTGCCGACAGCAGCGATTCGCAAAAAAGCCTTCTCCGGCAATTGCAGGCGCTGGCTAAAACAGGCACCAATCGCGACCAAGCCGAGCATGGCTTAGGAGATATAACTTGGGGTCATTTGCTTATCGTTTGGCCGGCAAAAAAGCCGGAATTTATGGCTATTTTTAGGGCGTCTCGACTTCGAGGTGCTAAGCTGCTCAGCAAAGCGGAACCTATTCTTCGTGACTTCATCAAGGAATATCCTATCCAGGAAACTTATGTGGTTCGGGTGTTGCTTGATACCAAGAAAGTTCCTCACTCTTTGGCGACTGATGCCAAATGTCCTTTCAGTGTGCGCCCTGTCTCTGCCGATAGCAGCCTGCTCAGATCTTGGCAGAAGGATACCAATCCGGGTTGGATCTTTAGTCCGTGCCGATCCCTGCAGCTCTTGTCCGGAAATCTAAGGCGTCCTGTCTTCCCTCATAAATCCGTGCAAGGTTTGTTACGAGAGCGCCAGGGACGTTGGGAGCTTTTAACCGATATAGAAAGCTACACTGATGCTGTTTTGATGGCAGAAGGTGCTGAGCTCAAAGGCTCTGCGAGGCAAGCCTTTCGTTCGATCATATTCGCTAATGCAGGGTTTAGGAAAGACGGGATTTGTGCTTCCACACGCTGTATGGTTTATGTCGGGCAACCTGCTGAGGAATCCCGAGAGCAGACCTCACGGTCTCTCATTCAAAAAAGTCGTAGCTTGGCCCGACGACATAAAGAACTCTGGCTGCCTTTCAGTGCTGGAGGAAGCAAAGCTTGGACCAATGAGCTGCCTGGATATCGAGTCGAAAAGATTCTCAAGTTTCCATCGCTATTTCAGATGGAGCGTCTGGCACTTCGGGGCGGCATTGTGAAAGTTCGGCTTCTGTCAGATCATCAGCAGTTGGAACTCGGTTGCGATAGCTTCCAAACCCTTCTCAAATTGCCTTCCTGTCCGACCAGCATCAGCTATGCAGCCAAGACTCAAAGTTGGACCTTCAGCGGCAATGGTTTAGGCCATGGCCGGGGATTCCTAGTGCAAGAGGCGCAGCAACTGGCCCTTCTCGGATGGAATGCTGAAAGCCTTCTCCAGTGGGCTTATGCAAGGAAAACAAAAATGTCTGGATTAGCTGTTCAAAATTGATCAAACTTGTCAATATTGCCTTGGAAGGCTAGAATCGCCCTTCCAACTAAGGATACAGCCTCTTCCAGGAGGAAAGACCATTGACAGAGCTCGAAAATAAAGCCGCCAAAAGCCTCAGCTTCACTTGCCCCAATTGCCAAGGCAAGATGGTTTTTGATGCTGAATCGCAAAAGCTACTGTGTCTTTCCTGTTCCTATAGCCGCGAAGCAACGGACGACAAAAAAAATTCATCTATCGTCGAATATCGTTTGGAAGAAGGCCTTGCAAAGAATGCTTCCAGAGGCTTTGGATTGGCAACCAAAGCCATTTCCTGCAAAGGTTGCGGATCCATCGTCAGTTTTGAGAAAAGCATGACGGCCACGCAATGCAGCTTCTGTGGTTCTTCCCAAATATTGGAGCTGTCCGATCATCGACAGGTTCTCACTCCTGAGTCTCTTGTCCCCTTTTCTATAGAGCAAAAGACCATCAATGCGCTGTTCTCCAAATGGGTTCACTCGCTTTGGCTAAGGCCAAATGCGTTGAAAAAACTGGCCCGAGTCATTCAAGTCAGTGGTGTCTATATTCCCTACTGGGTCTTTGATGCAAGAGTTCACTCGGACTGGCAGGCACTGGCAGGCTATCACTACTATGTGACAGAAACCTATACCGAGAGAGATGCCAACGGTCACTCAGTGACCAAGACGAGGCAAGTTCAGCATACTCGCTGGGTTCCTGCTGCAGGCTCCCGAGATGACTTCTATGACGAGTTTTTGATTTGTGCGTCCAAGGGACTTTCCCAAGAGCTTGCGCAAAAACTGAAGAGCTTTGATACAACACAGCTTAAGCCTTACCAACCATCCTTCCTTTCTGGCTGGAAAGCCGAAGAGTATCAAATCGATCTGAACGAAGGATGGCGAGCAGCCGTACAGCAGATGGAACAAGAACAGGAACGTCGCTGCTCAGGCGACGTCCCAGGTGATACCCAGATGGCTCTGGAAGTGGAAAACCGTTTTTCTGACGAACGTTTTAAACACGTGCTTTTGCCTATTTGGATTTCCGCTTATCAGTACCGGGACAAGACCTACCAATTCCTGGTCAATGGCCAAACAGGAGAGGTCCAAGGCAAGGCTCCCTGGAGTGCTGTCAAGATCACCTTTTTAGTCCTGACCGTGCTGATTGTTTTGGCCCTATTTGCCCTGATGATGGCCCAGCAACAAAATGCCCAAAACTACTGAGCGAGGCAGCGATTCAAGGATCTCCTCGGTAAAGATCCAAGTCCAAATTTTTATCAATGCCCAGATCGTGCAAAAAACTATCATCATGGCTCACCACAATCAAAGAGCAAGGCAAAGCTTGCAAGGTGTGAATCAGCGTTTCCATAGCCCACAAGTCGAGATGATTGCAAGGTTCATCCAGAAGGATCAGATCGGCCAAACTTAATTCAGTCGCCATGAGCACCAAAGCTGCACGCAATCTCTGTCCACCACTCAGTTGCCCCAGAGGAGCGCTGAGCTCTGGCCCTTTCAAGCCCAAGCGTGCCGCTATGGTCCGACGCAAACCCTCATCAGGGATATAACCCGGATCCATCCACAGATTCATAAGATTTCTGTCCTGAGGCAAATGATCCAGTCTCTGATTAAGCAGCAGTGCCTTGCGAAACCTTCGCCGAATCTTTCCAGTACTGGGTTCGAAATCGCCTTTTATGAGGCTCAGTAGAGTGCTCTTGCCGGTTCCATTCCCCCCTCGAATAGCCCAGCGCTCTCCAGCTGCGAACTGCTCATAAAGAGGCTTTTTCCATAGCCCTTTATGCTCGGCTGACCACTGATGCTGAAGTCCATCCAAAGTCACGACTGGCTGTTGACCCAATCTCTTCTGCCCACACATGTCGAAATGCAAACTTTGATGTTCAATCACTTTTTCAGATTTCACCTTCAGTTCCCGCTGTTTCTCTGCAATAATCTCTTCGTGAATCCGCTGAAGTTTTCCTGATGTTTGCTCGGCCTGACGCTTCATTGAGCCAAGAGCGGAGCGAGACACACCTAAACTGTCTCGCTTACGCTGTCCCTCTCGACTCTTTTTGTTTTGCCTTTCTTTAGCCAAATGAGCCATCTTTTGCACTTTTTTCAGTTCGTGCTGGGCGTGTTCAAGGGCGCATTGGTTCGCCGCTTCCTCCTGATCGCGGGTCTTTTTATAGAAGTCATACGAGCCACTATAAATTTTCGGAGATTCGGTTTGCAAATCAATGATCACTTGAGCTAGCTTGAGAAGTTCACGATCATGACTGGCAAGCAGACAACCACCCCGATGCTGACTCAACTGCTCACCTAGCAGTCGGCGTCCCTCTCGATCCAAATGATTGCTAGGTTCGTCGAGTAAAAGAAAATCCTGCTGATGGGCCAATGCCATGGCTAGACGCAAACGCTGTAACATCCCTGGGCTGCAGCGACTGAGGTCGGACTGCAAATTCAGGTGGCCTAGCTTCCAAATCTCTATTTGTCTTTCCAAAGCTGCATAGAGATCCCAGGCGCCGTCCATAATAGACCATTCTTCGATTTGCCCCGCATCGGCCCCAATCAAACGACCGGCTTCAAGAATTCGCAAATCCGGCAGTCGTTCCTTATGAAAGGTCTCCACTTGCATTTGAGCAAGATACTGCAAGGCTTCAACTCGTCGAGCGACGAAACCAGAAGTGGGTGACAGTTCTCCGGCGAGCAAAGCCATAAGCGTGCTTTTGCCAGAAGCATTGGGCCCGACGAGTCCATAGAGCCGATTCTGTAGATTCAGATGGAGTCCATCAAATAGGGATACTTTTTCCGGATAGGAAAACGCGAGGTTGATGACCTGTAACATAGAAGTCCTTTAATTTTCAGCAAAATCGTCGCCAACTGCCGCGGTTAAGCGCAGTTAACACCCTGATGTTTTGGAGAAAATTAGAGGCTCATAGCTGCGCCGGCACATCAGCCGACTCGGGACTCCTTACAATGGTCACCTGCAGGACTTAGCCTAATCGGAATAATGAATCAAGTTCTTTAGTCAGCACTGCAAGACACTGATCTTGAATGGAATTTGACCGCAGCCACGCGAGGAGCTGCTAGCCAGCAATCTTTTTGGAAAATTCGCGAGCCACCTGTCGAAGCCATTGGCTCCTCTGACAGTTAATTTTCCTTCACCAAACGAAACTTGCGAATTTTGGCGTCGCCGACAGGCTGCAGCTGACGATTCGAAACAGCGTGATAAGAGGCAAATTTCTCAATCTGCTCAGCATCCCATGAGATTGGCTTGTCTGCCAACACGTGGGTCACGATTTCATCGCAATCGGGAGTGGTCAACGAACCCTCATAGACCATATACTTTGAGGCCTTCGGAATAAGAGCTCGAATATTGAATTGCGCTAACTGAGCCAGCACCTTATCGCCATGTTCCACGGCTTCGCTGTGAGCCGGTGCTGGTGCCTTTGCGGGTAGCATCTGCCAAACTTTTTTCCAATCAGCACTCGCCTTCCCTGTATCGATCAGAAACCCTAGGGCCACGGCAGCTGGAGCTTCACCGGCCTTGGTATCTTTCATATGAACAAAGTGAACCTCCATAGGATAGGACTTGCCGTTGAGAGTATGTTCGCTGGCCTTATGAAAATGAAATTGCTTGATGAAATATTTTTTCCCTTCGAATTCGAGATAACCCGCATCCGTTTTGAACTTGTATTGAATGGTATGACCGTTATCAATGACTTCAGCATCTGCGGACCTGTAATGAAAACTCATGGGAGATGACTTTGCTTTGCCAAAGAGTGAAGCCGATAAAGCAATGGGTGACTGCCTTTGGGCCGGATCCTTAGCTCTTTGGCAAGCACCTGGCCAATTCCCCTGATCTTCATACATATCCAAAGGTTTCGTTACAGGGGCAGCTGAGGTTTCACTCGCAATCGGGGGGGGTGGCTGGGTCGAGCACTGACTGAGAAAAAGCGAGACAGTGCTAATCCTTACGAAGCGACTAAAGAATTTTGACGGCATGGGGCGGCCTTTCTTCCGTTGGTTTAAAAGAATAGACCATAGTAGCAGGATTTTCCGTTCTGCTAGAACTTTCTCAATCGGATCAATTATTCAAGTTCTTCAGCCATCACGACAGTTCTCTGATCCTGGGTGGAATCTGCCCGAAGCCATTCAACCAGCTGCTGGTAAACAAACTTGCTGCTAAGGAGTCCCAAATGATTGGTTCCCCAAGCAATGCATCGATGGCTTTCTTTAAAATCTAGGGCTAAGAAAGGATTTTTATGCTGACCCAAGGCACTCTCAACTGGCACGAGTCCATCACCAGGCAAGATTTTGGCTGGGGAACTTGCAGTGGTCGCGGCAATCGTAAAGCAGGCGACGCCATCTGGAAGTTGAATGGATTCGCGAGGATCATTCATTCTGGCAAATCGATCCCGTCCGATCCAATGCTCATCAAGGACGTTGCCATAGCGCAAATCGGTAACGCCTGCGCTTCGAATGCGACCCAAACGCGCAAAAGGAGAGCTATAGCGACTAATTTCCAAAATTTGATCCACCCAATTTCCGCTTCGCTCCAATGGCGCTCCGTGATGAGGACAGCCCATTGTAATCATTGTTTTCAGCTTGCTTCTCCAGATCAATGATTCTTCACTAGCTACGAGACATGCACTGCGCGCCACGAGCCCTCCCATGCTGTGAGCAAGGATGACGAAATCTTCGACTGGCCATGGCCACGCTTTTAGCAAATTTTCTAGCATTGCAGCCAGAGCGCGACCGTTTTCAGAAATATGCAGACCACTGTTGTAGCGAAGATAGAGCGGAACATAGCCAAACTCTGCAGCAAGCGCCGCTCCATGATCGTGCCCCTTGCGAAGCCAACTGCTTTCATCCAAGCATGATCCATGCATCAGCAGCAGAATTTTACGACTTTCTGGCACCAGAGCTCGAATTTTATCCGAAGAAAGTTCGATGGGTTGACCCGCGAGGCACAGTCTCATTTCTATCGCGAGGGAATTGCCCGTCGCTGCAAGGTAATCGCCTACTACGCCATTAATTGCAGCAAGGAGTGAGCCCCGTTCTGCACCAGCTTGGTCGATGAGGGGTTCGATCTTGGAGACTGCTAGCTCGAGGCCTGCCCCAACGATATTGGTCACCCCTCGGATGGCCCCGTAGGTGGGGGCCGTCATGAGGCGTGTGACCTTCTCCAGAGGCCGCCCCAGAATTTCAGGACCGCCTCCGATCGTGTTATGCATGCTCTCGACGATTTCAGTGACGTGGCGAGTCGCCTCCACGGCAAGCTTGGTAACATCTTTGAGTTGATCGACGAGCTTAGGCTTCTTGACCACGATTCGCCTTTCTGCTGAGGGCCTAAGCCTCCCACGGGTTCACAGATGTTTGCTGATTTCGACTGTAACTATCAGGGTGAATCCCAAGGCTGGTCTAGGCTTGACTCGAGCCTTAAACTTATGACCTCGTCTTCAGGCATAGCGTATTCTCTGAAAAAATGAAGCTTAAAAGTTAAAAAATTGCGCGCCTATCCAAGGTGAAAAAATATCAAGCTTGAATTTGTCGCCAGGTATGATTCTGAGGCCTAAGTATGGAGCCTCTTATGCTTTTCCATTGCATGTTTTCTCTGGGCCGACTAAATCCAGGGTGAAACTCCAATGAGAAAGGATTTTGAGATGCCATATAAAAGCGCCTGCGCTTTTTGCTTAGTTTTAACGAGTTCCGCTCTTTCAGCGAAGACTTATATTCAAGCCAAACAACTCATAGACGGTCGATCACGCTCGACCTTGAATGAAGTCACGGTAATCGTTGAAGCCAACACCATAGAATCCATCGAAAAAGGCTACATAAAACCAGGCCCCGGGGACCAAATGATCGATCTCCGAGAGGGCACTCTCATGCCCGGATTTATGGATATGCATGTTCATCTGAGCAGCGAGTTCAGCAATAAATCCTATATGGAACGCTATACGCTCAACACCGCCGACTATGCCCTCCAAGCGGCGATGCACGCAGAACGGACCCTCATGGCAGGTTTCACCACAGTTCGGGATCTGGGAGATACTGACAATGTGACAATTGCCCTGCGAAAAATGATCGATGCAGGAAAAATGAAAGGTCCACGCATCTTCGCAGCCACTAAAAGCATTGCAACAACCGGCGGCCATGCCGATCCAACCAACGGAGCAAGGCACGGTATGCTTCCAGAACCGACTCCGGAACAAGGCGTTATCAATGGGCCGGATGAGGCTCGCAAAGCTGTACGGCAGCGCTATAAAGATGGTGCTGATCTTATCAAAATTACGGCAACCGGCGGCGTTTTGAGCGAAGCCAAGAGTGGTCAGAATGCACAGTTCACACGAGAGGAATTGGACGCCATCATTTCCACAGCTAGTGACTACGGCATGACTGTCGCAGCCCATGCTCATGGCACGGAGGGAATGAAGCGAGCCGTTGCTGCAGGAGTAAACTCCATCGAACATGGCACTTATATGACCGACGAAATCATGCAGATGATGAAATCCCGCGGCACCTTCTTTGTGCCAACCATGGAAGCCGGAGATTGGGTCAGTGAGCATGCAAAGATTGCTGATTTTTTTCCGGAAGTCGTACGCGTGAAAGCGGCCGTCATAGGACCTAAAATTATGGGCACCTTCACCAAGGCTTTAAAAGCCGGAGTCCGTATAGCTTTTGGCACCGACACCGGAGTATCCGAGCATGGACGCAATGCCGAAGAGTTTGTGCTCATGGTCAAAGCCGGAATGCAGCCCATGGACGCCATTCAATCCGCAACATTCGCAGCGGCTCAACTGATTCATGCGGAAGATCGCATAGGATCGATAGAAAAGGGTAAGCTCGCTGATTTAGTCGCTGTGCAAGGCAACCCATTAGAACATATTGAATTGCTGCGCAATGTAGCGTTTGTCATGAAAAATGGCCAGATTTTCAAGAATGAACTGAACTCTCCAAAAGCAATCACTCACTAAGCTTCATAAAGAGTCTTTTCCCAACCAGCCCGGTACGAAGAGTTGATCATCCTTCAGCTCTTCGGCGGCAACCCAAAGTCGAGCGTCTCGATCACAGGCCGCCATCAATTCAATTTGCAATTGACTCGGTTCACCCTGGTAGCGCCTCATAACGATACGAAAATGTCGCCACCCGAGTCTCGGCTCTACGGAGGTCCATTTACTGTTCAATTCAAGGTTCTTGGGGTTCACATGTCGCTCGGATTGGGATGAGTTAAAAGCTCACTACTCAATGGTCGCCCTCAACATATCCTCAGAAAGGTCTATGGATCCAGCCTTTTCGACAAAGCCCAGCCTCTTTTCGTAGAAGTGATGAATGCAATTTCTGCGTTTAGAGTTTGAATTTTCCATTTCTCCTGGCTGCGACTGTCCGTTTCCAGATCGCGCCCGATCAACTAGGTCCGCGTTTTCCTGGAAACCTTCGCAAGGTATCCGTCAAGGTCTTTATTATGATGGGCTTGGTGAGATATTCATTGCAACCTGCGAGTAGACATCGTTCACGCTCACCCACAAAAGCATGGGCCGTCAAGGCAACGATAGGAATCTTGCATCCCTCGGCACGCATCGCCAGCACAGCATGAATACCGTCCAAAACAGGCATCTGCAGGTCCATAAGAATAACGTCATAGGATCGCCGCCGCCACCCATCCAGCGCTTCCTGGCCATTTCGCGCCAGATCCACTTCAGCTCCTTGATGAGCAAGTATATATCTAAGGAGTTCCTGAATATCCTCAGCGTCTTCTACGAGCAGAATTTTTTGGCCCCAAAGTGGGCGTCCATCAAACATATCGTTCGCATCGGACCCTAGTGGAAAAGCTATATCCGGAAGGTCACTCACCAGATTTTTTTCATCCAGAATTCCGGGATGAATAGTTGCCAGAAAGACACTCCCCACATCAGGCTCACTCCGCTTGAGCTGTACATCGCCTCCGAGCAAAGCAGCAAGGCTCTTCGAGAGAGTCAGCCCGAGTCCCGTTCCACCGTATTTTCTGGTCGTAGAATTGTCGGCTTGAGAAAAAGGCAGAAATAGCTTGGCTTGCTGCTGCGTGTTTAAACCAATGCCGGTGTCGCTGATAATAAAGGCAAGCTTGGGCTCTCCAGACAGGTCCGCCATCATCTTTACCGTAACATCCACTCCACCCTTTTCGGTGAATTTAATCGCATTGCCCAAAAGATTGATCAAAACCTGCTTAAGCCTTAAAGCATCTGTATCAATCTTTGCCGGAACTTTACCCTGCACATGGAACCGTAGATAAATAGATTTCTCTTCAATTTTGGCATTGAAGATATTTTTGAGATCCTGAATCACTTGACCTAGATCAACTATGCCTTTTTCAATTTCAATCTTTCCTGCTTCTACTTTTGCGAGGTTCAAAATATCGTTGATAATCATTTCCAACTGCTTACTTGACCTGACAATGCTGGAAACCCAGCCTATCTCCGGCCCCTGCAATCCACTACTTTTCTTGGCAATGAGTTCCGCGTATCCTCTGATGACAGTTAGAGGAGTTCGAATTTCGTGGCTCATGTTCGCCAGGAAATCCGACTTGACCCGACTGGCTTCTTCAGCTCGAGCCCTTTCCGCAAAGGCTTGTTCTTCATAGAATTTTCGAGCTGTAATGTCAGTGGATATCGCGCATACTTCTGTAATGCTTCCGTTGACTTCCTTCAAGGGAAATTTGTGGGTTAAATAAGTGTGAACCGTTCCGTCCTTGTGACGAACTTTTTCTTCAGCCTCTATCAATTGCCCCGACTCAAAAACCGACAGGTCATTCTTCCAAAGATCCTTAGCAATGTCAGGCGGAAACAGCTCAAAAACGTTGCGATCAATATATTCATGAGGCGCAGGCCCGTCGAGTAGGCTAAAGGCCTGATTGGTCAAGCGTATATAACCCTGACGATCTTTGATTGAAATCAGGGAAGGCGCTCGATCCAAGACCTGTTGATAGCTATGAGACAAGAGAGTCAAATCCTTGAAAGCCTGGCTTTCATCCGGACGATTGATAATGAATTGAACAAGACAGGGAGCTTGCCTAAGACTTGAAGCACAAGGAATAAAAAGGAGATCAAAAATGGATGTTCTGTCTTTATGGACTAAAGAACAGGCTGCAGCCAATCCGATGCCTCCTGTGGCCGCGCGGATCCATGCAGTTCCGATTTTTTGCGCTTGAATTTCCCCAGTCCAAAGTTCAAAAAGGGAAAGCCCATCCAGGGTTTTACCCGTGTCGGTGAGTAATTTTAGGAAGGCCGAATTGCATCCAAGGTAGTGCCCCTCAGGAGTCAACCATGCAGCTGGCTCGTCCGAATCTCTGACGAGAGATTCGGGAGTGACGGAAGAAATCCCGGTCGGATCAGCCTGATTTCGGTTCTCTCCCAATGTCTTTCATCCTCAGATTGCACTACAAAAAAGTCTATTTATGAATATTAAAGCAGAAAAAATCTACCTCAAATTCGGTTGCTATTTTTGAGTTTAACATGAAGCCTGTATCAAGTTAAGTTCGCTGAGGAATGAGACGTAGACCTCCGATTCTCACCCATGAACTCATGAGCAGGGTCAAAAAGTTCGGGCAGACCTGCGGATCTTGCAGAAACTTGGGAGTGGCTACAAATATACTATCGGCCAGGCTTCAACAGAGGAAGTTCGATCACTGGTTCGTCTTTTTCCTGAAGCAATCGGACTTTATCATGAGGATAGTGCTGTGGAAAGATAACGACAAGGTTACCTTTAACCTCTTCATTCGGTTCCACCTTACGATCACAGAGCGAGCATATAATGGTAACTCCATCCTCTGTCGTCAGTTTCAGAGCATGCGGTTCGGTACTTTGATTTACGATTCGCATCGAAAAATAGTTGCCAAGCCTTTGCTCATCAATGTGGGTAAAGGTTGTACTCGCCTGACGCAAAATGGTCACTTTCAGCGCCGTTCTGGTGCCAACTGAATAGGACACAAACCCAATTGTGATCAGTAAAAGAACAAGATAAATCGCCGGACGCAATCGAAATCTTTGGACTTTACGGCCTTCGAGAGCCGCTTGCGAGCTTGTACGGATCAATCCTTTAGGCCGCTTAAGGTTGCTCATGATCCCATCACAGGCATCCGAGCAGCGCCCACATTGAATGCACTCCAACTGCAGTCCGTGTCTAATATCAATTCCAGTCGGACAGACTCGGACACATAACTGGCAATCAATGCAATCGCCTGCACCTTCGGCTCTTCCGCGGGGTTCGCCACGTTTGCTATCATAAGCAACCGTTGGAGTTGCGACGCTGATCATCACCGCTTGAAAACGGGCATAGGGACAAAGAAAGGAGCAAAACTGCTCCCGAAACCAAACCAAGTCAAAAAACAGAGCCGCAAAAGTTAAGCCCATAACGCCAAATGCCACAGGATGCTGCTCGGGCGAACTGCTAATCCAATGCATTAACTGTTTAGGCTCGATAAAATAAGCCAAAAAAGCATTACTGATCATCCAAATGACCAGCAAAAAGAGCAAGTACTTCACAATTTTTTTGGCAATCAAACTTGGCGTTTTCGGGCCCTCGTCCATCCTTTTTCGATGCAACGCCGGCCCTTCAATCAATTCTTCAATCGGCCGTATAATCCACTCGACAAAGACAGTTTGCGGACACGCATAACCACACCAAACTCGTCCCCAAACGCTAGTCACAAAGCCAAGAGTCAAGGCTCCTGAAAGAATAACAAACACAAAGTAGGATCCATCCGCGAATCGAAAGCTTTGCCCCATCACATAGATGATCCCTTGCAGGACATCGAATCGAATCAGAGGCAAGCCCTGAATCTTAACAAAAGGTGCGATTAAATACACCAGAATCAATACGCCTGCCAATGACCCCCGGATACGGCTAAGACGACCCTTGCGCCTATCAGGGTACAACCAACGTCGACGTCCAGCTTGATCCACGGTCGGAGCGCGTAAAGAGTCTGGTGTATGTGTCATACAAATTCTGTCCTAGTATTCATCACCCTGAGGCGCCTTGCCGTTGGGTGGATTGGTTCCTTGCAGACTCAAAACATAGGCCGCTACGGATTCGACCTTTTGAGTGCCCAGTATAGGTCCCCAAGCGATCATGCCCATGGCTGGAACACCGCTGGTAATGGTACCGACGATTTGATCTGGAAGTCCACCATGAATCCAAAACTTATCCGTCAGATTTGGGCCGACAGTCCCTTCACCGGCTTGGCCGTGACAGGGTGAGCAGTTTGCGACATAGATGCCTTTGCCTTCCTCAACCAATTTTGGATCCTTGAGCCGAGCTTTCAATTCCTCCGGACTTGCCGTCGCCCCAGCTGTTTGCTGCTGCTTAGCAGCCATCAATTGCTGGTAGGCTTTTTGATCTTGAGCGAGTTCCTCATTAAGGCCTGGCTTGTTTAGGACATGAAACCAAATCAAATAGGCAATGCCGAAAAGAATCGTAAAGTTAAACAGGGCCACCCACCAAGGCGGCAGTGGATTATCGTACTCTTCAATGCCATCAATGACGTAAGGTCGAACGACATCACGTTGTTTCTTATCAGCCATGCTCATTCTCCCTTCAAAAGATCTTTGGCGATACGATCATAATAAGATTTCGAACCGGGCCAGAAAACCCAAACACCGATCAAAACAAAGAGTATCAGAAAAAGAACCAAGACACCTGACTGCAGGTGAGCCACATGAGACTCCCTGAGCACTGTTTTGATGAGGCTGGTATTCATCGACTCGCCTCCGCTTTCGGCTTCTGATAGTCGGTTCCCAACTTCTGGAGGTAGGCGATCATTGCCACGATTTCGTCATCTGTGGCCACGTTCACACCATCTTTAGCCAAATTATCTTTGATCTTTTGCGCCTGAGCTTCGTAGGCAGCGACGGGATTCTGCATCGTCGCTTCATCATAGGGAACGCCCAAAGTTTTCATTGCGTTCAGCTTCGGAGCAAGATCCCCGGTGTTGACTTTAGAATCATAGAGCCATCCATAAGAAGGCATGATCGATCCTGGCGAAGTGCTGCGTGGATCCATCATGTGCTTATAGTGCCAAAGATCAGGATACTTCCCGCCCTGACGATGAAGATCTGGGCCCGTACGCTTGCTACCCCATTGGAAAGGATGATCGTATATAAACTCATAAGCCTGCGATGCCGGTCCATAGCGAAGCTCTTCTTTCTGATAGGTTCTGACTTCCTGGCTGTGACAGTTGTAACAGCCCTCACGCACGTAGAGGTCTCGACCCTGAAGCTCGAGTGGGGTATAGGGCTTCACTGCTGTCACCGTCGGTACGTTGATCTCCATCAAGAATGTTGGAACAAACTCGATAACACCACCGATCACCACTGCAATTAAAGCCGCAACGGACAGCGCAACGGCATGACCTTCCATTTTTTCATGCAAGGTTCTGGGCTCTACATGCCTTTCGTTTTGAACCGAGACGGCTTCGTCTTTCAATTGACCAGATCTGGCCGTTCTATAGAGGTTATAGACGCACATGAGCGTCCCGAAAAGGAACAAGGTTCCACCAATCAATCGAGTCCAATAGAGTGGCTTCAAGGCCAGTACGGTCTCAAGGAATTGAGGATATTTCAGCAAGCCGTCCTCGTTGGTTGCCATCCACATCAAACTCTGAGTGATGCCGGCAGCGTACATCGAGCTTATATAGAGAAGAATACCAATGGTCGCGACCCAGAAATGATTGTTCGCCATAGATTTGCTGTAAAGTGGCTTACCCCAAAGCTTTGGAACCATGTAGTACGCCATCGCAAAGATAAAACCACCGAGCCACCCCAGAGCGCCGCCATGAACGTGCGCTATTGTCCAATCCGTATAGTGGGTGAAAAGGTTGACCGTTTTGATTGACATCAAGGGACCTTCAAGAGTCGCCATTCCATAGAACGTAAGGGCCAGGACAAAGAATTTGAGGATAGGCTCCTCGCGCACTCTATTCCAAGCCTGACGCATCGTGAGCAGTCCGTTGATCATCCCGCCCCAACTGGGAGCGATGAGCATCAAACTAAAAACAGTTCCAAGGGACTGAGCCCATTCCGGCAAGGCAGTATAAAGTAAGTGGTGGGGTCCAGCCCAAATATAGAGGAAGATGAGCGACCAAAAGTGAAGGATGGACAGTCGATAAGAATAGACGGGCTTGCCAACGGCCTTAGGCACAAAATAGTACATGAGTCCCAAAAAGGGTGTCGTCAGCAAAAATCCGACTGCATTGTGGCCATACCACCACTGAACCAGAGCATCCTGCACACCTGCATAGATGGGATAACTTTTCCAAAAGCTAACGGGAATCACCAGCGCATTGACAATATGCAGCATAGCAATTGTCAGAATGGAAGCTACGAAAAACCAGATGCTGACGTAAAGGTGTTTCACCTTACGAATGGCAATCGTAGCAAAGACATTGATCGTCATGACAACCCAAATCAGGGCGATCAGAATATCGATTGGCCATTCCATTTCCGCATATTCTTTACCTTGGGTGATTCCGAGCGCAAAGGTGATCGCCACTGCTGCAATAATGAACTGCCAACCCCAAAAGTGAACTCGACTGAATCCATCCGACCACATGCGGGTCTTGCAAAGACGCTGAAGAGTGTAGTAGAGACCTGAAAAAAAGGCATTTCCTGCAAATGCAAAGATCATGGCGTCGGTGTGTATCGGCCGCAACCGACCAAAGGTCAGGAAGGAAAGCCCACCGTTGGCTGGCCAGAAGGCTAGCTCGAGAGCGGCATAGACCCCGGCTAGCATGCCGACAACGCCCCAGATAAGGGTTGCTGCTAAGAAATAAGCGGCAATCCTGTCATCATAGGTTACTGATTGCTCTTTTGAACGTGACAAAGCAGATTCCTCCCTAAAAAAATTCGATCCGAATATAAACATAGAGTCTAAGGACGAGTGTCCTTATCCTCATACAGCATCTTTTCAGCAGGACCGCGCATGTCCTTAAATTGCCCTGAAGCATTGGCCCATAGAAAACTGACCAGACCCACCAGAGCCATGCCCAAACTGATCGCTATCAGGATATACAGAATTTCCAAAATCCGGACTCCTACTGCCAACGTTGAGCAATCGCAAATATCGACAGTGAACTTATAGGCATCAAAATTGCTGCTAAAACTGGGGTCGCAATACCTGTCACTGCCAATGTCATGCCTATCAGGTTGAACAGCAAAGCAAAGGTAAAGCAGCGCACCATAGCTTTACGGGTTGAGGCCGATAACTCAATCGCCCGAATCAAAGGATCTAAGCCTGGCCTTAGCAAACAAATATCTGACTGCTCTTTCAAAGACTCGGTAGCATTCGCGACGGCAATGCCTATTTCAACCCGAGCCAGTGCAAGGGAATCATTGATACCATTGCCAACCATGGCAGTCCCTAGACCGGTTGCGATAAAATCCAGCTTTTGCTGGGGACTGAGAGTCGCGGCGAATTGGTCTTGGCCTAGACCCAATGAGATCGCAAGTTTCTCCGCTCTTTCAGAGGAATCACCTGTTAGTATATAAAGTTGCTTGCCTTCTTTTTGCAAGGTGCTGACGGCTACTCTTGCATCTGTCCGAAGCCTATCCTCCAATTGAAAACGAAGGATCTCTTTGCCGTGCAGTGTCACGTAAGAGAACTCCAAAGCATGAGCGTCGACAATGGCTTCGTTCAAACAAAAATTGGCCCGTCCGATCCTCAAGTCAAAGCCTTTCCAAACCAGGGAAAAGCCTTGACCAAACACTTCATGAACAGCTCGCACATCCGACCGATCGCAATCACCCGCACCTGCATATCGAGCGAGTGCTGCCAAAACATGATGCCCGGAAAGGGACGGCAGAATTCGAAACAAAGCCAGGAGTTGATCGGCTTTGAGATGAAGGCTCTGCAGCTGAAGGTCATTCCAGCGAGCTTGCCGGAGAAGACTGTTATCTTCGGTCAAGGTACCGGTTTTGTCGAAGAAGAAGTTTCTAACCAACACAAGCCGCTCCAAAGCCTTTTGGCTTCGAAACAGCACTCCACGCTGGATGCCAAGACCCATCGCCCTTGCAATCACTAAAGGAGCTCCAAATCCAAAAATGCAAGGACAAGCGATGAGCAACACAGTCGCAAACCGGGTCACTGCCTGTTCAGCAGAAAACTGAAGGTTCCATATTAAAACAGAGAAAGCCATCACGAGTACAAAATAAACGAAAGCTTTGGCCATTTTCTCAGATAAACCTAAATAGTGTCCCTTGCGACGATAAAGATCTTGAGAAGCTTTATGAAGATGTAGGAGAAAACTTTGAAAGCCCGGTTCAGCGCTAAGCACTTCAATAGGCACAGAACCGTTGAGAGCACCTGCTTGAATCAAGTCGCCTTGTTGCAAGGCTTGACTTGCGGACTCTCCAGTCAAGAGGCTGTAGTTGACGTCTGCAACTCCGCTCATAAGCCGACACTGCAGAGGTACAAGCTCACCGGGCAATATTTTGAGCCTTGCGCCTGCTTCTATAGAAGGCAGAGCCTGCAATTGCTCATGGCCGTCCTCATGAATTTTTCGCGCAAACCGGTAGTCACCTTCCAGAAATTGGGACTGTTGCCTTGCTATGCGCCTAAGAGCTCCGCCCTGGACCCAACGTCCAATCAGCAGAAGCGCGACGACAGCGGCCGTCGAATCGTAATAAACATGGGGATGGCCTATAATGGTGTGACCCAAGCTAAAGAAAAAACAGACAACGAGAGCAAGGCCGATTGGCAAATCAAGATGAACCTCGCGCTTTCTAAGGCTATAAGCAGCTCCCTTTAAAAACGGCCACCCGGCATAGAAAATGCTGAACGCCGCAAGGACCGTGGAAATCCACCGAAACAGACTACGAAACCGGTCTTCCAAGGACGATGCACCGAGGTATTCGGGAAATGCCAACATCATGATATTGGTAAGACAAAACAAGGCCACACCGATCCGAGCAATATCCGAACGACCATCACGATGAAAATCTCGATTTGGGCTGACAGCATAGCCGAGGGCTTCAAATTTATGCAGAAATTCTGAAAGGGCAATCTTTCCTTGGGAAAAGTCTAGAGTTGCTTCGCCACTCGCGAGGTTAATCGACAGACGTGCATTGGGATCAATCTGCTTCGTGACTTGTTCGCAGACCCATACGCAGGCATAGCAAGTCATGTTGTCCAGAAAAAAATGCGCTGTCTGCTGTTCCAAGTCAGCTGATTCGACAAATTCTTTTTGAAAATCCGGATTGTCAAACAGTCGGTAGTCAAGCCTTTGAACCTGAGCAGGGCGCAAGGCATCAGAGTTTTCCTGTACAATTTCGTAAAAACGATCTAACTCAAAGCTCTCGATCAGTGCAAAAGCGGATCGACAGCCATGACAACAAAATTCATCGGACAGGTGATCGGGCATACTGGAATTGCAATGTCTACATTTCCGTTGGGCTTCCGCCACCACAGAAGAGGGTTCGTTCGTATGAACATTCACGAGCACATGGGTCATAGTCAACACCACCTGATTCAAACTTTGTCAGCCGCTGATCCCTGGCAAATTGCAGGATTCGCCGCGATCTTCTCTTACAGTTTCCTGGTATCATTGCACTGCGCGGGGATGTGTGGACCCTTAGCCTGTTCCGTACTGGGACGATCTCGCCAACCTTCATTCACGCACGTTGTCCTTTATAACTTAGGTCGACTGTTATCTTATGTCCTTGCTGGAGCCCTCGTCGGTCTGATATCCGCCGAACTCACTCAAAGATCTCTGAGTTTCGGCCAGGGGCTTTCATGGACAGCCGGATGCTTACTCATCCTTTGGGCGGTTTTTCCGTTCCTACGCCTGAATCGAATTCTACGCCCGCTCCCCACTGCCTGGCTTCAACAATTGCAGAAGCGCCTTTTTTCTTTGCCAAGGAGCGCTCAGGCCTTCGGATTGGGACTGATGACAGTCCTACTCCCATGTATGACCTTACACCCACTGCTCTTAGCAAGCGTCGGATCAGGCTCGGCATGGGCGGGCGGCCTCACCATGCTAGCATTCTATCTCGGCACGCTCCCAGCCATGGTTTCAGCAACATACGTGCCATCACTCATAGCATCTCGCCTTCCCGTCGGTATGTTCACGTGGATGGGGCGCCTGATGCTCGCTGGCGCGGGGATTATAACTTTGTGGAGGACATACTGAAGGACACACTTGGAATTCTCCGCGAAATTCACGCGTTTTCGCCCAAATTTGAATGACTTGTATAAAATAATACGTGATGAGAGAGCATAGCGATGGAAAATTTTTTCGCGGTGAGCCATGGCTGATGATCAGAGGGCGCTGTTCGAAATTCTTAGCTTTTGCCGCAATTGACGCAAGAGCTCCCGAGCCATTTGCAACAAACGTTCGGCGTGCGGGTCTTCAAGTGCAAGGGTGCATCGGGTCATTCCCTCAGGAAAAGCGAAACCCAGACTATCCGCCTCTTGACGCAGTCGCTGAATACCCGCCGCCAATCTTGGGTCGTCTACAAAACGAAGCTCTTCTTCGAGAACCTTGAGAGCAACAAAAAGATTTCGACAGCTCATCTGCTTCTGACAAAAATCACAGACTTGAAGCGTGGACTCATCTTTGTTCATCCCTAGCACTCCTGCCGACGTGTTTCTCATTGCCCTTGTTCCGGCATAACAAGATCCACACCAAATCGAGGATGCTTAGCTTTTTTAGTTATTTAAGTAAGTTAGCTTGATAGCTTATGTGGCGCACTGAGCCTTTTGCTCGATTCTCGGTGTGATTCGGCTCAATTATGCGGACTGGCGGTCTTTCTGCAAATCACTCTCAATCGACAGAAGCTGGGTTGTCACCGCCTTCATCTCGTCCATCTGCCGGTCGAGATGCTCCTTTTCCTTTTTTCTCTCCTCAATCATTCCGGGTGACAGACTCAGAGTTTCAATCTTTTGAATCGACACATAGGCGCGAAAGCAAAGGCGAGACATCATCAATACCGATTCGCGCATAATGCGCGCCTTCATTGTTCGAACCGCCACCACTAGAACCTGCTCGTGGGTAAAGGGCTTTTCTATAAATTCATCGACGCCCAACGCCACATAGGTTTTAAAGTGCTCTCGAGAGGTATAAGCTGAGATGAATACAATCGGAATCCATTGATTGAATCGTCTCACCTCCCGAATAAACTGAATTCCATCCATCTGTGGCATCATAAGATCGGTCAAAATCACATCGACTATGGACTTTCGCAGTTCTGCTAAGGCTTGGTTGCCATCTGCAGCAGTCAAGACTTGGTAACCCTCCCTCTCCAGAATCTCCTGCAAAAACTCTAGAATTTCTGGCTCATCATCACAGACGAGAATGGTTCGCTGCCTTGTATTTTTGATCGGCAAAGACGGAGCATCTTTCGCTACCTCGCCCCCTCGAGCCATCGAAAGATTCTGCACATCGCTTGAACTTAGGCTCTGCAGTCCGGCTGCTGGAGCTTGGGGAAGAGCCAGGCTGGTGACCTTACTGATCGTTGTCCTAATTTTCTTTTCGATGACTGCAGCATCATCCTTGAAATCCGAATCATTGCGCAGATTATCGACGACCGTGCGCAGGGTATCAATGATACTAAGAAAACCGTCGACCAGACCAGAGCTCACAGGTATATTTTGGCCTCGAATCGCATCCAGCATTCCTTCAAAAATATGAGCATACCCACCCAGTTGGGTAAAACCCACGACCATCGCCGAACCTTTGATAGTATGAACCAGACGAAGCAGCCGATCAATCTTGGACATATCCCCTGCATCCGTCTCCAGATCGATAATAGCCGCTTCCATATCGTCGAGCATCTCCCAGGCTTCTGTGAGAAATATGCCCTTCAACTCAACTGCAAAGGATTCTTCATTGAGTTCCGACATGGAAAACCCTTATCTTTAAGACAAAGCGCGAAAGGTGCCTATTCACGCGGAGATCGCCATTTTAGGCTTGAGTTTATACACACAGGCCTTTCCATACTGCTCGGTTTCAAAATCTGTCGACAAACCCAGGATGCTTTCAGCGCCACCCAGCACCATGTAGCCACCGGGAGCGAGTACACTCGCTATCCGGGAAATGACGCGCTTCTTATTTTCGACATTTTGATAGATCAACACGTTACGACAAAACACAATGTCAAAGGTGCCAAAATTCGGCCAAGGTTCGAGCAAATTCAATTTTTTGAAAGTGATATGAGCCGAAAGGTCTGCCTTTGCCTTATATCTCGGCAAATGGGAGCCATCCGTTTCTATCTGTTCAAAATATTTAATCATCAATGGAGCAGGTAGCCCCCGCTGAATCTCCAACTGAGAATAAACACCTTGCGAAGCCTGCTTGAGCACTCGTTCACTGATATCTGTTGCAAGAATCTGATAGGACTTGGCCAGACCGGCTTCCTTGAGTTGGGCCATGATCATCGCCAAAGTATAAGGCTCCTGCCCGGTACTGGTTGCAGCACACCAAATACGGACCATAGGCACATTCGCCGAAAATTTCTGAACAAACTGATTTTTGAAGAACTCAAAGACCTCTGGATCTCTAAAAAAGGACGTCTCATTGTTCGTGGCAAGATCCAGTATCTGAGTCTTCGCCATCGCATTCAATCCATTTTTCTGAACATCAGACCACAAAGAAGCAATGTCAGGAAAGTTGAGAAATCTAGCTAAATCCTGCAATCGATTGACGAGCAGATGGGAATTGGCTTCCAAATATTGGATACCAGTCTCTTTCTCAATCACAGTCGAGAAGTACCTAAAAATTTCAGGCGGCAGATCCACCACGGTTTTCTACCTCGCTTCCTGTGACTTGCTCAATTTTTCCAATCAAAATATCTCGCGTAAAGGGCTTAATCAGATAGTCGTTCGCACCCTTTTCCAAGGCTTCACTGATATGAGACATGGTATTGAGCGATGTCATCATAAGAACGAATAGATCCTTACGAATTCGCCGAATCTCCGGGAGCGCTTCAATTCCAGTCATTTGCGGCATTTCCCAGTCTAGAATCACAAGGTCGGCTTGGAATCCTTCGACCTGTATAGCTTCAACCGCCTGTTTGCCGTTGTAAACATGCTGCAGAGTGACCGGACAACCATCCAGCATCTCTTCCAGGAGAGCGTGCACTGACTTTGAATCATCTACTAGCAAGATCTTCATCCAAAACTCCTCATGCCGCCCTCTCAGGCTTCGCAACTTGCACATGGTTCGAAATCTTCCAAAAACGTTCCCTTTTTTCTAGCCATTCGCTATCTTTGGCCACATCAAACTCGCAACAGTCTCTTTTCAAACTTTGACAATGTAGGTTTAGCAATGCCAGTCCGGCTTCGAGAATTTCTAGCAGAGAAACCTTCTCGACAGAACCTAGCCGGTTCGACTCTTGATCAAAAATCTTTACTAAAGAATCTGCTATACTCTCACTCTCCACAGCTCCCAGAAAGCTCGCTGCGGCCCGAATCACTACACTTTCCATAAGTCCCAATTTGAACGCTGAGGCCATGGCTTTGCCATCCTTTGCCTCATTATGAAGAAGCGACAGCAGGCTTTTCATTGAAAGAACAAACTTGGTATCAAAAGCATCAGCGTATTCGGAAATCAAAAAGCTATCTAGCTTAAGCAGTGGTCGGCCAACGGGGGTCACTTGTATGGCCAGCGGTGATGTTTCCACGACAACCTTGCCCTGAGCTGATGGAGAAACTTGGCCTGCACGTTCAACATAGTCATTCAGTGCAGGGGAAAGATTTTGCAGACTGAGATAACCCCTCTGAACTAGAATTTGCACCAGAGGAAGCCGTCTTTTGACCAACTCTAGATGGATTCGATCCCGAATATCTTCCGACCAAAAGCCTAATTTCTTTGCACTGCATTGAAAGTCAGTTCCCGATATTTGCTGCTCTGCAAGAACATCAAAGATGGCTTCTTTGGATAGCAAATTCAAGTCAAAGACAATCTCGAGACTCGAAGGCAAGGAACGCAGCTGCTCGACCAAAGCCTCAACGACCTGCTCAGTCTTGACCAATTTTTGTTCAATGAGGTACTGCATTAAAAGCATTGTCTCACCTAAGCAACTAACTTTATCAAAATCTCCGAACAGCTTTCCAGATTACCCATAGAATCAAAGGCACCCGCCTCATGGACTGCTCCAGGCATGCCCCAAACAACCGACGAGACTTGGTCTTGAATGACGACCTTGCCGAAGTAAGATTTGATAGCTTTCGCTCCAACTGTTCCATCTTCGCCCATTCCAGTCAATACAAACGCGGCCACTCCACTCCCATAGACTTTCGTCAAAGACTCAAAGAGATTGTCCACTGCTGGTCGAACAGAATTTCGCTTGGGCCCTTGATCTAAGCGTACAAGAACCTGGCCTCCATCTTTCGAGCGTTCGACCGTCATATGAAAGTCACCAGGCGCAACATAGATGGTTCCCGTCTGCACGACGTCTCCATCCTTGCCTTCCTTGGCTGGATGCCCACTGATCTCGCCAATCCTTTTGGCCAAATATTCGGTAAATAAGGGAGGCATGTGCTGTGCAACAAAAACAGGAACGCGAAGAGGATGTCCCTTGAGCTTCGAAAAGAGACTGTCTAAAGCAGCTGGTCCACCCGTGGATGAGCCTATAGCCACAACCTTCGGTCGAAAGGAAGTAATGGGAGTAGATGACACCGGACCTGAAGCTAATCGCTGCAAGTCTGCTTGCAAAGCTGCTGGCGGGGGCACAGTCTTCGATAACTGCACTGACTTCCTTTGAATCTTCTCACGAAACTGGAGAATTTTGGGAATGAGATCTTTCTGCACGCCAGCGAGAGCTTGCTCCAAAGATCCAGCCGACTGAGGCTTGGCAATAAAATCGGATGCCCCAGCACGCAATGCGGCC
The DNA here is from genome assembly GCA_041736645.1 of Oligoflexus sp. Taxonomy (GTDB): domain Bacteria; phylum Bdellovibrionota_B; class Oligoflexia; order Oligoflexales; family Oligoflexaceae; genus Oligoflexus. The sequence continues at coordinate 9,976 of JBGSTF010000116.1, read as the reverse complement.
AAGGCCATCTCTACACCCGACCCTGATGGAGCCGCGAATACAATCACCGTCTGTTGCAGGCCACGCTGTCTCATGATTCCCAGCATCTCCAGACCGCTCATTTCTGGCATTTCCAAATCGAGTATTACAACATCAACAGTGCCCTGTTCAATCCGTTCCAAGGCAATCTTACCGTTCGCAGCGGAACCTACGACGGTAATCCCATCGATGTCTTCAAGAGCAGCTTTGATTTGGGAACGAAAGACGACCGAATCGTCTACCACGAGTATCCTCAATGTCATACAAATTCACCTCGGACAGCTACTAAAGGCCATTCAGATTTTGAATCTTACCCGACGCATAGGCGATCAAGCTTCAATGCGCTTCACTAAACCCTCTAGCCTAGAGGCCAGCTCACTCAAAGATTTCGCTGCCGTAAGAACCTGATTTGAGCCCGTGAAGGTTTCCTGTGCAGAGGTAGATACATACTTTACGTTTTCCGAGATACTCAAAACACCCCGCGCAGATTCCTGTACAACTCGCGCCACTTCATTGGTAGTGGCCGACTGCTCCTCGACGGAGGCTGCAATTGCGCTAGCAATGCCGTTCAATTTTTCAATAGTTTGGGCGATTATGGTGACCGCATCTACGGAGCTCTGGCTATCGCGCTGAATTCCTGTAATCTTATTCGTAATTTCTTCTGTAGCTTTGGCCGTTTGCTTCGCCAACTCCTTCACCTCATTGGCAACCACTGCAAACCCTCTACCCGCATCACCTGCTCGAGCTGCTTCAATCGTCGCATTGAGCGCCAAAAGATTCGTTTGCTGGGCTATGGAACTAATCACTTTGATCACATTACCAATCTCCTGACTACTCACTCCCAGCTTGCAAATTGTTGCACTGGTTTGTTTGGCCTGACTGAGAGCTTCTGCACTGGTGATCGATGCTTCCGCAGCATTTCGTGCAATCTCTTTGATGGCAGCAGACATTTCTTCGGTATTGGTGGCAACGGTGCGAACTCCCTGAGAAACCTCTTCAGAAGCTGCAGCTGTTGAGTTAGCCAAAGAAGTCGACCTCTCAGCATTGCCGCTCATTTGAGTGGCTGTCGCGTTCAATTCCGCTGAAGCCGCGGCAAGCTTTTGCGAAGCTTCGCCAATGTTGCTCACGAGTTCCATGCGAGCTGTGATCAATTCCCAGGTGACCATTGGTCCGATGTATTTCTTGTTGCTGTCATAGGTGGCTGAGACCAGGAGGTCCAAGGTGTTTTTTCCCAGTACGATCTTTGCTCGATGGGGAAGATTACGATCATCTCCGAGGATCTTCCTTTGAATCGATGGATTGCGGTGAAAGATATCGATACTTTGACCTATAATTTTATCAACGGCTGTGGGCAGATCCTTTTCTATGGTATTGAGAGTCTCTCTACTTCTAGGATTCATATAGATAACTTTGAAATCGAGATCGGCCATCAACACATTAATCGGCATGTTGTCCATCATACTCTGGATGCGATCCACCGTGGCTTCTTGCTCCATTTTTTTGATGGTTTCGGCCGTTACATCAACCGCATATTTAACCACCTTGAAGGGTCGATTATCGAGATTAAAGACGGGAATATAGCTAGCCTGGATGTAAACACTTTCGCCAGACTTATTGATCCGTCTGAATAGACCTGTCTGAAAATCACCTCGATTCAAACTACTCCAAAAGTTCCTATAGTCGGATGAAGCCGTGTAAGCAGGATCGCAAAACATCGAGTGATGTTTGCTGCGAATTTCTTCAATCCTATAACCTAGAACTTTTAGAAAATTATCATTAGCGCTGACGATAGATCCATCGAGGTTGAACTCGATAACTGCCTGTGCCTTGCTCAGGGCAGCCAACTCACAGTCCTTTAATTTTTGGGTACTAATATCGACAGCATACTTAACCACTTTGAAAGGTCGACCATGAACATCGAGTATAGGATTGTAAGAGCCTTGGATCCAAACTTCCTTTCCACCCTTGCCAATTCGCCGAAACTCAGCGCTAACAAATTCACCACGATTCAGCTTTTCCCAAAAGCTGCGATACTCAACAGAATTCGCATCATTTGGGTCGCAAAAAATGCGATGATGCTTTCCTTTCACTTCGTCGAGGCTATAGCCAAGAACTTTGAGAAAATTGTCGTTGGCATCCTGCACGATTCCATCCATACTAAATTCTATCACAGCCTGTACCTTATGAATGGCTGCAACTTGAGCTTCTAGATCAGCAAGATGTGTTTCCGCTTTGGTGAATTCCTTTTCTCCCGTACGCCCCCGCATTGCTAATGCACTCTTCGCCATGAAATTCCCCTGTTGCTCAAGATTTATGATTAAGAAATTTATTGATTCGATCCACATCAATCGTACTTAGAAGAGAATCCGAAAGCTTAAAGATCCCCGACATAAACTTTTTAATGTCGTCGGAAATAGTCTTAGGACTTGGTTCAAAATATTTTTTGGAAACTTCAATCACATCACCAATTTCATCCACCTGGAGAGATATGAGTATTCCTTCGACTTTACAAACAACATTCATGAATTCGGTTGGCGCTTCACCTTTCAAACCAAAGAGTTGACGCAGGCCAATTGCTGTTGCTACTTGGCCTCGCAAATTGATGAGCCCTCTTACATATTCGGGCGCTAAGGGTATTGGAGTCATTGGCATCGGTCTCACAACTTCTTGCACTCTTGTCACGTCAATTCCATAAAGGCGATTCGCCACGTAGAAAGTTGAAAACTGTTGCGTTTGGTTCTCAGACTTTACATCTGATCCATTCACCAATTTAAGTTCAACCATTTGCTGCACGTCCGACCTCCCCGCCACTGATGCCCAACATCTCGTCAAGGTTGCTAATCAACTCCGGCGCATTGAGCTTTTCCAAATATCTATTGAATCCTGAAGCTTTGCCTTGCTCAATATCTTGGACGCTAAACCTGGTGGTGATGGCTACCATCGGCACCTGAGCGATAGCTTTGGTGGCGCGTACCCGTCGAGCCAGTCCTAAGCCGTCCAGCCTAGGCATTTCGATGTCTGAAAGCACGACCGAAAAGGTTCCTGGTGAAGCATGTTCCAAAACACTAAATCCATCAAGCCCATCTCCAGCTACTTCGACCTGGAAACCTGCTTCCTGCAGAACTTGGCGAATGTAGTTTCTGAAGAAAGTGCTATCTTCCACCACCAGAATGCGGTGCCGCCGACGACTGATAACCTCTGCAAAGGCCGCTTGAGCTTTCACCTTTTCATTTGAGCCCGGGGCTTCGATCTCTACTTGAGACCGCAGAGAGTCTATCATGCCAAACATATCAACCACGACTATCACTCTCTCACTGGAAGTGATAGCTCCAAGAATACCGCAGCGATCCTTTATCGAATGATCAATAGAAGATGAGACTTCTACAATATCCTCGATACCTCGCACCTCAACGCCGTAGAATCTATCCCCTCGCTGAATGACGACAACAGGCTTTCTTTGATCATCATCCAAGGGTTTACTATTGTGAGGTAATTGTAGGAATTCAGGCAGTGAGAATATCGGCAGCAGGAGATTGCGGTAGCGCACGACTTTTTGTTCCCCTGACCACTCGAATCTAGAATTTTCGAATTCCTCGATCCGACTGACCAAAGTCAAGGGAATCGCATAGCTGCCCGTTGCTCCGACATCCACTAAGAGATACTCAGCGGAGTCAGCGATTCTATCTTTGGTTTTGTCTTGCTGATCGCGAGCATTCAGCTCATCGTCCGACGACTCTTGCAAGAGTTGGCAACGTTCAGCGATTCCTGTCACATCTATCGTCAGTGCTACAGACCCATCACCCATAATTGTCGCGCCGGAGTAGACTGATAGATCTTTGAGAAACGATGATAAACTTTTAACAACGATATCTGCAGAGTCATCTATGGCATCGACAATCAGACCAAACATAAGACCATCAGCGTTGAGAATTACGATATTCGACTCTGAACCTGCGGAGCAAGCTTCCACTGCAGAAACAGACCCCTGGTTGCCTTGCAGCAGAATTTCGGAGAGCGATACGATCGGTAGTAGCTTTCCTCGCAGACGTAAAACCGGGCGTCCCTGAACCGATTCCAACTTTTCGTGGGACTGTTCGGATTCATCTATGCGGAGCAACTCAACCAACTTTGTTTGAGGTATAGCAAAACGATAACCACCCGCCCAGACTATGAGTGCTGGCACAATCGCGAGGGTGAGGGGGATCTTAAGTTTGATGGTGGTCCCCATTCCAACAACACTCGATATATCGACGATACCGCCTATTTTTTCAACATTTGTCTTCACGACATCCATTCCAACACCTCGGCCTGAGATATTGGATAAGGCAGAGGCAGTAGAAAATCCCGGCGAGAATATCAAACTTTGGACTTCTTTTTCTGTCATCTTGCTGAGCGTCTCTTTGGTCAAAAGACCTTTTTCCACAGCCTTTGGGCCAATTTTTTCCCGATCCAAGCCGCGACCGTCATCGGTAATCTCAATGATGACCTGTCCACTCTCATGGCTGGCCTTAAGGCGCAGACTGCCAGAGTCCTTCTTACCTGCCTTTTTCCGCTCTTCCATGGTTTCTATGCCATGATCCACAGCATTGCGGATAATATGGGTCAAGGGATCTTTGACAGCCTCAATGATGGTCTTGTCCAACTCCGTTTCCGCACCTATCAACTCCAGCTCTATTTTCTTGTCCAATTCCTTGGCTAGGTCTCGAACCACGCGATTGAACTTATTGAGAATATTGCCTATGGGCTGCATACGCGTCTTCATGACTTCATTTTGCATCTCTGCGGTCAAAACATTCAGCCGCTGACTGACCTTGAGAAACTCGGCATCCTCGTCGTGGCTGTTCGCTCTCAGCATAATCTGGTTGCGAATCAAGACCAGTTCTCCGACCAGATTCATAAGATTATCCAAGAGCGAAACATGCACTCTTATAGTTTCAGAGTGCTGCTCGTCACCTGAAGCCTTTGCGCTGGCCTCGGCTCTGGGTGAAGCCTCAGGCTTTGCAGCGACCTCTGGCGCGGTCTTGGCTTTGAGTTCGGGTTCTTTGGGAGCTGAATGAACAGGTTTTGCACCGGCAGCAGGGACTTCATCATCATCAAAGATGCCAAAAAATCCGGACGCGGGCTGTGGGGCGGGTGATCTAGCAGGCGCCTTCACGTCTGCAATTTTTTGCTCAGATTTCTCTAGCTGTTTTCCCTCAGAAATACTCAATTTTGATTTTTCTAATTCCGAATTGGTAATTTTTTCCGCTGGAATGACTTTATCTTGAATCAAGGGCGAGGTCTCTAGAACCGAAATTTCTGCGAGCGACAAAAAGCGGGCAAGGAGCCCAGCTAAGGCGTCACTCACATCTGGTTCCTGGTGCTTTTCACGGATAGCTAGCAAGACATTGGCAATCGTATCGCAGCCAGCATAAAGGGTATCGATCAGATTCGTCGATACTTTGGCAGTACCTTTTCGGATAGGATCCAGGCAGGTTTCCATACCATGAGCTAACTGACCAATTTGGGAGAATCCAAAAAGTTGCGAGCTGCCCTTAATTGTATGCATGTCTCGGTAGATTTCGGCAAGAGTTTCAGAGCTATAATCAGCTTTTTCGATTCGCCCAAGATTGCGTGAAAATCGCTCCAACATCTCCTGACATTCATCGAGATATTCAGCTAGAGCGGCTTCTTTTTTTTCAGATGAAAGACCCATAGTGACTTTTATATCCTCTTATCTTTCCTCTTCGGATTGCTTTTCGCAATCTCAAGGCCATTGGGTATAAAAAGATCATATTTAGCCATTCACGCCGCCTTCGGCGTGATAAGCTGCAAAATTTCGTGAAGATTGACAATAGTCACACTATGATCTCTGACCGTAGTATTACCGGTGACACCCACTCGATCACGAATTTCTGTTGAGACTGACTGATCTGTGCTAACGATATCAACCAGGTCCAAGACTTCGAATCCAACAAAGCCTTCTTTACCTTGGGTGACAATGATCGAGAGCCGTTCATTTGATTTCGCCACCGCTGGTTGGTCTTTTTCGGATAGTTTGAGTAATCGTTGCACCGAATGAATAGGCATGAGTCGATCGCGATAAATCACCACTCGCTGGGCCCCGCTCCTCTGGACTCGCTCCCCTTCAATCTCTTCAAGGCGGAAAACTTGGTCGAGCGGAGCTCCATAGATGCCCTTTGAGCCTATTTTAAAGAGTAGGTAATTGCACTGAGCAGGATTTGCTTGTTCTGCCAAAAGCTGCGAGACGGTGCTCTCTTTTATATCTTGGGATGAAATTGTAGGGGCAGAATCGACTCCAGCCAGCTCAGCCAAACCAGCCATATCCAGGATGAGTCCAATAGATCCGTCGCCCATAAATGTCGAGCCAGCAAAAACACCAGAGGGATTAAAGCAGCTCTGCAATCGCTTGACGACGATCTCTTCTGAATCTAGAACAGAGTCGACCTGCAAGGCGAACAGCAGTTGCTCAGATTGAATAAGGAGAATTTCAACAACTTCAGCCGCTCGTCCAGCTTCCTTAGGCAGCTGGAGCAGAGATGCCAAATCAAGGAGAGGATAAATTTTTTGATCACATCGCAGTACACTGCCGCTGGCCGTTGCTTGAATCACAGTACCCAAACGTTCTGTATCAATTCGCAAAATCCTAAGAATGGAATCTTGAGGAATGGCAAAGCAAACTCGGCCTGCTTCAACAAGAAGGGAATTGATAATCATAACAGATTTGGGAATGGGTAAGCGCAAAGTGAAAGTTGACCCTTTGCCGATCCGCGAATCAATGTCTATGCGTCCGCCCACCGCTTCCACCGACGATTTCACCATATCCATTCCTACGCCTCGACCGGATACATTGGTAACAACGGCAGCTGTGCTAAATCCCGCATCAAAAATGATTCCCAGTGCTTCCTGTTCACTCATTCTCGCCAGCTCACTCTCCGTATACAGACCTTTCTCGAGAGCTCTAGCTCTGATCTTCTTATGATCAATACCTCGTCCGTCATCCCGGATCGAAATCCGCACTTCTTCATGGCCTTCGGTGCAGTTGATATGAACCGTCCCATGTTCTGGCTTTCCAACCGATTTTCGATCGTCAGGATTCTCTATACCATGATCAGCACTATTTCTAACAAGATGCACGAGACTATTGCTACAAACTGCAGCCAAAGCATTGTCGACTCGGAGACCATCACCTTCGATATGAAGTTTAATATTTTTGCCTAAATCTCGGCCCAGATCTCGGATTATTCGAGGGAGGGGCTTCAGAACATTCGATAGTGGAACTTTGCGAAGGTCAGTGATTCGCGACTGAATTGTACTATTTACCTTATGCATCTCTTCCAGAAGTTCTCCCAAACTCTGGATCTCTTTATTGCCAACAAAGCGAACTTCCAAGGTTCTAACTATTTTGTTTACCATGTTTCGAATGACGGTAATCTCGCCGGAAAAGCTCGAAAGTTCATCCAGCATAGTGATAGGCACAGAAATGCTATCTTTGACTTTAGCTTTGTGAATATCGGCCTTCGCTGGATCCGCCGCTGCAGCTGGATCAGCACCATGACTGTCAGTTTTGTCAGCTGATGCAACCGCCGTCTTTCCATGAATTGACAGCTCAGGCACGATATCTTCTAGCCTAAAGGACTTCAGTTTCTTCGTTTCGATGGCTGCGACGAGCAGTTTGATTCGATCAAGGCCTTTGAGCAGGACTTCATAGATTTCTGGATTAAGGCTTATTCGTCCTTCCTTGAGGCCGGAAATGATATCTTCGTACTTATGCACATATTTGGTGATAATTTCGCTTTCGAGACAGCCACTTGATCCTTTAAGGGTGTGAACACCTCTAAAGATGGCATTGATGGACTCAGGATTGGCTCGATTCAAATCCAAGGAGACTAAAAGAGGTTCCAAGTCATCAAGAATTGATGTCGCTTCATCGAAAAATATCGATTCCAAAGCCTGGCTTTCCCTTATCATCTGAATGCGTTCTTTAGACTCTTTGGCAATGATTTCCGACATCGTTTCCATAATGGCGAGCTTATCGAAGTAGCCTGAAATCTTCAGCTCCAGGTACTGCAGGGGATTTTCTTTGGTCAAGTAGCCACTGACTACGATAAAGGGCACTGAAAAGCCTTCGGGAAGCAAAGACTTTCGAACATCCACTCCGTTCATAATCGGCATTTGGAGATCGCAAACCACGAGAGCAATGCATTGCATCTCTGCTTTAAAAGTGCGTATGGCATCCTCAGGATTCAGGCATAGAATCGGCGTGAATCCAGCTGCTTTCACTGAATAGCTGTAGAGATCGAGGATAGCTGGATCATCGTCGATACAAAGAATTTTAATGTCAGGCTGTTGCATCTCAAGTCTTCCCAGCATGAATCTGTTCTTGCTTGCTCATCATTCAAAGTGGGGTTGTGCGATCTAGCTTTTGCACAGAGAGTCGCTCTCCCATTCCCTGCGACTAAGGTATCGGAATGATTGCTCGAAACTTAAGGATCTTGGCTTGGGGCACGGACTTGGTAGAATAGAAATAGGCAAAAGATTGCCAAGCGCTCAGAGAACGTTGGATAGACTTGGCAGCTTGATTTTGGTGGGTTGGTTTGTCGAGTTTTTTAGAGGAAGCTAGCACCCAGACCCAGAATGGCCCCAAATACACCGCCCCAAACAACGAGCCAGCCGAGATGGGATCGCATCATATCTTGAATAATGTCTTTGACCATCTGTGGAGTGAGTTCCTCTAAGCGAGCTTGTACTACCTGCTCAATTTTCTCCATCAGACCCGGAGCTGAAAAATCCTTGGCGAGTACCTTTTTCAGGATCTCATTGAATTGGGGCGACGCGACAATCTCTCGAATGGCTTCTTCTATCTTTTGCTCGAACGGCTTGCGTAGTGAAGCTTTGACAGCATCCATCCCACCAAACATGCCTAGCATCGGTCCAAAGGGCGAACTCTGAACGGCACTCATAAGCTTTTCAAAGAGAATTTCGCGGTCGATGGCCTCGACGATCACGTCTGCCTCAATCACTCTGGCCGCTTCATTGCCCAAAAAGCGTTGGAGATTTTCCTGAGTAAAGAATTCGGTCATGATAAGCTTTCGAATACCCCTTTTAAATTCTTCGAATTTCAGTGGAATAATTCCCGAACCATAAAGCCCCGGAACTCTCTCAAACAGCATATAGATAGCGAGCCAGTTGGTGATGGCTCCCGACAAGGCGTAAGATCCAATAGCTTTCAGCTGCGGACCCCATAATGGGCTGACGAACCCGAGCAAGAAACAAAGCAGCGAAAGCAGATTCGTCAAAAAACTCTTATCTCTCAAATCAAGAGTCCCAAAAACTCCTGCAGCTTTATCCGAAAAACTCATATCCCAATTCCTCATCCAAACTTTCAAGGCCCATCAATACTGAAACGCCCAATTGTGCGAGAGACAGGGCGGAGAAGCAACGAGGAAAGGAGCTTTTGCATATTATGGGTGTATTTATGACGCAATGCCGGTAAAATGAAAGGACCCGCGCTGCGTCAACCACATTCATTCAAAGGGTGTCACTATGTATAAATTTTTCCTGAGTTTAGCCACAGTTGGGGCCTTACAAGCCTGCGGATCGTCTGACAGCAAAAGCCAAGGGAATGGCAGCAGCTATAGCTTCGAGGCAGAAGCATCCGCAAGTCTGCTCAGCTCAAGCCTAGGGCAACAGCAGTTAAAAAATGAATCTTGACGAATCTATTCACGTATGGGATCTAAGACCATATTTTTGTATGAATCTCTTAGGGAAAGAGAGATGCATCGATCAATTGGTCAAGCTGCCATCCTTTTGGGACTATCGATCACAACTCTACGCCGCTGGGAGCGTGAGGGTTTTTTTGCTCCCACCTATCGAACGCTTGGCGGCCATCGCCGCTATGCTTTGTCGGCTCTTGAAAACCTTTTCCATCAGAATAAATCGCAAGATCAAGCTCTGG
>JBGSTF010000158.1:0-13922 GCA_041736645.1 Oligoflexus sp. | reverse complement strand
GTTTTTGTTGGGAGATTGGCTTGATACGCGCCAGTCTTGTTCATCATTTGGGTGAGGGCCAAGAGTGGAGCGAAGATCGACAGGGCAAGGATGTTATCCTCTGGTCCATTCGATTTCCAAGAGTGATGATGGCCGGACTCAGTGGGGCCGGGCTGTCCCTGGTTGGTGCGACGATTCAGGCACTGGTGCGCAACCCCATGGCTGACCCATGGCTGCTGGGAGTCTCATCGGGGGCTTCATTAGGGGCCGTGTTGGTTATTGTCAGCGGTCTTTCTATTTTTGGTCTGGCTTCGATTCAGCTGATGGCTTTTTTGGGTGCGTTGGCCGCTGCATCTGTGATCTACTCTATATCCCGTCAGGGGTCTCAGTTCTCTTCAACGCGTCTGGTTTTTACCGGTCTGGCTATTTCCTTTTGTTTGGAAGCGCTCACCCAGATCCTGATTTTTACAGCTAGTCAGCAAACCCAGATTCAGAATGTCATGTTCTGGACCATGGGCAGTCTGGGAGCAGCGGAAAATAAGGATCTGCCCATGCTGGCTATTGTCGTACTACTCGGGTTTATTTGCCTCTTTCGATGCCGTAATCAACTTAATGTCGCCTGTTTAAACGAAGTGAAAGCTTTCTCACTTGGGCTGGATTTGAAGGCGCTTCGCAGACGGCTCTTTCTGCTCTGTGCTGCTCTCACTTCCGTGATCGTGTCCATGACGGGCTCTATTGGTTTTGTAGGACTGATGGTGCCTCATGTGCTGCGTCTGATTCTGGGCAATGATTATCGGCTTTTAATCCCTGGCTGCCTCGTAGGAGGAGCTGGTTTTATGATAATTGCGGATGCTCTGGCTCGCTATCTCTTCAGTCCTCATGAGATTCCCATAGGTGTGATCACGGCACTCCTGGGTTCCCCGCTATTCATAGCGTTGATGCGAGGTTCCCATGACTGATACCTCGGCTCTTGCCATCCAGAATGTATCCGTTTCCATTGGATCTCGCACACTCCTGCACAACATTAGCTTAGATGTCAAGTCTGGTGAGTGCTGCGGCATTGTCGGCCCGAACGGGAGTGGCAAGTCGACTCTTTTGAAGACACTGTTGGGATATTTGCGCCCCAGCCAGGGTACTATCTCAATCGGCGGACGCTCCCTGCAGCATATGTCTGCGCTGGAAAGGTCGCGTAAGATGGCCTATGTTCAGCAGGAAGGGACGTCTATGCAGGGGTTCAAGGTGCGTTCCTTTCTGGAACTGGCCTTTCATCCCTTGACAGGAATTCAGGATCATGGCGAGTGGCTTGCAGAGTGCGAAGGGCTCTGTCAAGAATTTCAACTCAAGGACAAGTTGGATCTCTCGCTTTCTGTGCTATCTGGTGGTGAACGACAAAGGCTAATGCTGGTGCAAAGTCTTTTGCAAAAACCACATATACTGCTGCTTGATGAACTAACCAACCATCTGGATATCTATTTTCAGTTGGAGATCCTTAAAAAACTGAAGGAAATTCCCCAGACCAAATTGATGGTTTTGCATGACTTGAATCTTGCAGCTCGCTTTTGCGATCAGGTTCTCTTGCTCCAGGATGGAAGGAAATTTGGGAGTGGGGAGCCATCGGCCGTCCTTAACGAGGACAGCATCTTGCGTCTTTTTGGGGTGAAGAGTCAAATACACCGGCAGGCAGCTGGTATTTCTCACATTCAGTGGGGTTAAAACCCATTGTGTGGAAGTCCTGGTACCTGCTCATTATCGCAAATAACTACATTAGTGTTATGACTCAGGAGTGCACAAAAAGGCGTGATTTACTCGAACTCTGCTGGGAAATACGATAAAAAATAAGAGTTTAAGAACTGAGCGAATAGACTATTGCAAGGATATCGCAAAGCACCTATAAGAATTTTGCAATTATTTGCATTAATGCTGGTTGATGTTGGCTCGACAACTGCCAGAAGGTTCGGGATATGGGGGTGTGATGTGCTGCTCGTTGAAGGTTTGTCGAAACGCTTCGGATCTTACCATGCCGTCAACAATCTAAGCTTTGCCATCAAGCCCGGTGAGATCCTCTGCCTGGTCGGGGCTAACGGTGCCGGCAAAACCACAACGTTGCATATGCTTCTCAACTTTATAAAGCCTGATAGCGGGCGAGCCACCATTTATGGGCACGACGTGACGCGAGAGGCCAACGCATGTCGACAATTCATTATGTATTTGCCTGAGCAGGTCAACCTCTACAACGAGTTCAGTGCCACGGAGAACCTGGATTATCTTGCGAGGCTGGCTAATATTCAGCCTGGGCTTCAGGATATTCGGGAGGCCTTGACCCTGGTCGGTCTTGCTGAAAATATTCACGATCGGCGGCTCCGGGCCTATTCCAAGGGCATGCGGCAGAAGGTTGGAATTGCCTTTGCCATCTTGAAAAACGCCAAGGTGCTTTTTCTCGACGAACCGACGTCCGGTTTGGACCCGTCGGCATCCATGGATTTTATCAAGATCATCAAACTTATGAAGAGCCGCGGTGTCATTACCCTTATGGTCACGCATGATCTTAACTGCGTTCAGTTGCTGGCAGATCAAATAGGAATCATGAATCACGGTACGCTGCAGACGCTCGTGGCCAACGACAACTTAAGTTTGTCAGCCATAGAAAGTCTCTATTTCCAATATATGGACCATGCAGGAGCCGAAACAGGACCTTCCCAATGAAAAAGCAAGTCAATAACTTATTTTTTTTGTTCGTAGTCCTGGTGACGCTGTCTCCTTCATTCTCATTGCTTGCCGAAGAAATCAGCGTTGAAGAAAGCACTCGTATTTTTGTTGGTGAGCGGGTCTTGGTCCGCGGCCAGCGCCGTGGTCCCATGCCTCCCGAGCTCCCGGCATCCGTCGATGTTATCAGCCAGGATCAGCTCGAGCGCGAGCATGTTGACAACACGATGGAACTTTTCAGCAAAGTCCCTGGAGTCTACTTCTCACACTTCAATCAGGGTCTTATCAATACGGATATTGCCATACGAGGCTTCAACAGCGAAGGATCGCTGCCCCATATCAAACTTCTGATCGATGGGATTCCGAGCAATCTGCACAATGGCTATAGTGAAATGGATGCCCTTTTTCCCTTGGAGATCCAACAGATCGAATTGGTGAAGGCCACAAGCGACCCACGCTATGGCATCCACAATCTGGCTGGCAATATCAACATACTCACGCGACGTGAACAGCTCCAAAATCGATTCGGATTGCTCGTCGGCAGCTGGGACACGCAGGAAGCACAGGCCAACGTAGGGCAGAAGATCGGAAACTTTTCGCACGATTATTTCCTGGGAGCCCGGCGCACGGATGGGTACCGCGACCATGCTGAGCTTGAGAAGCAAGCCCTGGCAGGCAAGTGGTTTTACGGCAGTGAGAGACTTTCCCTCGGATTGATCGCCCGCTATTTGGATTTCGATGCGGATGCACCCGGTTATCTTACGCGAGATGAGGCGCGTCGTCGCCCCAGATCATCAGCCCCTTATGCCCAAAGAGATGGTGGTGACAAGATCACCCGGCATCTCAGCGGTCACCTTGATTACACGTGGAATGATTCTGCAGCATGGTCTGTGAAAATCTATAACCAGGATTTTGATCGCAACCGCTGGGTCCGGTTCTCCGCTGAGAGCGACCTGCAGCATCGCATCGAAAGTGAAAATCATCGCGGCATCATCTCGACATTGCATTGGGAGCCGACTGTCTACTGGCATCTGGCCTGGGGGCTTGATCATGAAACGCAGGATGTCAGCGAAAAACGTCTTACTTACAGTGATGAGTCCTTGCCAGCGGCGGTCAACCGTGATCGCTCCTATATTTTCCGGACAGCGGGCACATATATTCAGCTGCAGCAGAAATTCAGTCCCATATTCACCTGGAACGTGGCACTCCGCGGGGATCGGCTGAGCGGTAGCTTCCATGAACTCAGCGCGGACGGCAGTCGTTCCGATCGTGACATGTACGAATTCGGAACCCTGATGCAACCTAAGGCGGGCATACTCCTGCGACCTGTTTCGCAACTCACGATCTTCTCAAACTATGGGCGTAGCTTCCAACACCCCATCGGCAAAGACACCTATAAAGCCCCAGACTCGCCGGTCCGCTCGATGTCCTTAAATGATGGCTGGGAATTGGGAACGAAATGGGAAGCGAGCGAGTCCTCCAGTATCCGGCTCTCCGCCTGGGAGCAGAAAGCAAGCAGGGAGTACGTGTCGAATATTACCGGCGAGCTGGAGAATATCGGTGAGACTTTGCGTCAGGGAATTGATTTTGGTTTTCATTGGTATCCGTCGTCAGCTGTTTCGCTTTGGGGGTCCTATACCGTTCAAAAAGCCACACTGAAACAACCGGGTGGAAGCGATCCTGGTATCAAAGGCAATCATCTTCGGGGTGTACCGGATTTTACCGCTTCGTTGGGATCAGACTATCGCTTCCTTGATCATTTTCTGATCGGGGCTCATCTCGATAGCCAGGGCGGCTACTATCTGAACGAAGCCAACGTCCTGAGTAATGGATCTCGGGAAAGATTCGGAGCTTATACGCTCCTTAATATTTCTTTCAAGCATGAAGCTGAATGGGGTCATACTGGGTTTCTCGTGAGCAATGCTTTTGATGAGTATTATGAATACGTCTATGACCTTGGACCTGAAACCATTCACTCTCCCGGAGACGGTCGCGGCTATTCCGCCTCGGTAACATTGGTTTTATAAGGATGCTCAAGCGATGAAGGCTCGTATTTGCCTCCATGAATTGCGAATGCACTGGCGGAGCAAAGCTTTTTGGTTCCTTTTCCCATTAGCCTGGCTGCTGACTCTCCTTATCATGCTGGCAAGCTGGTCGGAGCTACGTGACTTTCAAAGCAGTCAGGTCCGTTGGCAGCAGCTCAATAATCAGCTCTGGGAGGACCAGCCGGATCGTCATCCCCATCGGGTGGCTCATTACGGATCCCTGGTCTTCCGTAATCCATCCCTTTTAAGTTTCATAGACCCTGGTGTCGATCACGCCACAGGCAGTGCTATCTTTCTCGAAGCCCATCGGCAGAATAGCGCCAGTTTCACAAGATCAACCCAGTCCCAGGCGTTTTTGAGATTTGGCTCCCTGTCAGCTGCGACGATCATTCTCATTCTCTGGCCACTGGTTCTCATCGTCCTTGGCTTCGGCACGGTTAGCCAGGAAAGAGAAAGTGGAACTCTCAAGATTTTGGAAAGTCTTGGAGTGCGTTTGTCGGATCTTTTCATCGGCAAAGCCTTGGCCTACCTTGTGCTGTCTCTTGGTCTCCTTCTGTCCGTTTTTCTCGTGGGAGCCATTTCCCTTGGAAGTTTGCAAGGCTCCGTGAGCTCCCATGAAATGATCCGGCTTCTGCTGCTTTTTGGTCTTTACCTTATCTACTGTGGGCTATGGTCGGTCGCGATTCTGGCCGTTTCCTGGTTTACCCAGACACCTCGTCAAAGTCTCATGCTCCTACTTGCCCTCTGGCTTGGGCTCGTTGTTATCCTTCCCAGATTTTTGACAGCTACAGTGGAAAGCATACACCCTTATCCGAATCGAACCGCCTTTGATATCCTGATTGAGCAGGACATTGTCCGGCAAGGGGATTCCCACGATCCCAACGACCCACACTTCGACGAGTTCAAACGCAAGACACTTGAGAAGTATGGCGTTGAAAAAGTCGAGGATTTGCCGGTCAATTGGAACGGTCTTGTCATGGCTGAGGGTGAACGCTTAGGCGGTGAAGTCTTCAATGAACACTATAAGAATCTTCAGGATATTTTTACTCGACAGAAGTCATTGATAGCGTTCTTCCAACCCCTCAACCCTTATCTCGCCATGCGTGAACTGTCCGCGCGCATCGCTGGAAGCAATGCTGCTCACTTCAATCATTTCGAACAGGCTGCAGAGGCGTATCGTTATCGGATCATCCAGGAACTCAACGCCCTTCATACCGAGCAGATTCACCTGAAGGATGATCGGACGCAAAAAGTTCGCCGTGATGAGTGGAAGAGGTTCGAAGCATTCTCATATGAGAGCCCGTCTTTGGACTGGTCTCTTCAAGGCAGTCTGGCCTCGTTTATCTCGTTGGCTTTGTGGATTCTTTTGTCGATTATTTTCCTCAATGGACTTGTCATCAGGTGGTGGCGAAATGTTACGAATCATGGGCTATGAGCTGAAGATGTTATGGCGAAACAATGCCGTCCGAACTGTGCTGTTTGGTTATATTGCGGCCTTCATCATGACCGTTTGGGTGGGACGCGACTATCTTGAAAGAGAGTTGGCGAGCCAGCGATGGATCGAAAAACAGCATCAGGCTGAGGTGCAGAAATGGGAAAAGAAAGAAAACATTGACCCAGGGTACCTGGCGTACTATTTGTTTATGCCCACGTTTCAGGACCCTTCGCCCTGGTCGGCCCTGTTTTCAGGCAATCGGAAGGCCGAGTACAACAATCTACGTGTCCGGCTCCTGGCCCTGCATGGTCAGGTTTATGCCAGCGACATTCAAAACACCGAGAACAACCTTCTCGGCAGTTTGGATCTTGGCTTCCTGCTCATATATATACTCCCTTTGATCATCGGCTTTCTGTCGGTCAATATCCTGGCCGATGAAATCCAGACGGGGCGCTGGTCGATTCTGTCTTCGCAGGCCCTATCTGAATCCCATTTGCTGCTCTCGAAGCTGTTCGTTCGCTTTATTCTCGTGTCACTGATCAACATCGCCTTATGGTGCGTTGTCACCCTTTGGGCTGATATTCCGTGGGACAAACATTGGGCCTTTGCGCTGGCCTTACTGCAAATCTACCAAGGGCTCTGGTTTGCCTTGATCGGTTTAATTATCTCCTGGCGAGGTCGGCCTATCTCCAATTCCTTGGCCTTTGTGTGCGTATGGTCACTTGCGGCAATAATCATACCCGGAGCGCTTCACCTGCATACCTTCTCCAGCTATCGATCGACGGACGGACTGGAAGTGATGATACAGCAGCGTCAAGCCATGAATGATAGCTGGGACAAAGATCGAGATACGGAATTCAGACGGTTTCTTGAGGCCCATCCGGAATGGAGTGCCACTCAACCCCTGGGGCCGTCATTTCACTGGAAATGGTATTACAGTATGCAGCAGTTGAGCGACATCGTGGTTCAGGATGCTGCGAAGCGTTACGAAGGTAGCAGGATTGAAGTAGCTCGGCTCACACGATCCTTGGCTTGGTTGTCGCCGGCGCTTGTTTTGGAATTGGCCTGGTCGCAGATATCTCAAACTGATTTGGAAAGTCAAATGGCTTATTTCCGTCAGCTGGTGAATTTTCACGAAGCGCTTCGGAACTTTTATTATCCAAAGTTTTTCTTCGACGCACCCATGCAACCTGAGCATGTGAAAGAGCTGCCCCGTTTTGTCTACAGTTCCCCCGAATCACCCCTACCTTGGTGGGCTGTATGGGTTTTGCTCGCTGGAATCTTGGTTTTCCTCATGGCCATCCCGCTTAAATCCGTTGTCCGGTTTCAGAAAAAACCTGATGGACTCTAGTCGAGCATGTCTACGAGCAATTTGCTTGGGAAAGCTCGATCTTCTTGAAGTGGATGCAGCTGCTCCAGTTCACGAAGACTAGCGGTCCAGGAGTGACTTGAGTTGATGTGATGATGAGATAGGGGAAAGGTTCACTGATCTCACGAAACTGCCAAAAATATCTGTTCCTGTTTTGCTCTTATCAATATCCCCTAATGGATTGATATCAAAGGTGTGAGTGACGACGCCGAGCAAGGACGTGACCAGCTCATCATCATCCACCTGAAAAATCGGCCCCCCGGAATTGCCAAACCACGCAAGGCAGTTCGTGTCATAGAGAAGTCCATCGTAGCCTGGATCGTTTGGCAAAGGCTCAATTTGTCCGGTTCTCGCGGTTGTTTCGCAGGAGTGGCTCACTATGCGCCGCCGGACCCCATCTCGTGTGCTGGGAAATCCTACAAGATGAAGCGGATTTCCGGGTGAAGGCGGAGTGACGGCCACGGGAATCTCTTGAATGGGAATCCTTTCATCGGTCAGTTCTTTGTCGTACAGCACGAACGCCAAATCGTTGCCTTCGCCATCCAAAACCACATCTTCAATTTGTCCCCCGGAAATCTGAATCGTATCCTGGTCTATAATTCCGTCATCCGGAAAGCTTAGGACGATAGCTGAAACATTGATGTCCTGCGTCGTTCCATGAGTGAAGCAATGCTTGGCTGTCAAAAAAAGTCCTGGGGCCATAACCAGGCCACTGCAGCGTCCCCCTGATCCATTATAGATTTCACCAACATTGCGGTAAAGTGATCGACCCGGCTCTCGTGCTGGTGATGCTTGGCGAATAATTTTCGATCCGTCTGCAGAATCGCTGGGACTTTCATGAGGCTCATCATCCTTGTTGCTTTTTGAGCCGCAGCCAGCGATGTGCGCACAGAGTAGTAGAAATATGGTGGTGGTGTTGAAAGCCAGTTGCATGGATTCTTAGCCTGTTTCAAGTTCGCATTGCTTGCATGTACCCTTCAAATAGACCGGCCTGTGTTCATCGATTGCATAGTACTGGGTCAGCGCAGCTACCAATGGATTTTGTTTGTCCAGCTGTCCTAATTCCAGGTGGCTTTGGCAGCTTTGGCAGAAGAGCAGTATATGAGTATTTTCGGTGCACGCATGCGAACATGCTACATAAGAGTTATCCTCAAGAACGTGGACGAGCCCGACGGATGAGAGTTTGCTTAGATTTCGATAGACCGATATCCGATCCACCTCCATCTGATTGGTGAGTCTTTTTATGATCTCTGCTTGACTCAGTGGGCACGTTGTTTGAAGGAGGACGCCCAGTATTCTGGATCGCAAAACGGTTTTCTTCAGCCCCTGGCGTGCAATAGATTCTTGAGCGATCCGTTCTGATCGGCTGACTTTGGATCTTTTTCCAAGCATTGCGCCTTGGTCCCCTCGTTTTTTAGTATTAAACAAACATACTCGATGGCGCTTGATATTGCAACAATGTTGCAATAGAGTTTATTCTCTATTCTTCATCGCGGGGTTTCCAGTCTGTTGAGGAAAATTATTGACTCCATCCGATAAGCCAACTCCGCTGCAATACAACTCTCATTGAATTCAGGATGGTTGCCGTATGAATGCCATTGAAACTAAAGATTGGGTGCAGAACCGCTCTCTGGCTGTTATCTCCTGCGTGCATGGCAACCTCTTTGCCTTGGAAGCTGTGTTTGCCGACATAGTCCGACGCGATATTCAGCATGTTGTCTGCCTGGGGGATTTCGTTGGCTATGGCCCACAACCGAACGAAGTCATTGCATTCATAAAGCAGCATCGGATTCGTAGCATTATGGGCTGCTGGGATGAAAACATAGTGCTGGGAAACAGCGACTGTGGCTGTGAATTCACCTCTCCAGAAGAGATGGAGTTAGGCAGACTGGCTTTCGAGTGGACAGCCAGTGAAATCAATGCAGAATCAGTCGATTTTCTCAGCGAGCTTCCGGGAAGTATCGAGCTGAAAAGTCCGACGCGCAAAATGCTTTTCGTTCATGGCAGTCCCAAGTACAAGACAGAATATCTAACCCTGGAACAGGCGGAGATCGTGCAGTACGTCCGTGCTGCTGAGGCCGGTTGCGACGTGCTTTTCTGCGGCCATACTCATGTCCCTTTTGTCAAAAATCTCCGTTGTGACATGACCTTGGATATCAAGACCATGGATCGTGCCATCGTGAAAAACCATAAAAAATTTAAAGACAAATTGCTGATAAATGCCGGGAGCGTCGGTGAGCCCAGGCATGGCGGCCTGGAAGCAACTTACATCGTCTATCACGGAAGGAAGTCAGAAGTCGAAATCTGTGGCGTTCCTTATCCCCATGAAAAGACTATCGACTTGATGTGGAAAAAGAATGTCCCGCCCACACTCATCGATCGCTTTCAAAATGGTCAGGAAATGACCGGCAAGAATAAAGACATATACTGCAGCTGCTAGTCGAATGAGGTCGGTGATGACAAAACCAGCAATCGTCCAAGGCTTTCGATGTGAAGGCGGCAGCAATCGAATCTGGCTTTTTGGCTTTGAGAGTGCAGGCAAGACACAGCTTGTGGCATCCCTCATCGGTCGCCGATTGGGAGTTTTCAATATGAAGGGCTCAACCACGGAGTCCAGCTCCTACCGCTATGGTCAGAGAGTCCTGACGGACCAACCTGGTCTTATGAGAGGGGAACGGCATCAACTCAAGTACGGAGAGATGAGTCGCTCGGATCAGGTGATAGTCCTGGTGTCGGGTTTGCATCTGCGACGGGATCTGCATGACTTGCTCCCGCGTCTTGTCGGGAGTCGAGGTATATTGGTGGTATCTTTTCGAGATCGAATGGCTCGTGATTCCGTTCAGCAAACATTGCTTGGGGAGCTTAAAGATTGCCTTGGACCGGCTCTGGTTGTGCTCGACTGCCGCAAGATAAGTGAACAGGATCGTCTGGATTTGGAACTCGCTCTGGACCATTGTTGTGAGTTTCAGGATATCCTATGGCCTTATTGGGACGTATTCGACTCCAGCAGTCCTGGAGGTGTCTTGAGAAAACGGCTGGCGGAACCTCTTCTTGCTATCATACTGTTACTTCTCCCGCTACTCGGGACAATATTTATGGCTAATAGCTTCGCGGAATGGCTTGATCCTCTGGTCAAAAATTTCCTGCAGCCCATCGTACTGTGGACCGAGGGGTCGAGCTTGCTTTGGCGTATTTTGCTGGCCGGAAACTTTGGACTCGTGGTCATGCTCCCCTTCCTTTTTGTTTATGCCCTACCGACCATCTTGTTGTTTGCTTTTCTCCTGGCTTTTTATAAGTCCAGTGGAATCATCGACAGGCTGGCAGAAATCCTTTTTCCGGTGCTGGCCTGGGTCCGTCTTGATAGTCGCGATCTGGTGCGCGTTTTTATGGGGATGGGCTGCAAGGTGCCGGCGATCATCAGCAGTCGTAGCTGCCGCACTTGCCAACGTTCGGCTTGCGTGCATGCTATTTCGTTTGGAGCCATGTGCTCCTACCAGCTTCCTGCCAGTCTTGCCTTACTTGCAGCTGCTCAGCGCTCCTATTTGATCATGCCTTTGCTGGTCTTTGTCGTTGTGAGTACCGGGATTTATTTGCGACTGACTTTTTCGACAAACAGAGTCGAAAAAGACCTGAGCCTGCCACTGCAAAAGCCTAACTGGGCCGCCCTCTACCTGGATGGGGCACAGACTATTAAGCAGTTCTGGGTAACGGCCATCCCCATATTTGTTGGTATCTGCCTTTTGGCCTCGTGCGCTGATTTTTCAGGATTTCTACCGCGACTGGAGACCTGGCTGGAACCAATTATGTGGGGGTTTAATCTACCTCCCGAAGCAGCCAGAAGTCTAGTCATGGGGTCGATTCGCAAAGATGGGCTGGCCGTAGGATTGCTGGGACAATCGGGGTCGATGCCGCTTATACGGGATCTCAGTGATAGCCAGCTGCTGACCGTAATTTACCTCGCAGGTTTCCTGATGCCTTGTCTCGTGACTGTCTTAACCAGTGTGCGCGAGCTCGGGACAGCGTTTACCGCTCGTCTGCTCATGACGCAAATGTTGGCATGTAGCTTTTTCTCGCTGATTCTTGCCTACGGCTATCCACTTATCAGCTAATAAGTCAAAAGAACACCATGAGACGTAGTGTTTTGTATTGCAATAAATTGCATTAATAGAGATGATCTGCAGGTCTAAATCCTGGGCATCCCAATCCACTGTAAAGGATGAGCATCCGTGCGTTTTGATTTTTTGAAATCTTACGAAGAATGGCGTTATTGCATCGAGAAAAGCTGTCAAATCCCTTTGAGTAAGGACTTCATAGAAAAAAGGCTGCAAGTGTTTGCAGATATCAAAAATGAAGAAACAGAACGGTTTGTCCGCCGATACGGTTCCGAACACTATCTGCAGGTGCTTCAGTGGTTTCAACAAGCACGTAGAGATTTGGGAGTGGGCAGCTGATTGACAGGGAATCGTCAGTAATGCAAATAGTTGCAAATACTATTGCCTCATGCCGTGCCTTGAGTTAACTTGAGAAAGTTCGAGAGATCCAGCGAACTGTAGAGTGAAAAGGTTCAACGGCAGAATAAGATTCACATGGCGGCAGGCGACTGATCATAGAGGCAGCCGCTGGCCATCATTTTTTCAAGGTTCTCTGACTACCGAACATTGCTTGCATACGCCACTCAAAAAAATGGGTTGGCTTTGATCGATGACACTCTCGTGATCCAGGGAACTGGCGAGTGCACTCATGCAGGGTTTGTGGTCGATCTCCCAGAACTTCCCACACTCTATGCAGCTGAACAGGATATGGGTTGGTTTTCTGCAGAGGTGGGAGCACAAAAGATACTTGTTGTCCGGCAATTTATGCAGAACGCCCAGTTCGACAAACTTTTGCAGATTTCGATAGATAGTCACCCCGTCCACGCCCGCT
Organism: Oligoflexus sp.; assembly: GCA_041736645.1. Classification (GTDB taxonomy): domain Bacteria; phylum Bdellovibrionota_B; class Oligoflexia; order Oligoflexales; family Oligoflexaceae; genus Oligoflexus. Next base: position 1,468 of record JBGSTF010000158.1, on the reverse strand, counting down.
AGTTTTTTCTGTAAAGCCTGGTGTATGGACACATGGGTTTGGGGGCTTGGTTCGTCCATAAAATGGTGCAAGAGGCCCTGGCGGACGCGGGTTTTTTTTAGATCGAACTTATGTAGCAAATAGTCGGTGCGGTTGGACTTGTCATGCATTCGGCCCTGTTTTTTCTTTAGGTCTTGGCTCGATGATTTCAATCGCCACCTCTTAGGAATAGATTTTAGTAAAAGATTTATTTCAAAAATGAATGCACAACAATGACTTTTTTTGCAGAAATTTGCATTCATGTCGAGGACTGTTGTTATTCCAATAGGTATATCAGCCGTCGCGGCTGCTTTCATAGGCTAAAGATAATATTTCGAAGTAAGGGAGAATTTGAGATGAAAAAGCCGGTCTTTGTGTTCTTGCTGAGTGTCATGGCTGTCTCTGGCTGTAAAAAAGACGACGATAAAACTACAGATCAAGTCCAGGGGACCTTCGGCGGCAAGACATTCTATCTGGTCGATGCCGGCGATCTCAAAACTTCAGAGAGTTCCATCCAAGGGTCGGGTTCACTAGTGTTTGCCGAGCCGCTGTCCGAAATTTCTTCCGCGGATGCTTTTGTTTTGAAATTCGCGTTGGAAAATAGTGGCTCCATTGAACTGGTAACCCACAGCAATAGTAGTCTTGGCAAGGGGGTGAGCGTCGCACTGAGTCGGTCGGCTACCACTTTGAACGCGACTCTTAAGGCTGATACAGCTGAGTCTGAGGTGAAAGCCCTTGAAGATGTGAACGCTGCTGAGGATGTCTCGCTGATTGTTGACGTCCACAATGACGAGGATCCGACCCATATTCTTGTTTGGAAAGGCGATAGCGAGTCGTTTGGAGAGGACAATGCTCTGATAAACTCCGAAGATGGTTTGGAGACTCCCGGACAAGGAAGTGGCACGGTCTGGGGCATTGTGCTGAAGAAGGCCACGCTCAAGCTTGCAGATCTTTCGGACCCTAAATTTGTTGATTAAGTGAGGTGCGCGGATGTACATCCGTTCGATTTTTATTGCCTTGCTGATGCTCATGGTTCCAGAAGTCCATGCCCAGGATGGGACCGGGTTGAAGATTTCCGCAGCTGTTGACATGGTTGGGGTTTACAAGCTTGATAGGGATAGCAGTGCAAGCGACTCGTTTGCATTGCGCGAAGCGGAAATAATTTTGGCAGCACCCATCGATCAAACATTTCATGGTTTGGTTAGCTTTGCAGCTCATCGAGAGAATGGTGAAGCGTTAGCAGAAGTTCACGAAGCTTATATAGGATCGTCTCGACTGATTCCCCGCTCTAATATACGGGCAGGTCAATTTTTTTTAGGGGTCGGTCGATTGAATCGATTTCATCGACATGAATGGCCGATAATTTTTGCGCCCAAGGTTCAGGAGGAATTCTTTGGGGACGAGGGCGCATTGGATTCTGGCTTGGAGTATTCCTATCTTGCCCCTTTAC
>JBGSTF010000092.1:0-16686 GCA_041736645.1 Oligoflexus sp. | reverse complement strand
CAGGCGTTGGTACAGGCGTTGGTACAGGCGTTGGTACAGGCGTTGGTACAGGCGTTGGGTCCTGCGGTGCCTGGGGTGCCTCCGGATTAGGTTCAGGGGTCGGCACCGGTGTGGCGGTTGGAACCGGGGCTGGAGTCGGCTCAGGGATGGGCGTCGGAATGACTTCCGGACCGGGTATGGGCGTGATTTCAGGATTCGGAGCTGGCAAAAGAGCCGGCGTGGCCTCGGGAGCCGGGACGATCGGCACGACGGTTGGATTGGGTTGTACCGGATCAGACGCCGACTCATCCTTTTTGTTGTCGCAAGCCGCGACAAAAGCGACAAGTCCCAAGAGGACCAAAATTTTCGACATGTTTTACTCCTGAAATTCTAACAGACAGTTCAAGCAACTAACCCTAGACTCATGGATCGTGGCTATATTGCGGTGAGCATCGACAAAAGTCCCTATAGCAGCAAAAACTCCCTCTGCAAAGAATAGGCCTAAAATATTCTTACGAAAGCTTGGCATGGTCTGGGATTGCGGCAACACTTAAAAAAGTTATAGAAGATCTCTGCGGAAGTTTCACCTTCCGCTCAAACCCACTCCCTCAGAGTTCGCCGTCAGCAGATCCTGTGAGATCGATTTGCCAATTCGCGGGATATTCTTCTTCGTCGAACTTAGAGATCCAATATACTCGCCTGATAGAGGCTTGAAAAACTAAGTGAAATTTGGGAATAGCCAAAAGTATAGTCGAATCCCATTTGAATGGACCCAGTATATGATCCAGTAGCCTGAGCTTGAATATCAGTCAGTTCTGCGGTCATGCCTCCCACCACGACATCCATGTCGATCACAAAGTCAAAAGGAGACTTGCTTTCAATGGAAGTAATTTTCGTATCCATGAAATCCAAGGATTGAATCGAGTATCGATAATTTTTGGTTGGCAACGGAACAATTTGCGCGTCTGCTCCAGCGGTTTCATGGATAAGTCGGGTAAAATTTTCAAGTTTTGAATAGACCAGTTTGAGCTTGAAATGGATCTTGTAACGGTCCACACCGGCTGCTTGATAACTAACCGGCACTTCGGGTGAAAATGGCACGAATCGATCGGGTGCAAGATAAAAGAGTTTGGGATTTAGGGTATCTTTTCTGAGTCTCGATGAATCCTCAATAGTAATTCCATAGAGCGCCGTTTCACTTTCCGAAACTCCTCGCAGATCACTCGGCATCGATTTAACATTTGCATCGGGAGATTTCTGGATGTCTTTGCCTTCTGTGACAGTCCCCTGACTTTTTCCATTCTGCTCCGCAATCTGCCTCTCGAGTTCTTTGGTAATTTCATCATCATCTTCGGCAGCCAGATGAGACCTCGACTTAGACTCGCCTTGACAAGCGCTGAAACCGAATGCCAGGCAAGTGATTAAGATGGAATTTATAAGGGGCGAATGATTGCTCAGCTTCATGAGGAGCTCCTAGAATTATTTTCCAAACAATACGAATAGAACACTTCTAGGAACCAGCAAGATGCAGGCCAACAAGCAGTCAGTCTAAATGCCATTTGTTGCAAGATCTTGCGACCGATTAGCTGTTATATTATTGGACACTTTACCCAGGGCGAACAAACCTCCTGCGTTGCTCCAGGACCTTTCGCCCTGCTTTGGTGATTAAGGTTCAGCTTCGGGGTGCTAGTTGAATCGGTGCGGCGACTTCATTTAAAAGGAAAAGGACCGCCGCTTGGTCGTCTTCTCTCTGGATTCTTCAACGTCTTCGATCCCAGATTACAAATGCCTGCGCGATACCAATCCACCATTCCTTTGCAAAAGACAAAACAACTGAAGCCATGCTTTTTAGATATCTGATGAAGAACCTATTAATTGTTCCGGGACGGATTGATTTATGAATTCAAGCGGAGGTATGAACGTCATGGTTCTTCAAAAAAATTATGTTTCCACTGAAAAAGGAGCTCTCGGATGTCTTCTAGGGACCAAGGCAGTTCCCCGTCTTCTGTGCAACTCGATCGTCGTCAAATGTTGATGTTAGGAGCCGGACTCGCCATGACGGCAAGTGGAGTCGTAGGTTCTGAACTCTCCCAGGCGCAAAGTCTTGACCAGAAAGTGACTGCTCCGAACTTGTTCGAGGGAATTGATACTGTCGTGGTTTTGATGATGGAGAATCGCTCATTCGATCACTATTTCGGCATGATCAATGGAGATAACCTTTATCCATCAGTAGGGCAGGTTGAAGGATTCCGCGGGGACGAAGCAAACCTTGATCAAATGGGCAATCGTGTCACTCCTTATCCTCTGACTAGCCGGACCCAAGCGGATCCACCGCATTCTTGGAACTCATGCCATAAGCAATGGAATGAAGGCAAAAACGATGGCTTTGTTCGCGAGCATGCCGGACCTTCCGAGCGCGAAGTGATGGGGTACTTCGATAGGCGGACACTGCCCTTTAGCTATTGGTTGGCAGATAATTTTACTCTCTGTGATCGTTGGTTTGCTGGAATCATGGGACCCACTTGGCCGAATCGGGCGGTGCTGCATGCAACCAACGCTGGCGGGCTTAAGCAAAATACTCCCTATATTGGCAAAGCACCGCAAACCATCTGGGAGGTGCTGCCAAAGGTTGGAAAAACCGGTAAAAACTACTATGCGGGTAAGGTAGCCTGCTACACTGGGATGTATCTTGGCAAAGTTTTGACCGGCAAGAACCCCACAGCACCCATTGATGACTTCTTCAAAGCTGCGAAGGCCGGAACATTGCCAGCTTTCAGCATGATCGATCCTGACTTTGAAACCAACGACGACCATCCAAGTCATGATGTGCAGCTCGGTCAAGCTCTCATCGCCAGTATCTACCAGGCCATGGCCCGCAGTCCGCAGTGGTCTCGCAGCCTGTTCATTGTCACTTACGATGAACATGGTGGGTTTTTTGATCATGTGCCACCACCGACCTGCAAGGACGCCAACCCCGAATTTCGTCAACTTGGATTCCGAGTGCCTTCACTGGTCATTGGTCCTACAGTTCGAAGAGGAGCTGTATGTCACGAAACCCTGGAGCATTCATCCGTCGCGGCGACTCTAAAATCCTGTTTTGGGCTACCCTCCCTATCTGCTCGTATGGATGCAAGCGCCGACCTAGCCGCATGTATTGATCCGAACGCTGTGGGAGCGCCATTGCCTCCACCAGACAATGCACCTTTGGTAAGATTAGATCGATCTCTCCTGGAATCGTCACTGCGTCGTGCTACGATTCATGCTCAGCCGGAGTTGGCAGGATTGATTGCCGATGGGCAGATTCCAGCCCACGCCATGGATCCCAGAGATCGTCAGGAACGGATCGAGTCATGGTTACGCCATGCCCAGGAATTGGGTGCTGTAGCGCTCGATTGAACACGATAGCAGTCGTCAGGGAGCGGAGCGAATCCAAAAGCCGAAAATACTCTGGCGACCATCTTCCTTTTCTCTAGCCTTGCTTTGATTTCAAGTGACACGTGAATCCAGCTTGAATTTGCAGACAGTCGCCAAGGGTTCCTGCCTGATTCTCGAAAGTCTTGAGCGTGATCCGACTCCTTACGTCATATTCCACCAAATTTCGCACATAAAGGCAGATTATAACAATCTGTAACTAAAAAGAAATTATAAATCATTCAATATTTTCTCAATAATACCGATAATAAATTCGCACATGAATTGCGGGTCTAAAAGCTTGGGACTGAAGCCCTGCTAACCAAATTCATACTCAAGTTGCACAGAGCGAAATCGAGCTCTGCACTTTTACCTTCCAAGAGGACGCCTCAAATGAAACAAGATCTCCTTTGTATCTGGCCCCTCGCTCTCATCTTTTTCGCTGCCTTTAGCTGTAGCAAAATGCCAGTGAAACCAGGTCAACCTTCGATTGGTGAAGTTGCTATAGCCCAATCATCGGATGAACCTCAATCCAAAGCGAGCGACGTCACCCAGAGCGGCGAAGCCATAGATAAGAACCCAGAAAAAAAAGCAGCCTACACTCATGTCCCTAAACCTGCGACTTGTGAGGGCTGTCATGCACGCCCCCAAACGGTTGGACTTCGAGCTTACCCCAATCAAGGTCCTCCCATTGATTTTTTGGCAAACGATCCCAAGGCTATAGGATCCCGGCACTACCTTGGCAAGGACTGTGCGGAGTGCCACAGAACGCCACCCGAAGGCGCTACAGCATTTAACTTTACGCACAGCGTACCTAAGGCCGGCTTTTGTCTTCCTTGTCATTTCAATCAAGGAAACAATGAACATAGGGGCAGTGCTGAGGTTTTGCTTAAGGATTTTGGAAATTGTTTTAGCTGTCACAAAAACTTCGATGTCAACGTTTCTAGAAATTTTAACGCCAACTAGATTCTGGCGCGCAAGCGCCAGAATCTAATGAAACACCCAAAAGTCAGCATGAAGCAACAGTTCCTTGCCAATACTGGAACAAAAAGCCCAGCAAAATAAACCAGCAAAAGGCCAGCAGAATAAGCAAAATACCCCATTCGGGCTTGTGCAAACGATAGATGCGACGAGCGAGTGTCAGCATAATTCCATGGACTAGGGGAATGATCACAAGGCACGTCAGGGGTAAACACGTGCCATAAAACAGGAAAACTGCGAGAGGCAAAATTAAGGCACCGTAAATTCCCAGCACGACTGCAGTGTCTTGCCTTAGCCACCAGCTTTCGGGTTGAGGCAAACTCTGTAGCCAAGGCCTTACCAGTAAACGTCTCTGGTGAAAAGAGCGATAAAAGTCGCCCTGAATCAGACTGACTATCCCAGTTATGATCGTGAAGACATAAATCCGCTGAGAACTCGGCATGGTTTGACTTGCGATTTTAGTCAGCAGCAATTCCAGGACCATACTCACACCGAGTGGATAGACGACAACCATAGGTTTATAGCGAAACAGTGCCGCATGGAATCGCAATGCAGCTGGGACCTGTAGCGAAAAGGAGTGTCTCACATACTCACGTCCATGGATTGGCCGCCTTTCAGCAGTTCGCAAAAATATACTCAGAGTTCCGACCCATAAGACCAACGGTACCAGCTCAAAGAGTTGTCCCTTGCTGAGCATCCACAGGATCATCAGCAAGAAAAAGCCTAGAATATACCGTCTAAAACCTTCGATTACGGCCAACTGTATGCTTAAAAGCAGAGCATAAAAGCCAATCGCACGTCCTAAAGTCCACAGCGGGTAAGACCAGCTATGACTGCCCATATCTCTGAAGGATTGTTCCCAGCCGAGAGTCAGGAGAACTAAGATTGCCAAATTGAGGAATCCAAGCAAAAGTCCACGGATCAGACGTTCTTGTGTGATCGGAATAGGGAGAGAACGAACAAAATAAGCCACCCGACCGCCGATGAGAATCTTGCGAAATAGAAAACTTGTGGACACAGAAAAACCGCTAATAATCAGCAATAACAGGCTATCCAATCGATCGATTGCTAGCGGCGCCAACAATCGAACCATGCTTTTGCGTAGGGCAATCTGTTCATTGCCGCTCAGAATCAAGCCGAAGAAAAATATGAAGCTTAGCAAAAAACGCTGATGAAGTTGGAAGATTTCTGTCACAAAGGACCGGCAGCGTGCCGTGACATAGACTCGCAGCATAGGGCTCACGATGGTTCATCCTGAATAAGTTGGGTGTGCTCATTCTGATTCAGATGCCAGTGGGTGATTGGCAGATCCGTGAGCTGCCCAATATCGTGATTGATGAGCAGAACAATGCTGCGTTTCCCGAAATCGATAAGCTTGCTTTGAAAAGTTGCCTGGGCTTTAGCATCAAATCCAGTGCAGGCCTCATCCAGCAGCAAAAGGCGGGCAGGGACCATGAGTGCAGCGATTAGCAAAGTTTTCTTCTTGTTGCCCAATGAAAGTTCCTCAAAATTCTTGCGCAGAAAAGGAGTCAGGCAAAAATCTTCGATCAGGGCCTTTGGGTAACGGTTGTCGGGAATCTTGCGGATGTGCAAGAGCATACGAAAATAATCGTCTGGTGTCAAAAAGGGAAAGACGCCATCCATTTCCGGAGCCCAACTGACCCTCTGGCGATAGCCGAGCGGATCCTGCATCGAATCGATACCATCCAGACTCAAGCGTCCAGAATTCGCTAGTTCAGCACCCGCCAGAATGCGGAAAAGGGTGCTTTTACCGATACCGTTTGGTCCTGACACGGTGTGAAGGGACGGCTCAGCAATCCGATAACTTAAGGATTTAATTACGGCCTGGTCGCCGTAGGATTTCCGGATATCTTGAAGCTCTAGCATTTAGTACCCTCGTCATTCTTAAGTATGGGGACGATGGAAGTGGCCTGGACCTCGACAGAATTCGCGAAAGAGCACTTCTGCGAAACCTGATTCAACCGACTGATCGCATTCATCCTGAGCAACTCGCGGCTTTACTCCTTCAAGAGGGCTTCTCAACCAAAAATCAGGTGAGCGAAATTTCGGGTCGCGGGATCGGTATGAGCTCTATCAGAAAATTTATCCAAAATGTTGGAGACGATATTGAAATTGAACTCTCACCGAATCAACAGATTGATCCACAATTCTATCCCTTCTCTTACGAGATTCGCCTTACTCCTTCTCTTTTTACTCGAGCTTGGCGAGAGGGATTAGAACTCGCGGCCTGAGTGTATAATTTTAGTTGGATTTATGCTATTTCCGAAGGCTTGCTACGATTGGTAATGGACCTTTGGGACTCTTACGGGACGCATAAATCCCCAGCACAGGCTCAAACGATTCCTATAGCCCGAGCTTGAGCCTGAGAATCCGCAGTGCCATTCTGAAGTTTGACATGGCTGCGAAAGTTGTTACAGTCATTGGCAACGATTCATTCTTGATCAACCCATCGCATCCAAGGGGTCCTTATGGCGTTTCATCTTCAGTTGCTCGCTGCATCAACTGCCCTGCATCTTATCATGATTGCGGTGGCTGCGACTCTCGGAGCGCGACTCTACAGTGTGACCGGCTTTTTGTGGGCCTCTGGCCCGCGTGATAAACCTCTCCCGGCCACAGCGCCGAGCTTGATCGCGAGTCGAGCCGACCGAGCAGCGAAAAACATGACGGAGAATATGGTATTTTTTACCCCGGTGCTGCTTGCGGGACATGTTGGTGGTGTCGACCCAACAATCCTTGCGCTTGGTGCCAAGCTGTTCTTCTTTGCGCGCGTTGCTTACTGGCCTATTTATCTTCTCGGTATTCCCTACGTTCGAACTCTTTGCTGGACTGTCAATCTTATAGGTATTGGTATTATTATTGCCTCAATTCTCTGAAGCTGACTATCTCCCAGATCGGAGATGATCGTTTCTAGGATTCGCTGGAAAGGCTTCCTTCAAATCAAAGCTGTTTCACATGGTTTAGACAGGTCAAGACGCCATGGCACGCTTATTTCAAGCCAACTTGCGCTGTTCTATACCAATCACCGCGTCCGGTATCAAAATGCGAACAGAGGTTCCGGCGCCTAATATTTTATCAATAGTGAGGTGTCCGCCTTCCAACGTGAAGAGAAGATTTTTGCCGAGGCTCTCACCGAGGTGTCTGGCTTTCTGGGCAATCGGTCCGATCAGTTCGTCAAAGCTCACTTGCTGATAGATTGAGCCAGAATAAAGCCAATCAAGGTGATGTGGGAAATTGGTACAGACTGGATCATGCCGTTAGCTCTAAGACTTTCATTAATCGCGCCCAACATGATAAGAGCAAAACCAGCCAAAAATAGCTGGGCACCATCGGCTGTATGCAGAGCTGCCTGAATAAGAAACACTTCGTAAATTGCCCTATGATATCATGACACTTGGTAGCTGCAACAGAGCCCGAAGTTTAATGACCGATGCCTAGCAAGAATTCAAATTTCCATCTTTGGCCCGTCTCGCCGGCATCGACATCTTCAGATCTAAATACCTAACTGAGGGCCAAATACCCTGCAGCCGTGCACTACTTGGACACAGTAAAAGTCAATCGAGGTGTGGCCAATCTCAAGGTGGCTGTACCCGCTGTCGTCGAGGCAGGATTCGAACAGCCGAGAGTCAGATGTCCAGTTCCAGTGACTGTAACAACCGATGTCTCTGTGAGCGAAGCCAAGTCAGCGGAAATTTCTTGAGTTTGAGCCCCTATCGCATGGTCAGTTGTTTCGGTATAACTCCCGGATCCAGCTGCATTGCCGTCTATCTTTAAAGCCACAGCAAGATCGAAGGCAGCCCACTTTACCCCTCCGGCTGATCCACCAACTGTAAATTTTAGGGCCCCAACATTGCTGCCTGTTGCGGCCTGAATATCAGCGAGAAGTTTGCTCTTCACTTTCGCGGCATCGAAATCGTCGCCTTTGGAGGGCGAAGATTCTGCAATTGCTACCTGCTCTGCAAGGAAAGTTGCCATATCTAATTTATAAGACAAGGTCACATCCTTTTTATCTGCTGTAGCAGTATTGCAAGCAGTCTCAACTAAATTGTTAGTTTCTGTGTCGACGGCCAGATAAATCATTTTCGTATCACTGCCTTCAACTTCGTCCACGGAAACGGGCACAAACGTCACTTCGTTGATACTCGTCTTGGGATTTTCGCTGAACATGTACAGAGCTTTGTAACCCTTGATGATCGCTCGAGTCAGGGTTTCCAGTTTGAGATTTGTTTTGCTCAGACCTGCATCGGCACAAGGCTCGAGGGAATCATAGGCGGTTACTGCAGCCTTATCGCTCACATTAATACAGTATTCCAACGCAATCTTTGTAGCATCATAGGCACGAACGGTGTCCGTTTTGGTATTCGTAGTGCCAATGCCATCGTCATCGGCGCTGCATGCCCCGTAATCGTTGCTATTCCTCAATACATAGAGAATCTTGCCATTGGTGGCGATATGGGTCGAACAAGCGGCATCCGATAAGCCGTACCCAGTCGTCGTCAATTCTAGAACTCCCGTTTCTGCGAAACTTTTGAGATGAATCAATCCGCCGCTCAAGCCGGAGTTCACGGATTCTTCAGCAGTCCAAGTGGTGGGGAAAGTCGAAGGCTTTGTTCCTACTGAAAACAAAATTTCTACATCACCGTTCTGTGAGGTTTTGGAAAGGGAACCCACTCCCCCTTCTTGACCTTCGTTGATATAGTAGTCGCCATCTTTGCGACCGAATGCGACCCAGGAATTGAGACCGCTTGGTGTTAAACCTAGAGGTGAATAGCAAGAAAGATAACCCTTCAATCCGGAATCATAGGCTGAACTGTCGGCAAAGGTGAAAGTATTAGATATAGTGTACTGAGCAAAGGCAGGGTAAGTTTTCTCCTCGCCTGAGGCCTTATAGTTTCCTCCTGCCGTATTCTTTTCGTCAAAACAGGGCATGTAGGTCGAACTGGTATTTCTAAATATATCTTCCATCCGCGAATCGACATTTTTGGTCATTGTCGCCAAATCGGTCGGTCCTTCGCCGGAAAAATACCGATCCTTTACATCGGCAGCTGCGACGCAGCCGCTGTATTGAGTCGTGCCACGAGTATAATTGGTAGCACATGCATCTGCATTGCTCAGTCGCATTGCATGCAGGGCTGCCAGTCGACTTCGGTAAGCTTCAGGATTGGTCTTTGCCAACCGGGCGAGGGCGAAACCTTCCTTAAAACTGTCGGGAGTATTCGACTCGACAGGCGGCGTCACTTCAGGCTGAAATACGAGTTGAAGCCTCTGACTATTGGTCTCTTCTGATGTATTGTCGCTCGTAGTATTCGACGATTTGCCGCCACAGGCAGCTAGCAAAGATAAAGTCGTACCCAATGCTAGACAGCTTTGCTTAAGGTCCATGTCAGGCCCTCCAATTAAAAGCAAGTACGAGCCCCTTCGGTATCAGGTTTCTCATCTTGAGGTTGTTGGCTGTATTTCGTAAAAATTTTTTGATATTCCAATGGGACAAACCGACAAGTTACCAAGGTCATTCTCGTTCTTACGGACACTTAGACTTTATCATTTTGTTTCAAATATCAGCGAGGGACAAGGATTGAGCTTGCGCTTGATACTCGCTCAAGTGGCGAAGAGACTTGATAAGAGCAAAGGAGTGTTGGACAAGAATGTACAGCATTTTCAGAGACTCGCCTTTGTATGAAGGTCGCGTTGAGGAAATGGAATCGTGATCTGTGCTAGGGATTAGCCTTAACAGCATGATATCACTTCGATTGGTGCTTAAGTCGAAAGCATGCAAAAAATGAGATACGGATAGATTTCGAATTAAAATCAGATGGTCATTTGGCTTTTTCATAAGGCTTGTTTTTGCATCGGCTCATGATCTTTGGGCTTATTATGCAACTCCATATCCATTTCTGCTCATTGCTGGGTCTTACAGGCGATTTATGCGCAAACTTAAGATAATTTGGTGTTCAAAAAAACCAAAAGGCAGACCACCAATCCATGAAAATACTGTTGATCTCATTATAGACATGAAGCGATACAACGCCATTTGGGGAGCGCAACGAATCTCCGATGAGCTCAATTTGATGGGCATATATGTTTCGAAGAAAACGGTCCTAAATATCCTTAGGGAAAATGGCTTCGTCCCACCCAGGACAAAGTTTGCATCGCCTTCGTGGAGATCGGTTTTAGATTCATTTTGCCGCCATTGGGCCATGGATTTTACAACTGCTTTTGATAGCAATGGAATCCAGATATTTATCTTCGCGATCATTGAAGTTCCGCCCTGAAGACTGATACAGATCAAATCAACAGCAAATCCAACACGAGATTGGCTTACTCAGCAATTTCGGAACTGCTGCATCTCTGGGCACTTATTGCCTGCCGCTCTGGTTCACGACCGTGACGGAATTTATGGGAATTGGGTGCCGGAAATTTTGCAGGAATTTGGGTGCCAATCCCTCAGAACACCGCCCCGATCTCCCTGCCCACGCCTATCGAAAGTTTTAACCTATCTATTAAAACTGAGATTCTCAATCGATCGTTGCTCATCGACAATAATCATATTCAAGGACTATGGCGTCCATTGCAATGCAAGAGGAAGTCGTTCTTAATTTAGGTTTCTTGGGATGTCCATGGATTCTTTAGCTTTGCTTTCTGTTCTTATCTAAACATCAAAGTCATGTTCCAATCCGATCTTCCCACCTGTTTGCGAAAATAGGGGCTTAAGCTATAGACTAATAGTTTCAGATCTCCTATTTACGAGGCTTTACATTGAACACAAGATTGCAGACTTGGAGTTTAGTTGTCTTGCTGTCGCTATGGTTGCTCGAAAGTCCAAGTCAGTCATCAACACTCGACCAAGGTCAACCTGGATTTTCGACATCTTTCCGAAGCGTAGAAAAGGATTCTATGGATGCACACTCCATATTGAACGAATCCTGGGATACCTTCGTACCATCTTCGGATGTTGAGCAAAATTTCGGCTATTCGCAGCAGGACCTGTGGTTTCGCGTGCAATTTGATCGTACTCAGGGCTTCGAACTGTTGTACTTGGAAGTCGCTTATGCCCTGCTTGACATTGTGGATGTTTATTATGTGGATGAAAAGAGGCAGATCGTCCGCGAATTTCATTCGGGTGATCATCGAGTCTTCGGCAGTCGTCCCCTCAAGACACCAACTTTTGTCTTTCCCGTCAGCTTCGCTCATGAATCATCGATTGACGTTCTAATCAAAATTCATTCCAGTGGATCGCTGTATGTACCGTTTCGCCTTTGGACCCCGGAACAACTCTTTGAACAGAAATCCCAAACTATGCAGATCCAGGGGATATTTTTTGGAGCTATTCTTGCCGTTCTTTTCTATAATTTCTTCATTTGCGTGCTGACGCGATCTTGGACCTACTTTCTCTATGTCGGGTTGGTGTTTTCTATCGCTAACGTGTATTTCGTTTTGCGTGGCTTCAGTTTCCAATATTTATGGGCAAATTCGCCACATTGGGTTGATGTAAATATGCTTTTCTCCGGAGCTTGCTCGGAAGCATTTGTGGTTGGATTTTCAGCTCATTTTTTGAAAGTTTGGGAAGATAGTCGTAAGCTGTATTTGTTATCAAAGTTGATCACTGGTTTTTTTCTGCTTCTCGCACTCACCACTTTTTTCGTACCCTATACCGTCCTGGTCAAACCTGTAGTTGTATTGGCCACTTTGAGCGTGGGCTTTTCGATGATGCTCGGTATCAGGAGTTTGATCCTTCGGCGACCCCATGCCCTGTACTACGTCATTTCGTGGACTATTTTCATCTTGGGGACGGTACTCTACGCTCTATCGAATTTCGGCTGGATTCCTTCAAACCCGTTCACGACCCATGCGATGCAGATTGGATCAGCTTGCGAGATTATGTTTCTTTCTTTTGTTTTGGGAGCTAGATTCAATGGACTTCAGCGAGAAAATCGCAGCCTGATCGAAAGGCTTCGCGACTACATCAACACTATTGAAATTATAGTCGCGGAAAAGACTCAAAGTATACGATCTATCATGGAAAATATAAAACTAGGGATTTTTACGATTCAACCGCAGAACCTACGCATCGGGGATGAACACTCGCGCTTCCTAGACGATTTATTCGGGCAACCTCCCACTCTTGATCAGGAAGCTTTAGACTTCCTGTTTGATCATGGAAATGTGAATCGCGACTCAGTGTCGGCAGCTCGCCAAGCTCTGCACGCTATGTTAGGCGAAACGTCTTTGTCCTTTGAATTCAATCAACACTCTCTTATCCGTGAGTTCACGAGACAGGACAGTGAAGGACGACGTCGTTCTTTCGAGCTGGATTGGAGTCCCATAGTCAACAGCCAGCAAATCGTCGAGCGCATCCTCGTAACTTGTAAGGATGTCACTGAATTGCAGGACTATCGCCAAAAAGATCAGATGAGGTCTCAGGAGTTAGAATACATAGCTGAACTCATTGGCGCAGACGCCGAGCACATGCGAATATTCTTTGAGTTGCATGATGATATCATCGTCTCTTGTCAAAAGACGGTAAATCTGCTTGATGATTTAACCCCCGAACTTTTGCGCAATCTGTTTATCGATATTCACACGTTAAAAGGTTCGGCTCGCACTCTCTGTCTAAAACGGCTAGCGGAAAGCGCTCACGATTTCGAAACTGTTCTGTCTGGTTTCTCAACCTATTTTAAAGGTTGTTCAACTAAATCACTTATCGAGGGTTTTCAAGTACTTCGACTATGCTATGACAGTTACCGGCAAATAAACTTTCATCAATTGAATAGGCAAGAGTTGGATGTTTCGAATAAGCGGATCAGTTGTCATCAGTTTCTAGCCGATGTTATCAGCGGCCTTCCAAGATTGGCTCGTGATCTGGGCAAACCAAACCCGTTGGTTGAAATAGACCTTGCCGACGTAAAATTGACGACAGTTGAGGCCTCGGCCCTGCGTCAGGCCTTTGTTCATATCATTCGAAATGCAATGGATCACGGTATCGAAACAGCTGAGGAAAGGCTCGGAATCGGAAAATCCGAACGGGCCCGTCTGCACATATCTGTTCAGCCTTTTGCCATGGGATTGTACATAATATTTAGAGACGATGGTCGCGGCCTTGATCTCGTAAAGATCGAAAAGGTAGCACGTGAGCGATTAATTCTAGATCAGTCAAAAGAGTACGATCTTGCAACTATCGCTTCTTGTATATTCAATGCTGGATTCTCGACGAGTGCGAACCTTACATCCATTTCTGGTCGCGGCATTGGTATGAGCGCTATCAAGAAACATCTGTCGGATATTCAAGGGCAGGTGATGATCGAATTGCTTGACCTTGCAAACGTTCAGCAAGTTCCGTTTCAGCTGCGAGTGACTTTACCTAGATCAACCGAATTCAAAAATCAGTCTGATCATGCCACAGCCATCTGAATTTTCAGAGCATTCTTTTACCAGATTATTGTACTTTTCAATTCGAAGTCATGAATTTTGTCTAACGCTGAAGAGCAATAAATTCGACCTATCGAATGCTAAAGAAGAGAGGTGCCTATGCGAAGTTTGTTTCTTCTCATTGGAATACTAACGACCTTTTTCCATGGAAATTTTAATGCGACACCTAAGAACAATGAAAAAGAGGTCCAATTTTTTACATACAAAGGATTTAACCCGTTGCCATCCTAAGGATTGGGATTGTCTCTCTATGATAAAATTCATTTGAAAGCATCGTTTGGCTTTGCCTTTGTATTTGGCTTCAATTCTGGAATTTTTTACAATCATAGACTTGATGCAGCTAATTCAATCTACCTAGGTATTAACTACGCAGGCGCGTCTTGCAAAATGTTCATCACCGATCTCGGAGAAGCAATTCGAAGCGATCACTTACAGGTGAAAGTCCTGTCGGGACGACCGTTCCACACGCAATCCGTAGAATCCGTGCGGCGTAGAGCTCGTTTGGTATGAAGGTCGCATAATCCGCTCCCTGGAGATAGCCAATGCTCTTGGGATTTTTGTTATAATGTCCGGATTCAGCGCACGGGGGTTTCTACGGCAAAAAAATTATCGCAAATATCAGAGCGCGGAGTGGGTATGAGTGCTGTGCGAAAGTTTTTTGAAGCGGAAAATGGAACGATAGAAATCTCGCTTGGAGCTCCATTGGATAATGATGGCGATTATTATCAGTTCAAATCTATAATGGCGTTCGATCTTCACCAACAAGCGATAATTGAGAATCGAGTGGATGGTAATGTCGCTTGATATCTTGTATAGCCTTTTAGCTTAAGTGTAAGCACGTATCAAAGCCAACTTCTCTCAGGGCTGCTGCAGCGAACATTTTCCTGTCCTGGGTTTGGTGACAATTGGTTTGCTCAGGAAAGGACTTTCAGGATTGCAGAAGCTTTTGATAGAATAAAGAAGATTTATGATTCAGGAGGTTATATGGAGCTGGATCGTATCACTGTTACGGACCCCGAAGTTGAACGAGATCGGGTTTGGCTCTCTGAGCGCATGCAGGAGAGAGGTTTGGTGGCGGCACCCGCCTATACTATCAAGCATATGACAGGCCGCATCCACTTTCCCTATTGTGATGGGGATTTTGAACTGTGTTTTGCCTATGAGAAGGACAAGATGCTGGATGCTAGGCTTTCTCAGGGTCAGAATAGTTTTTGGGTTTCGTCCTATCGGGCGTTTTGTTTCGATGTGCTCGATGAATTACGCGCTTCTACATGGAAGGACGGGGTCCAGCAAATTTTAGGGACTTTTGATGAAAGCTTAGAGCAGGCCATCAAAAGCAGACAGCTTCCTGTGATCCCCGCCCGGTATGATTTGAAGGGGATTGCCGAATCGAAACTCAAGCTCTTCATGGAAACTCTTGGGTTTGTGGGTGAAGAGAGGCCGCGCGCTGATCTTGATAATAAGTATGCTTTTAAGAAGGGTGACATTCAACTAGTCATGGCGACAGCAGGGCGACTCGATGATGGTTATGTAGGTGTCAAAACTCCCAAAGGCTATTTTGATTATGAGGTTCTTTTGAAAAAGCTCGCTAAAGACAGCGAATCGATGGAGAAATATGTTTCGCGTTGGGAGGGGGGAGGGTATTCCATAGGGGATTATTACAAGGTGGCGGCGTTGATTCGCAGTACCTTTGCCGAAGTCCTGGACAAGGTACTGCCAAATCTCTGAATCAGTGTTTTATCAGGAAATCGAAACAAATCCTAAACTGGCTTCGTTGCGTTTGCGATCTCTGAGCAAGAAATCGGCTGGATTCGCGAGATGTCATGCAGCCATGGAATAGAAGATCTCAGCAGAGGATGTACCCTCTGCCCTGGCTAGATGTCGCCACCCAATCGACTGATGACTGCTTTGGCTTGACTTAGACTCAGTCCTGCCGCTTTGCTGCTATGCCCACCAATTTGGAATGGTTCGAAGATGTGATCGACCATGTCCTTAGAAATTCCCTCGCCACTGTCTGTAATCACCAGACTTAGGCAATTGGGTGACTGTTCACATAGTCTTGCTGATACCTGACGTTCCTGGCTTTCAGCGGCCGCTTCGATCGATTTGCTAAGGACGGCGAAAATACTCCTTAGCAAATCGCTTTTGCGGGCATCGATCCAGTAGTCAAATTTGAGATTAGCGATCGAAAGACTTACCTGTTTTGTATAGCTGGTGGTCTCGCAAAGTGTCAGGGCCTGGAGAAAGGCCTCGGTGATCGAAGCCTTAGTGATGGGGTCCTGATACTCAGCATAGTAGTGCAAGGCCCCGACAATGAAGGTGATGCGGTCGGTGGTAGTGGCGATACAGCCCAAAGTTCGTCGCTCCTTTCTCTCCGCCTTTGCTTACGCTCAATTCCACCAGAGTGTTCATTCAAGAACACGTGCTGATGGTATCGAGCTGATTCCAATCAACCCAGCTTATACGAGCCTGATCGGCGCCTATAAGTATCAGGGTTTAGCTATATCCAGTCATGAGAAAGCCGCTTTGGCGATCGCTCGCCGCGCCCTAGGATATTCCGAAGGGCTAGGAGTCTTTCAAGGCACCCTCCCGATACAAGCTATGATATCGGAGAGGACCCGATTCACATCGTGTCCGAGGCATGTTTGGGGATTCTACAGTGACCATCGCCTAGCGATCCGAAAACTTCTCATCGAACCTGATAAACGTCCCCTTCTTCCTTTGGTGCGCGCACTTTCCCTGGCGAAGGGGCACCCTTCGCTACACAAGTCCTATATTGAGACCGGGAAAGCACGAATACCCGAAGCACTGTGTTGTGCTTCAGGGTGAGGAGGGACCAGAAACCCAGCTGTTCGGGTTTCGGTAGCCAAG